>NZ_WTEX01000004.1 GCF_009795845.1 Gilliamella sp. Lep-s35 | reverse complement strand
TGTTCAGTTATTTTTTTCATAATTAAATCCCCTTTACTTTTATCATAGAGAATTTTCTACTTTTTTGTTGTGCTATTTTGGGGGGATGGTTACAAAATTTCTGTATTTTATCATCATGTGTTGAACCATAGATGATAAATATCGGATAACTATTTAAAATTATAGTATTTATAATTATCAATTCAGTTTATTTTTTAGCAATAAAAACTGCTCGCACTGGGGCAGGGTAACCTTCAATTGTTTTGCTTAAATCATTTGGATCTAAAAAATCAGCTAGTGAATCAGAAGTCATCCATTCAGTTTTCCTTTGTTCCTCTAAATTTGTTGGTGATATATCGACCATTTTTACGTCCGAAAATCCACATTTGCATAACCAGTTAATCATTGTTGGAACCGATGGAATAAAGTAAACATTACGCATTTGTGCATAACGTTCCCCAGGCATTAATGCTTGATGTAATTCACCATCAATGACTAAAGTTTCAAGAATTAATTGTCCACCGTCAACAAGCTGATCTTTTAATTGGTAAAGGTGATCAAGTGGCGATCTTCGATGGTATAATACCCCCATTGAAAATACAGTATCAAAGGCATTGAGTTTTGGTAGTTGTTCAATTCCGAGAGGTAATAAATGCGCTCGCTGATCATTACCTAGTAGTTTGCGAATTGCTTCAAATTGGCATAAATAAAGCGCCATAGGGTCGATGCCAACAGCGAGTTTTGCTCCTGCGCCGATCATACGCCATAAATGGTAACCGCTGTTACAACCAACATCCAAAACGGTTTTTTCTTCTAAATTATCTATATGGTTAATTAACCGTTCCCATTTCCAATCTGAGCGCCATTCAGTATCAATATCAATACCATACAAGTGAAACGGGCCTTTACGCCAAGGCATCATATTTTTTAGTAATTGGGTAATTCTTTGTTGTTCGCCGGCAGAAAGTGGTTCTTGCGCTTTTACTGTTACGCTATGCAATAAATCAATTTGATAAGGCGTAATAGATGGTAAATGCTTAATGCTATTGAGCCATTGATTAAAGCGGTTATCAATATTCTGTTTTTGCCAGTTTGCGAGTTGTGCTGGCAATACTTCAAGCCAGCTACTAAGTTTATTTTTTGCAATAATCTGGTAAAAATCACCAAAATCAATCATTGTATGTTCCTTGTCAATTACGCTTATATCAAACTGTTATTTTATGGCAATAATAGAGCCAAAATTAAAACATTGAAACCAAGTATTAATGTGGGAGAAACCAGCATCAGCAAGCCGTTTTTTATGAGTTTCAATTGTATCTGTAAGCATCACATTTTCTAGCATATTACGCTTTTGGCTGATTTCCAGTTCACTGTAGCCATTAGCTCGTTTAAAATCATGATGCATATTAAATAGCAGCTCATCGATAGTGGAATCATTAAAGCTAAATTTTTCAGATAGTACCAAAATGCCATTTGGTTTTAACGCATTATAGATATTATTTAAAACATGTTGACGATTTTCCGGGGTTAAAAATTGTAAAGTGAAATTGAGTACAACCATTGATGCATTTTGCATGTTAATATGACAAATATCATCACAAATTACATCCACAGGTATATTGGCTTTGTAGGATTCGATGTGTCGCTTACAACGCTCCACCATTGGCAAAGAGTTATCAATGGCAATTATTCGACAATTTTCTTGATTAACATTACGACGAATAGAAAGTGTTGCCGCACCCAAAGAGCAGCCTAAATCATAGATCATTGAGTTTGGCTGAACAAATCGCTTTGCCAACATGCCAATCATCGAGATAATATTTGAATAACCAGGAACAGAACGCTGAACCATATCAGGAAATACTTCGGCAACTTTTTCGTCAAAAGTCCAATCCCCCAATTTTTCGATGGGTACGCTAAATAATTGGTCTTTTTTGATATCCATAAAAGTTATTGGTACGATAAAAAATAATTCTGTTATTATATCATTTTTATATTTAATTTTTCTAATAATTATGAGCTTTGTTAATTTTGTGGTTCCTTTTATAATTATTATTATTTGTATCTTAATGGCCGTATATCTAGGTAAACGGTGGGCTTTTTGGTTTAATTTTCATTTAACAGGTTATTATAAAATCATCTATTGGGTGGTTGTTGTGAGCGCGGGGTTATCTCTTGTGTTTTCTAGGGTATTAGATGGTATTTCTAGTGATATTTGTCTATTCTTCAATGTTATTTTTGCTGTAATTCTATGTAGCATTTTTATTTTATTAATTTTTGATGCAATCTATTTACTTAGCAAAAATAAATTAAAACCTAATTTATGGCTTAAAATTATTTATATAAGCGCTGTTTTGTTACTATTTTATTGGGGCCATAAAATGGCAATCAGTCCCAAACCCGTTTATTATCAAGTAAAAATTGACAAACCAGCCCATGTTGAACATTTACGTATTGTGCAGCTTAGCGATATTCATATTAATGAATTAACGTCGACTGAATTTATTCAGCAAATGATTGATAAAGTAAACCAATTACATGCTGATTTTATTGTAATTACTGGTGATACATTAGATAAACGTTTAGCGCCTTTTATTGAACATGGTTTCGATAAGCAATTGCAACAACTAAAATCAAAATACGGCACTTATGTTATTTTTGGTAACCATGAATATTTAAATACTAGAAAACAAAATAATCGTGAAGAAGATATCATCCATGCTTTTAGACAAGCAAACATGAAAGTTCTGAAGGATGATATTGTCTATCTTGATGATGTGGGTATTACACTAATTGGGCGAGATGATTTTTCTTCAGCTCTTTATGATGTAAAAAGAGCAACATTGGACGAGCTGATGATGTTTGCAAATACAAATACACCTGTTATTTTATTAGATCACCAACCCAAAGATCTTACTGAACCAGAAAAGCTAGGTGTTGATTTAATGATTTCTGGGCATACCCATGCAGGGCAAATATTTCCTATTAATCTTATAGAAAAATTAATGTATAAAAATGCTTATGGTCTGTATCAAAATGAAGAGCATCATTTCACCAGTATAGTCAGTAGTGGATATGGATTTTGGGGACCGCCCATTCGCTTAATGACCCGTTCTGAAATTGTGGTAATTGATGTTGCATTTGAAAAGCACATACAATAAATCGACTTATCTGAATAGGAATTTAACTTTGTCTTATCAACTTATTATTAATGATGAACAGTTAGCTGATTATTGTTCTAAAATCGAAAATAGCTCGGCGATTGCATTAGATACTGAATTTGTCCGAACTCGAACCTTTTATCCTCATTTAGGACTGTTACAAATATTTAATGGCAAACATGCAGCATTAATTGACCCCATAGCAATCAATGATTGGAAGGATTTTTTAATTATCTTAAATAATCCTAAAATTGAAAAATATTTCCACTCGTGCAGTGAAGATCTCGAAGTTTTTCTTCGTTACTTCGGAATAGTACCTACATCTATTATCGATAGTCAAATATTGGCTTCATTTTTAGATAATCCACTTAGTTGCGGTTATGCTAATTTAGTAAAAAAATATTTAGGGGTAGAGCTTGATAAGAGCGAAACTCGAACAGATTGGTTAAAACGCCCATTAACTGAAAGACAATGCCAGTATGCCATAAATGATGTGTTATATCTTTTTCCCTTAATAAACATTTTAAAATCACAATTAAGCGCAAACAATTATTTACAAGCAGCTTATCAAGAGTGCCAAATGGCAGTTATGCGTAAATGTGAAGTTATGGATCCCAAAGAGGCTTATCTAAATATTAAAAACAATTGGCAACTAAAAGGTAAAAGTTTAGGACAATTATATAAATTAGCTAATTGGCGATACAAGTTGGCTAAAGAACAAGATATTGCTTTAAACTTTGTTATACATGAGGAAGTATTGTTCAAAATTGCACGTTACTTACCAACATCATTGGCTGAACTAGATAAGCTTGGTATGAAAGGAAAGGAAATTCGTTTGTATGGACAAACAATTTTAACTATTTTATCTGAACCAATACCCGACATTCCGCCTATTCTTAAGGTGAGTAGTTATCCTAATTATAAGTATATTACCGATAAATTAAAGCAGGCTGCTAAAGAACTAGCTAAGCAGACTAGACTTAATCCTGATTTGTTACTTTCTCGTCGATTAATTAATCAATATGTAAAATGGCGAGCTAGCAAAAGTGGGGATAAGCCTGAGATATTAATAGGCTGGCGAAAAGATTTATTTGAAAAATATTGTTTTGATATTGATGATGCCTAGTATTTTTATTGAGTGCAAAAACCAATCTTAAACACGATTGGCTTTTGGGGATATACGTAATTTTAGAATGTAGTTTATGCAAGTTCACTTAGCATTGATTCTACAATAAGTGATGATTGTGTGGCTGCTAATTTTAAAAATGATTGGAAATCAACAGCGGACTCATTATCACCATTATCTGAAATAGCTCGAACGACAACAAAAGGGACTTTAAATAGCCAACAAACATGACCAATAGCTGCTGCTTCCATTTCAACAGCGATTGCATCAGGAAAGGTTTGTTTTATTTTTTCCAATGTGGTTTTTCCATTGATAAATGCATCTCCACTACCAATTGATCCTTCAATCGCATTAACGCCATGCTTTTTTATACAACGTTGAGCGAGTGATTGATATTTTTGATCTGCCTTAAATGTAACAGGACAACCAGCCATTTGGCCAGGTTTGTAACCAAAAGCCGTTAAATCAACATCATGATAAAAAACATCTTTTGAAACAATAATATCACCAATATTAAGAGTGGCCGATAACCCACCAGCGGATCCCGTATTGATAACAGCGTCAACTTGATAGTTATTTAATAGTACAGTGGTGCCCGATGCAGCAGCAACTTTACCAATACCTGATTGAAGCAAAACTATGTCACATCCTGAAATTTTTCCAAGATGAAAATCATAATCTAAATGACGTTCAACTTGATAATGAGTAATTTTACTCTTTAATATGGCTACTTCTTCTTCCATTGCTGCAATAATGGCGATTTTCATAGGATCCTCTTGCTTATTTGCATAACTCGAATTTAGATGTGCTATCATAATTGTTGAGGATAAACTTGACAATATATGAATTAACGGAGCTATAAAATTGCGAACTATTTTTATTACAGGCTGTTCAAGTGGAATAGGTTTGGTGTCGGCAATTGCCTTAAAAAAACGAGGGTATCGTGTTATTGCGTCATGTCGCAAACAATCTGATCAAAAAAAACTTATTGAGCAAGGGTTTGAAACAGTTCTGCTTGATTTAGATAATCCTGATTCAGTTAACCAAGCTGCTCAAGAAGTTTTAACCTTAACGAATGGTAAATTAGATGCGTTATTTAATAATGCAGGTTTTGGTGTGTATGGGCGATTAAATACAATTAGTCGTGAGCAGTTAGAAGCACAATTTTCAACTAATTTTTTTGGTATACATCAATTAACTCAATTATTACTTCCTGCAATGCTTGAACAAAATGAAGGGCGAATTATTCAAACAAGCTCAATTGTTGGCATTATTGCTACCCCTGGTCGTGGTGCTTATTCTGCAAGTAAATATGCATTAGAAGCGTGGTCTGATGTACTAAGATTAGAATTAGCTAATACCAATATTAAAGTTAGTCTAATTGAACCAGGGCCATTAAAAACATATTTTTCAAATAATGTTAATCAAACAGAAAAAGAAAATATTGTAAAAAATCCACCTATTGCCAAACGATTTACATTACCGCCAGAAGCCGTGTTGCCTTACTTATTTCATGCGCTGGAACATAAAACCCCTAAAATACGTTACAGGGTAACAAAAATAACTAAAATTGCTGCCATTGCTAAACGTTTGCTTCCTGATAGATTAATGGATAAAATTTTAAAGAATAAATAACCATATACCTAGGACATAATATGCAAAATCAATTTATTTTTGATGTTAATGAACAAAATATTCAAGAGGTGATAGAAAGATCCTCGCAATCCCCTGTATTGTTTTATTTTTGGTCTGCAAGAAGTCCAAATTATGAAGCAATGACAAACGTATTGACAAAATTAGCTAATGAACACCATGGTCAATTTATTTTAGCTAGCCTTAATTGTGATGAAGAACAAATGCTAGCAGCTCAATTTGGTTTAAGAGCAATTCCAACTGTTTATCTTTTTCAAAATGGTCAACCTGTTGATGGTTTTCAAGGCCCACAGTCAGAAGAAACGATCAAAGAATTTTTAATAAAGTTTTTACCTAACGAAGATGAACTAAAACTTATTGAGGCAAAAAACTTATTTAATGAAGCAAAATATGAACAAGCATTACCTTTATTAAGACAAGCTTGGAAAGCGCTTACTGATCATCTTGGGAAACCAAGAACAGATATTGCTTTAATGCTAGCAAAATCACAAATAGAACAAAAACAATTAAGTGAAGCTAAAGATGTGCTTGCAACAATTCCTCTACAAGATCAAGATTCCACTTTTCATGGTTTACAAGCTGAAATCGAGTTACTTGAACAAGCAGCAAATTCACCTGAATTGCAATTATTACAAGCTGAACTAGCTAAACAACCTGATAATGTTGAACTTATGATTCAGTTATCATCTCAATTAATGCAAGTTGGACGTCATGAAGAGGCATTAGAGTTATTATTTAAACCACTTACCCAAGATCTTAATGTAGGTGAAGGGCAGGTGAAAAAAACGTTACTTGATTTACTAGCTGCTCTTGGTACAAGTAATCCGTTAGCTAGTAGTTATCGACGTAAATTGTATACTTTATTATATTAAGATTTTATGAAATTTAAACTGGAACGAATTTTTAAGCGTTTAATTATAGGTTTATTGTTTTTGCTAAGTGTAAACAGTGGGTTTGCTATTATATGTGCTTCTTATGTTCGTTCTCTAAAAAAAGATATACATAGAAGTAAAATCGATGAACAAAATAAAAAATTAGCACAAAAAAGTTCGAATATAAAAATTATTGATAGAGACTTATAAAGTTAAACGATTCAACAATAAGCTATTGTTGAATCGTTTTTGTTTAGTGTTCAATAATTCGAGGGAAGTTTTCATTACTACGCAATGTTAAGACTTCAACTCCATTATCAGTAACTAAAATAGTATGTTCATATTGAGCGGAAAGTCCATGATCTTTGGTTTTAACTGTCCAGCCATCTTTCATGGTACGAGTACGCCAATCACCCGTATTTATCATTGGTTCAATGGTAAAGGTCATTCCTGATTTTAAAATGACACCGCCATCATCAGCGTCATAATGTAAAACTTGAGGCTCATCATGATAAACCTTGCCAATACCGTGACCACAGTATTCTCTAACAGATGAAAATCCAAATTTATCAACATGTTTTTGAATGGTTTTACCAATTTCTTTTAGACGGATACCGGGTTTTATAATTCTAATTGCTTCATATAGACTTTCTTGCGCTACTTGACACAGTTTTTCACCAACGATTGTCGGTTTACCCGCTATGTACATTCTGGATGTATCACCATGATAACCATCTTTAATCACTGTTACATCAATATTCAGAATGTCACCATCTTTTATTTTTTTATCAAAACTTGGAATGCCATGACAAACCACGTCATTAATTGAAATACAGCTTGTATGTTGATAACCGCTATAGCCAATATTTGCTGGAATCGCTTTTTGAACATTAACAATATATTCATAACAGATTTTATCTAGCTCTCCAGTACTAATGCCTGGCTTAACATAGGGCTCAATCATTTCTAATACTTCAGCAGCAAGCTTTCCTGCTATGCGCATTTTTTCGATTTCTTCGGGGGTTTTTAACTTAATAGACATTAAATTTTTCCTGTAATGTTGATGGCAATATCCTATCATACAGCTGTATTTCGTCAAATCATAACAGATTATTAACTACACATTTTATTTGTATTTTTAAAATTTTTGTTAAAAAGTTTCAGGAAAGCTATGTGTTTTAGTATAAAATTTGAAACTATTTATTATATTAGTTCAATTTTTATATATAATATCTTCATTATAAAAAAGGCTTTAATCACAATGCAATGTCACTTTTATCAACAAAAAAAATGTTTGTCATGTCACTGGATAAATCATCCTTACCAGACTCAATTAGAACGGAAACAAACAGCACTGATTCAACAATTAAGTGAATTTAATCCTATAGAAGTGAAAGATCCTTTTGCTAGTAAAGAATCGGCTTTTCGAAATAAAGCCAAAATGGTGGTATTAGGCACTGTTGAAAAACCGATATTAGGTATTCAAACTGGTGATGAGGTGGTTGATCTTTGTGATTGTCCGCTCTATTCAAATAGTATGCAAAATATTCTGAAAATAGTAAGAACTTATATTAGAAAACAAGGCTTAGTACCTTACAATATTAATAAGCGAAAAGGCGAACTGAAGTTCGTTATTATTACTGAAAGTAGTTGCGATGAAACAAGTGGTTTTATGTTGCGATTTGTTTTGAGATCTCACAAATTTGTTGAAAAAATTAAGCATTCTTTTCATCAATTACAAGAAAAAATTCAAAACCTACAGGTGGTTTCAATTAATATTCAGCCTAATCATTCAGCTATTTTAGAAGGAGACGAAGAGATCGAGCTAACCCAAAACTCTTTTTTATCGATAACTTTGAATAAGGTTCCATTGTTTATAAAATCTAAAAGCTTTTTTCAAACAAATACCTATGTTGCTAGCAATCTTTACAAGACAGCAAGTGACTGGGTCACAAATTTAAATATAAAATCTATTTGGGATCTATTTTGTGGGGTAGGTGGGTTTGGTTTAAGCTGTGTTAGTCATTCAACTAAAAAAAATATTCAATTAACTGGAATTGAAATTAGCCCTGATGCAATTGAATGTGCAACCCTATCGGCAAAAAAGATTGGTTTTAAACAGCTGGTTTTCAAGTCTTTTGATGCAACACAATATGCAATAACTCAACAAAGTGTCCCTGATTTGGTTTTATTGAATCCTCCAAGACGAGGAGCAGGTAAGATACTTATAGAGTATTTAGAGCAAATGGCTCCTAATTATATTTTATATTCAAGTTGTAACTTATTTTCATTAGTTGATGATTTAACGTTATTGTCAATTTATCAAATCCAAAAAGTGCAGCTATTTGATATGTTCCCACATACTTCACATATGGAGGTGTTAGTCTTATTACAAAAAAAGACTAAAAACTAAATAAGCTAATAATAAAAACGAGAATAATACTATCTCCTATCTATGAAATAGATATTATTTAGAAGTATAATTAAAGGAAATGCTTTGCAATAAAAATGAATAGTTATAATTTGTTAAATTATCAATTTCATAAGAAAACTGCTAATTTTTATTTTAAACATTATTATAAATTAGCTCATAGGTAATACATAAATTATGCTAATATAGAAAATCAAATAACTTCATTTTAAGGAAGTATAAATATGATCCCAGATGTATCAAAAGCACTTAATTGGTTAGAAAAACACTATACCATTTTACAAGGTATTCAACGCGGTGTTGAACGTGAAACTTTACGCATTTTACCGGATGGGTCATTATCAAAAACTTCTTTTCCCTCCAAAATCGGCGCAGCATTAACGCATCCGTGGATTACCACCGATTTTGCCGAATCAATGTTAGAATTTATAACACCTGTTAATACTAATATTGATTATATGCTAACGTTTTTACGAGATTTACATCGTTATGCTAGCGTAAATATTGGTGATGAAATGATGTGGCCATTGAGCATGCCGTGTTTTGTCGCTAACGAAGATGATATTATTTTAGCGCAATATGGTTTATCAAATGAAGGGCTTTTCAAAACGGTTTATCGTGAAGGCTTAAAAAACCGTTATGGGGCAATGATGCAAACGATATCAGGAGTTCATTATAATTTTTCATTGCCTATGGCGTTTTGGCAAGCAAGAGATGGTGTCAAAAATTCTCAAGAGGGTAAAGCTGTTATTTCTGAAGGTTACTTTACATTGATTCGTAACTATTACCGATTTGGTTGGGTTATTCCTTATTTATTTGGTGCATCGCCATCAATGTGCTCTTCATTTATTCAAGATCCACAAAAAGCTAAAGACTTTATTGAACAAACAAATGGCAATTGTTATTTACCTTATGCAACATCGTTAAGATTAAGTGATATTGGGTATACTAATAACGCACAAAAACAGCTAGGTATTACCTTTAACCATTTAGATACATATGTTGAAGGATTAAAACGTGCAACACGAACAAAATCAGCTGAATTTAGTCAATTGGGCATTAAAGTTAATGGTCATTATCAACAATTAAATGATAATGTTTTACAAATAGAAAATGAGTTTTATGCGCCTATTCGCCCTAAACGAGTGCCAATGGCTCAGGAATTACCTTCTGATGCACTTTTACGAGGTGGGATTGAATATATTGAAGTTCGTGCATTAGATGTTAATCCATTTTCACCAGTAGGAATTACTGAAGAGCAAGTGCGTTTTATTGATCTATTTTTAATTTGGTGTGCATTAGCACCAGCACCTGAAATGAGTAGCCAAGAACTAGAGTGTGCTAAATTAAATTGGAATAGAGTTATTATGGAAGGTCGAAAACCTGGACTTGAAATCAGTATAGGCTGTGACAGTTATCGAGAACCTTTAGCCAAAGTTGGACATGAGTTATTTAAAGATTTATTGCGTGTAGCTGATGTTTTAGATCATAAAGATGATAAACAACAATATCGAAAAGTTTGTGAGCGATTAGATTTAATGTTTGATCAGCCTGAATTAACTTTATCAGCAAGAACACTACAAGCAATAAGTGATCTAGGTACTGCAAAATTTGGTTTAGCTTTAGCAAACCAATATAAAAAACAACTGCTGTCTGAACCTTTATCATTATTAACAGATGGTGATTTTATTCAACAGCGTAATTTATCTATTGAAAAACAAAAAAGGAAAGAGCAGGGCGATAGTTTATCTTTTGATGAATACGTAAAACAAAAATTGAACGGTAAAAATGTTTAAAAAACGGTGTTATACATTACGATATCAGGCAAGTAACGAGGTTGAGATGATTTTGCCTAATTGCCCAATATCAATAAATAAACCTTTAATTGAACAATCATCATTTTCGATTTTAGTTTGGAATATTTTTAAACAAAAAAGAGTCGATTGTATTGATATGCTCAAACAATATGCAGATAAAACTAAACTAATATTATTGCAAGAAGCCCAAACAACGACTCAATTACTTAATTTTATTTCACATTATAATAAAGTTGCAGATCATGTTCCTGCTTATTGTTTGAATGGCATTTATGCTGGCGTAATGACAATTTCTGATTCATTGCCAACCTCAATTTTTTCTTTTAAAGAAAAGGAACCATTAATTAGAGTGCCTAAATCTGCTTTGATTACTATTTATCCCATTAGTAATTCCAAACAAAAATTATTAGTCGCAAATATCCATTCTGTAAATTTTAGTATTGGTGTAAAAGTTTATAGACAGCAAATACATATGCTATTAAATCGAATAAAAGAGCATAATGGACCGGTTATTTTAGCTGGAGACTTTAATGCTTGGAGCAAGCAAAGACTGAATTTATTATATCAACTTGTTCGTTCAATTGAACTTAAACCAGTTAATTTTTCAGTTGATATCGATTTCCGAAAAAAATTTATGGGTAACCCGCTTGATTTTGTTTTTTATCGAGGGCTACAACTTGATACAGCGCAAATAATAAACACCACTGCATCAGATCATAACCCTTTATTGGTTAATTTTAAATTGGATTTGCATTAGCAAGATTAATGGTTAAGATATCACCTTCTTGAACTTTAGAATTTTTTAAATTATTCCATTGCAATATATCAGTAATTTTTACACGATAATTTTGAGCTATCGAATAAAGACTATCTCCTGCTTTAACAAGATAGGCAATCTTTTTTGCATTTTTTGGAAAAGTATTTTTATTTATAATACTGGTTTTTTGATTAAAATTTGATTTAAACTCAAATGGCATATTAGCGCTAGATGTATCTTGTAAAAGTTCTGTAATTTCATTTGCAACAAGATTTTCTTTTTTTAACTTCGTAAATAAATCTTTAGCATGAGAATAAGGAACGAGCAAATGAAAAGGACCATTTACGGTTTGTTGTACATATCCTGCATTATATGTCGTTAGCTCATCAAGTGAAAGTTTAGAATATTTAGCGATTTTGGATAATGAAATATTCTTAGATATATCAATCCTGACAAGTGAATTTTCATAACTACAATCAGGCAACTTAATGCCATATCGTTTATTATTTTTAACAATATCAATTATTGCTAGAATTTTAGGAACATAATGCATAGTTTCAGTTGGCAAATCTAGTGACCAATAATTAACAGGTAAACCTTTTGCCTGATTTTTCTCAATTGCTCTTCTGACTCGCCCTTCTCCTGCATTATAAGCTGCAAGTGTTAATAGCCAATCGCCATTAAAACGGTTATTTAAATTTTGTAATAACGAAATTGCTGAGTTAGTTGATGCAATTAGATCCCGTCGGGCATCAAACGAACTGCTTTGTTGTAATCCATACTCTTTAGCTGTGATAGGTACAAATTGCCACAATCCTGCTGCTTGTGCCGGCGATGTTGCAAGAGGATCATAAGCGCTCTCAATAAGCGGAATTAAAGCTAATTCAGTAGGTAAATTATTCTTACGAAGTTGATTAATAATGTAATAAACATAAGGCTCAGAACGCAAAGCAACTGTTTCAAATCCTTTTGGATTACGTAATAATCGTTCTCTTTCTGCTTTAATTCGGCCATTTTCAGGAATATTTACATCTATCTGATTAAGCATATATTGCCACGGGTTTTGAGTGATAGATACATAACTACCAGAATTATTTCCGTTATTAGCTGTATTTTTTGAATATTTTATTCTAACAACAGGATTATATCGTGGCCCATGGTGATGGCACGCACCTAAAAATAAACATAACACTGTAAATATTAATAACTTTTTCATTGTTTCGTAAATTTTACTCAAATTAAGGTTGGCATTATACCTAAAAAATGTCTTTTTGGCTTCTAAAAAAAACAAACAGATCTAATTCATTGTTAAATTTAAACTTATTTTGCAATTTTTGTTCATGACATCTTAAAAATAAATTAATTTGTTTTTCTTTAGACAAAATAGACGGTAATGTTATCTGTTTTTTTGAAATCAAATTTAAATAATTTTTGATATTTTTGTCATCAGGCAATATTTGTCGTGCAAATGCTAAATTTGATAAAGTATATTCATGACTTGCGCAAATTAATGTATCATCAGGTAGCTGTTTTAATTGCTTTAAAGAATCTAACATTTGTTGATAAGTACCTTCAAAAACCCTTCCACAACCAGCCGAAAACAAAGTATCACCAGAAAACAAATAGGGGCTACAATAATAAGCTAAATGCCCAAGAGTATGCCCTGGTACAACAATTACATCAAAATCAAAATCACCAATATCAACTTTATTTTGATTAATAAGATAATTAATTGGTAAATCGATCTCATTGGGGCCGTAAACATCAATGTTTTGATATTGTGCTTTTAATTCGCACACCCCACCAGTGTGATCAATATGGTGATGTGTAAGTAAAATTCCAAGGGGGGATATTTTATGTTTGTTTATATAATTAATTACAGGCTTGGCTTCACCAGGATCAATAATTATGGCTTGATTGGCTGAATTGGTTAAAATCCAAATATAATTATCTTTTAAAGCTGGAATGCAATGAAGTTGATGCATATTATTTTTACCATTATTTATGAATAGTCGATTTAAGCAAAAACCTTTTTATTTTATTAATTATCCTGCATAGATTGTTCAAATACAGTATCTTGCAAAGTAGGAGATTGAGCTTGTGTTTTGGCTATAATATCGCAACGTTCGTTTTCAATATGGCCAGCATGACCTTTGACCCAAATCCATTCAATTTTGTGAGTTTGTACGACTTGATCAAGTCTTTTCCATAAATCAACATTTTTTACAGATTTTTTGTTGGCTGTTTTCCAACCATTTTTTTTCCAACTATGGATCCAATTGATAATACCATTACGCAAATATTGGCTATCAGAATACAGTTCAATTTGGCAAGGTTGCTTTACTTGTTCTAAAGCAACAATTGCAGCTAATAATTCCATACGATTATTTGTTGTTTTAAAAAAACCTTCAGATAATATTTTTTCGGTTTGTTTATATTTTAATATAGCAGCATAGCCACCAGGACCAGGATTACCAAGACATGAACCGTCTGTATATATTTCGATTTTTTTTAACATGTGTTGAGTCTTTTATAACTATTTAGGTTTATTAATTATCTCAATTAAATGATAAGTTAACGTACTTTAATTTGTTTACCATTAATTTATAAATTTAGTCAATTTTTGGTAGATATCAACATTAAAGTGTTTTAGTGCTAGACTATATCATTAAAAATGTTTTTCCCCAATTTTTGATATAAAAAGAGAAGAAAGTGACACATAATTATACACGACAAATCGTTTTAGATACTGAAACAACTGGTATGAATCAAGATGGTAATAATCATTATGAAGGACATAAAATTATTGAAATTGGTGCGGTTGAGGTGATTAATCGCCGTTTAACAGGCAATCATTTTCACGTTTACATTAATCCAGAACGCTTAATTGATGAAGGTGCATTTAGCGTGCATGGTATCAGCGATGAGTTTGTTAAAGATAAGCCAATTTTTAAAAATATCGCACATGATTTTATTAAATTTATTGATGGTGCTGAATTAATCATTCACAACGCCTCGTTTGATGTGGGATTTATGGATTATGAATTTCGCCTTTGTGGACTAGATTTTAAAACAGCCGATCATTGTCTTGTTACTGATACCTTATCGATGGCAAGACGGTTGTTTCCTGGTAAACGTAATAATTTAGATGCATTATGCGAACGCTATCAGATAGATAATTCTCACCGAACATTGCATGGTGCTTTATTAGATGCTGAAATTTTAGCTGAAGTTTATTTGGCTATGACAGGGGGACAAACGACTTTATCTTTTAGTTCCGAGGAAAATAATTTATCCTCATCCGAACCAAATGCAATAAAAAGGATAGAGCGTAGTGGTGCACCTTTAAAAGTAATAAAAGCAACGGAATATGAACTTTCTGAACATGAGTCAGTTTTAAAAAAAATTGATAAAAAAAGTGGTGGAGCATTGTGGAATTTGAATTAATGGTTATTTTGCATTCAGTTAACCATTTATTTAAAAAAAAATTATTGACGTGAATAAAAATAATCTTTAATATCACGCCTACTTTAATGCTGTAGCATTAAAACTCTCAAACAAAGCGGAGCGGTAGTTCAGTTGGTTAGAATACCTGCCTGTCACGCAGGGGGTCGCGGGTTCGAGCCCCGTCCGTTCCGCCAATTCTTTAAGAATATCAATAGATTAAAGCACTCCGCAAAAGTGCTTTTTTTATTGCAATACTCTTTGTGTCAAATTTGTGACACTTTCTGATAACGCATTTTCCGAAGCTGCTAGCAAATGCCTAGAAGATAAGTGGGCATATCTTCTAACTGTATCAGCTTTACTCCACGCTCCTAAATCTTGTAGTGCGTGTGGATGAGTGCCATTCATTGAGTGTCTGCTTGCCCAAACATGCCTTAAATCGTGAAATCTAAGATGGGATAGGCCAGCTCTTTTACGAGCGTTTCTCCATGCTTTTGAATTAGCACGCTTTATTGGATTACCTTTGTGGGTAAAAACATTGGTTGGGTGTTTGCCTTGCAAATTTTCTAAAACATACAATGCAACGCTATTTAATGGAATACCAATCCCTTCGGTTTTTACTTTACCGCTACCGATGTTAACCCATGCATGACGATTTTTAATATCGACATTTTCCCACAAAAGGCCTGTGATATTACTCATTCTTAAACCTGTTGCTAGTGCAAAAAGAACAATAGGTATTAAATGATCAGGTAATTCATCAACAAGCCTTTTTTCCTGATTCGGTGTTAGCATAACTTGTCTTGGTGGTGGTTCTGGTAACATTTTTATAGCGGGTACTTTATCAAGCATATCATTCTCATATGCGCAATTAAGTACGCCTCTAATTTGTTGTAGTACACCGTTAACAGTTCTATTTTTTACACCTGTTTCCTGTTTTTCTTTTTTGATAAAGTTTGAGCTACTACACTCCTTTTTGTGTTATAAAATAACTCAAATGTCAGATTAAGTAAAGACTATTACAACTAAGAAGTGTAATTCAAGAAGAACAAAGACCTGGGGGGTTACTAAATCGGCGTTGGTTTTATAGATGAATTTTCATATTTTCACCCAAAAAGCTAGTCAAAAAACGTATTGATTTTATTAAGGTTTTTTCTGGTATTTTTTGAGGTTAAACTCTACACCCTTTTTTTAATCGCTTTTTTAATTCATTGAAAAATATAGATTAATTTAAGTGCTAGAAAAAAGGGTTATTTTTGGTGAAATGGTTAAATTTTAGTTAAAACAAAAGGCTATGTTTGATATAATCTAGTTTACCGCTGCATAAGCGGTTTAGAAAAAAAATGCCTTGGGTTTAGTACGATATTGCCAAATGTTTACCGCTGCATAAGCAGTTTAGAAAGAGCGTATTAGGAACGTTAACTAATTATCTCAGTTCACCGCCGAATAGGCAGACATAAACCGCTTTCGGGCGGTTTTTTATTGCACTTGGTTAATAAATTTCATACTATCTATCAAAAATTAAGGAGATGGTATGAAAAAAATATTTTTAGTTGGTTTTATTAGTTTGCTTTTGCTTGGTTGCAATGAGGATAAATCTAATTCTAGCTCAATCCCTCCCGAATGTGATTCAGAGGCAACAATAACAGGTAAGAGCTATCCTGTTTTATGGAAAAGCATTTTATACAAAAAAAATGATGGGGAAATGATTCCTATAGTTAATGAAGAGTATAAAAAAAGAACAGGAGAAACTGATTATTTATCTGTAGATTCTTCTACGAGCGTGATTGAGGAATGTGTTAATGGGGAATTTTCATATATTAGATTAACATCCCCTGATTATTTGATTGAAACTCATAAAGGATGGATTAAACAATCTGATTTAGATAAAGGTCAGAAATTGGAAGATCCATATATTAGAAGTATTGACAGCCTTGTTACATCGTACCAGTATAAACCTGACGATTTTGAGGAATTAAGAGATTTGCTTGGTAGTGATTTTGATAAAGTCAATAAATTGAGATACATTGCAGCTAAGGCGGTTGTTGATAGTGGAAAATGTGAATATGTAACTGATTCTAATATTGATGTTATGAATATGGGCGTCAAAGATAATTTAAGATTCGTTGTTGAATGTAAAAATAAGACAAGAATTTCGATAGATGAAAACACTATAAATAATGGAGGTAGCATCAAAACTCAGTTAGAACAAGCTATCCCTAAAGATTTAGCTATTGATAAATGTAATAATTTGATTAAAAGTAAAGCAAGTAAATATGGAGAGATCGATTTATACTCTTTGACGGGTACAAGTTATGACGTCAATAAAACAAATGGCAATGCAACCGTTGATGTTTATTTTGATGTAAAAAATAAATTTGGCAATAAAGAAAGTTTTAAAGCCAGATGTTTGTTTGAAAGCGGATCATGGAATGAAGAGATCGTTATAAAAAACAGATAATTATTAATCAAAGTTATTTATAGGAGAATGGTATGAAGAAATTAATTTTTATTGTAGCATCATTTTTAATAAACCCATTTGTTTTAGCTGAAACACAATATCCAGATGCTCCACTTGGATTGAAATGGGGTATGACAGTAGCAGAGTTGGAGTCTAAAGCTGGTGCCGTGTTAGACCCAACTCCAATTGATGAAAATGTATCTATATATTCTTTAAAATCTCCACCAATGACATTGCCGAAGTTTACTGAATATTTTGTATTAGTTCATAAAGATTTAGGAGCAATGAAAATTATTATGAATGAAAAAATAACATCAGATATATATGGCACCGAGGGTAAAAAAGAATATTTTAAATATAAAGAAGCATTATCGAATAAATTTGGCAAACCTAAAAATTCTTTTGAAAGTGTAGGGCTGAAGCTTTACAAAGATAGTGATGAATTTTATCAATGCTTAAAATACGATGGATGTGGTTATTATGCCTCAGTTTTTGGAAATCATTTATCTCTACAGCTAGAGGGGATAGAAAGAGGTAAAGGTAATTTAAGCATTGTCTATGAATCTGAGTTATTTACAAAATATAAAGCAGATAAAGAAAATGAGAATGAAAATAAAATTAAAAACGGATTATAGTGGGTGATTAAATGTTGAAAAATACAATTTATATTTTTTTGTTGCTTTTATTTGTAAGTGGGTGCAATAAACAATTATCAGAAGAAGACAAAGCTAAAGTGGCAACATTGAATATTGAGTTAACACAGATAAACGACGATATAAAAGCGGCTACAGGAAATTATGAACAATACAGTGGCGGATTAATAAAATCGTTAATTGCTGCGAGACTTGAAGTTCTAAAAACAAACAAAAATTTAGTTGAGCAACGGATAAATTCCATTGAATCTGGATCAGCGGTTAAAGTCGAAACGTTGGTTACAAACCCTAACCCTGAACTTGCCGAGTATTTACAAGGCGAAATACAATCAATAAAACAAGAAATTGAGATTGATAAAAATGAAGCTTCAAAATATAGCGGTGGACTGATTTTATCTATGAAGTTAATGACTATAGCCACTAAAGAACAATCATTAGCAGCGTTGCAACAAAAATATCTTACTGTCAAATATGGTTTAAGTTTTCTACCTAAAGTAGATATAGAAATACCAAAACCAATAAAAGAAAGTGATCCAAGTGTGCCTTTGGAAAATCGTTTGTAAAATTTTTCACCGCCGAGTAGGCGGTTTAGAAATGTAATAAGAAATAAAACTCAAAATCTGAAGAATCAATTTTGAAAACTTTGGCAAACTTTATGCGTTAAATAATGGAGAATTAAAAAAGTTAACAAAAATTAATTTTAATTTTGTATTGACTTGGTAATAAAAAAGCTTATTATTATTTACAAGAGCTTACAGTGCTGACTTAATTTGGCGCGTTGGAATATGATTCCAGTAGGCTTTCCTAATTATATAAGTCGCTATTGCGGCTTTTTTTTTGAGGATTTTCTATGCATCTGTTATATGTGGATGAATCTGGTCATATTTTAGATAATAGTCAAAGACATTTTGTGTTGGCTGGCATCTCTGTTCATGAGAAAAAGACTCATTGGTTAGAAAAAGATTTAAATTTAATCGCATCTAGTTTTGACCAAGATTATGATGCTATTGAGCTGCATGGTTCGCCAATGATGGCAGGAAAAGGTAGTTGGCGAAAATATTTAAAAGAAGAAAGAATTGATGTAATTAAAAAAGCATTAAACATAGTAAAAACAAATTATGGGAAAAACGTCAGGCTTTTTGCTGCTGTTATTGATAAATCAAAAGTAGAATCAGGTGATGTTTCAGAAATCGCATTCGAGCAAATATCGACTAGGTTTGATCATTTTCTCAAAAGAATTCATAATCGATATGAAGATGATCAGCGTGGAATCATGATATTTGATGAATCCTCAACAGAAAAAACCATACAATCATTATCAAAACGATTTAAACATGATGGACATACATGGGGTAAATTGAGAAAGTTTGCAGAAGTTCCCTTATTTATGGATTCTAAGTCTTCACGATTAATTCAGTTAGCGGATTTAGTCGCTTATTCCATTTTTAGAAAATACGAGAAAAATGATGATCAGTTCTTTTATATTATAGAACACTGCTTTGATTTTGATTGTGGAATAAAGCATGGGCTATATGTTCACGGACAACCTTGTAGCTCTCGCTTTGAGTGGAGGTAAAATAGTTCACCGCCGAGTAGGCAGACATAAACCGCTTTCAGGCGATTTTTATTATCAGTTATCTTCATAATGAAGACGACTTAAAGCTAATGTGATGATTTGTAAGGTAACCTAGATTTGGGTTATGAGTAGCGTGTAACAGTCAAATACATAGCACCTATTAATTTTTGTGATTAGTATAAATTTTCTTTACTCTTTACCTTATGGTATTTATAATCAACTTAAGGTTGAGAGCTTATTAGTTTTCAGCCATTCTTATATAAAAACTAATGAGGTGAATTTATGGGTCACGCACAAGTAAAGGAACATCGTCTTTATATTCCTCCACGTGACAAACATGTAGAGGTTAAAGCAAAACCTGCGTTAAGTAATGACTGCAATCATAATGAGCAAGTTTTAAATGCCTTTGCCTTTGGGTTCGCTCGCTACAAAAAAGCCATGAGAGACTTATCAAAGGTTTAACGAATGCTAGTGTCACAAATTGGGGAAATAGTTGATGGAATCAATTTTCTTTCAGTTGATGATATAAAGCTTATCAATTCATTGCTAATTAAACTACAGACACCTAAAGAGCCTATATATGTTCGTGATGAGAATACCTTAGGCTCATCCCAAGCTAGACCCAGTCTTTACAGGTATCACGAACAAACAGAGGATATTTTTAGGTTAGCGGCTGTTCTTATTGAGAGTTTAATTAGAAATCACCCTTTTGCAAATGCTAATAAAAGAACCGCTATGTTTTCTGGTTATCTATTTTTACTATTAAATGGGCAAGAGTTAAAAGCTCCTGACGCAGAAGTTGTTGAAATGGGCGTTGGAGTCACTACAGGAAAGTATAGTGTGGAGTGTAACCACTCCCCAAAATAGCACAGCAAAAAAGTAGAAAATTCTCCATAATAAAAGTAAAGGGGATTTAATTATGAAAAAAATGACTGAACACCAAATTGTATGGATCGGCTACACTAAATCATACAACTTTTTTAAGGGGTAAGGTAAACTTATCACAACTAAAAAAGGAACAAATATGAATAAGATTAAACGCAAAAGACGAACATTCACAGATGATTTTAAACAGCAAATGGTCAGTCTTTATCAACATGGTAAATCACGTAGTGAAATCGTTGCAAAATAGGAATTGACACCATCAGCATTGGACCGTTGGATAACGCAAGCAAGCCAAAGCGGCTCATTTAAAACAAAAGATAATCGCAGTCCACAAGAACAAGAGTTAATCGCGTTGCGCAAAGCGCTTAAACAACTCCGTATGGAAAACGATATCCTAAAGCAAGCAGCACTGATAATAGGGCGAAAATCGCTATCCTAAAAGCAAATCGACATCGTTATAGCATAACAAAACTATGTCAATATTTAGGATTATCAAGATATTATGCTTATTATTAGTGTAAATTGAATAGACAAAAATCAGTAGGGCTTTATGCCGATAAAATCGTGACACTATTTAATCAAAGCTATCAGTCTTATGGCACAAGGCGAATTCGTTTTGATTTATAGAAAGAGAATATTTGGGTGTCACGCCGTTACATTGCTCGGGTGATGAAAGCTTTATTGCTGGTATCAAAATACACCGTTAAACGCTATCAATCTCACACTACGGCAGTGAATGAAACCGCCGCAGAAAATCACCTGCAACGACAATTTGATGTCGGTGATAAAAAACAAATTGTTGTTGCGGATTTAACCTATATTCAAGTTAAGCAACGTTGGAACTATTTATGTGTTTTAGTGAACTTATCCGATAGGCAAATTGTCGGTTACCATGTTGGTCAACATAAAACAGCAGAGCTTGTTATGTCGGCATTAAGCCAAATTAAACTGCCATTATCGAAATTAGATTTATTTCATTCAGACCGAGGTAAAGAGTTTGATAATCGGCTATTAGCGGATTGTTTTAAGACATTTAATATCACGCATTCATTAAGCAAGAAAAGATGTCCTTATGACAATGCGGTAGCGGAAGCGACATTTAAAACAATTAAAACGGAATTTGTAAAAGGCCAACGTTTTAACTAAGCAGCTGAGTTACAACGCGCTTTTTCGGCTTATGCTTATTGGTATAATCATAAACGATTACATTCTTCGTTAGGCTACTTGCCTCTCGTTGAATTTAAAAAACACTTACCCCTTAATTTTTTTGTTTGAAAATGTGTTGCCATTCCAATCAGAATTATGTTAGCAATAGTATTTTTAGCACACCTTATTTTTTGTTATTCTTACTTTAAGAAAAATGATTACCATTTTTTTATTAGATCATAAAAACAGGGCATAATGCCCTGTACGGTTAATATTCATTTCTTATTATTTAAGGCTAAAGACTCTTTTTTATTTCTATTGCAAGGAGTGGATTCCACATGGCACCAGTTGCACTCATAACTGCATCAGCACCATTTTTTATAAATTGATGATAATGTTCACTAGAACTAACTCCACCGACGCCCACAATAGCAAATTTTAGATCCATTTGTTTACGATATTTAGCTAAACGACTTACCATATCTAAACCAGCCCAACGAATTGCATCGCCACAGACACCGCCTTCTTTTCTATTTTCACCTAAAGCAGGATTACCTTTAGCATCAACTGGTTTAGCTGATAGTGTGTTGATTGCACTTAAACCGTCGATAATGGAACCTACGCGGGTTAATAAAGAAACGATCCTTTCATCATCAGGAAAATAAGCTAACTTTAAGATAAGTGGACGATCAGGTACTGCAGTTTTAATTTCATTAACAATTCGTTCAACTTTATCAACATCAAAGCAAAGTAACTTGCTAGCACCTTCATTTGGGCAACTTAAATTTGCTTCAAGAATAGGTGCATTGGTTTCTTTAACTAATTTTGCGGCTAAAGCATAATCTTTTTCAATTTCGCCGTTACCTTGTGTACCTTGAAAACTACCAATAACACATTGTCCATGACCCGCAGATTTTACTGCATCAGCCATATCTGGTTGCCAAACATCAGGCGAAAAAGAGGGAACACCAAACGAATTGGTTATTGATAATGGTTGATTGTAATTGGTATCGGCTAGCACAGTATCTAAGTTAGATGACAATTTACCGTTAGGATGAACTGACAAAACATTAGGTAATGGATGACATTTATGTAATTTAGTTCTTACTGTCTTATATACACATAAGTCGAATCCATAAGCAAAAGCAGCTTTGATATAGTTTGCGTTTAGTAGTGGGCCTGCAGGTTGACCAAATGGTAAATTAACCTCAACATTTAAAAAATTTGAAGGTTTTGTTGAGACTTGTTGTGCTTTATCTAATTGCTTAAAAAGTCCAAATGGACCTTGAGCATAATTATCTTCATAACTTATAGTTGGATCATAAAAAGGGGTTAAAGATTTCATACTGTCTCCTGATTGTGCGTATTCTCAACGAAAAATTGACTATTAATATGTAATAAAAGAAAAATGGATAGATATGAGGTTTAAAGCCAAAAAAAATCCTCCATAAAGGAGGATTAAAAAATAGAATAAATAAAAAATCGAAAGTTGATTTTAATCTGTTAATTGGTATTACAAACATTCCGATAGTCTCTTGGCGTTATACTTCAAAATATTTTATCTCAGATAATTTAAAGTTCAACATGAAAATTACAAAAAATATATAACTAAATGAAAAGGTTAAAGTGTTTTTTTTTAGATTTTTAATTGTGAATTTGACAATTAAAGCACAATAAAACATCAAAAATTGACAGAATTTTACTTTATTTATATTAATAATTTTTTAATTAACTAATAAAACTAAAAAAAGTTTGTCGAAAAAATGATACTAATCACTATTTACTATTAGCAAAACAGGCATTAATGAAATTAATGTAATTGGAGAATCACTATTGTTAATGTTATCATTATCAGTAGCTTTTAAGGTTAAATAATAATGATTAGGTATATAAAAATGAAAAATGAAAATATTTTTAAATCGCTGACACTGCCTAATGGTGCTGAACTAAAAAACCGTATTATGATGGCTCCAATGACAACTTGTTCTGGTTTTTATGATGGTTCTGTTACGCATGATTTAATTGAATATTATCGAGCAAGATCAGGAACAATCGGCACTATTATTGTTGAATGTGGATTTGTTGACGACAAAGGATTAGCTTTCCCTGGTGCTATTGGTTTAGATAGTGATGATAAGATTGAAGGCTTAGCTAAAATTGCTCAAGTGATCAAAGAAAAAGGATCGAAAGCCATTATTCAAGTTTATCATGGTGGAAGAATGGTTGAACCAAAATTAATTGGAGGTCAATCACCAGTAGGGCCTAGTGCGATTGCAGCCCCACGTCCAAATGCGCCTACACCAATTGCATTAACGGCAGAAGAAGTAGACGAAATGATTGACAAATTTGGTCAAGCAGTACGTCGTGCCATTCAAGCAGGGTTTGATGGGGTAGAAATCCATGGAGCTAATACTTATTTAATTCAACAATTTTATTCTCCTAATTCAAATCAACGAAATGATAAATGGGGTGGAAATCGTGATAATCGTACAAGGTTCCCTCTTGCTATCTTAGATGTTACCCATAACATGGTTAAACAATATGCAACTCCTGAATTTATTGTTGGATATCGTTTTTCACCAGAAGAGTTAGAAGTGCCTGGAATTCGTTTTGATGATTCTATGTATTTGCTTGAAAAATTGGCTGAAAAGGGGCTTGATTATATTCATTTTTCAATGGGAACAACACTTAGGCCATCCATTGTTGATACACAAGATCCAACGCCATTAATTAAAAAATATGTGGCAATGCGATCTGAAACATTAGCGAAAATCCCTGTTGTTGGTGTCGGAAATGTTGTTAATCAAAGTGATGTAGAAGATGCTATTAATAATGGCTATGATTTAGTTGCGGTTGGTCGCGCTTGTATTGCTTATCCTGATTGGATTGACCGTATTGAAAAAGGTGAGAAGCTTGAACTTTTTATCAATAGTGATAAGCGTGAAGAACTAAATATTCCTGAACCTTTATGGCATTTTTCGCTTGTTGAAAGTTTGATTCGGGATGTGAACCTTAATGTTAAAAAATTCAAACCAGGCAATTATCAAGAAAAAGTTAATGATGAATCTTATGAATTTTTGATTAATGTTGAATTAGGAAATGATTTTATCAAAGATATACAACTCGTTAATGCTAACAACTTTGATAGCGAAGTATTAAATAATTTTACTGAAATTAAGCATCGAATTATTGACTCTAACAGTCCACATGTTGATGCTATTTCTGGCGCAACGACACAATGTGAGGCATTTAAAAAAGCTGTAACTAAAGCGATGGCAAAATCTAATAAAGAAGCAATTATTGCCGAAGGTGGTGATCCTAATGATCGCGCTTTTGATGTTGTGGTTGTTGGTAGTGGCGGAGCAGGGCTTTCTGCGGCGATTCAAGCACATGATCTTGGTGCAAATGTCATTATTATCGAGCAAATGTCTGTGATTGGTGGTAATACTAATAAAGCCTCGGCAGGTATGAATGCTGCAGAAACCAAATTCCAAAAGCTAAAAGGTATTGTAGACAATAAAGAGCTCTTTTATAAAGAAACAATGGCTGGGGGAAAAAATAAAAATAATCCCGAGTTATTGCGTTATTTTGTTGAAAATGCGCCAAATGCAATTAATTGGTTAGATGATAACGGTATTGAATTAAGTGGTATTACCACAACGGGGGGAATGAGCATTGATCGAACTCATCGTCCTGAAAGTGGTGCTGCTGTTGGTGGTTTTTTAATTAGTGGTTTAGTTAAAAATATTAATAAACGTAATATTGAAGTTATGCTTGATACTGCTGTTACTGAAATTGTAACCGAAAACCATAAAGTTATTGGTGTTAAAGTTTCAGAAGAGGATGGTTCAACTCATTTAATAAAAACCAAAGCCGTTATTATTGCAACAGGCGGATTTAGTGCTAATACTACAATGGTTGAAAAATATCGCCCTGATCTTAAAGGATTTGTCACTACCAATCATAAAGGGGCAACCGGTTCTGGTATTATGTTATTAGAGAAATTAGGCGCAGGAACTGTTGATATGGGTGAAATACAAATTCATCCAACAGTTGAACAAACAACATCATATTTAATTTCTGAATCTATTCGTGGTGGTGGTGCAATATTGGTATCGCAAAAAGGTCAACGTTTTGTTAATGAACTTGATACAAGAGACAATGTTTCAGCTGAAATTATCAAATTACCTGAACATTATGCTTATATCCTATTTGATCAACAAGTTAGAGATGAAAATAGATCTGTTGAGGAATATGTTTCAAACGAACTTGTAAGCCAAGCAAATACGCTTGAGGAATTAGCCCAAAAACTATCGATTGATAGTAAAACATTAGCGAAAACGGTTGAACGCTACAATCAATTTGTGACAGCTAAACACGATGAAGACTTTGGGCGAACTACTGGTATGCGTCATCCAATTCAAAAAGGACCTTTTTATGCAATAAAAATTGCACCAGGTGTCCATCATACAATGGGAGGGGTAACAATTAACACTCAAACACAAGTATTAGATGCTGATAAACAGATAATCCAAGGTGTATTTGCAGCTGGTGAAGTTGTGGGCGGTGTACATGGTGCTAATCGTATTGGTGGTAATGCTGTTGCCGATATCATTATATTTGGTACGCAAGCAGGTAAAAAGGCGGCTGATTATATTAAACATTAATTTGTGATAACTCTTTGAGCTTGTTTAGCATGGTAAATGCAAACTATGAATATACTCAACATTTAATGGGAACAACGGTTTCATTAATGCTTTTAGAGCCTAATGAAACCGCAGTAAAAACTGTTTTTGAGACTATAAAAATACTTGAGGACAAACTAACAGTTAACAGATCGCTATCTGAAGTTATGTCAATTAATTTAGCTGCTGGACAACATCCTGTTACAGTAAGTCGACCTGTTTTTTCTTTGATTGAACAAGCTCAAAAAATAAGTTTACACTTTAATAGTTGTTTTAATTTAGCTATTGGTCCTTTAGTTAAACTTTGGAAAATTGGCTTCCAAGGCGATCAAGTTCCTTCTGTAAAATTAATTAAACAACAACTTTTATTAACAGATCCTAAAAATATTGAACTTGATGCAAATAAACATACTGTTTTTTTAAAAAAAACAGGAATGGAAATTGACTTAGGTGCAATTGCTAAAGGATATATTGCTGATGTCATCAAATCGATTTTACTTCAATATCAAGTTTACAAAGGGATCATTAATTTAGGTGGTAATGTATTTGCGTTGGGGTCATCTTTAACAGATGATAACGGCTATTGGCATATTGGGCTTCGAAAACCATTTTCAACGGATGATAAGTTATCAGGTGTAATTAAAGTTATAAATAAGTCGGTTGTCACATCAGGAATTTATGAGCGATTTTTTATACAAAATGGTCATCTTTATCATCACATATTCGATCCACAAACAGGCTATCCATTAGATAATGAATTAGAAAGCGTGACTGTAATTTCAGATTCTTCTTTAGAAGGTGATATTTATTCTACGGTTTTTTATGGATGGGGACTTGATAAAAGTAAGGAATATTTGCAAAAGCATCCAAATTTATCAGCCATATTTTTGTTAAAAAATAAAACAATAGCATTGGTAAATCCTAATAATTTTATTTTTCAAAAAAGTGATAAACAATACACAATAAAACTAAATTAAACATAAATATAGCAACAAAAAGCCGTCAGGAAACGTATTGATTTTATTGAAGTTTTTTGAGGTTTATTTTGATGTATTTTAATTAAAAGACAAGCAATTCTAAATAAAAATGGTTAGAAAAGCTATTGATTCTATTAGGTTTTTATTTTTCTTAAAATAATAAACTTAATAAATAATCAAATAAAAAATAGAATTAAATCTTAACTTATTAAAAATATTTAAATTCAAAAGGAAAATACTATGAACGTAGTAAAAAAACCGCCAGTAAAATGGCTACCGCTCATCATTATTGCGGCAATTTCTGCCGTACTTTGGTTATATGTGACTCCTCCTGAAGGTATCAGCCAACAAGGTTGGCAAACCAGTATTATTTTTGTAGCTACTATTGCCTGCATTGTGGCCGAAATAATGCCTATTGGAGCTATTGGCTTATTGGCAATTACCGTTTTTGCTGTATTAAGGCCATCTGGTGCAGATACAAATGCGGCAGCTATTAAAATCGCCTTAAGCGAATTAAATAGTAGCCTTATTTGGTTGATTGTTATTGCTTTTATGATTGCCAGGGGGTTTATAAAAACAGGACTAAGTAAACGCATTGCTTATTATCTTGTTAAGATTTTAGGAAAAAATACATTAGGACTTGCTTATGGTTTATCGGTAACTGATATCGCGCTAGCTCCAGCTATTCCGAGTACTACAGCGCGTGCTGGTGGGGTTATTTATCCAATAGCCGAAGCATTAGCTATTAATTTTAATTCAAACCCTAAAGATGAATCACGAAACCGAATTGGCACTTTTTTAATGCTAACAATTAGTCATGTGAATGATATTACTTCGGCAATGTTTTTAACGGCATTTACAGGTAATTTATTAGCCGCTAAGCTAGTTACAACATCATTAGGTATTACATTAGGGTGGGGGCAATGGTTTGTTGCTGCCATAGTACCATGCTTAGTTTCATTTATTGTGATTCCTTTAGTTATTTATTTTTTAACTAACCCAGAACTTAAAAAAACGCCAGAAGCTCCTAAATTAGCAGCAGAAGAATTAAAAAAAATGGGAGCTGTAACCGCTAAAGAAATTATTATGGCAGGTACTGTTATCCTATTATTAGTACTTTGGATTTTTGGTAAAAATGTTGGTATTGATTCAACAACTACAGCGTTTATTGGTTTGACTATTTTGATCTTAACGGGTGTATTAAGCTGGGATGATATAAAAGGTGAAAAAGCCGCTTGGGACACATTAATATGGTTTGCTGCGCTACTTATGATGGCTGGGCAAGTAAATAAACTTGGGGTAACCAAATGGCTAGGTGACACTATAGGTGGTGCAGTACAAGGATACTTAGGCGAAAGTAGCTGGGTATTTGTAATAATTGTTTTATCTGTTGCTTATGTCTATTTACATTACTTCTTTGCTAGCGGAAATGCCCATATTGCAGCTCTATTTCCAGTATTTTTATCTGTCGCTATCACACTAGGTGTACCACAACTAATCGCCATTTTTGCATTAGTCATTTGTACTAATTATTTTGGTTCTATTACTCAATTTGCTAATGCAAGAAACCCATTATTATTTGCTGAAGGATTTGTTCCCGTAAAAACATGGTGGAAAGTTGGATTTATTTGTAGTGTTGTTAATCTAATTATTGTATTTACTATTGGTATTTTATGGTGGAAGATTATTGGTCTTGGTTAATAACAAGCAGATAATGATATTTTTAATTATTGTTTATACCGCCAATTTGGCGGTATTTTTATATATAGAATAAATTGTATGGCAAATTAACTAATGGCAATTGATAGTTTCCAATCATTAATTGCTTTCCAATATTTTTTTTCTTGTTCTAAATCAAGCAATATCAATTTATTATTTTCAACAAATTCTTGATTAATTTCTAAGGTGATTTTAGTGAGTTTATTGTTTAATAATTTTAATTGAAATGCCTGCAAATCAATTTCGGGATTCCTTTGGTTATTTATTAGTATAGATAATCTTAAAATTTGTATTAATGATATGATATGTTTGTGTTCAAACAAGCTAAAATAAGGTATAGCATCAATATTAATCGATTTCCGATGATAACGAACAAGAGTTGATAGCAATAATTGTTGTTCTTCATTGAATCCCGGTAGATTACTATTTTTTAAAATATAACTTGAATGCTTATGAATTGAAGAAAAGTTAATCGTTAACCCCACTTCATGTAACAGGGCAGCCCAATATAAAATAGATTCAGTATTGGGGGGAATGGTAATTGACGCTTGTTGTTGCCATTGTGAGAAAAAATATTTTGCAGTTTTAACAACTTGTTTTGCATGGCGTTGATCTATGTTGTAATGTTCTGAAAGCGATTGTGCCGTGTTTTGTCTAATATCTTGGCAATTAGGACCGCCAATTAATTCATAAAATACACCTTCTCGTAATGCGCATGGGCTAAATTGTAAGGTTTTTAATCCCAATGCATTAAAAATACCACTAAATATAGCTAGCCCACTAACAAAGACATTTTTCCTTTCTTGGGACAGTGAAGGGTAGTTAATATCGTGAAAGGATTCAAATTCTAAAATATAACCAATTAAATCATCGAGCCTTTTAGGCGTAATAATGCCATCATAGACACAGACACCAAGATCTAATAATATTTGATAAATCGATTTTATGGTTCCTGATGTACCAAATGCGACAGTGATATTTAAGTTTTTTATGGTATTAACAATGCTTTCAATTTGTTGCTCTGCTGCAAGTTTTGCTTGTTGAAAAGAAGCCGCATTAATTTTTTGGTCATGAAAAAAACGTTTTGCATAAGTGACACACCCCATGGGGCGGCTAGCAGCGATCAACGGTTTTAAATCATTTCCTTTTCCTATTGCAATTTCAGTCGATCCTCCGCCAATATCAATTACGAATTTTGTATCAGTTGAAGACGTTGATTCAGCTGTCATTGTACCTAAATAAACAAGACGCGCTTCTTCTTGACCTGAAATAATTTCAATGGGGAAAGGAAATACGTTAGCTGCAGCCATTAAAAATTTATGCTTATTTTTTGCTACTCGTAATGTATGAGTTGCAACAACTCGAACATGTTCTGGAGGAAATCCATTTAGTCGCTCAGCAAATAGCGCAAGACACTGTGCTCCTCGCATTATGCTTGATTCACTTAGTTCATTATTAGCATTAAGCCCTGTCGCGAGATGTATATTTTTTTTATTTTTATAAATTACCTGTATCGCACCATTAATAAAACGGGCAATTACCATATGAAAGCTATTTGAACCAAGATCGACTACCGCATATTCATTGAATTTTTTCATTTTAAAAATCCTTATTCAAATGATTCTATCTGTTTCAAATAATCATAAATAGCATATTGAGCTCTAGTTTTTTTCTTATTGCCTCTTTGTACATAATTATTTGTTGCATCTTTATCAATGATGCGGGCTTTTACGTTATCATTGCACTGTATATCAAAAATATTATGAATTGTTGATTTTATTATTGGATCAAAAATCTTTACGCCCACTTCAATACGATTATCTATATTACGAGGCATCCAATCGGCAGAAGAGATATAGGTATCTTTTTTGCCATCGTTTTCAAAAATATAAACACGAGCATGTTCTAAAAATTGATCCACAATACTGGTTACATAAATATTCTCACTCAAATTGGGGATTTGTGGTACTAATACACAAGTTCCCCGTACAACCATTCTAATTTTTACACCAGCACACGATGCACGATAAAGCTCATCGATCATTTCTTTATCGGTAATGGCATTTAGTTTTAGATAAATTCCTGATTTTTTACCTGCTTTGGCGTTATTTATTTCTCGTTCAATAAATTCATTAAAGCGTAATCGTGTATTTTGTGGTGAAACAAGTAAATGGTTGAAAGTTACCGGTTTAAATGGATTTTCGATAAAATTAAAAACTTTTTTAACTTCTTCAGTAATTGCAGGATCAGCTGTTAACAGTGAAAAATCAGTATAAATTCGGGCGGTTCTTTCGTTAAAGTTACCTGAACCAATATGAGCATAACGAACAATTTCGTCGTTTTCTTTACGATCAATCAAAAATAATTTAGCGTGAATTTTGAGCTTTGGTTGTGAATAGATAACTTTAATTCCACTACTAATTAATCGTTTAGCCCATTTTATATTTGCTTCTTCGTCAAATCGGGCTTGTAGTTCAACCACTACGGTCACTTTTTTACCATTATTAGCGGCATTAATTGCAGCATGGATAAAGCGTGAGTCTTTGGCTACTCGATAAATGTTCATTCGAATATGAGTAACAGAGGGATCAAACGAGGCTTGCCGCATAATTTCTAGAACATGACCAAAAGAGTAGTAAGGGTAATAGAGCAATACATCTCTATCTTTAATTGCATCAAATGCATTACGAAACTGTTTAAATCGATTATAACTTAGGCTTGGGATTTTTTTATTTAATAGGCTTTTTTGTCCAAAATCAGGAAATCTGACAAGATCTTTAAAATTAGGATAACGCCCTCCAGGCATTGCATCTTGTTCGGTTAATCGTAATTTATTGATCAATAATTCAAATAAAGCTTTGGGCATATCTTTTTGATAAGTAAAACGTACGGGCTGTGCTGTTAAGCGTTGTTTTAAACCTTGAGACATGAGTTCAAGTAAGCTATCTAACTCAGTATTTAATTCGTATTCCGCATCTCTATTGATATTAATTGAATAAGCATTTAATTCTTTAGCATCAAAAAACTCTTTAAAAATGTCTGATAAACAGTATCGTAATATGTTATCTAGGAAAATAATAGACTTATTTTTAGTTGATACTTCTGACGGTAATAATACAAAACGAGGGATATTATCGGTTGGTAGTTCAAGAAGTGCATAACTGATGTTATCCTGACAAATAATTTCTACCGCTAAATAGGCATGATCATCTTTTAAAAATTGAATAAGCTCGGTATGACTATCAAGCAAAATAGGCGTGATATATTGTCTAAGATTTTGTTTATAATAATTTTTTATCCAATTCTCTTGATACGATGAAAGTTGTCTTTCATTAATCAGGAATATTTGATTCCTAGCCATTTCTAATAATAATTCATTATAAAGCTGATCAAATTGCAGTTCTAATTGGATAACTTTTTGATTTACTTGTCGTAATAAATTTTTAGCATTAGATGAAGAATGAACTTGTTCTTGTTCTATAAGTACATATTTTTTTAAGTTGGCAAACTGGACTTTATAAAATTCATCAAGGTTACTTGAGTATATACCCAGAAAATGTATTCGCTCGATAAGCGGATTGCTTTTATCGGCAGCTTCTTGTAAAACTCGCTGATTGAAAGATAACCAGCTAAGTTCTTTAGGTAAATATACTTTTTCTTCAATCATGGTCGTGTGTTAACTCTATCAATAATATTTCATACAGAATAACTTATGTAAATAAAAAAGCTAGCAGGTCGCTAGCTTTTTTTATTTTATATAAAGAAAATTTAACGTTAAATACGATGAACCGATGTTGTGTTAGTTGTTCCACTTGGTACCAATGCACCAGACACCATCACAATAATTTCACCTTGCTGTAAACCACATACTTTTACAGCCATCTCTTTACCTAAACGGTAAAAATCATCAGTTGAGTTAATTGAATCAATTAAAATTGGTTCTACACCTTTAGTTACAGCTAATTGATTAACTGTTTTTTGACTTGATGAAAGTGCTAAAATACGAGCTCTTGGGAAGTAATGACGGACTTCACGAGCAGATTTACCACTGCGAGTTGCAACCACAATTAACGGTGCATTTAAACGTTCTGCGATTTCTACAGCACCACAACAAACTGCTGAGGTTATACTTAATTTTTCATCTTTTGATGTTAATTCTAACGAAGCAGGAATTGTTTTGTCTGTGCGTTTACAGATAGTTGCCATGACATTGACTGTTTCAAGCGGATATTTACCTTTAGCACTTTCGCCTGAAAGCATAACAGCATCTGTTCCGTCAATAATAGCGTTAGCCACATCACCGGCTTCAGCACGAGTAGGGCGTGGATTTTTAATCATTGAATCAAGCATTTGTGTTGCGGTAATAACTGGTTTTGAAGCTTTATTACATTTTTTGATCATCATTTTTTGAGCAAAAATAACTTCTTCAACTGCAATTTCAACACCTAAATCACCACGAGCAACCATTATACCGTCAGAAGCTTCAAGAATTTCATCAAAGTTATCTAAACCTTCTTGATTTTCGATTTTAGAAATGATTTTAATGTCTTCTCCACCGTGAGCTTTTAAATGAGTACGAATATCTTCAACATCAGAACGTTTACGAATAAATGATGCAGCAATAAAGTCAACACCTTGTTCACAACCAAAAATAAGGTCATTTTTGTCTTTTTCTGCAAGTGCAGGTAACTTAATTGAAACACCCGGTAAATTAATACCTTTGTTTTCACCAAGATCACCATTATTTAAAACCGTACAGATAACTTCATTACCTTTGATTTCTTTAACATCCATTGCAATTAAACCATCATCGACAAGTACACGATTACCAGGTTTAAGGTCATGTGCAAAGCCATCATAAGTTACAGCTACCCGTTGGGCATTTCCAACAACGGTTTTGTCTGTGGTAAAGGTAAATGTTTGACCTGCTACAAGTGATACATCATTACCACCTTCTAACTTTATGGTACGAATTTCAGGTCCTTTTGTATCTAGCATAATAGCAGCTTTTAAACCTGTTTCTTGCATCACTTCACGTAAGTTTTTAATACGGTTGCCATGTTCTTCATAATCGCCATGAGAAAAATTTAAACGCATAACATTCATGCCTGCATTTAATAATTTTGCTAACATTTCTTTTGGTTCAGATTTTGGCCCAATAGTACAAACAATTTTTGTCTTTTTCATAATATTATCTACTAATAGTTAAGGTTAATGTTTAGATTTTAAATAAACTGAGTTTGCGCAAAAAAAAACCAATGCTGACGCATTGGCATATAAAAAGGTATAAGTACCTGATGGAGGTTACTTTTTTACATACAATATTTGAAAAATTAACTACTTTCATCAAAAATTTGGATCCTTTAAAAACTGGGTATATTATAGCCTTAACTACATTTTAAATAAAGTTTTTTATCATTAATTGGGATTGTCTTTGATGAAAATTAAGAAGAGAAACATCTTAGCGTTGATATTTGTTTATAAGATGTTTCTAAATGGATTACATTAAATCTTTGAGTTGATAAATAAGTTCGTTTTCCTGGTTCTTTAAAGTTAACTGTCCCTTATCCAAGCTTACTGTCGCCCCTTCTGTTATTAGTTTTGTGATAATACCATCTAAGTTATCTAGCTGAGCATCATTACAAATCATTTTAGTCATACCAACACTAGGAGCTTTGATTTTTTCGTTTTCCAATGTCACTTTAGCAACAAATCTGTTACACATTTTTCCAATAACGTTCATGTTTTCGCCAAATTCTATTTCAGTTTCTTTATCAGCAGGAACATCTTGCCCATTTGCTTTTATTAGCACAAAACGATGGTGAGTAAGATCTTCCGCTTTTATTTTGTTCGTTTCACCGCAGCCAGACAAAGTTAAGGTACTAGCAAATAGTGTTGTGGTAAGTATTAATGTCTTTTTCATATTAACTCCTAATGATAGGTAAAATTTGTTATAATTAATCTTATAGAAAATTTCATGATATTTATTTTACTCTTTATGTTATCTCAACAGCAATTAAAATTTTTAGAATCAATGACTTTCTTAGATAAGAATAAAATTTTAAGATCGTCTAAAAACAGCCAGAATAGAGTTGGAATGGATTTAGATATAACTCAAGCAGTGTTACATTATCAAACTAGGTTAAGATTATTACCAAGTCAAATTATATTTCCTAATAATTTACCTGTTGTTGAAAAAAAACAAGAAATTTATAACGCAATTAAACATCATCAAGTCGTCATAATTGCGGGTGAAACTGGCTCAGGTAAAACCACGCAAATTCCCAAAATCTGTTTAGAATTAGGTTTAGGCGTCAAAGGCTATATTGGTCATACGCAACCAAGACGATTAGCAGCACGTTCAGTAGCTAACCGTATAGCTGAAGAGTTAAAAACAGAAATAGGGCAGTTAGTTGGTTTCAAAGTTAGATTTTCAGATCATGTTAGTGATACAACACTAATCAAATTAATGACTGATGGCATATTGCTTGCAGAAATTCAAAAAGATAAACTGTTATTACAATACGACACCATTATTATTGATGAGGCTCATGAACGTAGTTTAAATATTGATTTTATTCTTGGTTATCTTAAACAATTATTACCGAAGCGCCCTGATTTAAAAGTTATAATAACATCAGCAACGATTGATGTTGAACGATTTTCAAAACATTTTAATCAAGCTCCAATTATTGAAGTATCAGGAAGAACTTATCCTGTTGAAGTGAGGTATCGTCCACCGATATTAGATAACGATGATAATTCGGATGATAAAAATAGCGATTTTCAACCTATTATTAATGCAATTGATGAGCTGTCAGCAGAAAGCTCTGGCGATATACTGATTTTTTTAACAGGCGAAAGAGAGATTCGAGATCTTGCTGATACATTGAACAAATTAGATCTTCGTCATACAGATATTTTACCTTTATATGCAAGATTATCAGCATCTGAGCAAAATCGAATTTTTCAGTCACACACTAAAAGGCGAATAGTTCTAGCGACTAATGTGGCAGAAACCTCTTTAACTGTACCTGGAATTAAATATGTTATTGATCCTGGTTTAGCTAGAATTAGTCGCTATAGTTACCGTACTAAAGTTCAGCGGTTGCCCATTGAACCAATATCCCAAGCATCAGCTAATCAACGTAAAGGACGATGTGGGCGAACTTCTGATGGTATTTGTATACGTTTATATGATGAACAAGATTTCTTGTCACGTCCTGAGTTTACTGAACCTGAAATTTTACGAACCAATTTAGCATCAGTGATATTACAAATGACTTCTTTAGGCTTAGGTGACATTACAGCCTTTCCTTTTGTTGAATCACCTAACGCAAAATATATTCGTGATGGTATCCGATTATTAGAAGAGCTCGGCGCAATATTTACCAAGCATCATCGATATCATTTAACCGAAATAGGAAAAATTTTAGCGCAATTACCAATTGATCCAAGATTGGCCAGAATGCTTGTTGAAGCAAGACGATTAGGTTGCACCAAAGAAATCATGATAATTACTGCAGCTTTATCGATTCAAGATCCAAGAGAAAGACCTTTTGATAAACAACAAGCTTCAGATGAAAAACATCGTCGTTTTATTGATAAGGAATCAGATTTTATTTCTTTGATTAATCTATGGAATTATATTAAAGAACAGCAAAATATATTATCAGGAAACCAATTTAGACGATTATGTCAAAAAGAGTTTCTAAATTATCTTCGTATTCGAGAATGGCAAGATGTTTATACACAAATAAGACAAACGATAAAACAATTGGCTTTTCCTATAAATAGTCAATTAGCTGATTATCGTTCACTTCATATAGCTTTATTGAGTGGTCTACTATCCCATATCGGTATGAAAGATCTTGAAAAAAACGAGTATATTGGTGCTCGTAATATTAAATTCGCAATTTTTCCTAATTCAGCTCTTTTCAAAAATCAGCCTAAATGGTGTATAGCTAGTGAATTGGTTGAAACAAGTCGCTTATGGGGAAGAACTGTCGCTAAGATAGATGCTGGATGGATTGAATCGATAGCAAAACATCTGGTTAAGTATAGTTATAGTGAACTAAGATGGTCAAAAAAGCAGGGCACCACAATAGCGAACGAAAAAGTAACTTTATTTGGTTTACCAATTGTTGCAAGTAGAATTGTAAATTATAGTAAAATCGATCCTATTTTAAGTCGCAGCTTATTTATTCGGCATGCATTAGTTGAAGGTGATTGGCTAACAAATCATAAATTTTATAAGCAAAATCAAAAATTGATCAATGAAGTTGAAGATCTTGAACATAAGTCCCGTCGACAAGATATTTTAATTGATGATAATGAACTTTTTGATTTTTATGATAAACGAATTGATAAGTCTGTCATTTCATCAAAACATTTTGACACATGGTGGAAACAAAAACAAAAATTGGCTCCTGACTTCCTTAATGTTGAAAAAGAAATGTTGATCAAACAATCGGTTGAACTAGTTAATTTAAATGATTTTCCAGATTTTTGGTATCAAGATAATTTTAAGTTAGCATTGAGTTATCAATTTGATATTGGACATAAGCGTGACGGTGTCACAATAAAAATACCACTTGATCTATTAAACCAAATTAAAAATAGGGGATTTGATTGGCAAGTACCAGGTTTTAGAAAAGATTTAGTTATAGCATTAATAAAATCATTACCAAAAGCATTGCGCCGAAATTTTGTTCCTGCGCCAAACTATGCTGATGCATTTTTGAGTAGAGTCGTTTCAACAGACATACCTTTACTTGAAAGTTTGGAAACTGAATTTCACAAAATAACCGGTGTGAAAATTACAACTGAAGATTGGCAGCTTAATCAAATTCCTGATTATTTAAAAATAACTTTTAGTATTGTTGATCAAAATAATAAAGAAATTGCGGCTAATAAAGACCTAACTTTCTTAAAAGAACAACTTAAAAATGAAGTTCAGCAAGTGTTATCCTCTTTAACAACTAAAAAAGCATCTCAACTTGAACGAACTAATTTAGTTGACTGGAATTTTGGTCATTTGCCTAGTGTCTATGAAGAAGCTAACAATAATTATACGATAAAAGCTTACCCAGCAATCATTGATAATCAACATTCTGTGAGCATAAAATTAGTGGATAATCAAGATGAACAACAAAGATTAACTAAATTAGGCTTAAGACGCTTATTTATGCTCAATATACCATCACCAATTAAATACTTACATGAAAAACTACCAAATAAATCTAAATTAGGCTTGTATTTCAATAGTTTTGGGACGGTACTAAGTTTGATTGATGACTGCATTGCTTGTGGTATTGATTATTTAATTGAAAAAAATGGTCAACTTATTCAAAGTGAAGATTCCTATCAGGCATTATTGGATTATATCAAAGGTAAGATTAATGAAATTGTAGTCGATATTGCAAAACAAGTCGAATCCATTTTAACTCTACATTATAACATTAGTAAAAAGTTAAAAGGGCGCATTGATTTATCATTGGCCTTCGCGTTATCAGACATAAAAAAACAACTCGATCATCTTGTTTATAAAGGATTTGTTGCACAGTCAGGTTACAAGAGATTGCCTGATATTTTTCGATATTTATCTGCAATTGAAAAAAGAATTGAAAAATTGATGTTAAATTTCACTAAAGATAAACAATCGATGAATGTAATTGAAGAGATCGAAAATCAATATGAAAAATGGCTTAATAACTTATCAGAAAATTCAAAATTACAAGAAAAAGTAATAAATATACGTTGGATGATTGAAGAATTAAGGGTAAACCTATTTGCTCAGCAATTAGGTACACCATATCCCATTTCAGCAAAACGTATTAAGCAACAAATCGATACGGTAAAATCAGAATTACAATAATCAAATAAAAAATATTTTATTCGATAAAAAGAGGGCGCATATGCGCCCCATTATCTATGTAAATTATCGATAAAGATCAACAAAAACAGTTATATTTGGGCCATTTGAATCATGAGCAATTCGAGCTATATGATAATATTTAGCACCCGCATCAATAGCTCGTTTACCAGCCTGATAAGAAATTTCTTGATCAGTGACATAGTATCCTCTAAATTTTATTGTATTAAATGCAACCATTTTTGCTGCAGTTGCATCATTCAATTCTTGAATTTTTCGCCCATCAGGAAGTGTGACAGTGTAACGATTAACGCGTTGAGGTTCTGATACTGGAGTAGCTTCAGATTTAGTGGTGCTAGTTGATATAGATGTTTCAGATTTGTTACTTGGCTGGTCAACAACTTTTACTTTATTATTAAATTTATCTGCATAAAATTTTTCATTAAAAGCAGAAGGGGAATAGTAACCTGGTTTTTCAACTTGCATTGCTGCATCACCACCTTGAGCAAGAGCTTTTTGCCCTGCTTCTGAATCGTATGGAATAGCATCTTCTGGTTGGAGTTTACGTTCTGGTGCATCTTTCTTAAATAAATAAGCAGCAACTTGTATATTACTACCAAATTCAGAACGTGAATCAATATAATAAGCATAAGCACCTTTTGATGAGGCTTCTTTAGCAACAGCCTGATTTATATCATATTCATTAGGAAAATATCCACGAATACGAACAATATTAAAAGGTTCTAAACGGATTGCTTTAGACTTTGGATATTCATATATACCTTCAAATTTACGCAAATTTTCAGCTTGCTCTTCTGCTTTTGGGGCATCAGCTTTATATAATTTAGCGTAAACAATGCGTAAAGTATCATTAGAGGGGCTAATATTGGTTGTAGTTATAAAAAAGGAAGCTGCACCTTCCTTATCTGCAGCTTTTGACATAGCTAAAACATAATCACTATCAGTATAAAATGCACCACGAATAGTTATGCTCTTAAACGACTGTAAATCTTTAGCTTGTTGCTCAGTTAGTTGTTGAGCCGCAAACGAGGAAAAAGGGATTGCTAGAGCCATAGTTCCTAAAATAAATGTTTTCTTTAAACTTGTCATACATTAAGACCTTACAATAAATTATTGCGATTATTTTAACATAAATAAATTTAATTACCTAAACTCATCAAAGCATTTAAGTCTTTAATAAATATATGTTTTCCTTTAGCTGATAAAATATTTTGCTCTTGTAATTTTGTTAAACTTCTACTAATAGTTTCAATTGTTAACCCCAAATAGTTAGCAATATCAGCTCGACTCATCATAAGCTTTATATTTAATGAAGAATGACCTTTTTGTTCATAACGTCGATAGAGAGAATAAATAAAAGTCGCAAGTCTTTCATCTGCTTTTTTTTGTGAATAGCATAATACCAATTTTTGATAATTATAAATATCAGAGCTTAGTAAATTAAATATCATATCCCTAACATTTTTTTGTGTATCAATTAGAGACATTAATTCATCATAATAAAGTTCGCAGACAAGACTATTACTAAGAGCTTGGATATTATTGTTATATTTTTTTGTTGAAATTGAATCTAAACCAACAATATCACCAGGTAAATAAAGGCCATTAATTTGTTGGTAATTATCTGAAGTTGTAACAAAAGTTTTTAATGCACCTGAATGTATAATATAAAATTTTGTAAAAGGTGTATTTTCTGTAACTAGTATTTCATCTTTGGCATAAGGCATTTTCCGATCTAATATATTACCTAAATTATTATTAAGTAACCTAGGAATACAAAGAGAACTTATACTACATAATTCACATGGTACTGAATAGCTTTTTGAACGTAATTTCTTAAAAATGTTTTGCATATCAACAAAAAATATTCATAGTTTATTATGATATTAGGTTACCATATTTTGTAGATAAAACAAAAATTACTCATTACTTTTATTTTACCTATAAATTCATAGCACCACATATTATTTAACATAATATAGATTATGCGAACCACGATAAACGTACGTGAATTCTGTGGATGTGAACCATAAAATCATGCCGTCAATTCAAATTAAGCCATCAAATCCACTAACCTTATAATTAATCTACAAATTAATAATACATAGACAATAAAGCAAATAAAATCAACACGTTAAAATAATCTATATTATGTTAAATAATATGTGGTGCTATGAATTTAATAACAAGTTATAATATTTATCTGAACTTTATAACTTGTTATTAAATATTTTAACTTTTAGTTATTAAAATAACTTCACTTCCTGGAAGTGGCATTTTTAAAATATGTTTTTTGATTTTCCCCCAAACTTGCATTTCACAAGCTTTACAATTGAATTTTAATAATAATTCCTCATTATTTTGAATCAATTTCATTGGTGTTACTTTAGTTTTCACTCCTTGAATACCTTTAGCTTGCTTTGGGCATAAATTAAATGCAAAACGTAAGCAATGTTTGGTTATCATTAATGGTGCATCTTCTTTAACCTCATGCGCTTCATAAGCACTTTCAATTAATTCTACACCATGCTGTGTATAAAATTCTCTTGCCTTGTAATTATAAACATTGGCCAAAAAACTCAACTGATGTTCAGGATAAATTGGAACAGGCTTTTGTTCTGGTTTACGTTTTTGTGGATGATAGCTTGCTAATCTTGCTATAGTTAATTTATCGATAGTATCTCTTCTAAGCTGATTTAATTGACTACTTGGAATAAAATAAATTTTTGATAAATTTAATTTAAAATCTGTTAAGTAATAGATACTTTGACCTAGCTTTGATAAATTATCTTTAAAATTTTTCAGTGATTTATCTGGTTGTTCTGCAAGTTCGAAAGAACCATTTAGTTCCATATTAACGCAAATACCCTCTTCACTTTTAGCTATTAATTCAATACCGTTTTCAGTATTATTTAATATAAATGATACACCAATACGACGAATGCTTGATTCTTTTAATAAGTTTTGTTGCCAGGTATGATCAAGGTTTCGATTTACCAAATAAGGTAATTTAACAGATAAAAGTGGTTCAGGAATTTCATTTGGATAAATTCTATATTGGTTAACCGAAAGTTTTTCAACTTTATCAGCTCTAAAACCAAAAATTTCTCGTTTAATAAGTACATTCAAACCATCACCATTAGATAATGTATTTTCTGACTTGATTTCAATAGATTGAGGTGTAACTTTAGTTATTTCACCAACTTGTAAGCCAATAAATTTAGGAGAATCAAATGCACCAATATTGGGTTTTCTACCATTAATAAAATAATCAGTACTACCTCGATGAAATGTTCGATTTGGATCTGGCGTAAAAAAATGCTCCGTCTTACCGCTTGAGGCTGGAAATAAGTCTGGTGATTCAGATAAAATCTTATCTAATTTTTGACGATAAAATGCAGTGATATTTTTAACATAACTTACATCTTTATAACGCCCTTCTATTTTAAACGATCTTACACCTGCTTGAATTAATTTTTGCAAATTGTCTGATTGATTATTATCTTTCATTGATAATAGATGTTTTTCATAAGCAACAATACGTCCTTGATCATCTTTTAAAGTAAAAGGAAGACGACAAGCTTGTGAACAATCGCCTCGATTTGCACTACGCCCTGTCTGTGCATGCGAGATATAACACTGTCCTGAAAATGCCACACAAAGTGCACCATGTATAAAAAATTCTATTTTTGCATCAATTTTCTCATGAATTTTAGCTATCTCAGTTAAATTAAGCTCACGAGCTAATACTATTTGCGAAAATCCTACATCAGATAAAAATTTGGCTTTTTCAGGTGTTCTTATATCCATTTGAGTACTAGCATGTAAATCAATAGGAGGAATATCCATACTCAAAATACCCATATCTTGCACAATTAATGCATCCACACCCGCATCATAAAATTCCCATATCAATTGCCTTGCTAGTTCAAGTTCATTATCGTGAAGTATGGTATTTAAAGTTACAAAAACTTTTGCATAATAGCGATGAGCAAATTCTACTAACTGAGCAATATCACTTACCGAATTACCAGCATTATGCCTAGCACCAAAGTTTGGTCCTCCAATATATACAGCATCTGCACCATGTAATATTGCCTGCTTTGCTATTTCGATATTTTTGGCAGGACTAAGTAATTCTAATTTATTATTGGTGATGTGATTTGACATTATTGACTCTTTGAAATATAGCTAATTGATAGTTTGTTCTTTATTTTACAAGCATTATTTATTCAATAACACTTGTAAAAAAGTTTCAGGAAAGTATGTGTTTGCGTATAAAATCTGTTATGAACTAGTTAATTATTAACTTTGATAAGTTCGGTTCCGTAAAGCTTCTATACGTTTTTCTAATGGCGGATGAGACATAAACAATTCAGAAAATTTTGCTTTTTTCGCACCATTAATGCAGAATGCTAAAATTGAAGTATCTTCACTTGGTTCATGGCTAGTTTTTAGTTTTTCTAACGCAGCAATCATCTTTATGCTGCCTACTAATTTAGCCGAACCAGCATCAGCGTGAAATTCTCGATAACGAGAAAACCACATTGCTATAAGGCTTGCTAAAATACCAAATACTGTTTCAAATACCATAACTATCAAGAAATACGCTAATTGTGATAAACCACGATTACGATCATCCAATGCTTGAGCTACAAGGGATGCTAACATTCTTGAAATAAAAATAACAAAAGTATTAAGTACACCTTGTAATAAAGTCATAGTGACCATATCACCATTAGCAATATGACTCATTTCATGACCAATTACCGCTTCAGCTTCATCTTGAGTCATAGTATTTAATAAGCCAGAACTTACTGCAACAAGAGAACTATTTTTAGTTGCGCCGGTTGCAAAAGCATTAACATCTTGAGCATGATAGATGGCAACATCTGGCATTTTTATATTAAGTTCTGTTGATAAACGACGAACAATATCAAGCAACCATTGTTCTTGACTATTACTTGGTTGAGTAATGATCTCTCCCCCTACTGACCGCAAAGCCATTCGCTTAGATAAAAGAAGGGATATAAAAGATCCTCCAAAACCAAATATTGCTGCAAAAATAAGTAAACCTAGCGTACTATGTGAATCAACGCCTAAGATACTTAGAATGATTCCAAATACAAACATAACGGCTAAGTTAGTTAGAATAAACAATCCAACTCGCATCATAATTTTTCTCTCTTTTGGTATAATAATTTTGAATAAAAAAATCGCAATACTGCAATTAAAATACATTTTATGTATGATCGCAAAAATAAATTACAGATACAACTATCAACGTAAGTATATTTTATAATGAGATAATATTTGTTTATTTAACAAACATAATATGAATGGTTAGATAGAAATTAAAAAATGATATGGAGGAAACCCTATCAGCCACATCCCACACACATATGTTTTACTTTGGCTGCTTCCTTCCGGACCTGACCTGATGAGCAAAAAAATGTTGCAAGAGGACCCATAGAGTCTCCATTGAGGAGGCAATATTATGCTTTATTTTAGAAATTAATACAACTTATTTTTGTTAAAAAAGAAATTAGCCTTTCAGGTATTTTAACAAAAGAAAGGCCATTGCATTGAAAATATAAATTTATAAACTTAGATGACTAAGTTTTTTTCTACACGTTCTCTAAATTTAATTCCTGGCCTAAATGTAACAACTCTTCGAGCTGAAATATCTACACTTTCTCCTGTTTTAGGGTTACGACCTGGGCGTGAATTTTTATCACGTACTGCAAAATTACCAAACCCTGATAATTTTACTGGCTCCCCTTTTTCTAAAGCCACGCGGATCTCTTCAAAAAAGAGTTCAACAAGGACTTTAGCTTCTTGGCGATCAATATTAAATTTTTCGGCAAGACGATCTGCTATATCTGCTTTAGTTAATGTCATATTATTATTCTCTTAATAAGGCTTTAAAACGATTTTGTAAAGCAATAACGCACTTGTTTACAATGTTTGTTATATCTTCATCTTCAAGTGTACGTGATTTATCTTGTAAAATCAAACTGATAGCAAGGCTTTTTTGATCTTCTTTGATATTTTCACCTGTATAAACATCAAAAAGATTAACTTTAATAAGTTGCTCACCACCTGCTTTTTTACACTCTAAAATAATATCTGCTGCTGATATTGTTTTTGAAACAATAATAGCAATATCTCGTTTATTAGACGGATATTTGGATAAGTCCTGAACAACGGGAACCTTTTTTCCAGTAATTTTATCTAAATTTATTTCAAAAACAAGAGTTTTACTATTTAAAGACAGTTTTTTTTCAATTTCTGGATGTAAGACACCAAAATAACCTATTGGTTCTTCATTTAAATAAATCGCAGCACTTTGTCCTGGATGTAAGGCTGATAATTGAGGTTTTTTAAACAGCACGTTATCAGCACATCCCAAAAGAGACAAAATTGATTCAATATCACCTTTAAGATCATAAAAATCCACGTTCTTTTTTGGAAGTCCCCAATGTTCTTCGTATAAATTTCCAGAAACAATGCCTGATAACATTAATTCTTGATGTACACCAAATTCACATTTTTCATCAGGTACAAAACGTAAACCAGTTTCAAATAATCGAATACGTGTTTGCTGACGGTTTTGATTATATAAAGCTGCATCTAATAAGCCTGACCATAGTGATAAACGCATAACTGACATTTCACTTGAAATAGGATTAGGTAATTTTATTTCATCTTGCTCAGGATGAAGAATTTGCTGAATTTTTGGATCAACAAAGCTGTATGTAACTGCCTCTTGATACCCCCTATCAACCAATAAATCTTTTACTCTTCGTAATGATATTTGACTTTCTGGTTTTGGTTTCATTATAGATTCAATTTTCAGGTTAGCATTTGGGATATTGTTATATCCGTAAATTCGAGCTATTTCTTCAACTAGATCTTCTTCAATTTGTAAATCAAATCGCCAACTTGGTGATTTTACAATCCAAACATTATTGTTATATTCAACATCACAACCAAGTCTGTTTAAAATATCACTAATTTTTTGCGTTTCGATTTGATAACCAATGATACGATCAATTTTATTACGGTGTAACTCAATAGTTGCCTGTGTAGGAAGATCATTTTGATTTGTGACATCAATAATTGGACCTACTTCACCACCACAAATTTCAATTACTAATTGACTAGCTCTTTCCATTGCCACCAACTGTAAAGCTGGATCAACGCCACGTTCATAACGGTGAGAAGCATCGGTATGTAGACCATACTCACGAGCTTTTCCTATTATTGCTAATGGATTAAAAAATGCTGACTCAAGAAATATATCTTTAGTTGATTGAGTTACGCCTGATTTTTCACCGCCCATAATTCCTGCTAATGCTAAAATTTTTTGGTGATCAGCAATAACTAAGGTTTTGTTATTAAGTTTAACTTCATTACCATTGAGTAAAACTAGTTTTTCATTTTCTTTAGCATAACGGACAACAATGCCCTTTTCTATCTGAGCCAAATCGAAGGCATGCATTGGATGACCAAGCTCTAATAACACATAGTTAGTAATATCAACAACAGCATCAATTGAACGAATTCCACCTCTACGTAATTTTTCTTTCATCCAAAGCGGTGTTGTAGCATTAACATTAATATTTTTTATAACTCTACCCAAATAACGTGGCGCAGCTTTAGTTTCATCGACCTGAATAGGTAATGTATCGGTCATTGTTGCTGGAACGCTGTCTACTTTCATTTCTTTCATAACTATATTGTTAACTGCAGAAATATCTCTAGCAATACCAACAATACCAAAACAATCTGCACGGTTTGGTGTTACACTAATATCAATTATTACATCATTAAGATTTAAATATTCGCGAATATCCATGCCTAAAGGCGCATCATCAGGTAATTCAATAATTCCATTATGATCATCAGAAATACCCAACTCAGAATAAGAACAAAGCATCCCTTCTGAAGGTTCTCCTCGCAGTTTGGCTGCTTTAATTTTAAAATCACCAGGTAATATAGCTCCGACTGTAGCACAAGCAACGGTTAATCCTTGACGGCAATTTGGTGCTCCACAGACAATATCAAGTAATTCTGGTTTACCTATATCAACTTTTGTAACACGTAATTTATCTGCATTCGGATGCTGCATACATTCAACAACTTTGCCAACAACCACGCCAGAAAAATCACCAGCAACCTTTTCAATATCATCAACTTCTAAACCAGCCATTGTTAATTGATCGGCTAACGTTTCGCTACTAATTTCTGGATTGATCCATTCACGTAGCCAACTTTCACTAAATTTCATGCTTTGATCTCCAGAATCAATTAAATTGTTTTAAAAAGCGTAAATCATTTTCAAAGAAAGAACGTAAATCAGTGACACCGTAACGTAACATAGTTAATCGTTCTATCCCCATGCCAAATGCAAAACCGCTATATACTTCAGGATCAATACCAACATTACGTAATACATTAGGGTGAACCATTCCACAACCTAATACTTCTAACCATTTACCATTTTTAGCTTTAATATCAACTTCGGCTGAAGGTTCGGTAAATGGGAAATAGCCTGGTCTAAAACGAATTTCCATATCATCTTCAAAAAAGCAATGTAGAAAATCGTGTAATAATCCTTTTAAATGAGTAAAGCTGATATCTTTATCAACAAGCAACCCCTCCATTTGGTGGAACATTGGCGTGTGAGTTTGATCGTAATCATTACGGTAAGTTCGCCCTGGAGCAATAATTCGAATCGGTGGTTTTTGGTTTTCCATTGTACGAATTTGTACGGTTGAAGTTTGTGTTCTTAATAATCGTTTTGCATCAAACCAAAATGTATCGTGATCAGCTCGAGCAGGATGATGAGCAGGAATATTTAATGCATCAAAATTATGGTAATCGTCTTCAATTTCTGGGCCTGTTTCAACAACAAAACCTAATTCACCAAAAAAATCGACTAAGCGATTGATTGTTTTAGTAACGGGATGCAATCCACCTAATTCAAGAGTTTTACCTGGTAAAGTAATATCTATTGTTTCATTAGCTAATTTTGCATCAAGAGCCTGACGCTCTAAAAAATTGCGCTTTTGATTTAATATTTCAACGACTTTTTGTTTTGCGTCATTGATTTTTTGACCGACAGCTGGGCGCTCATCAGCAGGAACATCACGTAATGAGGCCATTTGCATTGTAAAATGGCCTTTTTTACCAAAATATTCTACTCGAATTTGTTCGATCATATTAATGTCATTAGCACTTTCAATAGCGGATTTGGCTTTATTTACCAGTTCAACTAATTGAGACATATAGTTCTCCTGCTTATTGTTCATTATATAAAAAAAGCCTCTTTTTGAGGCTTTTATAATCATTTTTTGTTTTTTCTTTGCCTCACGAATTAGTATTACTAAAGAAGCCAAAAAAGAAACAAAAAACAACTAAATTCATAATTAAATTACTCTTTATGATAAAAATCAAAAATTAAAATAATAAAAGCCGAGATAACTCGGCTCTCATAAATATTATAGTGCAGCCTTAGCTTTTTCAACTAATGCAGCAAATGCATTTTTATCAAATACTGCAATATCAGCAAGGATCTTACGATCGATCTCAATTGAAGCTTTCTTTAAACCATTAATAAAACGGCTATATGAAAGACCACATTGGCGTGCTGCAGCATTGATACGCACAATCCATAATTGACGGAATTGACGTTTACGTTGACGACGGTCACGGTAAGCATACTGTCCAGCTTTGATTACAGCTTGGAAAGCAACACGATACACACGTGAACGAGCACCATAATAACCTTTTGCTTGTTTTAAAATTTTCTTGTGACGTGCACGAGCAATAACACCACGTTTAACACGAGCCATAAACTATATCCTCTAAATAATTAACCAATAAATTAAGCGTATGGAACACACGCAGTAACTAAACCTAAATCGCCTTTTGACACAGTTGTCAAACCACGTAAATGACGTTTACGTTTGGTTGATTTTTTAGTTAAGATATGACTCTTGTTAGCTTGCTTATGCTTAAAGCCACCAGAAGCTGTTTTTTTAAAGCGCTTTGCTGCGCCTCTTACAGTTTTAATTTTAGGCATTTTATTAATTTCCACTTCGCATTGTTAATAAAAATAAAATAATGGTGTAACTTTCAATAAATCAAAAATTAGCTTGTAAAACCATTATTTCTTCTTCGGCGCAAGTACCATTATCATTTGACGACCTTCGATCTTAGTTGGATAAGATTCAATGATTGCCAAATCAGCTAAGTCCTCTTTAATGCGATCAAGCATTTCAGAACCTAACTGCTGGTGAGCCATTTCACGACCACGAAAACGCAGCGTGACTTTAGCTTTATCGCCATCTTCAAGAAAGCGAATCAGGCTGCGGAGTTTTACCTGATAATCGCCTTCGTCTGTACCAGGTCGGAATTTAATTTCCTTGACCTGAACAACCTTTTGCTTTTTCTTTTGCTCTTTTGTTGCTTTACTCTTTTCGTAGAGGAATTTGCCATAATCCATAATTCGACAAACAGGTGGCTCTGCATTAGGGCTTATTTCAACTAAATCAAGAGTTGCTTCTTCCGCTTGTTTTAAAGCTTCGTCTAAGCTTACAATACCGAGCTGCTCACCATCGACGCCGGTTAACCTCACCTCGCGCGCAGTAATTTCATCGTTAATTTTATGCGCACGTGTTGACTGAATTCGTTTACTGACTTTAATATCTTATTCCTCCAAATTAATTTATCATTAATTCATTTGTTCTAATGAACGACTATGAATTTCGTTAAGCAACAATTCTATAACATGTTTCACTTCAAAGCTACCAAGATCTTTACCTTGGCGAGTTCGAACTGAAATAGTTCCCGATTCCATTTCTTTGTCTCCACAGACAAACATATATGGAACACGTTTCAATGTGTGCTCACGAATTTTAAACCCAATTTTCTCATTTCTCAAGTCTGCTTTTGCTCTAATACCAACTTTTTGTAATTGTTCGGATAATTGTTTGGCATATTGAGCTTGATTATCAGTAATATTGATTACAACAACTTGTAGTGGAGAAAGCCAAGTAGGGAAAAAACCTGCACAGTTTTCAGTTAAAATCCCCATAAAACGCTCCATTGACCCTAAAATAGCTCTATGGATCATAACAGGAATATGACGTTCATTATCTTCACCAACATAAGTTGCGTCCAAACGCTCTGGTAACATAAAGTCGAGCTGAACTGTACCACATTGCCACGCACGACCTAAACAGTCATGTAGTGTAAACTCAATTTTGGGTCCATAAAAGGCACCTTCGCCTGGTAGATATTCAAATTCGATACCATTTTCAGTTAAACATTCAGCTAAATCTTTTTCAGCAAGATCCCAAGTTTCATCTTTACCAATTCGTTTTTCTGGGCGAGTTGACAGTTTAACCGTAATATCGGTAAAACCAAAAGTACTATAAGTATCATAAACCATTTTGATACAACTATTCACTTCACTACGAATTTGACTTTCAGTACAGAAAATATGAGCATCATCTTGAGTAAAACCTCGAACCCGCATTAAGCCATGTAAAGATCCTGAAGGCTCATTTCGATGACAACTACCAAATTCTGCCATACGTAATGGTAAATCACGGTAAGATTTTAACCCTTGATTAAAAATCTGTACGTGTCCTGGGCAGTTCATTGGTTTAATACAATATTCGCGGTTTTCTGAAGATGTTACAAACATTAATTCTTTGTAGTTACCCCAATGTCCTGTTTTTTCCCACAAAATTCGATCCATCATAAATGGACCTTTTACTTCTTGGTAATCATATTCCTTTAATTTGGTACGAACAAAAACCTCAAGTTCACGGAAAATAATCCAACCATCATTATGCCAAAATACCATGCCTGGCGCTTCTTCTTGCATATGATAAAGATCAAGCTGCTTACCTATTTTACGATGATCTCGTTTAGCGGCTTCTTCTAAAAATTGTAAATAGCTATCAAGTTGTTTTTTATCTGCCCATGCTGTTCCATAAATACGTTGTAACATTTTATTATCACTGTTACCGCGCCAATAAGCTCCAGCAATTTTTTGCAATTTAAAATGATGGCAAAAACGCATATTAGGTACATGCGGTCCACGACACATATCAATATACTCTTCATGATGATAAAGTGCTGGTGTTGCATCTTTAGAGATATTCTCATCTAAAATTGCAATTTTATAAGGTTCATGACGATTCCAAAAAGTTTCTCTGGCTTGTTCCCAACTAACGACTTCCTTTTTCACATCGTAGTTTTTCTTTGCCAGCTCATGCATGCGTTTTTCTAGTGCATCAAGGTCTTCCTGAGTTAAAGAGTGATCTAAATCAACATCATAATAAAAGCCATTATCAATTGTTGGACCTATTGCCATTTGCACATTAGGCCATAGTTGTTTAATTGCGTGACCCAATAAATGTGCACAAGAATGACGAATAATTTCGAGTCCATCTTCATCTTTAGCTGTAATGATAGCTAATGTTGCATCTTCAGTAATGACATCACAAGCATCTTTACGTTCACCATTTACACGCCCTGCTATACAAGCTTTTGCTAGTCCAGCACCTATACTTTGAGCGACTTCTAAAATGGTAACAGGCTTATCAAATTGACGTTGACTTCCGTCAGGAAGAGTAATTATTGGCATAATAAATCCTTAAACAGTGGTGCGCCACACGAAAGCGCACTTGCATACATAAAAAATAGACCAAATATACTATCACTTGTCATCAAGATTTTAAATAAAAAAATCATTTTCATGCCGTTCTCAATAAATTTAGAAACATAAACTAAAATACATAGTTACTTGAAACATATTTACAAATATAGAAATTACTCACTTTACTTATATTATTTAAGAAACGCCTAAGTTAGTAACGCAATTTTCTACCTAAGTTTTATTTTTTCATGAGTCATTTACACAGCTGTTCCTTTTTAGATTATATTTCCTGTAAAAAATATTCAGGAGTCTATACCGTTTGGAGATAAAAAAATAAAAAAAGAGTAACATGCATATTTAATTGTGATGTGGCATAATCAGCAAATATTTAGCGACTCAAAAATATAATGCAAAGCTAAAAGTTATAACATGCGTAAACCACATAAAACAGTTTTTGATAAAACATCTTATACGTTTTTAGTGAATTATTTTAGCCATGAACGAATCTTGAGCAGATTGTTTTTTTATACGGATTAATAATATATAACTACTATGAATATTTGGATTGATGCAGATGCATGCCCTGCCCCAATTAAAGAGATTTTATATCGAGCAGCAAATCGTAAAGCAATTAATACCACATTGGTTGCTAATCAGCGGTTAACAATCCCTTTTTCGCCTTATATTAAGGCGTTACAAGTAGAGAAAGGGTTTGATATTGCTGATAATAAAATTATTGAGTTAGTCAAAACAAATGATTTAGTTATTACATCTGATATCCCACTTGCTGCAGATGTTTTAAATAAAGGTGCTTTTGTACTTACACCGCGAGGGGAAAAATATACACTTGATACAATTAAAGAACGATTAACTATACGAGATTTCATGGAAACCATGCGTGCCAGCGGAGTACAGTCTAAAGGACCTGCTACGTTTAACAGTAAAGACCGAGAAAAATTTGCAAACCAACTTGATATATTACTTAATCAAATATCCAAAAAAGTTTAACTATTTTATTACACATTATTTTAAAAATTGACAAAACTAAATTTTTAAAAATAACTCTCTACTTTTAAAAGGTTTTGAGCCAACATAAGGCTTTAACGCCATTCTGGTAAAACGCTTAGCTGCTTTTAGTGTCTCTTCATTATTAAATTGACGTTTTCCTAAAGCTAAAACTTGTTCACCTGTAAAACTAGTACTATTTTGTAATAAACTACTCATAAACCCTTTTTCAGATTGATATTGATAATGCATGGATTCAATAATGGCATCACCAGTGACATAACAATGGAAAAAATCAACTTGGTAACCTAAGTTTTCTAATAATGATAATTCGAATGTACGCAATACATTTTCAGCGGGTATTTGCTGAGCTAATTGCTGTAGGCTTTTTAAATAATTATCAAAAAGAGTGGGGATTTCAGTTTCTGCAACTAAAACCCGATGCAATAACTCATTTAAATAAAATGCACTATATAAGAAAACAGAAACCAACGGCAATGCAAGAGACATAGCTTCAACTTTCCGCAACGTTTTAATATTCCCTTGCCCTGAATATTGTACTATTAACGGCGTAAAAGGTTGCAACATCCCTTTTAATGCAGAACTTTTGCGTCTAGCTCCTTTCGCCAAAACAGTAACTTTGCCTACATTTTCAACAAACAGATCGGCCAATAAACTGCTTTCTGTATAAGAACGAGTATGTAGTATAAATGCTCTTTGCCAATTTTCCATTCATAATGCCTTTTAATTACATCACGATTTTTTGATTAATAATTGTATTTGACCAAAATTTAAATCATTCTATGAAATTTTCACCTGAAATTTAATTAAAGATCCGGTATAATCAACATAAAAAATAGGATTATAGGATAAATAAAAGATAAACTATGGAACTTTTCTCAATAATTTTACTTCTTGTGTTAATTGTATCACTTTCTGGTGTCGTTGTTAAAATGTTACCAATACAAATTCCACTGCCTCTAATGCAAATATTATTAGGTTGCATGTTAGCTGCCTTTGGTGTTTATGTAGAATTTGATCCTAAACTATTTCTTGTTTTATTTATTCCTCCTTTACTTTTTGCTGATGGACGCAAAACCTCGGTAAAGGACTTCATCTATAATAGTAGAGAAATTGTTGGACTGGCTTTAGTGTTAGTTGTTATTTCCATTATTGCCTTGGGTTATATTCTTCATTGGATATTACCAAATGTTGAATTAGCAGCAGGGTTAGCCTTAGCCGCTGTACTATCTCCAACCGATGCTGTAGCATTAAGCGGTATTGTGGGTAAAGGTCGTATTGAAAAAGAAAAAATGGAAATTATTGAAGGCGAAGCCTTAATGAACGATGCATCGGGCCTTGTTTCATTAAATTTTGCCATTGCAATCGCAGCTGGATTATTGCAGTTTGATCTATTACAAATTAGTGTTACCTTTTTTGTTGTTGCGATTGGTGGTTTAGCTATTGGTGTTGTATTTACTTGGCTATATGCACGTATTTTACGTAAAATAAATCAGCTGACTCACAATGATCCTGCGATTCAAATTGTATTATTATTCTTACTTCCATTTGCAGCTTATATTATGGCAGAAGAATGCCACTGCTCAGGTATTTTAGCTGCAGTAAGTGCAGGCATGACCGTAAACCATTCAGGTATGATGCGAAACGCTCCATTAACTACACGTTTACAATCAGATAGCACTTGGTCAATGTTAACTTTTGTGTTTAATGGATTTGTCTTTGTCTTATTAGGTATTCAATTACCAAAAATTTTGAGTAATACCTTTACCGAAAACCAAACTGACTCATCAATTGAAGTATGGCAATTATGTTTAATTGTTATATTTGTTTTTGCTGTATTAATGGGGACACGCTTTGCTTGGCTATGGGCAATGAAACATATGCCAACAATGCCATTTGGAAGCAAGCGACCTCTTGCATTTAAATCATACTCGAATCGAGATCTACTTATTTCAACATTTGCAGGGGTTCGAGGTGCTATAACTTTAGCTGGTGTATTATCTATTCCAATGACAATTGCTGGTCGATATCAACTTGTTTTTATTGCAACAGGTATTATTTTAATCTCGTTAATTGTAGCAGTAATTGTCTTACCTATTTTATTACGAGGTAGTGTTATTTTAGATAATTCAGAACAAGATAATGAAATATTGACAGTAAAAGGTCATATGGCCGAAGAGGCAATTATTAGTTTGGAAAAAATGCAAAATAATTTACTACAAGAAACAGCTGAAGACAGAATGGATCAAGAAATTATTCATGAAGTTGGATCTCGTGTTATCGGTTCATTACGACGTAGAACTGGCCTTAAAGATTTAGAGCAAAAAGCACTCGAAGCAGAAAATTTAGAAAGACGTATGCGTTTAGTTGCTATAGGTGCAGAACGAACAGCACTTTTACAAATGAAAGTTCGTAATGAAGTTAGTGAAGAGGTTTTTGAGCATTTAAATACTGACTTAGATATTTATGAAAAAATGATTTCTGGAGATGTATAAATGATAGAAAACCATCATTCCTTTATTGGAAAAATACATTCAGCATTTGTAGATAAAGCCCCACAAGCATTGGGGCTTACCTTACGTTGTATTCCATTTAACTTGAAAAAACAGGTTATTGAGCAATTATTACAATTACAATTTAAGCATTCTCTGGAAGATGGCGATCTTGATTTTTTAGAAAATCGCTGGCTTAAAATAGAAGTTACCGATCTAGGACTTATCTGGTTTGTTAGCTTGATCAACAATAAATTGGTTGTGAGTCGAGAAGAGATTCCCGATGTGAGTTTTACTGGTAATGCTAATGATTTAATTATGATAGCAACCAGACGACAAGATCCTGACACCCTATTTTTTCAACGTCGCTTAATTGTTGAAGGCGATACTGAATTAGGTCTTTACGTTAAAAATTTAATGGATTCAATTGAATTAGATACCATGCCTAAATTGTTAAGACTAACGCTTGAAAAGCTTGCAAACATCATTGAAAGTGCACCAACTAATTAAGTTTATTTTGTCCACTTTATCTTAAGAATAATATAATCACTCTTGTTGTCATTAGGGCCGTAAGGCTAACAATAAAATGATTTAGCCAAATCAGGAACTTTATATATAAGCACCCTATCTTTTACATATGATAAGGTGTTAGTTTTTTATGCATTTTTATTATTGTATTTTCTTAAGTTATTTAAAAAATATAAACAATGCATACATCTCACTTTGCCTTGGCAATTTGTGCTTTTAGCATGGCTAATCGGCTTTGTCCTTGTTGCATTTTCTTTTCGTGGGATAGTTCGTTACGTTGATCTTGCCATACTAAATCGTCTTGAGGCAGTTCTAATAAAAAACGGCTAGGTTCGGTATATATTGTTTCACCAAATTGTTTACGTTGCCGGCTAAATGAGAAAGTTAGTTCTTGCTGTGCGCGGGTAATACCAACATAAGCGAGGCGACGCTCTTCTTCAATATTATCTTCATCAATACTGTTTTGGTGTGGTAATAACCCTTCAGACATACCAACTAAATAGACGTAAGGAAATTCTAATCCTTTAGATGCATGCAGTGTCATAAGCTGAACTTGATCTAGCTCTTCTTCTGTTTCGTTACGTTCTAACATGTCACGCAAGGTGAACCTTGCCACCGCTTGTTCAAGGGTCATACTTTCATCAATATCATCACCTTGCAACATGTCATTTAACCAGCTAACGAGCTGCTCGACATTACGCATACGCATTTCACCTGATTTTGGGGAGGTTGAAGTTTCATAAATCCAACTTTCATAATTGATACCATGTAGTAGCTCATAAATTGCGTTCATTGGTTCGCTGTGTGATTTTTGAATTAGTGTATCAAACCAATGGATAAACGTATGCAGCGTTTCCATCCGTTTACCAGAAAGTAATTCAGTTAAGCCCATGTCGTGGCTAGCTTGGTATAAGCTAACACCACGATGATTTGCCCATTCACCTAGTTTTTGAACAGTTGCAGGACCAATTTCACGTTTTGGCGTGTTGATAATACGAATAAATGCATTATCATCATCAGGATTAGTCAATAAGCGCAAATATGCCATTAAATCTTTAATTTCTATGCGAGAAAAAAAGGAAGTTCCACCCGATACTCGATACGGTATGCGATATTGCATTAACATTTTTTCAATGAGACGTGCTTGGTGATTGCCACGATACAATATTGCGTATTGACCATATTGGCTATTATTAGCAAATCGGTGACCCACTAAGTCATTAACAACTTTTTCCGTTTCTTGCTCTTCACTATCAGCTGAAATAACTCTTAATGCCTCACCATAACCATGTTCTGAAAACAGTTTTTTTTCAAAAATATGTGGATTATTTTCAATTAAAATATTAGCCACTTTTAAAATTCGTCCCGAAGAACGGTAGTTTTGTTCAAGTTTTATGACTTCTAAATTGGGAAAATCTTGTTTTAGTAATACTAAATTTTGCGGTTTTGCCCCTCGCCATGAGTAAATGGATTGATCATCATCACCAACAACTGTAAATTTGGCCCGATTACCAACTAGCAATTTAATAAACTCATACTGACTTGTATTAGTATCTTGATATTCATCAACCAATAAATAACGGACTTTATTTTGCCACTTTTCACGCACTTCCTCGTTATTTTTTAGTAATAGGGTAGGAAGTAAAATAAGATCATCAAAATCGAGAATACTACATGCTTTTAACTGTTTTTCATAAAGCTGATAACAGTGAGCAAATAATTTTTCTTTATTTGTTTGCGCTCTTGCCATCGCAATCGTTGAATCAACAATATCATTTTTCCAATTAGAAATAGTCGAACGCAATTGATTAATCAGATCTTTATCACCTTCTAACCATTGGTGAGTTAACTCTTTGAGTAATGCGATTTGATCATGATCATCAAATAACGAAAAGTTGGATTTAATGCCTAAATGCTTATATTCTCGGCGAACAATATCCAAACCTAGCGTATGAAAGGTTGAAATTTTAAGTCCTCTCGCCTCTTGTTTACTAAGAGATTGTGCTATACGTTCTTTCATTTCACGTGCAGCTTTATTAGTAAAGGTAACCGCAACAATATGCCGTGGTAAATACTCTTTAACACGAATTAAATAAGCAATTTTGTTAATAATAACTCGAGTTTTTCCTGAACCTGCTCCCGCTAAAACAAGGCAAGGACCTGAAACATATTCGACAGCTTTTTGTTGACTTGAATTTAAACGCACAGAATAAAACCATTAGGAAAATTGTGAGCTAGTATATAACGATATACTAGCTTCGTGCAATTATCACATTATTAAGTGAAGAACATTGCTATTTTGTAAATTATTATTGGATGAAGGTTAAGGCCTGTTCAACCACCTCTATTCCCACACCTTTTTTATGAGCATTTTCGCTCAAATAACGCCGCCATTGTTTTGCGCCTTTAAATCCATTAAATAACCCTAAAGTATGGCGCATAATGTGGTTTAGTTGTGCCCCTTGCGTTAATTGTTGCTCAATATAGGGATACAGCGTTCGAATTGCTGATTTTGGCTCAATTATTGGCGCATTTAATCCAAAAATTTGTGAATCAATTTGGGTTAGTAAAAGCGGATTTTGATAAGCTTCACGCCCTACCATCACACCATCAACATGCTGTAGGTGATGTTTGATTTCATCAATGGTTTTAATGCCTCCATTAATCGCTATCGTTAAATTGGGATAATCTTGTTTGAGCTTATAAACACGATCATAGTCAAGTGGAGGCACTTCTCGATTTTCCTTTGGACTTAGTCCCGATAACCAAGCTTTACGAGCATGCACAATAAAGGTACTAGTATAAGGCATTACAGTTTCAATGAAGTGACATAAAAAATCATAACTATCAAAATCATCAATGCCAATTCTTGTTTTTACCGTTACAGGAATATCAACCTGGGCTTGCATCTGCTCAACGCAGTCAGCCACTAAATTTGCATTACCCATTAAACAAGCACCAAACATCCCATTTTGTACCCGATCTGATGGGCAACCTACGTTTAAGTTGATTTCATCATAACCACGTTCTTGCGCTAATTTTGCACATTGTGCCAATGCTTTGGGATCGCTACCGCCAAGTTGTAAACTAACAGGATGCTCTTCATGATTGAAATCTAAATAATCACTTTTCCCAAATAAAATGGCGCCAGTTGTCACCATTTCTGTATATAGCAATGTTTGTTTTGTTAGAATTCTATGAAAATAACGGCAATGTTTATCAGTCCAATCAAGCATAGGAGCGATAGAAAATTTATTTTTTGTTGAATTCATTGACACACCAATGTTTATAGCTGTTTTTACTGATTATTTCAGAAATATTATTTTTGCTTATTTTACCTATTTTGATATATTTTTTCATCATCAGGATCCCACACAGGCTCCCACGCAATAGGACAAAATAATTTAGGGTAAACAATTTATGGCTCATTATATCATAGAGAAACGTATTCGTGCAGACGGAACACCTCGATGTCGTTGTACCGTTGAAATAAAAGAAAAAACCAAGATTATTTATCGTGAATCAAAAACATTTAGCAAACAACAAATATAGCAAAAACATGGGGAACAAACCAGGTATCGAAAATAGAGCAATTCGGGATCCCACAAAAACGATATAACAAAATTAACATTAGGGAATCTTTTAGATAAATACTTATCTGATCCAAATCTTGGTGAAAAAGCAGGACTAACAAAAAGATATGTTAGCACAGTGTCCTTATACTACTACATGTATTTATTCCGATAATAAACGTGAATATCAAGGCACAAGTGAACACCTATTTGTTAAAACGTACCATAGCCATCGTATTAATCAAAAATTCACCAAACCCACCTGCCCACAAACGAATGGGAAAGCCGAAATAGTGATACGTGTATGTCAGATTAAGTTTGAGCTGATGCGGAAATTATAAAATCAACATTTACGTTACACGCATCAAAATATTTAAAAATTGTCGCCATGTTTGCCTTGTCTGGATGCTTTTCTAATTTGTTTAAGTTTGATGGTGCGACGTTCATTTTTCTAGCTAGCTCTGATTGTGTTAAGTTTGCATGTTCTCTTGCCTCAATTAACGCCTCACGCAATTTCCAAGCCCTGTCAGCATCTTCGTACGCTTTTTTAGCTTCAGGAGAATTGAGCATTTCTTTTTTTAATTCTTCCCATGTTGTGTTATGTTTAGTCATTTTCAATCATCTCCTTTAATCTTTCACGTGCTATTTTGAGTGACGCGCTCGGTGTTTTTTCTGTTTTTTTCACAAATGCATGTAGTAAAAATATTACGCTTCCTTTTTGATATGCGTAGATAGTTCTCGCTATATTATTTCGTTCTATGCATCTTAGTTCAAATAAACCATTTCCTAACGCTTTGCTGTCGGGCATTCTCAATTGCCCCCTGACCTCCAATTTGTCAATCAGATTAGCCATTTTACCTTTTAGCTCATCTGATAGCTCTAACAGCTCTTCTTTTGCTTGGTTATGAATAATTATATTAAACACTTAAATACTCCGCCAGTTATTTAAGTTAATAATACTATTATATATTATAAAGCAAAGTTATTCTTTTAAATAAAATTATATTAATATATAAAAATAAAGCTGAACTGTGTTTTTGATGAGAGTTGCATTATCGTTATTGAAACAGATAACAAGTTTTAAAAGGCTAATAAAATTAACGAGATAAAACCAGATGAGAAAGTTCAAAAATTACAAAAATTACAAAAATTACAACATGAATTGTATGAAGAATATGAAGAATTAATTGATAACAATGTTTTTATGAAAATGAACACTCGACTCGAAATATTGCAAACAATGCAACAAATACTAAAAATCGGGAAAACAACAGATAACCTAAAAAATAGCTTTTGACTCCATCCCAAATTTTGTGTATTTACCCGTTAAAGGTGACGGTGAACTCAGTCACCAAATTCTATCAGATTAAGTTTGAGCTACTACATTTGACAGTGCAACACACACACCCGAACACGCCAATCAATGCCGGCGCAATCATTGGCGTTAAAACGGACGCAATAAATCTAGATAAAAAATACTCGCCGGTAATTGCAAAATAATACGTTGTGCCCTCACCTCGCCCGCGATCGCGGGCTTTTTTATAGTGAACCTCTATATAACTTTATTGCTTCTTCGATAATTGCCCCTTGCGCCTTGCCCGTGCTTTTGCTTAGCTCCGCAATCATCTCTATTGTATTAATTGATAATTTATACCCTTTTGGTTTTACTCCTCTTTTTTCATCACTTCTTTTTTGAATTTCAGCTCTTGATAACGCCATGTGTTCCACCTTGATTTTTTATTAATCAGTTGTTATATTAAGGTCATCGGCGGGGCGGCCACCCCGCCTTTGATTGGAACTAGTAAACCGGTAGAGATACCGTTAATAGAACCAAGAGAATTAAGAATCTGTACATTCTTCTTCTCCCTTAAGCCCCCATCGAAAGCTGGGGGTTTGCTTCATCAGCGCCCTGCGGATGTTTATAATTATAGGCGCACCTACCTACAAAGTCAACACTTCTCTAACTATATTTCAAATAAAATCAAAATAAATCAATAACCAACCTGAGCTCTTGGCTATTTTTATATCTGAATTATTAAAAATAAATAATCGGAGACAAAATCGATCGGGTGACCTAATCCGGGCTACACCTCACCCACCTCCGGGGTTTTTGCATGAATTTTTTTCAGTTGGATTTTATTAAAAAACCTAAAGGCTTATTGAAAAAAGGATCTTAAAGGATCGTATAAAACTGAAATAAATGAAATATTTTTCAGTTTTTAACTTATAAAAAAGATCGGAGTGAATAATTAATGTTATAACTAATAATAACATTTTTATTTTATATGAGCAATAACAGGTGTATCAAAATTTCAAATAAAGCATAATTATTAAATAATTAAACTGAAATTTATAACGTGTATTAACTTTAGTAAGTTAAATCGATAAAACTCTATCAATAAAAAGTTTTGGAAAATTTTAACCGCCATTTTACCGCCACTTGTTATTTTTTGGTAATTTACGACGTAAGAAAAATTTAGATAAACTATTGATTTTATTGGTGCCAGTGGTCGGACTCGAACCGACACGCTTTTAAGGGCGGCGGATTTTGAATCCGCTGCGTCTACCAATTTCGCCACACTGGCATTTGAAGTGTAGATAAGTAAACGTTGGCATTATACTAAGCTTTGTAATATCTGCAACAGATATTATCCATAAAGCACTTATTTGCCTAAAAAAACGTCTAAAATTTCCGTTTCCAAGCGGGTAATTTTTTTAAAATAACATACGCAGTTTGTTTCGCCACAGAGTTATCAATATTGTGATTTTTAGTATAGTGTAATGCAACCTCATGCCATTTTTCGTCAAATGTTTTCATTGCCCCATCTTCATGGGCACAATGTTTACAATAATTTTTAGACATATCGAGCAATGGATAATCACCAATACTGGTCATTGGCATGCCACAAGCAATGCACATTTTCATATTTTAAATTCCATAATATTAAAAAAGGTGACTAAATAATTGCCATCTTTATATGTATAAAAATCCTACTCTGAGTTAGCTAACATTACAATACACAGTTTAAAAATAAATAATTAGATTTTAGAAATTCAGCTCAATTTGTGACGAGATTGAATTTAATTTTTGGCGTTGCTGCTGTAATAATAAATAATGACGTTTTAATGCTCGTTGTTTGCATAAGCGTAAAACTTCTTTCTTTTGGTTATTATTAAAGGTTAACCAATTAAATCTTTCTTGTCTGGAACGATAACAAGCAATACAATAACCTTGCTTGTCTGTTTCACAAATACGTTTACAAGGACTTGGGATATCAAAAAATTCGATCTGATCCAATTGATTATTTATCCTACTAAGAAAACTGTCATTCTGTTAATGTTCTTTTAACCCTAACCCTTTACTCAGCACCTTAAAACAATCATCACAATCATGTTTAGCGGCATGAAGTAATGTTTGTGTTGGTGCATGGATTAATTTATTGGTTAAACGATGCGAAAACTCAGAAAGTACATCATCAATATTAGCACCTTGCTTGATCGCATTTAAAGCCTTTATTTGTAACTCACGTTTAACACTTTCTGCATTGCTACGATACTGCTTAACATAAGCAACAGCATGTCTAGCTTTAAGCCAATCAATAAAATTTTCCGCATGTTCTTGAATGATATATTGTGCTTCTTTGGCAGCAATAGCCCGTTGTTCTAGATTGTTTTCAACCGTTTTTTGTAAATCATCAATAGTATAAAGATGTACATTATCAAGGTAATTGATTTCTTCTTCGACGTCACGAGGAACAGCTAAATCAATAAATAACATTTTACGATTATTTCTAGCCCATAAAGTACGCTCAACCATTCCTTTACCAATGATAGGTAAAGGGCTTGCGGTTGAACTAATCACAATATCAACATCTTTTAACCGATTAGCAATATCTGGTAATGAGATGATTTCTGCATCAATATTAGACGCAAGTTTTAATGCCTTTTCACGAGTGCGATTAGCAATAAAAACTTTATTAAATCCATGAGGCTTTAAGTAACGAGAAATAAGCTCTATCGTTTCCCCTGCCCCAACAAGCATGATATTTAAATGTGACACATCAACAAAAAGACGACGAGCAACTAAACAAGCCGCATAAGCAACTGATGCGGTATTAGCGCCAATATTAGTTTCACTGCGAACAATTTTAGCAACATGAAATATAGTCTGAAATAATTTTTCTAATTTAACTGATAAGCAATTTTGCTTTTGTGAAAAACTATATGCTTGCTTAACCTGTCCTAAGATCTGCGGCTCACCAATGATCATAGAGTCTAAACCGCTAGCAACCGACATCAAATGCTCAACAGCTTGTCGACCGTCATACCAATAAAATGAATTTTGATAATGCTCAAGATCAATATGATGAAATTGTCCCAACCAATATTCAACCGATTGTTTTAATTTTAGATAATCAGTTTGATGTTCATAGCTAAGATAAATTTCTGTTCGGTTACAAGTAGACAAAATAACACACCCTTCAACTAAAGGATGTTGGTATAAGCTATATAGTGCCTTATCGACAATCTCAGTAGGAAAAGCCAGCTTTTCTCTTAAAGCGATTGGTGCTGTTTTATGATTAACACCAAATATTGTAATTGACATTGCATCACTTCTTTTTTTGAAGGTTATATTAGATATAATTATCTTATTATATTAAATGTACTTTAAGCCTATATTATACATAAAAAAGAACAAAGATTAATTTACAGAGTTACTTTTTTCTTATTCAGATAATTATCGGTTATAATGCACACATAGCTAACAAAAAACATTAACAACTAAAGAGTTATTTCATGTCTAAAATCAAATATACTTTTGTTATCATTTTGTCTTTATTTATTGTAGCTTGCCAAGCTACTAAATCGCAAAATGCTGCTTCGATTGAACAACAATGGCAAGCTCACCAACAAAATCTACAACAAATAAATGCATTCCAAGTAAACGGCAGTATTGCTCATATGAGCGACAAGTCCCGTAATTATGGTCGATTTTTAATTACCCAACAGTCAACAGATAATTACGAAGTCAAATTAACTACACCTGTTGGTACCAATATTTTAACCTTAAAAGCTGAACCTAATTATGCGCAATTGATCGATAAAAACGGCGGAAGTTATCAAGATGTCAACGTTGAAAATCTAATGAAAAAAATTTCTAACGTAAATATACCATTAAATTCTTTACATAATTGGTTAAAAGGATTTTCAGACAATATTAATGCTGACAAATTAGACAATTCAGGACGATTAATATCAACCACCTTTATGCAAGGTAATAATAAATGGATATTAAAAATTCCAAGTTATAAAGCTTATACCTATAAAAATAAAAAAATTGATTTACCTGCAATTATTGAACTAACCCATGATGATGAAATTGTCCGCTTAAAAATTAGTGACTGGGTTCTAAAATAACGGATTATATTTATGAAACAATGGTTATCCCCCGCTAAATTAAATTTATTTTTATACATTACAGGTCGTCGTGCTGATAATTATCATAATCTACAAACGCTATTTCAATTTGTAGATTATTATGACATCTTGACGTTTACAGTCCGTCAAGATGATAAAATAAAGTTATTAACACCATTTGCCAACATTCCTGACGATAAGAATTTAATTATGATCGCCGCGGAACGATTAAAAAACTATACCAACAAAAAAAATCTTGGTGTAGATATTACAATTGATAAAAAAATCCCAATGGGTGGAGGATTAGGCGGAGCTTCTTCGAATGCTGCAACTGTATTAGTCGCACTAAATCAGTTATGGCAACTTAACTTATCGACTGACGAATTAATCAAAATTGGCCGTATCATTGGTGCTGATGTGCCTATTTTTATTCATGGGCATACAGCTTTTGCTGAAGGCATTGGTGATCAATTCCAAAGCGTCGACGTTCCTGAATACTGGTATTTAGTTGCCTGTCCCAATATTGAAATATCAACAGTCGAAATATTTAATGATCCTGAGCTAACTCGCAATACGCCAGCTCAAAGCATTACTGATTTACTTTCATTGAAGTTTAACGAATTAAAAAATAATTGTGAGGAAGTAGTTAGGAAACGTTATCCAACAATAGATAATATAATTACTTACCTTTCCCAATATGGTACAACTCGATTAACAGGAACTGGTGCATGTGTTTTTACCCAATGTGAATCAAAGCAACAAGCATTAGCCATTCAAGGCAAACTTAATGCAGCACTATCAGTTAATAGTTTTGTCGCAAAATCGTTAAACAATTCGCCTTTATACACAAATTAGACTAATGCAAAATAAAGTTTTTTATTATCAAAAGTACGATTAATGCCTATACCCTACACCATGAACTGTTTTGATCAAAACTGGGTTTAAGGGATCAATTTCGATTTGTTTGCGTAATTTCGAAATATGTTGATCTAGTGTTCGGCTGTTTGGCATATAATCATAGCCCCAAGCGTAATCAAACAGCATATCACGGGTAACCACGTTATTTTTATTTTTATAAAAACATTCCAGTATTTTTATTTCTCGTAACGAAAGCTCAATAGTTTGTTCCCTACGTTTAGCGCATAACTCAATTGGATAAACCTGCAAATCACCAAAAACAAAAGAATCATCAACTTTTGGATTGGATTGTTGTGATTTTAAATAACGTTTAGCTATAGCTTTAATTCTTGCCCTTAGTTCATGTACACCAAATGGTTTACTCATATAATCATCAGCACCTAGTTCGAGCCCTATTACGCGATCGATTTCTTCATCTTTTGCTGATAAAAATAAAATTGGCACATCATCATTTATTTTACGTATTTCACGACAAACGCTGTAACCATCAAGTTCAGGCATCATAATATCTAAAATAATAAAATCAGGTTGATTTTGCTCAAATAATTCTAGAGCAACTTTACCATTAGGTGCTTGAATAATTGAATAGCCTTCTTGTTCTAAAAGATCGGTCATACCTTGACGGATATGTAGATCATCTTCGGCAATTAAAATTTTCATTTTTACTCCATAATAATTAACGAAAAGGCAACACCAGGGGTTTCATTTACAACCTGAATGGTGCCATTCAATTGCTGTGCTAATTGATTAGCAATGGTAAGTCCAATACCTGTACCAGCAACACCTTCTGTTATTGATGAATTGATACGATAAAATGGTTTAAAAATCTGCCTGATTAAATGATTAGGAATACCACTACCATAATCTCGAACTGTAATGATTGTTTGTTTGTCATTTTTATTGAGTAACAAATCAACTTTTTTACCTCTTGCAGCATATTTTTCGGCATTACTTAAAAAATTATTAACAATTTGTAACACACTATCTTCATCGGTATTAATTATGCAATCTTTATCACAATTAATAATTAAATTAAGTTGCAAAGATTTCTTTGCTAACACAGGTTTAAAAGTAGTATAAACTCGTTCAACTAAGTGTATTAAATTGACGGGTTTTATATTTAGATTGGCAGTTTTATTAAAATTAAGCACATTTTGTACTAGTCTTGTCAATCTTTTGCTTTCACTCGTGATCACCTCTAAATAATCTGGAATTGGTACAGGTTCATCAATCAGCCTTTCTTGTAATAGTTCAGCATAAAGTGTGATATTAGTTAAAGGGGTTTTAAACTCGTGTGAAACCTGACCAACAAAGCTAACTTGTTGTTTTGCTAAGCGCAATGTTCGAGTATATTCACGGTAGCAATACAAAGCAATAAAACTAATGACAATGATAAATAAACCAATAAATCCACCACCAATTAAATACAATACTAATAATTTAGGCGATTGATAATAATAAATTAATTTCCAATTCTGTAATGGATAATCTAGCGTAATAGTGATACTATCAGCCAATTGTTCACCATTAACATAAATCTGTTTATCGTGATCTAATAACACAAAATTATCAACTAACATTTGATCGTCAAATAAACAAATCACATTTAACGAAAAATTAATGGTTGAAAGCTCAAAACCAATTATCGTGTCTGATTCAATTACCCAATAAATAAGATGATCATAGGATTGATACCAACCAAATTTAGGTTGAAATTGCTCAGATTGAGAATGATGATTAACTAAAATTGAACTATCGTATTCAATTGATTCAACAATATTGCTCCATTGCAGATCGGTTTTATTGCTAAAATAAACAATTTTATTATGTTTGATCTTAAAGATATTTTTAATATCGGTTTGTGATGCTAAAAAACCATCCATATCAGTTTGATCGCTATGTAAAAACTGAGCCAAACTATTAAAATAAACAGCTCGTTGATTTAACAGCGATTCAATTGATGATTTTATATTCTTCATTTGACTTTGTGCTAATAGCTTCTGATTAGTTTGGCGCATTAAGGCCTCATGCTCAATAGTTCGCCAACCTAAATAGCTAAAAGCAACTATTAATATAAAAAAAGACAAAATCGCTGTTAATTTTTTCATAGGTTATTTTTTTATCACACTTTTCATACTTTGCTTGGATTCATACTGTTTTTCAGTCACTTTTTTACGATAAGTGTTCTCATCATCAGTAAGAATTGCATCAGCCATTATATTATTTTTATTCATTTGCTCTTTTAATCTACTACTTACTTCTGGCTTACTTTTGCTTAACATATCTGCTCGTTCACTAAGCATTTTACTATTTTCTTGTAATAACTGTCTTGCTTCATCTACTTTACCTTCATTATAAAGCTTTAAAGCTTTATCATTTTCAAGTGTAACTTTTTGTATTTCTGATTCGGCAACGACTTCATGGACAATGGCTTTATTAACTACATCTTGATTATCAGTATAAGCAATTTTAACAACTTGGGTTTCATTTTCGGTTTTATTTTCTAATAAATTATCATATTGCAAATCAATTTGGGCGAGTGTTTTATTTTGCCCTACTTTACCTTTTTCTGGGATAACTTCTAATAATAGATATTTTTCTTGATTTGAATACAACTGATTCATTTTAACTGTGACTTGATTATCTTTAATTACACCATCACGACCAAGTAAACGCACAGGCTTAACACCTTCTTTCAAATGAATAGTAATAATTACATCTTGCGCAACAGCAGACATAACATCTTTAAATTCACGCACAAATACATTTTCAAGCTTTGCTGTATCATCAATAAATACATGATTACCATCACTATAACTTGCAATTGAGGACATTAACTGCTCATTATAATCACTACCAATACCTAACGTAGTAATAGCAATATTCTTTTTAGCTGCAATAATGGCTAACTCTGAAAGTTCGCCAACCGAAGATGGTCCAATGTTAGCTTGCCCATCAGATAACAAAATAATTCGATTAACTTTATCTTTAGTTAGTTGCTTTTCAACTTGATTAATACCTTTACTTAAACCAGCAAATAATGCTGTACCGCCACCAGCAACAATGTGTTTATTAATCAATCTTATAATTTTTTGTTTATTAGTAACTTTAGAAGATGGCACAATAACTTTAGCATCAGAATCATAAGCAACAATTGATAACATATCTTCATTATTAAGCATATTAACCGCAAGAATAGCCGCTTCTCTTGCTTTTTCAATACGGTCACCAGACATAGAACCAGAACGATCAATGACTAAAGCTAAATTAATCGGTACACGCTTAGATGAGTCAAACTCAATTCCAGTTAACGACACTTTTAAATAATTCTTTTCTTCTGAGTTTTCTAAGATAATAGGCGATGCCAATTCTGAACGAACCTGTATTTGATTATTTGTTTTGGCATTCCCCCAAAAACTCAATACAGAAATTCCAACAAAAATAAGTGATTTAATAAATTTCATGTTATTTCCTTTTTTATATGAAGTTTATTCAATTATCTGCTTTTTACAAAATAAACTGTCTGAATATTGTATTTATTTGCAAAAAAATGTAAAAAACCAAGTCAAGGATTTTAATTTATGCCGATATTGCTTTTTGTTTATTGCCATGCCAAATGGCGAAAGTATATAATAAAAAATTGTCCATTCTTATAGAAATGATATAGAGAACATTTAATATGACTCAATTACAAGAAAAACTTGCACTTATTAAAAATAGTATTATCACCATACCCGATTACCCTAAAAAAGGGATTCTATTTCGTGATATTACTAGCCTGCTTGAAGATCCTGTTGCATTTCGTACTTCGGTTGAGCTATTAATCGATCACTATAAAGATAAAAAAATAGATAAAGTGGTTGGCACCGAAGCGCGTGGGTTTATCTTTGCAGCTCCAATTGCATTAGCATTAAATATTGGTTTTGTACCAGTAAGAAAACCCAATAAGTTACCGCGTCACGTATTTAAAGAAGAATATCAACTAGAATATGGCACTGACACGCTTGAAATTCACTCAGATGCTATCAAAGCGGGTGAACGCGTATTAATCATCGATGATTTATTGGCTACTGGCGGTACAGTTGCGGCAACAGCAAAATTGATTCAAAAAGCTGGCGGCATTGCCCAAGATGCAGCTTTTGTAATTAATTTACCCGCTTTAGAAGGTAAAACTAAACTCACAGATATGGGCATTGATTGTTTCACATTAGTGGATTTTGAAGGTGAATAATCTATCTATTTAAAACATATCTTTTTAAGGGTAATTTATATTACCCTATTTATACACCCTCTATCACTTCTATCACTTCTATCACTTCTATACCGCTGTACAACTATCAATGGGTAACCTACTCACAACATCCCAGCAATTCAGAACAGCTATAATTCAAAGCACTACACCACAAAATAAAATTGAATAAAAAATCAAATTTAAGCTTGATTTAGTTTGTTTAGTGAATTATTATTCAAAAATAAAGCATAATTATAAATAAGAGTGGGTTAAAAATGAAAAAATTTAGTCATATTATTGCAAGAACACCAGCTAAATCACTAATTAATGGTTTAACATCATCCAACTTAGGCAAACCAAATTATCAAAAAGCCTTAGATCAGCACAATAATTACATTCGAGCATTACAACAGTGCGATGTCGATATCACCATCTTACCTGCCGATGAACGCTTCCCTGATTCAGTATTTGTTGAAGATACCGTTCTTTGTACACCGCATTGTGCCATTATAACAAGACCAGGAGCTGAAAGCCGTAGGGAAGAAACTGAAATCATTGTCGATACCATTGAAAGATTTTATCCAAATAAAGTAGAAAGGATTACCGCACCAGGTACCGTTGAAGCGGGCGATATAATGATGGTTGAAAACCACTACTACATAGGTTTATCAGCACGAACCAACCAAGCTGGTGCCAAGCAAATGATTGCTATTTTAGAAAAGTATGGACTAACAGGATCTATCGTAACACTAGAAAAAGTTCTTCACCTAAAAACAGGACTTGCTTATTTAGAAAATAACAACTTATTAGCCGCAGGCGAATTTATAACTAAACCCGAATTTGGGCACCTTAATATTATTGAAATTCCTGAACAAGAAAGTTATGCGGCCAATTGTATTTGGGTAAATGATAGAGTAATTATGCCAGCGGGTTATCCAATAACAAAAGCAAAAATTGAAAAGCTAGGTTACCAAGTAATTGAAGTAGATACCTCTGAATATCAAAAAATTGATGGTGGCGTAAGTTGCATGTCATTGCGATTTTAAAATAACTCAATGAAAACCAACTGATATTTAACTAAAAAATAAGTGAATCGATGAATACACCAATACGAAAAAAGCTAGGCATACTTCCCCTTACTCTATTAGTTGTTGGCAGTATTGTAGGAAGTGGAATTTTTAGTCTGCCGCAAAACATGGCCGAAGGTTCAGGTACTGGCGCCATTCTCATTGCATGGGTAATAACTCTATTCGGCATGTTTATGCTAACGCGGATATTTCAGTATTTATCGATTCGATTTTACAAAATCAATGATGGGCTATATGGCTATGTTCGTGAAGGTTTTGGTGATTATATCGGCTTTAATGCCGCATGGGGATATTGGATATCGGCATGGATGTCGTGCACCAGCTACCTAGTAATTTTATTTAGTGCATTGGGATCTTTTGATTGTTTGAGCTTCTTTGGTCATGGTACCACATTACCTGCCGTCATTACGGCTATCGTATTTTTATGGATAGTACACTATTTTGTATTAAAAGGAATATATCGTGCCTTTTTATTAAATTGCCTAGTAACATTAGCGAAAATCGTGCCTATTGGTTTATTTATAGTTTGTGTTAGCCTTGCCTTTAAAATATCGACATTTAAGATAGATTTTTGGGGAACACCGCAATTAGGCTCAATTATCGATCAAGTAAAAAACACCATGCTCTATACCGTATGGGTCTATTTAGGGATTGAAAGTGCAACTGTGTACGCTGCTAGAGCCAAAAATATCATCAGCATTAGTCGAGCCACTTTTTTTGGCTTTGCGATCACCAGCTTATTACTTGTTTGTGTCTCTGTATTATCGCTTGGCATTGTGCCACAACAAGAACTTGCTCAAATGAAAAATCCATCAATGGCCTTAGTAATTGAACGCGTAATTGGTAGCTGGGGAGCAACCTTAATTAATATTGGCTTAATTGTATCAGTGAGTGGTGGATTATTATCATGGCTAATGCTAGCGGCTGAAATGTTATTTTTAAGTGGTCAAGGCAAACAACACACAGTACCAAGTTGTTTTGGAAAACTCAACAAAGCAGGCACACCATCCAACGCATTATGGCTAACAACATGCTTAATAACGGTATTAATTATCCTTGCCCATTTCTACCAATCGGGTTACAACACCTTAATTCAATTGTCAACCTCAATGGTGCTGATTCCCTACTTACTTTCTGCGCTTTTTGTCTTTAAATTAGCCATTAAGCAAGGCAAATCCTATTTAATTATAATTGGCGCTTTAGGATCGCTTTATGGTATATGGCTCATTTATGCTGGGGGCATATCTTATCTATTATTATCAATGATACTTTATAGTGTAGGACTACTTTTTTACCTTTATGCCAGAAAGGAACGATCTTTACCAGTATTTAGTTATTTACACGACAAAGTGTATGCTATTGCAATTATCCTATTAGCTATCATTGCTATTTTATACTTCTTGATCTGATCATATTTAGTCTAGGTTTTTTGACAATCTCAAAAAGCCTCATATGAGCAAAAAATACGAATATATAAAAGGAATGCAAGCGACTTAAATAATAAGTTATATTTGTATATAACATTAATTTTATACTTTAACTTTTGAGGATGAAAATTTCTTTTATCAAGATTTATTACTTACTATTAAATAAGTTAGATTCACTATGAAATTAAAAATAAGTAAGCATCTAAGCGTTATTTTCGAAACAGATAAAAATCAGATAACAATCGTCTAAACTCTTGTGAATAACGCCCATCATCATCTCGCATACACAATTCCTGCGAATTAACCTTATTAGACTGAATTAATGAAAAAGCCATCAACGACAACGAAAAGCCTTTATCTGCACTATATCTAACATTCATCAATTGGTGTAAATATAACTGATTAGATTCACATAAAAACCTAAACTGATTGGATAAATGATAAGGTAAAACTAAACAAAATTGACCTGTAGGGTTTAATAAACGCTTAACCGTGTCAATAATCTGTTGAAAGTTTAAGCTTTCGGTATAACGTGCCAACTGTCTTTGCAAATTGCGACAATCAACGGCAGATTCAAAATAAGGGGGATTTGTTACAATTAAATCATAGCCTTCAACATGACTTGGCTCAAATTGATTAATATCGATATTAAATGCATTAATTGAAGCAAACCCAGCTTGCTGGCTATTTTGTTGACATTGTGCTACTGCCTGCATATCAATATCGATAGCATCAATTTGGCAGTTATCATGTTCTAACCGCTGAGCTAACATTAACGCAATTACGCCACAACCACAGCCAATATCGAGTATTTTTTGCGGAGCCGAATCAATCGGTACCCACGCCCCTAACAAACAACTATCGGTTGTCACTTTCATTGGACTTTTATCATGTGCCACAAAAAAACGTTTAAAGGTAAAGCCACCTTTTTTTAACGATAATGAATTATTATTCATGGATAAACTTCTTAAACAACGGTTTATTAGACGCAATTGCATCGGCCCAGCGAGTAGGCTCTGGCAAACGATAGCCTCGTAAACAAGCATTAACCCATTTTAAAGCACTATCTTGACTTATCCTATGCCCTGTCGAAACAAACAATGGATTGCAATTATCTTTACTACATAAAACCCAACCAACCTGTTCTTGCTTATCTTGTAAAGGTGTTACATTACCTGCTTGCTTAGGTAATATTTCGTATTGACCGCAAAGCCTTTTTTTAGCAACCCCAATTGTTGGCATATCTAACAACAAGCCTAAATGGCTTGCAATACCTAAACGCCTAGGATGTGCAACACCTTGCCCATCAACTAATAATAAATCAGGCTTTTGTTTTACCTGCTGCCAAGCGGCAAGTAATGCTGGGTATTCTCGAAAAGATAAATAACCAGGAATATAAGGAAACCCTGTCTCAACCCGAGCAATATGATACTCAACAACCTCGAAAGTTGGATACCGCAAAATGACGATTGCCGCTCGAGTAATCTTGCCATTATCTTCAAAACCAACATCGGTACCACCAATGTAATTTATTGACGAATTAAAGTCATCTGCACATTTAACCTGCTTGGCTAACGCCTGCTGTGTTTGCTTTAATTGTTGTAAATTGATAGACATTTTAAATCTGCTGAGTATTATTAAGCGCAATAAATTGATTTTACCAGAATTAACATGCCATATACATTAGCAAATCTAACCGAATTAACAGAAGAGATTAAAAAAAGTCGCTTTATTGTCAAGGCTGCGCCGATTACCACGGCCGATCAAGCAATGCAATTTATCGATCACGTTAGCGATCCCAACGCAACTCACAACTGTTGGGCATGGAAGATTGGTCAACAATATCGATTTAATGACGATGGCGAACCCACTAGTACAGCAGGTCGCCCTATTCTTTCCGCCATTGAAGGACAAGATTGCGATCAAGTTGTAGTAGTAGTAATACGTTATTTTGGAGGCATAAAACTCGGCACTGGTGGTTTAATTCGTGCCTATGGTGGATCAGCTAGTCACTGCTTACAACAAGCTGAACTTATTGAACTTATTGCTCGCATAACGCTACAATTTCACTGTTATTATAACGAATGGCCAATTATCGAAAACCGCCTAAAAGAGCTCGACGCCATTATTGAAAATCAAGAGTTTGATGCTGAAGGTGTAAAAGTAAACGTCGCTATCACAAAAGATAAATTACAACACCTACAAAAATCCATTAGAGACATTACACGTGGGCGAGTGATTATTGAGCTATAAATTAATGTTTAGTTTAAATAACAACAAAAAAGTGGTGAAATCACCTCTTTATCCCGACTGAACCTCGCCAAAATATTAGACAGTACCCACCTCTAATTTTATCGTTTTGGTAATATTGTTGTTCATATTGCTGCGGCGATATCTAGCCGTTGATTGAATTAGGGCGTATACGATTATAGTAGATTTGTCTCCTATGAGTTTTGTTTATATCATAGAAGCGACTTTTGTCCCACTTTTTGGCGAGGATCACCACAAAGAAGGAATGATTCCGACTGCAATAGCTTCTATTTCATGTGAGAAAAATTTATTATTTAAAAAATCACATTCTTCAGGTTGAACTTCAATGATAATCTAGGTATGAAGGATATTTTAATTGCTTAAAAGGTGATCTATTTAGCGATACAACAAGCATCTAAAAAAATGGACAATGCCGATTAAAAATGGGAAAAGCGCGATTACTCGATTTATGATAGAATTTGGTGACCGAGTTCACCGTCACTTTTAACGGATAAATAAACAAAATTTAGGATAGGATCTAACAAAAGGAAACTAATTTCAATAATTGGTAAAATGGTGTTAATTTTCTCAATCTCATCTTCAACTTTTTAGGTACGGTTTATTTTGCAGGTAACTCAAAAGCAATTTAAGATATTTATTCACTATATGGATTAATAAGTACTGAATAAGCCTGTTGATAACATTTTTAATGCAATGATTATTATTTGTTTTTTTGATAAGATTAAATATTAAATTACCATGAAATCCATTTTATTTTGACTAAAAAAGCAAGCTTTTTTTGACCTTTTTGAACTCCTTCGTCCGGTAGGTAAGCTAATATGTTTTATCAAAATAGCACACTGGAATAAATATTCAATTGAAGAGTAAACCAGATAGTAAAACATCTATCTACAAAAAGGCGATAGTCATAAGTACAGCAAATGGACTATCGCAATAGGCCAAGAATTTATTTTTATAAAATACAAATTATTAAATATTTATTAATAACTAATAAACATGGCGATATAACATTTCAATCTCTTTTTCATTAACCTCTCGTGGATTTCCGCCAGTGCAAACATCTTCAAATGCAGCTTTAGCAAGTTCATGAATATCTTGTTCTTTTACTCCAATATCACGCAACCTTTCAGGAATACCAACATTTTTATTGAGCTGTTTAACTGCTTCAACAACATGTTTACGAACCTCTTGTATTGGTTGATTTAAAACATCATTCAATCCCATTGCTTTGGCTATGTCACGATATTTCTCACCTGTTGATTCAGCATTAAATTCCATTATATGAGGTAATAAAACAGCATTAGCGACACCGTGAGGTGTTCCATAAAAAGCGCCTAAAGGATGAGCCATACCATGCACAAGTCCAAGACCAACATTAGAAAATCCCATTCCAGCAACATATTGCCCAAGAGCCATATCCTCTACCCCTTTGGGGTCACCTTTAACTGACGCACGTAATGCCCGATTAATGATTTCTATCGCTTTTAAATGCATCATATCCGATAGTTCCCATGCACCTTTAGTGATAAAACCTTCAATAGCATGAGTTAATGCATCAATACCTGTTGCAGCTTTTAAACTAGCAGGCATTGATGCCATCATTTCACTATCAATAATGGCAACAACAGGAATATCGTGTGGGTCGACACAAACAAATTTACGTTTGTTTTCTTCATCAGTAATAACATAGTTAATGGTAACTTCAGCTGCTGTGCCTGCTGTAGTTGGAATAGCAATAATTGGAACTGCTGGTTTTTCGGTATTAATTGCCCCTTCTAGACTACGCACATCGGCATGCTGTGGATTATTAATAATAATACCAATTGCTTTTGCTGTATCTTGTGGTGACCCTCCACCGATAGCAATTAAATAATCCGCACCTGATTGTTTAAAAATTTCTACGCCTTTTTTTACGATATTAATGGTTGGATTTGGAATCACTTCATCAAAAATATCATAACTCAAACCAAATTCATCTAATAAATTGGTGACTTTAGTGGCAACGTTAAATTGAATAAGATCTTTATCGGTAACGACAAGTGCCTTTTTAAAATGGCGCTTTTTTACCTCATCAATCAAATGATGAATTGAACCTGCACCAAAGTACGAAGTTTCATTTAATATCATACGATAAGCCATACTATTACTCCTTAATTTTAATATTTTTGGCAATATACTTACTAAATAAAGAGGTGATGATAGGAACCACAATCGAGGTTATTACGACTGATGCAGCAACAAGTGTTGTTGCCGCTGGTGCAGCCTCGGCAAAGGTTGGTGCAACTTCAGCCACTAAAAACGGTGTTGCAACAGCTGCACCAGCAGTACCCGATGCGGCAATTCCAGCAACTCCACGACCACCACCAATAAATATATCTGCCAAAATAAGTGGTATGCCTGAAACAACAATAACAAAAATAGCAACAAACACGCCTAATAATCCTGTTTTAAAAATAACAGCCAAATCAATGGTGTTACCTAATGCAAAAGCAAAAAAAGGAATTAGTGTTTTTGTTCCTACACTGAATAAACTTCTTAGGTCTTCATCTAAGTTTCCTAATATAAATCCAACAATAAAAGGAATTAATACCCCAACTAGATGTTCTGTTTGAAACGATGCAAAACCCGCAGAACCAAGGATGATCATGGTCATTAAAGGTCCAGATTCCATTGAGATTAATACTGACGCACCTGCTTCTTCTTTTGTGCCATATTCTTGCATCAACGACGCATATAAACCCGCGTTAGTCATATCTAGCGATGCAACAATCGCTAAAACGGATAATCCAGCAAAAAACCCCGTTTTGACTAAACCATTATCAGGCAATATTTGAGTAAAAATAAAGGCACATGCCCATGCTACTGCTAGCTTTGTCACAACTAATGTGCCTGATTTTTTCAATACTGTTCCAGTTGCACTGACATTGATTGATGCTCCCATGCAAAATAACCAAACCGCCAAAATAGGTACAACACCTGTAATAATACCATTAGTGAAAGAACCAAAATATTTAGCAGTCCCAGGAGCAAAAGTATGTAATAACGCACCTAAAAAAAGAGGTACTAACATCATGCCTCCTGGCACTTTGTCGATACATTGTTTAATTTTCATAAGTGAGCTCTCTTTTAATTAGCAATTAAAAAGTGTTTTTATTTTTGTAACTTGTTCATTATTTAGGCTTCCACCAAAATTTCGTGATATTGGTTCTAAATAATGTTGTTTTTGTTCAACTGCGACTTTAATAGTTGTTACAAAATCATCGCCAATGCTATAAATGTTAGATAATCGGCTAATTTCTTTATGTAACTGCATTAATTCATTAAAATCATTTTGTTTAAAAGCGGTCATTACATTAGCAAAAAGCTCAGGAACTACATTATTAAGACCAGACAAAACCCCTGCACCGCCGTTCATTAAATTTGGTACAAAATACTCATCAAAACCAGAAAATACCGCAAAGTCCTTACGAATTTTTTGCGCAGCTAAAACAATAGATCGGGTGTGCGATGCACAGTCAACCGTATCTTTAATGCCAATGAATTTTGGAAAATCAGTCATTAATCGAGTAACCAATTGAGAATCAACGTCACAACCTGTTCTAGCAGGGAAATTATAAATAAACCAATTGCCAGCAAATTTGGAGTCTAAATATTTATAGTATTCATATAGTTGATTTGATGTTTGTGCAAAATAGTAATGAGGTAATGCCATTACAGCGCCATAACCAGCATCAAATGCTGCATCAGCAAGTTTGACCATATCATCAATAACCGTAGTTGACACGTTAACAATCAAAGGTAAATCAGTAAATTGATGAGATTGTTTAATAATTTCTAAACGCTCATCAATAGTCATAGTGACAAACTCCCCTATAGTCCCCATAACTAAAATACCGTTTATTTTTGCATTAGTTAGCATTTTGTAGTGTTTTTCCATTGCCGCAAAATCGATTTTATTTTGGCTGTTAAATGGTGTGATAGCCGGGCAAATAGCCCCAAAGTAGGGATGAAAATGATTCATAATGACTCCTAATTAAATTTTACAACAAAATATTGAAATTAACTTCAATATATCGCTGCAAGCAAAGTGATTCAACTTAATTAAGACATAAATGAGTAACTATTTATTAAGAATGTGATGACGATCAAATATTAGGCAAAACGTTCAAAACAAAATTGCTGTTGTTGAAAATAAAAAAAATATTTATAATCACAATAGTTTCAACATATGAGCGTAATTTGTGACAACCGAAATAACAACGCAAGCCCCTGCCATAGATAAAGCAAACAGAATATTTCACTTTATTGCAAAACACGATGGTGCAACCTATACACAAATCTATCAAGGGTTATCGTTACCTCAAAGCTCAACATCGGCACTACTTGCTAGCTTAGTGACTAACGGATTATTACGACAAAACGAAGGAAAATATTTTTTAGGCCTTGTTTTTTATGAATTTGGGAATAAAGCAATCGAACAATTTAATATAAAAGATTTAGCCCTTGAACCACTTTCATTTTTACGGGATAAAACACAACTTGCCTGCCATTTAGGTGTATTAGACGGTAATTCAGCCATCTACTTAGCCAAAGTTGAAAGCCCTAGTGCCATTCAAGTCAAAAGCTGGTTAGGTCGCAAACTTTCTTTACACTGTTCTGCACTGGGTAAAGTGCTTTTAGCTTGGGAATCAGAACAACGCATTGATGACTTGTTCCCAAATGAAAATCTAACTATAAAAACACAAAATACTATCACCACAAAAACAGCGTACAAAAAAGAGCTACAAAAAATACGTCAACAAGGTTGGGCATTTGATAATGGTGAAGACTTTGACGAAGTCACCTGCTTAGCCGCCCCTGTTTATGATAAAAATGGCAAAGTCATTGCAGCCATTAGCATATCAGGGGTTCGATTCCAAATGCCAAATGAAAGAATAAGCGAATTTGTTCAATATTTGTTAGCTGCGACAAAAATGCTATCCGACAAAATTAAAAGCTAACAATCATGGTAATAAGCGGCTGAGTTAACAAACCACTTCCCCTTCAAAATGCCCATAACTTAACCTAATTATCCCTAGCTTATCGCCAAAACTACTACCTTGTGACACAATCACGCCGTCTAATAACAGTTGATTAAGCAAAGTTGATTCTTGCGCTACTGTGTTTACTGGTAAATGGGCATAAAAATGTAAACCGCCTAATGGGGCTTGATAGCTAATTTAATCACCAAAATAACTATTTAACCACAGCATCAACTGTTCGGCTTTGATTTGTAACGCTTGCCATAATTGTTGTTGATGACTTGCATGATGATGTTGCAAATACTCTTGAGCTAATAATTGTGGCAAAATGCTTAACCCAGAATAGATATGTTGTCGAATTTTGGCTAGGTTTTCGATAATATCCCGAGGTGCAACCATTCAGCCAACACGAATATTTCCCCCAATATATTTCGATAACGCCCCTAAATAGATAACTTGATTAGACTGTTCAAACTTTTTAATAGGCGATATGGGTAAATCACACTTAAAAGCTAAACTACTATAGGCATCATCTTCAACAATCCCTATGCAACGTGATCGACAAATAATGATGATAACACTCTCTTGTCATTCACCAAGTTTTTTTATTCAATCTGAAACAAAATTGAAATGCAATTGTTACTTTTTGTGATATTCTTACGCCCAACTATCACCATCGGTTAACTCAGGCAACCCTGTGCAAGGTTTATTTAATATTGATTTTGTATCACTTAACGCCATTTTATTTTCTACATTCTGTACACACATGAAAGTATAATTATGTACTCAATCTGTACATATTTGCAAGTGAACAACTAAAAAATGCTTAAATAGCTAAAAACAAAAATGAACAAAAATTTATTATATTTTATTGAATTTAAATAAATAAAAGAACAATTGCGAGCAAAGAAGCACAATGAAAAATAACCAAGAACAGCCAAGTTTTTACTTCCATGATTATGAAACCTTTGGGATTAACCCATCTTTAGATAGACCAGCTCAATTTGCCGGTGTTCGGACTGATGAAGATTTTAATATTATTGAAGAACCATTGGTTATTTATTGCTCACAAGCTCAAGATTACTTGCCAAATCCTGAAGCAGCATTAATTACAGGAATTACACCCCAAGAAGCAAATCAAAAAGGCCTGTGTGAAGCGGAATTTACTCGTTTAATCCATCAAGCATTTAGTGTGCCAAATACATGTATTTTAGGTTATAACAATATTCGCTTTGACGATGAAGTAACGCGAAATATTTTATATCGTAATTTTTATGATCCTTATGCCTATAGTTGGAAAAATGGAAATTCCAGATGGGATCTTCTTGATGTAGTTCGTGCTTGTTATGCACTTAGACCAGAAGGAATTAATTGGCCAATAAATGATGAAGGTCTGCCAAGCTTTCGTTTAGAACATTTATCAAAGGCAAATAACATTGAGCACGAACATGCGCATGATGCAATGTCAGATGTTTATGCAACTATTGCAATAGCCAAATTAATAAAAGAAAAACAACCTAAGCTTTTTAACTATTTTTTTACATTACGCAATAAAAATAAAGTTGCTGAACTTATTAATACCGTCAACATGACACCCATTATTCACATATCAGGTATGCTCGGTAACTATCGTGGCAATATGTCATTAGTTTGCCCCATTGCTTGGCATCCATTACAAAATAACGCAGTGATTGTTTGTGACCTAATGGGTGATATTGATTCAATTATTGACCTACCTGTAGAAAAAATTAAAGAAAAGCTCTATACCAAAACAGAAGATCTTGAGTTTAATGAATCACGAATTCCTTTAAAGTTAATTCATATTAATAAATGCCCCATTGTTGCTCCAATAAAAACATTATTATCAGAAAATAGCAAAAGGTTTAATATTGATGTAGATCTTTGTTTAATCAAGCAAAAAAAATTATTCCAACATCAAAAAATACTACAAAATAAAATGGCAGAATTATTTGCAATAAATGAAAATTATTCTACTCATCCTGATGTCGATACCCAAATATATAATGGATTTTTAAATAAACAAGATAGTTTACGTTGCGAAACAATTCGAACAACACCTGCTAATTTATTAGATACTTTATCATTAAAATTTGATGATTCTCGCTTAGCCCCTCTATTTTTCAGATACAAAGCTCGAAATTACCCACAAACACTAACAGAACAAGAACAAATAATCTGGCTAGATCATTGCCGTGACAAACTTAATACATTAAAAATACAAGATTATTTATTAACATTAGAACAACTTGCTGAAAACTATATTCAACACCCTCAAAAATTAGCAATAATTAAACAGCTTTATAACTATTGTCATTATTTAGTTGGATAATTAATTTTAGCAGGCGTATCATATAGACAAATATATTTCATCCTAACTATAGGGATAATCATCATAATTAAAGATTAAGATAATTAGCATTTATATTATGAAACATTTTTTAGCCAAGCACGCCACAATTAAACATCGACTATACTCTTTATACTATACTGCTTTTAGTTATGGTCGAGGCCTTCTTGTTTTAACTCTTTGTTTATGGATAGGTAATATAATCTCTAAATTATTACCAATAATAATTCCGGGTAGTATTATTGGATTGTTAATTTTATTTTTTTTACTGGCTTTTCAATTAATTCCCACTTGTTGGATAAAAAATAGTTGTAATCTTTTTATGCGCTACATGACATTACTTTTCGTTCCTGCAGCAATGGGCATTATGGATAATTATTCACTTTTATTACAAAATTGGGTGCCAATTATATTTGGCAGTGTTGGAGGTACCCTTATCGTACTACTTTTTACTGCTTTTTTAACAGAACATTTCCACAAAACAGTAACTCAAGATCCAATTGTATCACCCAAAAATGAGGATAATCAGCCATGATATGGATGCTACCATTAACGCTTTGTGTTTTTCTCATTGTTCGAAAAATATCATTTAAAATCAAAAATCCATTATTTAATCCTTTAGTGGTTACCGTCATTGTTTTAATCCCAATTTTACTAATAACCAAAACAAATTACACACAATATGTTGGTAATGTGCAAATCATTAATGATTTGTTACCTTATTCTGTTGTTGCTCTTGCCTACCCTTTATATGAACTTATTCCACAGATCAAAGCTAGATGGAAAACAATAATGATTATTACGTTAACAGCTTCACTTGCATCAATGATAACTGGGGTTTGTATTGTTTTTTGGCTAGGTGGAAACAACGAAATTGCCGCATCAGTGTTACCAAAATCAGTCACTACAGCTATTGCAGTAACCATTGCAAGTAACCAAGGTGGAGTACCATCAATAGCCGCATTATGTGTAATACTTGTTGGAACACTAGGTGGTATATTTGGGCATCAGATATTAAATTTGGTAAAAATAAAATCAGCTCCTGCAAGAGGATTATCCATTGGCGCGGTTTCGCATGCAGTCGGTACTGCTCGTTGTATTGAGATGGACTATAATGAAGGTGCATATAGTTCATTATCATTAGTTTTATGTGGTATCATAACGTCATTAACAGCTCCGTTTTTATTTCCAATAATGGTTTTTATTTTTAACTGGTTTTAGCATGAAATTTAAAAAAATTATTGCTTATATTGCTAGCTTCTGTTTTCTTTTAATGGCAGTAATTGTCAGTTTAGATTACTGGATCAGTTATAAAACGGCACCTTATATCTACCACGATGAAAATAAACTTCCCTATCGAGAGATTGGGGTTGTACTTGGTACATCTAAATATGTTCGTAATGGCGTTATTAATGGGTTTTACCAAAATCGTATTGATGGCGCTATCGAGCTTTATTTGCAAGGTAAAGTTAATTATCTTTTACTTAGTGGCGATAACGCTCTTTTGAGCTATAACGAACCCATTACCATGAAAAAAGATTTAGTAAAAGCAGGGATCCCTAATGATTCGATTGTTTTGGATTACGCTGGTTTTAGAACCCTTGATTCAGTTGTTCGAGCTAATAAGGTATTTGATGCGAATGATTTTACCATCATCACTCAAGAATTTCATTGTGAAAGAGCAATTTTCATCGCACTTGCTCAAGGAATACAAGCGCAATGTTTTGCTGTACCTTCCCCTAAAAGCATGAAGTTAGTTCGAATCCGCGAAATGTTTGCCCGAGTTAGTGCTTTTATTGATCTTTATATTCTTAAAAAAGAACCTAAATATCTTGGTCCTGTTATTCCAATCCTATCCAATACTCAATAGCCATTATTAATAATAAAGATTTTGTCAAAAAGCTTCAGAAAAACCATGTACTATGGTATAAGAACAAAATAAAAATGCGATAGTCTAATAAATTAGATTGCATTTTTATGCAAAAAAAAGTAATATTTAATCAATTTTAGCGTCATAAAAAATATCTAATTAACAATGAACATTGAATTAAACCATATTAACTGCTTTTATGGTGAGCATCAGGCATTAAATGATGTTTCACTTTGCTATCCATTGGGTGAAACCATTGTATTACTAGGTCAAAGTGGAGCTGGTAAAAGCTCTTTATTAAAAGTATTTAATTTACTTGAAATCCCAACATCAGGCAGCATGACTATAGCTAACGAACATTTTGATTTTTCAAAAAAAATCAATGAATCAACTGTTAGATTATTAAGAAAACATGTTGGCATGGTTTTTCAAAATTATAATTTGTGGCCACACTTAACAGTGCTAGAAAATTTGATCGAAGCACCTTGCCAAGTATTAAAATTATCAAAAAAAGAAGCAAGTGATAAAGCAATGGCTATATTAGAAAGACTGCAAATTAATGATATGGCTCATCGTTACCCTCTTCACCTTTCTGGTGGACAACAGCAACGTGTTGCAATAGCTAGAGCATTAATGATGGAGCCACAAATCTTATTATTTGATGAGCCAACAGCGGCATTAGATCCAGCTATCACTTCACAAGTTGCTGAAATTATTAATGAACTATCACAGACAGGTATTACTCAAATTATAGTTACTCATGAAGTCGATTTTGCTCGTAAAGTTGCTTCACAAGTAATTTATATGGAACAAGGTAAAATTATAGAGCAAGGTCAACTTGAATGTTTTGCTCATCCTAAAACTGAAGAATTTAAAGCTTACTTATCACATTAATTAAAATAAAATTGGGTGGATATATGAAAAAAACATTACTCGCTATTTTTCTTGCAAGCACAGCTTTTGTTGCTCAAGCTACAGAGACCTTAACTATCGGTACAGAAGCAACTTATGCACCTTTTGAATTTACGAATGAAAAAAATGAAATTGTTGGATTCGATATTGATGTGGTTAATAAAATTTGTGACGAAATCAAAGTTTCTTGCAAAATTGTTAATCAATCTTTTGACGGCTTAATTCCAAGCTTAAAAACACGTCGAATCGATGCAGCAATAGCTGGGATTGATGTGACACCTGAACGTCAAAAACAAGTTGATTTTACTAAAATTTATTATGACGATAGTTCGATCCAGTTTATTACCTTAAAAGATACCTTAACTAACCTTGAACAATTAAAAGGCAAACGTGTTGGTATTCAAAAAGGGACAACTTATACAAAATATCTAAGTGAAAAATACCCTGATGTTAAACAAGTCAGTTACGATAGCTATCAATTTGCTTTTTTAGATTTAAAAGCAAAACGAATTGATGCGATCGTATCAAGCTCAATTGTTGCTGGTGAATGGCTAGGTAAAGAGACTGATATTGTACCATTAGCTGACAAAATCACCGATCGCGAATTTTTTGGTGAAGGTTTAGGTATAGCGGTAAGAAAAGGTAATGATCAATTATTAAATCAATTTAACCAAGCTATTGATAAACTAAAAGCAAATGGTGAATTAGACGCCATTTATAAAAAATGGTTTAACAAATAGTTATTAAATAGCAAAAATCGACGTCATTATGATCTCGCCGCATACTTTGCGGCGAGTTTATTTTTTATTAAATAATGTTAATTTAACAACGGTTTTCTTATGTCAGACTTTCTAACAAATAAAATAAATTGGATTCTATCTTTTATGGATGGATATATATTGCCATTAACACAAGCGACATCAATTACATTATCATTAGCTTTAGTATCATTAGTGGTAGGCATATTTTTTGCCTTTATTTTTACGCTATTAGAATTGTCTTCAATTAAACCTGTTGCATGGTTAATGTCACTTTTTAATTTAACGATTCGAGCTTTACCTGAACTATTAATTGTTATCGCTATTTATAACGGATTACCGTTGTTACTCATATTATTAAATGATGGTTTTACCGTTAACCTTTACTTTACCTCATTAACAATACAGCTAGACATTCAAGATTTTAATGTTAGCCCTTTTTTATGTGGTGTTGCAGCCCTTTCACTTTTGTATGCTGTCTATGCTTCACAAACACTTCGTGGTGCATTTAAAGCAATTTCAAATGGACAGTGGCAAGCAGCTCAAGTACTTGGACTTAGTAAATCACGTACGTTTTTTCGTATCATAATGCCACAAATGTGGCGCCACGCATTACCAGGATTAAGTAATCAATGGCTAATTTTATTAAAAGATACAGCACTAGTATCAGCTATTGCCATTAATGATTTAATGATGCAAACAAAAGCAATTATAGCTCGAACAAATCAACCTTTTTTATGGTATTTCATTGCAATGATTATCTATTTAATCATCTCAATTTTAAGTCAAAAAGTTATATCTCGAATTGAAAAGTGTTCAACCTATTTTGAACAACCAACATCAGCAAAAAGTTAGTAAGGTCTTATTATGTTTGATACTTTTATTTATTACCTTAAAATCATACTCCAAGGTCTGCCTAATACATTAAGCTTAGGAATTTTAGGGATTTTATCGGCTGGATTGCTGGCAATCATTTTATCGTGTTTATTGTCATTAAATTCGTATGCTTTAACGAAAGCGATTCGTACATATATTATTTTATTTACGGGTTCCCCACTACTTGTACAACTATTTTTAATCTATTATGGCTCATCGCAATTTAGCGAGATGTTAAGTAAAGTACCTATATTTTATAAATTCGCTTCATCGCCTTGGTTTTGTGCATACTTAACCTTAATAGTTGAAACATTAAGTAAAGTACCTGCATTTTACAAATTCATTTCATCACCTTGGTTTTGTGCATACTTAGCCTTAACACTTAATAGTACAGCTTATACTACGCAAATTTTTTACGGCGCGCTAAAATCTTTACCAAAAGGCCAATGGCAAGCTTGTGAAGCACTTGGTATGGATAAAAAACAAACATTAAAAGTTATTTTACCTTATGCATTAAAACGAGCACTTTCAACTTACTCTAATGAGGTTGTCTTTGTTATAAAAGGCACGGCATTAGCATCGATGATTCCCGTGATGGACATTATGGGATATAGCAACCAATTAAATAGTAAGGATTATGATTTTTCTATTTTTATTGTTGCTGGCTTAGTTTACCTCTTGATAAATGGCTTACTTAGCACCATTATGAGGATTATAGAGAAAAAAGCCCTCACTTTCGAAAACTAATATGAGCCAATTTGATTCAAATTCTTTTTTAAAAACAGTCCCACATAAACCGGGTATTTATCAAATGTTTAATGATAAAGAAACCATTATTTATGTGGGAAAAGCCAAAGATCTTAATAATCGACTAAAAAGCTACTTTAATAACAGCAAAAAAACATTAAAAACGGATATGCTAGTCAGCCATATCCATCGTATCGAATTCACGATTACCAATACCGAAACCGAAGCATTACTACTTGAACAAACTTATATAAAAAAACATCAGCCCAAATACAATGTACTTTTAAAAGATGATAAAAGTTATCCATTTATAAAACTAAGTAAAGAACGCCATCCACAACTTTCACTTTATCGAGGGGCGATAAATCGAAAAAAAGATGAGTTTTTTGGGCCTTATCCAAGTGGATATGCGGTAAAACAAATATTAACTTTATTACAAAAAACATTTCCGATAAGACAATGCTTAAATTCAACTTATCGAAATCGAACACGTCCTTGCCTACAATACCAAATTAAGCGCTGCTTAGGCCCTTGTGTGCCAGGTCTAGTTAGTGATGAAGATTACCTTGAACAAGTTAACTATGTTAGATTATTTTTATCTGGTCAATCAGATCAAATACTACAAAAAATAACTGAAGATATGCAAAAAGCTAGTAGTGAGCTTAACTTTGAAAAAGCAGCGGTTTTGCGTGATCAACTTCAAGCAATAAAACACATTAATGAAAAACAAGCAATATACAATAATAATGATAATCTTGATGTTATTGGATTCCATTATGAATTAGGATTAGCTTGTATCTATGTACTGTTTATTCGTAACGGACAAACTTTTGGTCATCGATCATACTTTCCTAAAGTACCATCAAATACAGAACTAGAAGAAGTTATAGAAACTTTTTTAGGACAATTTTATCTACAAGGTAATCAGAATAGAAATATTCCGAGAAAAATTTTACTCAATTTTTCATTATCAGATAAACAACCAATGGAAGAGACACTGTCACTTATTGCAGAGCATCAAGTTAAACTCATTGATGAACCTAAAGGAGATAATCTTAAATTACTCAATATTGCAACAGTAAACGCTCAAACTGAAGTTAAAAATAAGCTATTAGAAAATTCCACAATAAAACAACGATATGACGCATTAAAATCTTTTTTGGGAATCGATAAAATTAACCGAATGGAATGTTTTGATATCAGCCACTTTATGGGTAAAAACACGATTGCATCTTGTGTTGTATTTGATGATAAAGGACCTGTTAAATCTGAATTCCGTCGTTATAATATTACTGGTATCACACCTGGCGATGATTATGCGGCAATGGAACAAGTCTTAACGCGCCGTTACAGTAAAAAAGAACTACCCGACGAAAAGATTCCTGATATTATTTTTATTGACGGTGGTAAAGGGCAACTTAATCAAGCTCTAAAGGTATTTGAACAATTAGAGGTAAATTGGAACAAAAATCATCCTATACTAATTGGTGTTGCTAAAGGTGCTGATCGTAAAGAAGGATTAGAAACCCTCTTTTTTGAAGCTCATGGTACAGGACATTATCTTGATGATCACTCCCCTGCACTATTACTCATCCAACAAATTCGTAATGCATCGCACGATCACGCTATTGTTGGGCAACGCAAAAAAGGGACAAAACAACTTACTGATAGTGCCCTAGAACATATTGAAGGCATTGGAGCCAAAAGACGTCAAGCACTACTAAAACATTTTGGCGGATTAAGAGAGCTAAAAAATGCCAGTATTGACGAAATAGCACAAGTACAAGGCATATCCAAGCCATTAGCAGAAAAAATTTATCTAAATTTAAAGCAATAACACATTGAAAAAATAACATATTTCAGGCAACATAAACGCCAAGAAAATACTGTTTTTTTAATAATCAGTAATATATTGATTAATAAAGAAAAAAAAGAGCTTATGTCACATGAAAATTAATTTTCCAACATCCTTAACATTATTTCGAGTTATTTTAATCCCTTTTTTTGTGTTGGCATTTTATTTATTTCCTCATCGATGGTCTGGCTTTTTTTCTGCATTGATTTTTTTAATTGCTGCGGTGACCGATGTATTAGACGGTTATCTTGCCCGTCGTTTAGGTCAAACCACTAAGTTTGGTGCGTTTTTAGATCCCGTCGCTGACAAAATTATGGTAACCATTGCATTAGTTTTAATTACGCAATATTACCAAGCGTGGTGGATCTCAATCCCGGCAATTATTATTGTTTCGCGCGAAATTATCATATCAGCCCTACGTGAATGGATGGCCGAAATTGGCAAACGTAACAGTGTTGCTGTTTCATCAATTGGCAAAATCAAAACGATTGTACAAATGACAGCGTTAACTTGGCTACTTTGGCGACCTTGTGATATGGTCATTTACGCAGGACTTGCAGCCCTATTTCTTGCAGCATTCTTAACCTTATTATCAATGTTACAATATTTATGGATAGCGCACAGTGATCTACTTAATGAAGAATAACTTTTTAAAATACATTTACATACAGTATTTAATTTTAAAAATTACATTTTTTATTCTATAAAATTAAAAATAAGCTATTTTCAATATATAACAAGTCAAACATTGAGCAATTAAACAATTAATTTAAAATTTTTGTTGACTGAAATGATAAGATAGGTAAAATGCACACCATTCAAAGCGCAATTACTTTCAGTAATTAGTTTTGAGCCCGGGTGGTGAAATCGGTAGACACAAGGGATTTAAAATCCCTCGGCCTTTTTGGCCGTGCGAGTTCAAGTCTCGCCCCGGGCACCAATTCTTACCTATGCGGGAATAGCTCAGTTGGTAGAGCACGACCTTGCCAAGGTCGGGGTCGCGAGTTCGAACCTCGTTTCCCGCTCCAAATTGTATAACTCAACAAAATTGTCTTGATGCTTCGTAAATATTACAAAATAAATTTTTATTTTCTATCTTTTGCATCACTAAATATTTGTTGATTATACCGCATCTCAATTCTAAGTTTGTATCACTCTCTCGGCTTACCCATTCGTTTGTGGCGGATCTATTTAGTAAACTTATTGATTAATAATATGATTGTCACACATTTTACCTAAACAAAGAAAAACAGCTCAACTCTTGTCAAAAAGTTTCAGAAAAGCATAGTGTTTAAGTAAAAAAACAAAAAAATCAGTAAGCAACGCAAGGAATTTCTACACATTATAATATCACTTTACTAGTACCTAATCTATTTTGTCTATTTGTTAATTCATCATGCTTATATTTTGATTGTAAAATAAATGAATTAAAAACTAAACCTAACTTATTCTATAGCAACAAATCAAAGATCCTCAAACAAGTTTTATTATGGCATAATATGCGCCAATTGATATTTCCGCGACTTTACTCAAAGGCTAATTATTACTTGTGAGTAAAGCGCATGTTAAAGAGAGTAAATTCTAGTGTTAAGTACAAATAACATCACAATGCAATTTGGCAGTAAGCCATTATTTGAAAATATCTCGGTTAAATTCGGTAATGGCAATCGTTATGGTTTAATTGGTGCCAATGGTAGCGGTAAATCAACTTTTATGAAGATTATTGGTGGCGATTTAGTGCCAACATCTGGCAATGTTGCTTTAGATCCACATGAGCGATTAGGTAAGTTACGCCAAGACCAATTTGCGTTTGAAGAGTTTACCGTGCTTGATACCGTAATTATGGGGCATACCGAATTATGGCAGATTAAGCAAGAACGTGATCGCATTTACTCACTTCCTGAAATGAGTGAAGATGATGGTTTTAAGGTCGCTGATTTGGAAACCCAATATGCCGAAATGGATGGTTATAGCGCCGAAGCTCGTGCGGGTGAATTATTATTAGGCGTTGGTATTCCAATTGAAAAACACTATGGTTTAATGAGCGAAGTTGCTCCTGGTTGGAAACTGCGTGTATTATTGGCACAAGCCCTATTTTCAAATCCTGATATATTATTGCTTGATGAACCAACCAATAACTTAGATATTGATACAATTCGCTGGCTTGAAGACACCCTAAACCAACGTGAAAGCACCATGATTATTATTTCGCATGACCGCCATTTTTTGAATATGGTCTGTACCCATATGGCAGATTTAGATTATGGTGAATTGCGCATCTATCCAGGTAACTACGACGATTACATGACCGCATCAACGCAAGCGAGAGAGCGTTTGTTAGCCGACAATGCCAAAAAGAAAGCACAAATTAGTGAGCTACAATCTTTTGTTAGTCGATTTAGTGCCAATGCGTCTAAATCAAAACAAGCAACTTCGCGCGCAAAACAAATTGAAAAAATCAAATTAGAAGAAGTCAAGGCCTCTAGCCGTCAAAATCCATTTATTCGTTTTGAACAAGATAAGAAACTATTCCGTAATGCGCTTGTTGTTGAAAAGCTAACCAAAGGTTTTGATAATGGTCCACTATTTAAAAACTTAAACCTAATGGTCGAAGTGGGCGAAAAAGTGGCTATTTTAGGGACTAATGGTATTGGTAAAACCACATTATTAAAAACGCTAATGGGCGAGCTTATTCCCGAACAAGGCGATATAAAATGGTCTGAAAATGCCAATATTGGTTATTATGCTCAAGATCACGAATACGAATTTGAAGGCGATTTAACGGTATTTGACTGGATGAGCCAATGGAAGCAGCCAACTGACGACGAGCAAGCTGTACGTAGTATTTTAGGTCGATTGTTATTTTCACAAGATGATATTAAAAAGCAAGTTAAAGTCCTATCTGGCGGTGAAAAAGGACGTATGTTATTTGGTAAATTGATGATGCAACGTCCTAACATTATTGTTATGGACGAACCAACTAACCATTTAGATATGGAATCGATTGAATCACTCAATATGGCATTAGAGCTTTATCAAGGCACGCTATTTTTTGTTTCACACGATCGCGAATTTGTTAGTTCATTGGCAACACGCATTGTTGAAATTACAGCTGAAAAAGTCATTGATTACACAGGTAATTATGAGGATTACTTGCGTAGCCAAGGGATTGAATAATCAGTTATAAATAAAAATAGCCACTAATAATAATGTGGCTATTTCCTGTTATATTAATAATTTTCATTCAATGATAAAGTATCTTTTTATCGATGCTATTTTCGACAAACGGGAGTGCATCCATTATTTTTAAGCACATTATAACCAACATAACCATTTTGGACATTAATGCCAAATATAACTCTATTTGTATACGCCTGACTACTCCAAGTGCATCCTCGAGATAAATCAAAACCACTTTGAGGATATCCTTTATACAAATTCCCCCACTCACCATAAAACGTCCCATCTATATCTCGAGATAATCTAGCTTTTTGATTATGCACCCATTTAGGAAATGATCCAGTTCCATTCTCTGTTACAGCTGTCGATGCACTTGGAGCATTACTAAGTTCCATTGGTGAATAAAAATAACTTGCCGCTTCTTCTGCACTAATCATCCCTAAATCACGTCCAGCACAAGCATTAGCTGCAGGGAAAATACCATTTCCAGTATCTAAATACTGCTCTGTTTTATATTGTGTTGGAGGAAGTGCTCGTATCCATTTATTAATGGTAAAAGAATAAATAGACGTTTTTGAAGGCGTTATTATATTGGGTTTTGTCCTTGCTGTTAAGGTTACATTAAAAGGTAAATTGGGATGAACGGATGAATTAAAGGTAACAACACCTTCACTTCCTGCTACATTACTTATTGAGACTAAATTCGGATTACTTGATGTATAAATATAATCACTCTGTTTGTTACTCATTCTTAAAGTGAATTTTGCTTGATCAAAAGCCGTTGTGGGGAATTTAGTAGGAGCCAAAGCCGAAAACCCCTCATTAGGGAAGAAAACGCTAGGGTTATAACCGCCAACAAATTTACAATTTTCTTTATTAGTACATGTGTTTTCACCAACACCAGAAGCATCATAAATTTGTAAACTAGCAGGTTTTATATAGCAAACTTTGAAATCATCAACTTTTATTGTATACGTTTTACTAAGACTACCATAAGCATGTTCAGATGGTATGCCATATTCAGATTGCACCTTAACATTACTAGCACTAATCGTCAATTGATATGGCTTTGACATGAATCTAATTTGTTTTTTAATTCATCAGCAGATAACGTTCTTATCGTACCATCTGGCTGTTGATATCGCCAAGTAGCAGTTAAAGTACCTGTTATTCCCATAGTTAAATGAGCGAAATCACCATCATCATCAGCATAACTTACCCCCACAATATCTGACAAATGATTTGGTTGTCCATCAGCAACAACTTTTGTAATAAATTGATTAAATTTGTCTCCACTATGAGCATAAATAACTTCATTGTTCGATGGAGTAATTATCATTAAGCCTTTCGAACTATTCGTTTTTTCAAAACTTAACAGATCGGTTAAATCATTAATTGCAGAACCATTTAATCTAATATAAGGTGAATTACCATGAATCACTGCTGAACTCGTCGCTGATAAAGCGGCATAGCTGTTGTTAATACCTAACAAGATAAGCAACCCAAAAGCTAAAGTCTTCATTCCAATAGGTACTATTTTTATGAAGATTAAATAATCATTAATACCTTTAGACAAATTACTATAAACAGATAATAAACGCTTTAAGAGTTTATTTAGAGATAATTTTAGTTGTTCAAACCTTGTTGTGTGCTTGTGTGCTTGTTATCACCTTCATTCTATCATTATCCATCTTATATTGCAATCCATTATTTAATTTGCTGTTTTTATAAACTCCATCAATTAATATTTATGATATTAATTAAAAAACATACCACTTATAATAATTGAATTAATAACGAGGCTAGGATATAGGAAAAAACAAATAAATTCAGTAATTATTTCATAAAGATTAATAAAGATTAATAAAGTTTAATAAAGTTTAACGAGGAATAGCCACATCAGTGGCTAACTTATTTCAATTAATTGCTTAGCAAATTAAAACTCTAACTCATCCCACCAAATATCGATAAGTGGACTGGTTTTGACATTTTTTAAGCCGTGACTTTCAAGCCATTTTGTGACAATGTCACGATGTTCATCAGTACAGTTGCCGAGTTTTTGAGTACAAATAATACCTTTCCAATTCAAATAACCACTACCCTCATAAGCTAAACCATTTGGTTGAATAGCTTCAAGAATAAATTGATCAACAATATTATCTAAGGTTTCTTCAGTTGTACCTTCGTCAAAAGACCAACTAACAGTAAAACCTAATTCTTTAAACTCGTCGATGTGTAATTTTTTTCGTAAACGTCTACTACGATTAACCATAATCATTTCCTTCTTTTCTATTAAATATTCGTTTGTTTATTTCTAGTATAATGTTGTCTGTTAGCGGATTTTACACTATTTTGCTTCGGTTGCGACGATCGGTTTGTTGTTGAACTTGCTCTTTTTGGCCCAGTTCGCCTTGCTGACGATTTTTTAACAGGCTCTGGTTTTATTTTAGGATCGACTTCAAATCCTTGTGTGGTTAGCTCAGGAATTGACCTTTTAATCAACTTTTCAATCGCTTTTAGTTGTGGAAGTTCATCAATACAAACTAATGAAATAGCTTGTCCTTGATTTTGCGCACGTCCTGTTCGACCAATACGATGCACATAATCTTCAGCAACTTGTGGTAATTCATAATTAACAACATAAGGCAATAACTCAATATCAAGCCCACGAGCAGCAATATCGGTTGCCACTAACGCCCTAATTTGCCCTGTTTTAAAATCGGCTAACGCTTTAGTGCGAGCACCTTGGCTTTTATTACCATGAATTGCAGCAGCCTTAATGCCATCTTTGGTTAATTGATCTGCCAAATGATTAGCGCCGTATTTGGTGCGAGTAAAGATTAGCACTTGTTGCCACTGATTTTTACCAATTAAATAAGAAAGTAACTCACGCTTACGACGTTTATCAACCCGATGTACATATTGCGTGATCTGCTCTGAAGCACTATTGGTTTTAGCAACCTCAATCAATTTTGGTGAATGTAAAATTGTTTCGGCTAAGGCTTTTATTTCGCTTGAAAATGTTGCTGAAAACATTAAATTTTGGCGTTTTTTAGGCAACTTAGCGATCACACGGCGAATATCATGAATAAAGCCCATGTCTAACATACGATCGGCTTCATCCAACACCAACATTTTAACAGTAGCAAGATCCACCGCATTTTGTTGTACTAAATCAAGCAAGCGCCCTGGTGTTGCAATCAAAACATCAACACCACCGCGTAACTTCATCATTTGTGGATTAATACTCACACCACCAAAGACCACTAACGAACGAATGGGCAAATAACGGCTATAATAGCGGATATTTTCGCCTATTTGCGCAGCCAGCTCACGCGTTGGGGCTAAAATCAAGGCATATAACGGACGTTTGCCTTTTTGGGCACCTGCTTTATTGCTATTTTGAGCTTGTTGAATAAACAGTTTTTGCAAAATGGGCAAACCAAAGCCAGCCGTCTTTCCTGTTCCTGTTTGCGCACTGGCCATCAGATCGTTGCCTGATAAAATAACGGGAATAGCTTGTTGTTGAATGGGAGTTGGTGTTGTGTAGTTCTGTTCGTGAATTGCTTTTAAAATCTCGGTATCTAAACCAAGAGAGTCAAATGACATGAAATATTCCTAAAATGAAAAATAAATTATTCATATCCATTATAAAGCAATTCAATAATAAATGTCTGACTATTTAAATAATATTAGCGCTTAACTAATTTTATAAACAAAATCGCTATTACATCAAATGTGTTATCCTACCTATTTAAATAGTTTTTTACATAAACGTAGTACACTCCTGAAACTTTTTGACAAAATGATGCAATCTTTATTTGTTTAGATAAAATGTCTGTTTAAGTAAACTGCGTAATACCCTACTGTACCAATCAGAAATTCATCAAACTAGCCTATTCACAAACAAATAAGATAATCGAAATCGTGATACGAATTTTGAATTGGGATTTAGTATAATCAGCAATTATTTAGCGATTCAAGGGAAAACGTCTTATGCGTTTTTAGAGAGTTATTTTAATTATTGATGTGTAAATAACTCAGCGTTTTTCTATAAATAATATTTTTCAGGAGATCTATAATAAAAAAATCAAATGATATTTATTATCATTTGTGTTTATGCTACTATTTTCTCTTTGATAATGATAATTAATGGATTTTGTATGCATTTTAATCTTAGCGGTATAAAACGTTTATTTATTGCTTTGCTTTTAACAACCCTTAGTCTTAACTGTTTTGCTAAAGATGATATTACTTTTGCAAACTTTCGTGATATTCGTGATTTGAACCCACATCTTTATGGTGGCGAAATGTGGGCGCAAAATATGCTTTATGAGTCGCTAGTTCATTACAATGAGGATGGTACCTTTTCGCCTTGGCTAGCTGAAAGCTGGACCATTACTAACGATGGTAAAACTTATACTTTTAAGTTAAGAAAAGATGTTACTTTTAGTGATGGTGCTAAATTTGATGCCCATAGCGCTAAACTAAACTGGGATGCGGTGCTTTCAAATAAAGTACGTCATACTTGGCTTGAAATGGTACGCCTAATTACCGAAATCAAAGCCGTAGATGATTATACTTTACAAGTTAACCTATCCGAACCTTACTACCCATTTTTGATTGAAATTGCTGTTACAAGACCAATGCGCTTTATTTCACCAAATTCTATGATTGATGGCGAAACTAAAAATGGTGTTAAATCTTATATTGGTACTGGCCCTTATGTTTTAGGCGATCATAAAAAAGATCAGTATGCCATTTTTAACGAAAACCCTAACTACTGGGGCAAAAAACCGCAAATTAAAAAAGTCACAATGAAAGTGATCGCTGATAACCAAAGCCGTTTGATGGCGCTTGAAAAAGGTGAAATTGATCTTATTTACGGTAAAAATATGGTCGATGCTGATTCGTATGAACGATTTGCTAAAATGGATAAGTTTCAAACATTAATGTCAAAACCCGTTTCAAGCCGAATCGTTCTGATGAATACAACAAGGCCACAACTTAAAGATGCCAATGTGCGCCGAGCTATTGAGCATATCATCAGTAAAAAAGATGTTTCTGAAGGTATTTTTAATAATAGCGAAGCGCCAGCCGATACTTTAATGGCAACTAATATTCCTTATGCTAATATCGGGTTAAAACCTTATGAGTATGATACCAACTTAGCAGCGCAACTACTTGATAAAGCAAGTTGGGTTAAAGTGAATGGCGAGCAATATCGTCAAAAAGAAGGCAAACCGTTCGAAATCACCCTTTACTATGATAGCAACACAGCTTCGCAAAAAACCATTGCTCAATATATGCAAGATGAATTTGAGCAAGTTGGTTTAAAATTAAACATTCACGGTGAAGAAGAGCAAGGGTATCGCGATCGCCAAAAAGCCGGTGATTTTGATATGGTTTTTGATATTTCATGGGGGATGCCTTATGATCCGCAGTCTTTCTTATCTGGCATGAAGTTGCCTGTTTATGGTGATTATATTGCTCAGCAAGGCTTAGCAGAAAAAGCTCAAATTGACGCAAGTATTAGCAAAGCGCTTATTTCCACCGATGAACAAGAGCGACAAGCACTTTACCGCTATGTACTAGAAACACTTCATAACGAAGCGGTATACATTCCTTTAACTTATGAACGTAACCGAGCTATTGCCATTAAGTCATTAAAAGGCATTGAATTTGCACCGTCACAATTTGATATTCCATTTGATAAAATGCATTATTAGGTTGTTGATTTTATTATTTAATAACAATGTTAAATTATATTTTTAAACGTTTAATTATGATGATACCGATTCTTATCGGTATCTCATTTATTGCTTTTTTGCTGATTAATTTAGCGCCTTCAGATCCTGCCGAAGTTGCATTACGCCTAAACGAAATCATGCCAACGCCTGAAGCCATTGAAAGTATGCGCCAAGAGCTTGGTTTAAATGAACCTTTTTGGTATCGTTATTTTAACTGGCTGTATAACGTCTTTCATCTTGATTTTGGTCGTTCATTTATTCATCGTGACCGATTTGTTTGGGATGAGATGATCCGCTGTTTAAAACCAACACTTATTTTAGCTACATCATCCTTTATTTTTACGCTTATAATTAGTTTAATTTTTGGCATACTCTGTGCCATTTTTGCCAATTCTGCGTTTGATCGGATTTTGCGCATCATTATCTTTTTAGGCACAGCGATGCCAAGTTATTGGCTGGGGCTGTTATTTATTTGGTTATTTGCCAATTATCTTGATCTATTGCCAACTAATGGTTATGGTTCTTGGCAAAATTTAGTTTTACCTACAATTACATTATCGTTTGTGTATATTTCTACTTATATTCGATTTATTCGTAATAACATGATTGAAAACATGCATAATTATTTTGTTTTTTATGCTCGTAGCCGTGGATTAAAAGAACGCACAATCATTTTAAAACATGTGCTAGTCAATTCATTACAAACCACCATCACCGCATTAGGTATGACCATTCCGCAATTAATTGCGGGTTCGTTTGTCGTTGAGTATATATTTTCGTGGCCAGGGCTTGGGCGGTTGTGTATTTCTGCAATAATGAATCGAGATTACCCTGTTATTCAAGCTTATATCTTATTGATGGCTATTTTATTTGTTGTTTGTAATTTTATTGTGGATGTTTTACACCTATTACTCGATCCACGATTAAAAGAGAGTGGTAGTCTTTCATGAACCAATTTAAGCAACTGCTCAACAATAAAATGGCATTATGCTGTTTAACGATTATTGGTGTGTTTATTGTTTTAGGTATTTTAGCCCCTTATATTGCACCATTTGATCCCAATAAAGTTCGCATTGTGCGCAAATATGCAGCGGTTTCTGCTCAGCATTGGTTTGGTTGTGATCATTTAGGTCGAGATATCTTTTCTCGGTTACTTTATGGCATTCGCTCAACACTATTTTTGTCGATATTGACCATGGCAATAACAATTGTTATTGGAACCATCATTGGGCTTATTTCGGGCTATAATAGAGGTAAACTTGACGAATGTATTATGCGCCTTTGCGATATTATGCTTTCTTTTCCAAGTCAGGTAATGATACTAGCCATTGTCGGCGTGCTTGGAGTCGGTATTGAAAACGTGATTATTGCTAATATTGTTGTCAAATGGGCTTGGTATAGCCGAATGATTCGTAGTTCTGTAATCAAGTATAGCCGTAAAAACTATATTCTTTTTTCACGCACAATTGGTGCGCCTCATTTTTTTATTATTCGGCGCCACTTGCTACCTAATATTATGTCTGAACTTGTTGTGCTTGCTACACTTGATACAGGGTGGGTTATTTTAAACATTTCGGCACTTTCTTTTATTGGATTAGGCGTACAAGCACCCACCGCAGAATGGGGATTGATGTTAAGCGAAGCCAAAAACGTAATGATTCAGCACCCGATGCAGATGGTCTTTCCAGGAATGGCTATTTTGATTGTGGTTGCTGCATTTAATATGCTAGGGGATTGTTTGCGAGATATTTTAGATCCAAAGGAAAAAACAGCATGAGTGACACATTGCTTCAAGTTAACAATCTCACCGTAACACTAGATAACAGCAAGCCACTATTAAATAATATTTCGTTTCATCTAAAACATCATCAATGTTTAGGTATAGTTGGTGAAAGCGGTAGTGGCAAAAGCTTAACATGCAAAGCGATTATGGGCTTGTTAGAACCTTATTTTTCAGTTCAAGGGCAAATCCTGTTTTCCCCAAAAAAAACACAAATCAAGTTACAACAAAATGGCGATTTGTTAAAACAAAATAACGAAACATTACGTTTTATGCGTGGTAATGTGATTTCGGCCATTTTACAGCACCCAATGAGTGCTTTTGATCCGCTTTACTGTGTTGGTAACCAAGTTGTTGAAACGCTATTGGCTCATCAACCAATCAGTAAAAATCAAGCCATAACTAAAACGCTTAATATGCTTGCAGATATTGGTCTTGATAATCCTAAACAAATTTATAATCGATACCCTCATCAATTAAGTGGCGGTATGCTACAACGAATAATGATTGGTATTGCTCTTATGCTTGAACCTGAGCTGATTATTGCCGATGAACCAACAACTGCATTAGATTCAATTAGCCAATTTCATATTCTAAAAATATTTGAACAAATTAAACAACAATCCAAAACATCCATGATATTTATCTCACATGATCTAGGCGTTATTCACCATATAGCCGATCACATTTTGGTAATGAATAAAGGCACCATTGTGGAACAAGGAAGTCGAGATCATATTTTTTATCATTCTAAAAATGATTATACTCAATATTTAATTAATGCTCGTAAGCAATTATTAGCCAAATTTAATTGTGTTGTTCAACCCAATTATATAACACCCAGTTCGGAGACAATCTAAATGCCACCGTTGTTACAGCTTGAGCATGTAAAAAAATCGTTTTTACAACCCAATCAAGGCTTACTTGGTCGTAAAAAGATATCGGTAATTAATGATGTCTCGTTTTCACTATATCAAGGTCAGTGTTTGGGAATTATTGGGGAAAGTGGCAGTGGTAAAAGTACCCTAGGTAAACTGATTTTAGGGCTTGAAAAGCCAGATACTGGAAACATTTACTTTAATGGATTTGATACATCTCAACGCGCTTGGCGAAAATCCTCAATGCGGCGTGATATCAGTGCCGTATTTCAAGATTATAATGCATCTGTTAACCCTTATTTTACTACCGCTGAGATTATTGCCGAACCTATTGATATTTACGAAAAAATATCAGCCAAAGAACGCCAAAAACGAATTGATGCGCTGTTGGAACAAGTCGGGTTAGATCACTCCTTTTATCATCGCTTTCCTCATGAAATGAGTGGCGGTCAATTGCAACGAATTTGTATTGCACGGGCGATTGCTTGCTCGCCTAAATTTATTCTATTTGACGAAGCAGTCAGTTCGTTAGATATATCCGTACAAACTCAAATTTTATCTTTACTGGCAGATTTACAAAAACAGCTAAACCTAACCACGATTTTTATCACTCATGATTTAACGACTATCACTTATTTGTGCGATAAGGTGATCTTTTTTTATCAAGGACAAATTGTTGAACAGGTGGACAATATTTCTCAATTAAGCCAAGTCAATCATCCTTATTCTAAACAACTTCTTGAATCTATTTTAGGATTTTAGATTATGACCACATCTTCAAATTCAAACAAACAATACCATTTTAAAAACTACCTTGCGCTAGTTATCCCCTTTATTATTTCAACAATCACCACGCCACTACTGGGTGTGGTTGATACTGCTTTAGTTGGTCACTTACCTAACCCCGCCTTTATTGCGGGTATTGCTGTGGGCACCGTGATTTTTAATACTATTTATTGGCTATTTGGCTTTTTACGAGTCAGCACCACAGGGTTTTCAGCGCAAGCTTTAGATGATCCTATTTTACTAAGATCTTCGCTTATTCGTCCGCTTTTTATTGCCATTTTATTAGGCATTGTTTTTATTATTTTTCAAAGCCTAATATTTAATAGCGCCATGCAGCTGATAAAACCAAATGAAGAAGTAAAACACCACGCCCACACCTATTTTACTATTCTAATTTGGGGAGCACCTTTTGTTTTAATCAATTATGTTTTAGTGGGTTGGTTAATGGGCATGGCAAAAATAAAAGCGGTTTTGTTTTTGCAAGTATTAATCAATTTACTTAACATTGTTATGGCTGCCACGTTTGTTTGGGGCTTTCATTTTGATATTCAAGGTGTCGCTTTTGCTACGCTTAGCGCACAAATTATCTGTACACTATTGGGTATTTGGTTTATTTATGCCTATCTACCTAAAACTGAGCAAAAAACAGATTTCAAAGCCATATTATCTTGGCAATCTTTAAAAGGGGTAATTTTAGTTAATACCAATTTAATGATTCGAACTATCTGTTTACTTATTGTTACCAATCATTTTATCTCAATAGGCTCTCGTTTTAGTACTGAAATGTTAGCCGCTAATGCGGTTTTATTTCAAATCCACTATTTAATGGCTTACTTATTTGATGGTTTTGCCAATGCATCGAGTGTTTTTAGTGGTAAAGCTAAGGGAACAAAAGACATCACGTTATACAATCAAACACTACGTTGGTCATTGCTATCGTGCCTTATTTGTCCTGTTGTTTTGATAGCAATTTGGTTGGGATTTGATTCAATGATTATTCGGTTGCTTACTAATCAAACCGACATTATTAACCTATGTATTGAATATCAATACTGGCTTATTGTATTCCCTATTGTGGTTGCTGGTGGGCTTATTTATTATGGCGTATTTTCAGGTATTAGCTACACATCGTCCATTCGCGACTCAATGATTTTAGCGCTATTGCTATGGTTCATTGCACAATATCTATTTGTGCCAATTTGGGGCAACCATGGGTTATGGCTCTCTTATATTTTATTTAGCGCAGGGCGAACACTCTTTTTAGTCATCTGGATTAAAAAATCTAAAAACAATATTATGCTTTAAGCAGCTACGCAGTAGATAAACCTATTGCGTAGGTTAATATCAAATTAAGTGTAAGTAACAAAACTCAAAAATACACAAGGCATCTCTTTTTTAAACTCAACTTATTGAATATTATTGATTATTTAATATATCAATTAAAGTATATATCACTTTTCCTCGTTTTTTAAGTTTTAAACGGTATAGATTCCTGAATATTTTTTACAAAAATATAATCAAAAAAGGCAACCTAATGGCTGCCTTTAATTGCATTAACAAACTAAAATCACTTTTTATGTGGATGCGGATCTTTAACAGAATCACCCTGTCCAGTCATAATATACCAACCATTTTTGCTATGTGGTTTTTTATTATAATCAGGGCAAGGAGGTAACGATTTCTTACTTTGGTTTGAATAAATATAGCCACAGTCAGCGCATTTATAAGTGCCTGACGAAACATCACTACCATATGGAGCAAATTTGTGTACCATTTTAAGACCCTCCAAATTAAATAAGCGACAAGCCCAATGCTTATCACTGTATATATAACCGCCGATTTAAGAAAAAATCAAGTGTGTTTTTTAAACAAAAAACGAATAAAATAACTATTTTTAATACATAAAAATCAGTCAAAAAAGATATTGATTTTATTGAAATTTTTTTGAGACAAAAATCATTATTTTTTGTTTGCTTTTTAATCAAAATATCCCTTATTGCCTATAACCCATAATAAAATTACAATAATCCTCCTTTTAATTACTTACTACAAAGAAGATGATCACTTACCACGATGCTACATTAGAAGATTTGTCATTTATTGTCGATGTTTATAACTCAACTATTGCTAGCCGACAAGTTACTGCTGATACTCAGCCTGTTTCTGTTGAAAGTAAATTAGATTGGTTTAATCAGCATAACCCACAAAACCGCCCACTTTGGCTAATAAACTATCAAGATAAGCCTTGTGGTTGGATAAGTTTATCTTCATTTTATGGTCGCCCTGCCTATAATAAAACCGTTGAAATCAGCTTGTATCTTCATCAAGATTATCGGGGTAAGCAAATTGGGCAGTTTATGATTAACCGTATTGAGCAGTTTGCTAAGCAAGCAGGCATACAAACCATACTGAGTTATGTGTTTGGTCATAACACGCCTAGTATCAATCTATTTAAAAAAATGCAGTATCAACAATGGGGCTTGTTTCCAAATGTTGCGGAGCTTGACAATATTCAGCGTGATTTGGTGATACTAGGCAAACGGCTAGATTAACCACTCGCTTTGTCAATACAATTTAACACTAAAAAGGACCTTTTTAATGAGTACGTTAAATGATATCAAGTATTACGCTAGTCAATCTAAAATTACCACGACACTAGTGGTCATTAATATTCTATGTTTTTTTGCCTTTAGGATGCTTGATAGTGATGGTTTTTCGTCACTTTATGAAAACCGTTTTTTGATTGATTGGGGAGCCGATGTTGCGGAGTTAACTTTTTCTGGCCAATATTGGCGCATGTTTACTAATTTATTTATGCATATCAGTTTTACTCATTTAGCTATGAATATGCTGGCATTATGGAGCATTGGTCCTATTTTAGAACAGCGCATTCCTTGCCTTGCTTTTGTTGGCATTTACTTTTTTTCAGGGCTGGTAGGAAGCTTATCAAGCGATATTGCCACCATCAATCAAAATGTGATTAGCTGTGGTGCCTCGGGTGCTATTTTGGGTATTATTACCGCATTGTTGGCTTATTGTTTGGTGTTTAAAACCAATATACAAGAAATGCCAGTCAAAGCAATGCTGGTGAGTTTAGTATTAACTGCTGGGTTAGGGTTATGGCCATCTATCGATAATATGGCGCATATCGGTGGTGCTTGCGCTGGTTTTGTGCTTGGTGGGGCTGTTTCGTTATGTATTAAAATGTTCAAATACCCAAGTAAGTTAACTTTACTTATTATTGGTCTTGTATTTATTGTGACTGCATTGGGGATCTATGTGCAATATATGCACTATGCTTTGCCTAGTGGTTATTATGTCTATTATTAATAATAAAAAGGCGCTGATTATCATTAAACAGCGCCTTATTTATGCAAAATCGATACAACTAAAAGCTATTTAAAATCCGAGCAGGTTCGATTTTGCAAGCCCGTTTAGCAGGATAGTAGCTAGCAATTAAGCTTAGTAACATGGCAGTAATAAACACCATGACCACATCAAACAGATGAATTTCGGATGGTAAAAAATCAATAAAATAGATATTACTATTTAAGATTTTATGTCCCATTAATGACTCAATAAAGCCCATGATATTAGAAAGTTGCCATGACAGTATTACGCCTAAAATAACGCCAATTAAACTGCCAATTAACCCTGAAATCACTCCATACCATATAAAAATATGTTTGATTAAACGATTAGTTGCGCCCAGGGTCTTTAATATGGCAATATCACGCTGTTTATCTTTTACGGCAATGACTAAAGTGGATACAATATTAAAACAGGCCACGCCAATCACTACAATCATGGCCAGATACATGATTTGCCTAATCATTTGAATATCACGATACATAAAGCCAAACGTCTGTTCCCAACTATTAAATAACAGATCTTCGTCAAGCCCTAATGCTGCTTGACCAATAAGGTTATTGGATTGATAAACGTCTTTTACATTTACCATAATACCTGTAACGCTATCGCCCATATTTAGTAATTTTTGTGCATCGGTCAACGGAATTAAGGCCATGTTATTACTCAAGCTGCCACTTAATTCTAAAATCCCTACTACTTGCAAACGGACTCTTTTAGGTGGTTTGAGTTGATTTGGACTACTCGAAACAGGAATTAATAAAGAAACCCATCCCCCTTCTCTCACTGATAAATTTTTAGCAAGCCCTGCTCCAATAATAATTTGTTGGTTATCGGGCTTAAAATCTTGCCATTTATTATTCAGTACATAATTCGGTAGTGAACTGATTTGCATTTCTTGTTCAGGGTCAAGACCCTGTACTTGCACAGCACCAAGTTTGCTACCGTTTTCAATTAATCCAGTAAAATTAACAAATGGTAAGGCTGATACAATATTACTATTGTTTTTAAGTTCTTGTTGAACGTGTTGCCAATTATCTAAATTGCCGTACTCTGGATAGAATTGTCCATGTGGCACTACCGATAACACTCGATTGTGTAATTCACGCTCAAAGCCATTCATGGCACTTAAGCCAATAATTAATGCCGCAATACCAATAGCAATACTGAGTGTTGAGATAATCGAAATTAACGACACCATACCACTTTTGCGACGCCCTTTTCGAAATTTTATGGCGGTAATTAAAGATAAATTCATATTAATTATCCATTAATTGTTATCTGATGATGCGCTATCAGAAAGTTGACCATCTCTCATCACCATTTGTTTATCAAGTTTATTGGCAAGCTCAAGATCATGCGTCACCACCAAAAATGCAGTGCCATGTTCCCGATTTAGTTTAATAAGCAAATCAAAAATGGTATCCGCGGTTGATTTATCCAAATTGCCAGTTGGCTCATCAGCCATGACCAGTGCAGGGTTGTTAATTAATGCTCGCCCAATTGCCACACGCTGACGCTCACCACCTGATAGTTCCGATGGACGGTGATTAGCTCGTTTAGCCAAATTAACCGCTTCAAGCATTACCATAGCTCGTTTTTTTGCTTCATTAGGCGATACACCACCAATTAATAGTGGCATTGCAACGTTTTCTAGCGCGGTAAAATCAGGTAATAAGTGATGGAACTGATAAACAAAGCCGATTTCTTGATTACGTAGCTGTGCCTTTTCGACTTCGGATAGTTGGTTAAGTTGTTTTGACTTAAACATGATTTCGCCTGAAGTAGGTTTATCAAGTCCTCCTAATAGATGTAATAACGTACTTTTACCCGATCCTGAACTACCAATAATGGCAAGTAATGATTTAGAGTAAATATCAAACGAGACGTTTTTTAGCACCTCGGTGACCATTTTGCCTTCGTTATAAGTTTTATAAAGATTCTTGGCACTTAGTAATATTGGTGAATTATTCATAACGTAAAGCCTCGGCAGGTTGGATATTGGCTGCACGATATGCAGGATAAAGTGTTGAAATTAGCGATAACATAAGCAATCCAATAATAATTAAAATAATTTGCGATGGTTCAACCAATGAAGGTAGCAAGATACCAGCTAAAGATAAACCTAACAATTGCATGATTTCGTTTAAGTTAATAGCAAGTAACAGTCCTAAGGCGCTACCTAATAACGTGCCAATTATTCCTGAACTTGCACCTTGAATAATAAAAATTAACATAATTTTAAAGCGAGACAGACCTTGTGTTTTTAAAATAGCGACTTCGCCTTGCTTTTCCATCACCAACAAGCTTAATGAAGTAATAATATTAAAAGCCGCAACAATCACAATCAGGCTAATGAGTAATCCCATGACATTTTTTTCCATTTTAATGGCTTGAAATAATTCACCTCGTTTAGCTCGCCAATCTTTAAAGACTAATCCTTCAGGTAATGGGGTATTGGTTATCGAGGCAATATCCAGTGGTTTATCTAAAAATAGACGCCAACTGCTAATCATATTAGGAGGATAACGTAATAAGTTTTTAGCGTCAGATTGATTGACATAAATGAGTGATTGATTAATATCATGATTAACTGAAAATAGTCCAACAATATTAAACAAACGTTGTGAAGGAATACGACCAACTGGAGTGATCTGGCTAGCATCGGTCACCATTAAGCGGATTTTGTCACCAACTGTTACGCCTAATTGATTAGCTAATGTTTGCCCAATAATGACATTGTACTGCCCTGCTTGCAAATCTAAAACAGAACCACTATAGATGTAATCATTGATTGGATCATTGTCTTCTGCTGTAATGCCCATTAAGGTACTTACTGTGATACTTTGTTCACTTTGCAAAACCACATCACCAGTAACTAAAGGGCTAATATGGTTAACACCTTGAATATGGCTAAATTGCTCACCAGTAACAACGTTAGGATCAATACGACCCTGTGAACTTGTAATCTGTGCCTGAGGTAAAAACTTCAAGATACTGCCTTGCATCTGATCTTCAAGCCCATTCATGACTGATAAAACCACAATCAGGCCAATAGAGCCGAGCATAATGCCAATCATTGACAACCATGATACAAAGCGACCAAAGCCATCCGTTTTTTGCCCATACACATAGCGCAAACCAATAAAAAAAACTAATGGACGAAATATTTTTGACATAAACGTATAGATTACCTGAAACTTTTTGACAAAGTTTTGCTAGTTAAATACAAGGTGCTTATCATACAGGATTAAACTGTTATAGAAAACAACCTCATACTTACGTTATAATCTGACAATAAATTTTCAGCGACATCAACGAACTCATCATGTCTAAAACAGTTAATATTTCAAACTTAATTCCTCAAAAATCAGGTGAAGTAAAGCAAATTGGGCAGCTAGTTGGCTCTTCCTTATCACAATTTTGCGCTCAAGCTATAGATGCACATGAAGGTATAGTTGTGATTGTCACTGATGATATGCAACAAACCTCGCGCATTCATGAAGAACTAAAGCAGTTTACATCCTTCCCTTCTATTATCTTTCCAGATTGGGAAACATTGCCTTATGACAGCTTTTCTCCTCATCAAGATATCGTATCAGAACGCTTATCTTGCCTTTATCATCTTGGACATTTAACCAAAGGGGCGTTAATTTTACCCATTAATACCTTAATGCAAAAAGTCTGCCCACAAAGTTATTTGGGTGGACATGTTTTTATGATGAAAAAAGGCTTACAAATTAGTCGTGAACATTTGCGTTTACAACTTGAAAATGCTGGCTATCGTTCAGTTAGCCAAGTCATGGAGCATGGCGAATATGCTACTCGTGGAGCGCTTTTTGATATCTACCCCATGGGCAGTGATAAGCCTTATCGCATCGATTTTTTTGATGATGAAATCGACAGTATCCGTACTTTTGATGTCGAAACTCAACGTACCTTTGATGAAATTGCTGAAATACAATTGCTACCAGCCCATGAGTTTCCTTTCGATAAAACAGCTATTGAGTTGTTTCGTAGTCAATGGCGAGAACAATTTGAAGTTAGATTAGACTCAGAAAGCATCTATCAACAAGTTAGTAAAAATATTTTGCCAACCGGTATTGAATATTGGCAAGCCCTGTTTTTTAACGAACCATTAACACCTCTATTCTCTTATTTTTTAGCAAATAGCTTAATTATCAATACAGTTAATATTGATCAATATGCTAACAAATATTGGCAAGATATTACCCAACGTTATGAAAGCCGCAAAGTCGATCCTATGCGACCATTACTTGCACCAAATGTTATTTGGTCTAAAACTGACGAGATTTTTGCCAATTTCAAAAACTACCCAAGAATGGTTTTATCGCATGCAATAACGACTGAATCAAATAAAAACGTTAATTTGCCTTATGTAGCATTACCTAATATTGCTATTGAGATCCAACAAAAAGATCCTTATTTGCAATTTCAAAAATTTGTTGAAAATTTTGCAGGAACAATCATCTTTTCGGTTGAATCAGAAGGACGCAAAGAGGCTTTACAAGAAATTCTTGGACGAATTCGTATTCATCCCACTACCATCAATTTACTTGATGAACGAAAAAACAGTGATAGCCGATTTTATTTAATCGTTGGAGCTAGTGAACAAGGCTTTATCAATCAGCAAGATAATTTTGCCTTTATTACTGAAAATGAGCTATTAGGACGACGAGTAGTTCGTCGTAAAAAAGAAAATAAACAAGCTATCAATACTGATTCACTTATTCGTAGTTTAGCTGAGCTAACACCCGGCAAACCCGTTGTCCATTTAGAACATGGCGTTGGTCGATATGCAGGACTTACCACATTAGAAACAGGGGGGATTACGGCTGAATATCTTATTCTATTATATGCCAATGACACCAAGCTTTATGTTCCTGTTTCATCATTAAATCTAATTAGCCGTTATTCTGGTGGCGATGAAGAGAACGCACCACTCAATAAATTAGGTACTGATGCTTGGAGTAAAGCACGGCAAAAAGCGGCCGAAAAAGTACGAGATGTTGCAGCTGAATTACTAGATATTTACGCTGAACGTGAAAGTAAACCCGGATTTGAATTTAAACAAGACCGAGAGCAGTATGAACTATTTTGCCAAGGGTTTCCTTATCAAGAAACTGATGATCAACAAAATGCCATTGGGGCAGTAATTGGCGATATGTGCTCTCCTTATGCCATGGATAGATTAGTCTGTGGTGATGTTGGATTTGGTAAAACAGAAGTAGCGATCCGCGCTGCTTTTTTAGCCGTTATTAATCATAAACAAACAGCAGTTTTAGTTCCTACAACTTTACTTGCAGAACAACATTACGAAAGCTTTTGTGATCGCTTTGCAAACTGGCCAATTCGCATAGAAAGCCTGTCTCGATTCAAAACCGCCAAACAACAAAAAAGTATTATAGAAGCTCTTGGTGAAGGCAAAATTGATATTGTAATTGGCACACATAAATTGTTACAAGAAGATATCAAATGGAAAGATTTAGGCTTGTTGATTGTTGATGAAGAACATCGTTTTGGCGTCCGCCAAAAAGAACGAATTAAAGCAATGCGAGCAAACATTGATATTCTAACACTAACCGCAACGCCAATTCCAAGAACCCTCAACATGGCAATGAGTGGTATGCGGGATCTTTCTATTATTGCGACTCCTCCAGCTCGCCGATTAGCAGTGAAAACCTTTGTTCGAGAATATGATGATCTTGTGATTAGAGAAGCCATTTTGCGTGAAATTTTACGTGGTGGTCAGATTTATTATTTGCACAATGATATTTCTGATATCGAAAAAGTAAGCGAAAAACTGGCAGAGCTGGTGCCCGAAGCGCGAATTACCATTGGTCATGGGCAAATGCATGAACGCGACTTAGAGCGCGTAATGAATGACTTTCATCATCAACGTTTTAACATACTTGTTTGTACAACCATTGTTGAAACTGGTATCGACATTCCTAATGCCAATACCATTATCATTGATCGTGCTGATAAATTTGGTTTAGCACAGCTACACCAATTACGAGGACGTGTTGGTCGATCATACCATCAAGCTTATGCTTATCTATTAACGCCACATCCCAAGTTACTCAGCAAAGATGCCAAAAGACGCCTTGATGCAATAGCCTCGCTCGAGGATTTAGGCGCTGGATTTGCCTTAGCAACGCATGATCTTGAAATTCGTGGTGCTGGCGAGCTGCTTGGCAGTGATCAAAGTGGTCAAATCGAAACTATTGGCTTTAATCTTTATATTGAACTGCTTGATGACGCCGTTAAGTCACTAAAAGAAGGCAAAGAACCAACACTTGAATCATTACTCAATAATCAACAAACAGAAATTGAGTTACGCTTACCAACACTTATTCCTGATGATTTTATTCCCGATGTTAATACACGGCTATCGCTTTATAAACGCATTGCTAGCGTTGATAACCTTGATGAGCTCACCGACATTCAAGTTGAAATGCGTGATCGCTTTGGACAATTACCTGATGCGGTACTATTTTTGTTAGAAACAACCAAAATCCGCTATCATGCAAATCAACTAGGTATTACTAAAATCGAATTTGGCGAAAAAGGTGGTTATATTGAATTTGGCAGTAATAATAAAGTGTCAGTTGATTATTTAATTGAAATAATACAAAAAGAGCCAAAAAATTATCGCTTAGAAAACTCAAATCGATTAAAATTACAAAAATCAGAATTACAACGAAATGAACGTATTGAATATATTAAAAATTTGTTGGCTAATTTTGCAAAGCATCAAGAATGATAATTTAAAATATAACTAAGAGAACGAAAATGAAAAAAACTACACTCGCTATAGGAATCGTTGCCGTATTAGGAATCGCTTACGTTGGTACGGCATGGTACACTGGTAACATAATTGAAAGAGATATTGACAACCAATTAGCACTAATCAACAACAAAGCCAATCAACTTGAAAAGAACTTAACATTTTCTATTACCAAAAGTCATTATGAAAAGGGAATTTTCTCAACTAAATTACACCTAACTGTAACAGCGTTAGAAAACAATTCGTTTTATGGTGAAGACGCAACCCCAACAACGCTATTTGATGATGATGTAACCATCCACCATGGCCCTTTCCCTATTGCGGCTCTTGCTGAAGGGACATTCGCTCCACAAATGGCGTGGTTAGAATACGAAATGAGTGAACAAATCAGCCCACAACTTTGGAAATTAGCCGGTAATCAGCCATTTATTACTGGGCATGTTGGTATGAGTTATGGCAAATATCTCACTGTTAAGTTAAAAAACAAAGCCATCGAGGTCGGGCAAAACGAAATTCCAATTTTCAATGGTACATTGTCTCTTGGCAAAGGTAGTTACACCTTTAGCGGGTATACTAGTGGTAAGGACATTAGCTCTAAAATAGAGATCGATAAGTTTTCATTTAATCATTTCCAATTATTTAGAACTGATCCTACTTTGGTGGTGGTTAATAAATTCGTTATGAATCAGAATGCTAATTTAAATAGCGACACAAATACAGCTGAGGGGTCGCTTTCTAGTCATATTGATTCAATTATTTATGGTCAACACAATTTGGGAACCGTTTCATTAGATTTTGATTTCCAAGGATTTGATAAACAACTATTTACTAATCAATTAGGCATGAACTACCCTGATTCTGACTTAGATGATATCGACAAAAAACATAATATCAGATTTTCATTAAACAAATTCAATTGGCAAACATCTAGTGGCGATATTAATGCTAACCTAATGTTTGATATCTCTGATTTTAATAGTGAAGTCCTTGATAAAGAAGATTACGAAAAAATTAACGCGCTAAAATTCAAGCTTGAAGCACCATTTGACGTATTAGCTCATTTATCAGCACAAATTAAGTCACCTGATACCAATGATATAACTTCACAAATTATTGAAGAAAAGCAAAACATACAACGGATGTCTGGCTTCCTTGTTCATAATTCCCCATTTTTAACATTAAGCAATGGTAAAACTAAAGGTATCTATTCTGATATAAGCCTAACCAAAGATAGTGATGAAGTTAACGTAAATGGTAAAAAAGTGTCAAAAGAAGAATTCTTTGAGCAATTATAATTAGCTAATTTATTATTCAAACTAACCTATTCCGTTCCGCCACTAATTTTGGCGGGATTTTATTATTTTTAACTTAAGCCCAAAAATTTATGAATACAAATTCATCATCCACAACAGAAAACCAATTTAAACGCACCATGAAAACCCGCCATTTAATTATGTTGTCACTGGGTGGCGTTATTGGCACTGGTTTATTTTTTAATACTGGTTATATTATTGCTACTGCTGGGGCTATTGGTGCTATTATTGCTTATTTGATTGGTGCATTAGTTGTTTATTTAGTGATGCTATGCCTAGGCGAACTGGCTGTTGCCATGCCTGAAACCGGTGCATTTCACACCTATGCCTCGCGCTTTATTAGCCCAGGCACAGGTTATACCGTTGCTTGGCTGTATTGGCTAACCTGGACAGTGGCATTGGGTTCAAGTCTAACTGCTGCTGGATTATGTATGAAGTATTGGTTCCCTACTGTTTCGGTTTGGATCTGGTGTTTAATTTTTTGTATCGTAATTTTTGCATTAAACACTATAACTGCGCAATTTTTTGCAGAAAGTGAATTTTGGTTTTCAATTATTAAAGTCATCACTATTATTATCTTTATTGTCGCAGGTACTGCCGCTATCTTTGGTTTTTTTCCTATGAAAAATGACATGCCAGTCCCTTTTTTACACAATATTACCGATAATGGCTGGTTTCCTAATGGTATAACGCCAATTATCATGACAATGGTTTCAGTCAATTTTGCCTTTTCTGGTACTGAGTTAATCGGTATTGCAGCGGGCGAAGCAAAAGAGCCAGAAAAAACAATCCTATTAGCTATTAAAACCACAATTTTACGGCTTATCATCTTCTTTATTGGTACCGTTTTTGTCTTAGCCGCCTTATTGCCAATGGATCAAGCCGGCGTTATCGAAAGTCCTTTTGTGACCGTTTTTGAAAATATTGGCCTACCTTATGCGGCTGATTTTCTTAATTTTGTGATTTTAACCGCCATTTTATCGGCTGCAAATTCGGGGCTTTATGCTTCTGGGCGTATGTTATGGTCGCTTTCTAATCAGGGCACTTTACCTAAAAGCTTTAGCAAACTCACTAAAAAAGGTATCCCGGCATTTGCTATTCTGGTTAGTATGTTAGGGGGCTTATTAGCATTGTTAACAAGTATTATTGCGCCTGATACCGTCTTTGTTGCCTTAACCGCAATTTCAGGCTTTGCCGTAGTAGCCGTTTGGCTAAGTATTTGTGCTTCACACTACTTTTTTAGAAAACAACTATCGGCAACGGAACTCAGTGCCTTAAAATATAAAGCACCACTTTACCCACTAGTGCCAATTTTAGGATTTATTTTGTGTTTGATTGCTTGCATTGGCTTAGCATTCGATCCTGAACAACGCATTGCGCTATATTGTGGTATTCCGTTTGTAGTATTGTGTTTTATTGCACACCATTTTACCCAATCTAATCCAAAGCGAGTGGAAAAGAATGATCAATAACAATCCTATTAACGCATTACTAAAACAAAAAAAACATATCATAGTTGACGGTGCACTTGCTAGCGAGTTACAACGCCGCGGGTGCGATCTTAACGACAGTTTATGGTCAGCAAAAGTGTTAATAGAACAACCCGAACTGATTCGCCAAGTCCATTATGACTATTTCGGTGCAGGCGCAGATTGTGCCATTACCGCCAGTTATCAAGCCACACCATTAGGATTTGCTAAAAAAGGGATCACACTAGATCAATCCATCAAACTCATAAAAACCAGTGTCGAGCTTGCCAAGCAAGCAAAGTGGCAATATCTAAACGAAACAAAACAAAATAAAACGTTACTAATTGCAGGTTCAGTTGGTCCTTATGGTGCTTATCTTGCAAATGGTTCAGAATATACGGGCGATTATCAACTTTCTGAATCAGAATTTATTGATTTTCACTATGACCGCATCAAAGCATTAGTTGATGCAAAAGTCGATCTACTGGCCTGCGAAACATTGCCCTCTTTTGCTGAAATCAAAGCTCTCACAAAACTTCTTGAAAAATTTCCAATAGTAACAAGCTGGTTTTCGTTAACATTAAAAGATGCCAATCATCTTAGCGACGGCACACCATTACCTTTAGTAATCGAACATCTAAATCACTGCCAACAAGCGGTTAGTATTGGTATTAACTGCATTGCCTTAGAAAGCGTTACCGCTGCGTTAAAATCGTTGCAAAAACTTACGCAAAAACCACTGATTGTCTACCCAAATTCTGGCGAGCAATACGATCCAAATACCAAACAATGGCATAAAAATAACCATCACAATTGTACCTTTGCCAACCAATTACCTTTATGGACAAAACTAGGGGCTACGTTGATTGGGGGATGCTGTCAAACAACACCAAGCGATATTACCGAAATTGCAAGGTTATTAAAAGATAACTAAATCATTTAAGATTTGGGCGTAATAATCTATGATAATCAAATCGAAGCACTTAAAACCGCCCAAAGCCTGATCGATAAAACACTATAGAAAGATTAGAAAATATAGTAATTTTATTTAAGTGCTGATTTTAGGTATTCTAAGTATCGATAAATATTTTTAGGAATTAACTATGATAAACCAAGAAAATGAATGGATAATATCACATATTGATACACTTATTGATAAGGTTAATAATTTACCTCATGAGGATTTTGAGGGTTATTCCCCTTATGAAATGGGATCTTTGCTGAATTTTTTAAATGATCCTCGCTCCCCGCTTAAGATTAATGTACTTTCAGATAAAGCCTACAAAGAGATTCCTTTACTTAATCAAACCTGCTTGCTTATGTCTATTTTAGAAGAGCAGGAAAACCTATTATTAACAAAAGTCGGTAATTTACCTCCAAAATGGGTAAAAGCACTTTATGTTTTAGGCCCACCTGAATTAGCAATTGAAATGAGTTCCAAAAACGTAATTAAAGAGCAAGATACTATTGCAGTACAGTTAGCCAGAATAATATTAAAGATTTATCGTTTGTGTAAACAACGCCATAACAAACTCTCTCTAACTCATCATGGCAAGAAACTACTTAATAATAAGCCTGCGTTACTGCATGGCATATTACATGTTTTAACCTATCAATTTAATTGGGGATATTTTGATGGTTATGGTAATTTTGAAATTGGCCAATTGGGATTTGGGTTTACCCTAGTATTGCTAGCGAAATATGGCGACAAACCACAACCAGCTGAGTTTTATGCAGATAAGTATTTTAAAGCTTTCCCTCAATTATTAATCGATAATAATAACAACTCGCAGTTTAGGCACAATAAAAAAAGTCTTAAGTACTGTTATTATTTTAGAAATTTTGACCGTTATTTATCTTATTTAGGGTTAGTAAATATAACAAAAGTTCCAAGTACTTTGGAAGAAAAATATTTAATTCAAAAAACGCCTCTATTTGATCAGTTAATTACTGTCGTTGCACCGCAAGGAATCGGTGACAAAGTATAAAATTATAGCAAAAACTAAACTTTTAATAAAAATATAGGCTTTTTCTATATCCTTATAATAAAAATGGAATATTTATGTAATGCAAATAATTAAAAATTAGCACAAATATTTTTAATATAAGTAGGTTATCTAGAGGCAAGCACTCGCTCAACCGTATCGACAATGGCTTGAGTTTGAGAGTCGATTTCGATATTAACTTTGTCCCCAACTCTTTTTGCGTTTAAGGTAGTAACAGCGAGTGTTTCAGGGATTAGATGAATATGAAAGCAATTATCGTTAACCTTGCCAACCGTCAAGCTTGCACCATCAATACCAATAAAGCCTTTATATAATAAATACTTACTAAATTGTGCTGGCAACTGTAACGTCATTTGGCAATTGGTTGCTGTTTTTTGAATATCAATTATAGTTGCTGTGCAAGAAATATGACCAGACATAATATGCCCACCCACTTCATCACCATATTTTGCACTACGTTCAATATTGACAAAATCGTGGATTTTTTTATTGCCTAATGTTGTTAACGCTAGGGTTTCTTGCATAATATCAAACGTTACCCAATCTTGCTCAAAACTTGTCACTGTCAAGCAACAACCATCATTAGCAATTGAAGCACCAATTTCAATTTTATCGACCAATTGATGGGGTAATTTAACTTTATATGTTCTTAATTTATCTTTATCTTCAATATCAATGATCTGACCAACTCCTTGCACAATACCTGTAAACATATATAAACCTCAATTCTTGATAATGCTAAATATTCTATCTCAATCTGCTTAGAATTTCCTATTTCTATTTTCTACTGGTATGATCGTTTCAAATGTTTATTGATCAATTATTATTGATATCGATAACAAATTTAACTTTTTATTACAGTATATAAGCAAGGACATATCATTATGTTAAAACTGATTTTAGCTATTTCGGTCGGTTCGGTGGCGGGTGGTTTGTTACGTTGGTTTTTATCGCTTAAATTAAATATTATTGCTTTTGCAATTCCGCTAGGCACATTACTGTCTAATTTAGTTGCAGGTTATATTATTGGTTTTGCCATTGCTTTTTTTAACCATTCTAACCTTTCTGCCGAATGGCGTTTACTTGTGATAACCGGTTTTTGTGGAGGGCTATCAACCTTTTCAACTTTTTCAGCCGAAATTGTTAACTTTTTACAAGAAGGTCGAATATCTTGGGGCTTAGCAGCCATATTGATTCATGTAATTGGCTCAGTTTTAATGACATTTTTAGGGATTTTATCGTACCAATATTTGCGATCTTAAAGCAATTTAATTCACAAATAATACAAAAAATAGTCATAGGACGAACACTTGCTTCATCAATCTTAGCGTCAAAATATCGGCAAATTGTAGCCACTTTTGGATCTTCAGCAATCGTTATCTTCGCTTGTGCGAGTTTTTCTTGGTACAACTCTTCACGCATTTCAATTGGTGTTTTATAATTTAGATCATCATCAATAATAATATTTACATCAAGCTCTTGGTTACGATGTTTGCAAAGCGCTTTTTTTACTTTAATCACATTCGATACCGAATTAATTAAATGTTTAACGTTTGAACGCAAATGCAACACAATCGTTTCATTATCTGTTTGCTCAACAGCCGAGTTAACAAAAATTTGCTTAATCAAAGGTGACAAATCCAATTGCTCAATTTCAGCACACCATGCATCCTTTTGAGCCATTTCTGCAATCAATTTTTTAGTCATTTCAGGTGTTTTTTCACCGTTAAGCGATTCACGAAAGGCTTTAGTATCAACCACAATCTCTTCTTTCATCGGAATTAAACCACTCGCTTGCCATTGATAATTTTCGGCTGTGATTTCTTCTTTTTCGTTACTATTATCGCTATCATTATCAGCATGACTATCGCTATTATCGGTATTGATAGACTCAACAGGAACCGAATTTTGCTTAATTCGTTCAAGTGATGCGTTGATTACAGGGCTTTTTGGTTGAGCCACCTTAGCCTCAACCGTTTTAGGCTTTTTTGGATTTTGTTCCTCTTTCATCAACTGCATGCGCATTTCTAAAATGCTTTTAGTCACCGTTGAAACATCATCAGGAATCGCTAAATCATCATTTCCAGATTTAGCCATTTTTTCAACTTTTCGGCTAGCAACAGACGACTTGTCACTCACTGGTTTAGAGGAATTTTGTGATTGTTCAGATCCAGATAAAGGCGAGCTAAGCGCTGATTGTTTTGCTTCAAGCGAGGAGGATTTAACGGGATCTGAGTGATTAACTGCGTTATGCTCAAGCTGACTTACTTGCGGTGCCTTTGTCGCTTGTACTGGTGTTGTTACATGCGAAATTTGCGTTTGAGAATTAACTGACTTATTACCCTCTGCTTGCTTTGATACATTAGTTTGCTCTATTGCTTGAGCTTGAGCTTGAGCTTGGTGTTGAGTTTGGGTTTGGGTTTGCGATTGTGGCTGTAGCACAGTTGGCGGAACAACCGCATCAACGGCCTTTGGCATAAAAGCCAAGAGTTGAATCAAGCACATTTAAATGCAAACAGCGTGACAGCATATGGACTTCGTCAATCAAGTAGACCTTAAAGCGCCCTTTAGTTGGTAAGTATTGAATATTATCAAGAATTTCACGCGTGTCTTCGACTTTGGTTCGTGATGCGGCATCGATCTCGAGCAAGTCAACAAATCGCCCTTGCTCAATATCACGACAGTTATCACAAACCCCGCAAGGTGTTGCCGTAATGCCTGTTTCGCAATTGAGCCCTTTTGCTAATAAACGTGCAATTGACGTTTTACCCACGCCTCGTGTGCCTGATAATAAATAAGCATGATGAACGCGACCAAGTGATAGTGCATTAGACAAAATTTTAAGGACATGCTCCTGCCCCACAACTTCAGAAAATGATTTTGGTCGCCATTTGCATGCTAAAACTTGATAACTCTTAATCAGCATAACTTATTGTCATTGAATTTGGCGCTAATCATACCATAAAGCGCTAAATTAGTCTTTATATAAGCAATAATCTGTAGAAAAACACCGAGTTTTTACATTTCATCATTAAGGTAATTCGCTAAAAGCGCATAAGTCCTTTGGCTTAAAATCGCTTTATTCGGTTTAACGGTATAGACTCCGGAATATTTTTTACAAAATAACCGACAAAATAAACCAATAAACAGCCACGCTTAATGTGGGGCTTCTGCTTTTTATTGCTTGGCTAGTTTTTATAACTTAAGTTTGATTTTTTTAGGTTTTTTACATAAATAAGGTGCATTCCTGAAAGTTTTTAACAAAAATGGGGCTTTGTCTGTTTTCTTGATAGCGTAAAAAAACTGAAATATTGGCCTTGCGGTGTTGTTGGCACTTTTTACTTTTTTAGTTAAATCAATTTGTTATGAATTTAAAACGGTATAGACTCCGGAATATTTTTTACAAAATAATCGGCAAAATAAACAGCCCCACTTAATGTGGGGCTGCTGTTTTTTATTGCTTGGCTGTCTTATATAACTTTAAAGATTAATAACTAAAAACTAAGGGGTGGTGCAAACAGCATAAAAGTGAGTGTCGGGGGAGTCGCTGGGGATGGCAACGTTGCCACCGCCCGCGTAGACATTGTACCGAATTCTATCTGCCTCTACCCCGTCACTTGTCCAATAGTAGAGGAAGACAAAGTTCGCACCATAGTAGTCCTGCACGTAGCCCCACTCCGTGAAAAATCCAGCGCCAATTCGACGTTGTAATCCATACTCTCCTGACGACGGCTTGGCGCCATCTATGCCATTCCTACAGGGGAAATAATAATGTTTACCACACTTCGCATTGGTTAAATCTTTTACCTTCGGCATGCGATAACCCAAACTATTACACCATGCTAACTGGTCACTATAAGGTTTAGATTCAGCACCACGATTGACAAACCACTTTTGTAGCACAAATCCATAGACTACCTCATGGCCATCATTATCTCTACCCACTAACTCAAACGTCTGCGGTAACCTTGGCTTAGCAATTGGGCTAGGATTCGGATTCTTATGTTGATTTATTGTTGCCACTGGACCGGTTAGCGTTACGCGAGCTACCACAGGTCCTCTCTCCTCATAATCAGGAGTCCACAAATGAGCATTTACAACATTTGTCACTGTTGCAGTAATTCCTTCGTGCGTGACTGGTTGCCATGTCAATTTATTTATATCTACGCCACTTATGAGTAAATCAAAAAATAGACCATTCGCACCCGTGGTCGGAAAATTGAGATTGTATGACTGAGGCTCGATTGATTGAACTAAAAAGCCTTTATTCGAATTCCATATGTCAGCTGGGCCTCCAAAACCACCCCTTAGAGTTGGCCTTGCATAATTAATAACTTCCGTCAGTGGTAGTATTATGGCATCACTACGCTTAGCTCGATTATTGCTATCATTTGCTGCCTGCAATTGCCACGAATATGACAATAACGGCAGTGCCAGTAATACAATTTTTGCCAATGATTTTAGTGATAATTTAAGCGATAATATCGAGGATATAAGCGAGAAAAATGTGAAAATGCACCTAATGGCAGTGTTTGGTAAACTTAAAACATAGGTTTGCCAGTGTCGGTGTTCGGTGTTCGGTGTTCGGTGTTTAACATGGTACTGCATCATATTTCCTTTGTCAAGTAATTCTTTGTTTTATTTGATTTTTTATACCCGTTAGATTATTAAATGATCTGTTTTGCTTTTTTAGTATAATCGTTTGAAAACTATTTGACTAGCTTTTTTAAGATTTTTTTTAGTTTTATTAAGGGTTTTACTAATTAAGTTGTAAAAAACAGCAATTGTTCTTTGTTATGATTAAAATAATCCGTTTGCTTAAATTCCTCCTTTAATTTGCTGCCCTATGCTGATAACTGTTATAATTTGCTTATCTTTCAAACTGAGATCAGCCTTATGTACACTATTTATGGCATTAAAAACTGCAACACAATGAAAAAAGCCTTTACTTGGCTTGATGAACATCACATTAATTATCAATTTCACAATTATAAAACCGATGGACTATCAGAAGCGCTTTTAGATACATTGTTGCAATTGGTAGATTGGCAAAATTTGCTTAATACGCGCGGCACAACTTGGCGCAAGTTAGATGAAGCTGTCCGTGCTCAGATCGATAACGAGCAAGCAGCTAAAAAAATCATGCTAGCCAATCCATCTATTTTAAAACGCCCTTTATTGATTGATGGAAAACGAACTTTATTGGGATTTTCAGATCCACTTTATTCACAATTTACATCGCAATCTAAATAAAATTGAGGCCATTATGACCGAACCTGTTATTGCATTAACCAAAGCACTCATTGCCGAAAAATCAATAAGTCCTGACGATAAAAACTGCCAAAAACTCATTATTGAGCGATTAAAACCGCTTGGTTTTGTCATTGAAGAAGTCAATATAGGGCAAACCAAAAACTTATGGGCTTATCATGGTGATGCTACCAGCAAAACCTTGATGTTTGCAGGTCATACCGATGTTGTACCTGCAGGCGATGAAAGTAAATGGCTTTATCCACCTTTTACACCAACCATTGACGAGCATGGCGTGCTTTATGGGCGCGGTGCATCAGATATGAAAAGCGGTGTTGCAGCCATGGTTTGTGCAGCAGAAGAATTTGTTAAACGCAATCCAAACCACGCAGGACGTGTGGCTTTTTTGATCACATCAGATGAAGAAGCAGACGCCACTGACGGCACTGTCAAAGTGGTTGATTTACTAATAGAACGACAAGAACGTGTTGATTATTGTATTGTCGGCGAGCCATCTAGCGACACCGTGTTAGGCGATCAAATTAAAAATGGCCGCCGTGGTTCACTCACGGCTAATTTGGTTGTACATGGCGTTCAAGGCCATGTTGCCTATCCTCACCTTGCCGATAATCCCGTTCATCGCTTTGCGCCAGCATTAAACGAACTGGTTAGTACCGTTTGGGATGAAGGTAATGAGTACTTTCCTAAAACCACAATGCAAATAGCGAATATTAATGGCGGTACGGGTGCTGAAAATGTTGTACCGGGCGAGCTTTGTGTGCAATTTAATTTTCGGTATAGTAGCGAATTGACCGATGCTATAATTAAGACGCGTGTTGAGCAGATTTTACAAAAGCACAATGTTAATTATACCTTAACTTGGCGATTGTCTGGTCACCCTTTTTTAACGCCACAAGGTGATTTAACCAACGCTGCAGCTAGCGCTATCAAAGAGTTAACCAATATTGATACCGAATTATCTACTAGCGGTGGCACATCTGACGGTCGTTTTATTGCTAAAATGGGCTGCCAAGTGATTGAATTAGGTGTGCTTAATAAAACTATTCACAAAGTCAATGAAAATGCCAACTGTCAAGATATTATTACTTTAACTGCAATTTATTACCGTATTTTGGAAAAATTGTTGTTAGCGTAATTAGTTGATGTGACGATTATAACTTGGTGATTTTGATTTTAATCTAAGAGGAAATACTATGGAATGGCTTAAAGATTATTGGTGGATAATTTTGATTATTTTAATTGGAATTTTTATTAATACCATTAAAGCACTAAATCGACTAAGTTATAAAGCGTATCTTGAAAAAAAGAAAGGAATAAAACCTATCCCTTATAAAGATGACGACGATGATTGACCAACAACGCCCACTTCAACGTCGCCTAAAAAAAAGTAACACTGTTAAAATAATAGTAAGCTTAGTTACCGCTATTAAATAATGCTTGATGGCGGTAGCGATCAACCCACATTGCCGTAGCACCACACACGGCAATAGGCATAATAATTAAATTAAGCACTGGCACCATGGTAAAAAAGCTAACTAACATGCCAAAAGTTAAATTATCGGCTTTATGTTGTTTAAGCAACTGACGCATATGATCAAAAGTGATTTTGTGATTATCAAAGGCGTAATCGGCATATTGAATATTAATTTGCCAAGCAGTAAATAAAAACCAAACCACCGGTGTAACCGATTGCCCAATAACTGGAATAAAATAGGTTAACAGTATCGGAATAGCCCATAATAGATAGTTGAGCAATTTTTGAAATTCACGACCAAAAATACGAGGAAGATCTTTAATAATACTTAACCACGATGTATCTACCGCAGGTATTCCTGTTAATTGTGCTTCAACTTGTTCGGCCAATATACCATTAAACGGTGCAGCAATAATATTGGTTACCGTACTAAAAAAATAACAAAATAAAATTACCAGTGTCAATATCACAATAAAAACGATAATATAACCCAACCACTGCAACCAACTTGGTACATACGATAATCCCCAATCCACTACTCCCGTAATGGAGGTAAAAAACCAATAAAATAGTGCCGACATAATCACAATATTGGCAATTAGCGGTAAAAAAACAAACCGCTTAATCCCGGGGCTAAACGCCAATGACCAGCCTTTTAAAAAATACTCAATGCCTGTTGTTGGTTGACCTTTTGGGGTGTTGTTATTCGTTTGGTTTTGCCAATGGCGGTGCTGCGTTTGGTTTTCGAGTTTATTGTGAGTCACATTCGATTCCTTTTTAATTAAAACCAATTGAGTAAAAACATAGTAACTATTGTAAACATACCTCTTGATAACCTGCAATGGCAATTAATTATTTTTGCTGTCTATTTGACTAAAGATTACATTATTGCCCTGCTTTGCTAGCCATGTTCTGACCTCGTGTTTAATAGTTTGCATTAATGCTTGTTTGCCGGCAAGTTGATATAAATCAATGATCAAATTCTGATTGTTTTTGCTTTTTAGCAGTGCTGACAATACAGGCAAAGTACTCGCCTGTGTAGATTGTGATTGTAAGCGCGTTTGAATATGACGATTTAATCGACACAGCGCAGGGTAAGAGGCTTCAAATGGGCGGTGATAATAAGCAAATCCCGTTAGCTCATCAAAATCATGCGTATCTAAATTTAGTGATAATAACGTTTCACTATTGTTCTTAATCATCTGGTTAAAAGGTAAATCGATGATATTTTTAAGCCAATAAGCATTACGGTGTAACCTTTGGGTGAGTTTTCGTATTAGCTGCTGCCCAGATTCGGTTAATGACTTAAGCACCATAACCGAATAACTGCCACTGCTAGCTTGTTTATGGCTACTAATATGAACTAAGGTAAAACCACAAGCTGTCCAAAATTGATAATTAGACGGGCTATAAGCAAAACTAACTGATACAAAATCACAATTATGCGCTTTGCCATCATCAACAATATTCTGCACAAGTTGTTTAGCAATAGATTGTCGTCGATAAGTGCTAATAACCGCAATGCGGTTGATTCTAACCGAGCGCAGCTTGGCAGCTAACCGCTCACCAGCATGGGCAACCAGTGACTGCGCCACTAAATTACCTTTGGGGCGACGTGTGCCTTGCCATACTTGTTCAATTAAGTCATCAGGCAAATTACCTTCAGTTATTGTCACTGCCGCAGCAACTTTTTTATTATCAACTGTTGCCTGCCAAACTGATAAATTTTGTGCGTCAAATAGTCGTCGTAAATCAATGAGTGTGGTTTGATAATGTGCTATTTTTAATAAATAAAAGATCGATGTTAATGCATTAACATCGTTGTGATCAACCTTAGTATATTGGGCGGATAAAGAACTCGTTTGCCTAGCGTTATCTTGCGCCAATAACCCATTGAGTAACAACCGATCGCTAAATTGTTCAAGTTTATCACCCAATTGCCAACGAATGGGGGTATGTAGGTAAAAATATTGACACGCTTTATTTGCCAATAATTTTAATAAAAAGCCCTGCCCTGTACCTTCATACCCTTCAACGGTTGTTGTTAATAATACTCGGCTATTATTGGCAATAGCCAATTGTAGCAGTTTTTCAAGCATTGAAAGAGGAATCATTGCTGCTTCATCAATAATCAAATAGTTAGCAAAATTATGATGTGACTGTGCAATTAATTCATCAGGTGCAAAAAATGGGGTATCGGGTTTGGCAAAAGCAAAAAAGGTTGTCAAAGCTGATTTATTGGGCGCTGTTACAATACAACGTTGATAATGGCTAAACAGTCCTGCTAATGCCGATTTGCCACGTCCACGCTTGGCAACAACGACATTAATTTGTTTATTGCTGTTTAATAATTGCTTTAATGTCGTTTGCTGCTGAGTTAAGTCGTAATTGTCATCGGTCACCTGCTCAAAAAACATGGGCGATACAGCTGTTTTTGGCAAAGAGTTTTGATTAATAATGATGCCAAACTCTGCTAATGTTTGGGTTAAATGTGCAACAAAATTAGGTACCGTGATGGCGGTTTGACATTCGTTCCAGCGCAAGCTGTCTTGATCGTGCCAAGTAGCCAAGTTATTGGGTAATAACAAAACCAACACACTGCCTTTTATTAGTGTACCGACTAACATGGCAAAAGCATCAAGATTAAATCCAACCGTTGCATCAAAAACCGCATGCCGATACTGCTGACCCAATAATTGTTTTGTTTGATTAGGTTTAAGTGCGTTCGCAATCAATGAACAAGGCAAACAATCAGGCTGATGCGTAACAGTAACCCAATCGCCAGCGTTTTGCTCAAAGATGGGTATAAGTTGTTCAAATAATTGTGAGGTTTCACCCTGTAACACCCATAGCTGTCGAGTGTTGTTGGGAGTATGCATAGGTTAACTTTTTCCAATTAATAACGACAATATCCCAGCAGCAATAAGCGGCCCCACAGGAACACCTTTGAAAAACGCAACGCCAATTAGCGTACCAATAATTAAGCCATTAACAATAGTTGGCTCTGCACCAATAAGCGATACGCCACGCGTGCCAAGCCAAGATACACAAATACCCACCAAAATAGCCAATAGTGATTGCCAAGTAGTAAACGATTTAACAATATCGCTAATTTTTAACGAACCATCAGCCAATGGCACCATCATGGCAGCTGTTAAAATAACAATTCCAATGGTTAAGCCATATTGATTTAAAAATGGAAAATAAGTGGCTAGTGGTGTTAGCTTAAAGAGTAACAATAACAGTACTGCAAATGTCACTGTGTTATTGTGCGTTAAATAACACAGTGCTGCTAAACCTAATAGAATAAAAAAAGAAACATCAAACTGCGCAAGCATTACAAAGGCACACCAATGCGTTTAGCCACCTCTTCATAAGCTTCAATTACACCGCCTAAACCTTGGCGAAAGCGATCTTTGTCCATTTTTTTTAGTGTGGCAGTTTCCCACAAGCGACAACCATCGGGTGAAAACTCATCGCCTAAGGTAATTTCGCCTTTAAATAAACCAAATTCAAGCTTATAGTCAACTAATATTAGCCCTGCTTTGTCAAATAAATCAGTCAAAATAGTGTTGATTTTAAAGCTCAGTTCTTTCATTTTAGCTAATTGATCATCGCTCGCCCAACCAAAAGCTTTACAGTGTGACTCGTTAACCATCGGATCGTGCAATGCATCGTTTTTGAGGAATAATTCAAAAGTAGGAGGATTTAAGACTTTACCTTCTTCAACGCCTAAACGCTTAACTAAAGATCCTGCTGCACGATTGCGCACCACACATTCAACAGGCACCATTTGTAGTTTTTTTACAAGTACTTCGTTGTCTGATAATAAGGCCTCAACTTGAGTTGGGATACCTGCTTCACGCAATTTAGTCATAATAAAATAGTTAAATTTATTATTAACCATGCCTTTACGATCTAATTGCTCAATGCGTAAACCATCAAATGCGGATGTATCATTGCGAAACTCAAGGATTAATAAATCGGGGTTTTCAGTAGTGTATACCGTTTTAGCTTTACCACGATAAAGCTCAGCCAACTTTTTCATGTTTTTAACCTTATACCAGTTACCAATAAATAATTAAGGAGCTGTTCGCTCCTTAAATTCCAAATCTATTTTTGATCTTCATCACTTACGGCTGTTGCTGTTTTTTTGCTTTCAGGCTTGTTCTTTTCTTCGTCATTTTTATCTTGTGCTTTTGCTGGCACAATACGCATAGAATCAGGTGCAACATCGTTCATGATGTCATTAAATAAACCAACAATATAGCGTTGTACTTCAACCGGTTGTGAAATTAAATTTTCAGTACCACGGGTTAACGAGGTGATCAAAATAGTGATTGTTTCGGTATCCCCTAGCAATTGACGTTTAATTGAATAAGAGGCTTCAACCGCTTGCTCTTCGTCAGCACGAACCATAAAGCTTTTGCCGGTTTGAATAGTATTACTGTCGTGGCTAGCAATCAAAATATTTCTTTTATTTAAACTATTAGGAATCTGCTCCCACACATTACTACTTAATGGCACATTAAAAGTGACTGAGCCGTTATTATAAATTGCAAAAGCTTCTTGGATAGTTGAGATTGGTAAAGTTGGTGGTCTAATATCAAGCTTCTTTCCTAAATCACCGTGAACCTCAGTTGTATTAACAAAAAACTCATTACTTTCAGCTGGTATCGTAGTACCTTCTGGAATGATTAACGGTTTTAAAGCAGGTGATTTAAGATAATCTTCATTTCCTTCAACTTCACGTTTAAAATTTTGATCATTACCACAACCAACAAGAAATAAAGAAGTCACAACTGCTAAAACAGCCGTTTTTTTAATAACATTGTTTTTAAATAGGATTTTGTTCAATGTGTTATTTAACATAGATATCTGCTTTTAAAATTAAAGGTTATACAAAACTAAGGTTATACAAAACTATAGTAGATTTGCCTCTTTTAATGCTTGCTCAACTACCGAAATTGATGATTGAGTTAGCGCAACTAAAGGCAATCGAATGCTTGGGCTTTGCATTAAACCTAATCTTGCGCAAGCCCATTTAGCTGGCGTTGGGTTGGGTTCAATAAACAAATGACGATGTAATGCCGTTAAAGTATCATTTAAAGCACGAGCTTCTTGAATTTGGTTATTAGCAGCAAGCTTACATACCGTTGCAACAGCTTTGGCAGCCACGTTGGCAGTGACTGAAATCACTCCATCACCACCTAAAATCATAAAGTCTAAAAACGTTGAGTCATCGCCACTTAATAATTTAAAATCAGGCCCAACTAATTTACGGGTTGGATAAACTCTTGAAAGGTCACCTGTTGCATCTTTTAATGCAACAATATTTTTAATTTTGGCTAAACGCCCAACGGTTTCAGGTTTAATATCGCTACTAGTGCGCCCAGGCACATTATATAAGATTTGTGGCAACGTTGTACTTTCTGCAATGGCTTTAAAGTGTTGATAGATGCCTTCTTGGGTTGGTTTATTATAATAAGGCGCAACCGTTAAACAACCAACAACCCCGATATTTTCAACCCGACTGGTTAATTCAATGGCCTCTTTCGTTGCGTTTGCCCCCGTACCTGCAATAATAGCAATGCGACCATCGGCATAATCGATGGTTCGTTTAATCACATCGATATGCTCATGATGATCAAGCGTTGCCGATTCGCCTGTCGTACCGACCGAAACAATGCCCGATGTTCCATTAGCAATATGATATTCGACCAATTTTTTTAAGCTTACGTGGTCTACATTTCCTTTCGTATCCATAGGGGTAACTAGTGCGACCAGACTTCCTGTAAACATAAAATGACCTCTCATATTATTGGTTTATAACACAACGTAAAGAATAAAATATGCGAATAAGTATGCGATATTTCTCAAGTAAATTCAACTTTTGTTATGCAGGATTATCAATATCAATAAAAATAACATCAATACCATAACCGCTTGCTAACCATTTTCCTAGATTTTCAATGCCATAACGCTCAGTAGCATGGTGCCCTGCGGCATAAAAGTTAATACCATATTCGCGCGCAATGTGAATAGTGCGTTCTGATACTTCGCCAGTAAAAAAAGCATCTACGCCCATTTGTGCTGCTTGCTCAATATAATCTTGCCCACCACCACTGCACCAAGCAATACGCTTAATCATTTGCGGTGCATTATCACCACAAAACAACACTTGCCGTTGGCTATGATGTAATACTTGTTCAAGTTGATGTTTAAATTGTAATGCCGTCAATGGGCTATTTAGCACACCTGTAAAAAGTAGGTTAGTAATATCATCACGCTTATCAACCGTAATCCCGAGTAAATTAGCTAACGCCATATTATTACCTAAAGTGGGGTGACCATCTAACGGCAAGTGGTAGCCATACAAATTAATATCATTTGTTAACAACGTCTTGATGCGTTGATACTTAATGCCAGTAATGGTTTGCACTTCGTTTTTCCAAAAATAGCCATGATGCACCAACACCGCATCAGCCTGTAATTCAACTGCTTTATCTAATAATAACTGACAAGCTGTAACGCCTGTTACAATTTTATTAACTTGCCTTCGCCCTTGTACTTGCAACCCATTTGGCGCATAGTCCCGATAACGGGTAATTTGTAGCTCATTATTAATAATCTTTTCTAATTCAAAATGATGCATTGCTTACTCGGTTTTAAAATGATTTTATAAGGAATGATTATAATCACTTTAAATAATAAACGCATCTACTCGTTTGCCTTAATGTGATTATGTAAAGCTTCCGATAAACAAATTAACAACAAATGCTTAAAGCCAATGCTAGGCGAACCGTTTAAAAACTGGCATAATAGCCCTTTTTTGACGAATTAAGATAAATTATTGTGCCAAACGCCAAATTATGTGAACGCTTTCGGGGGTTTTATCCCGTTGTCATTGATATTGAAACCTCGGGGTTTGATCCCAAACTCAATGCCATATTAGAAATTGCCGCCATCACTCTAAAAATGACGCCCGACGGCTGGCTAGAACCAGAAAAATCGCTACAATTTAATGTCAATCCATTTGACGGTGCTATTTTGGAGCCTGCTGCACTTGCCTTTAACGGCATCGACCCCAGCAACCCATTACGGGCAGCAGTAGACGAAAGGCAAGCCCTAGATGAAATATTCAAAATGGTCAGATCAGGCATCAAAGACAGCGGTTGCACGCGCGCAGTCATTGTGGCACATAATGCACATTTTGATCACAGCTTTTTAATGGCAGCAGCAGAACGCTCAGAAATCAAACGCAATCCATTCCACCCATTTGCTACCTTTGACACAGCATCACTCAGTGGCTTAATTTTTGGACAAACAGTGCTTGCCAAAGCTTGCCAAATGGCACAAATCACCTTTGATCACAAACAAGCTCACAGTGCACTATACGACACTCAAAAAACGGCTATACTTTTTTGTAAAATTGTTAATCGACTAAAATCACTTGGAGGATGGCCTTTGGTATCTATCGATAGTAAAATGGAAACCGAAACACCAATAGAGACAAATGAACATAATGAGCAATAAACTAAAAACAAGCAAACACACTAAAACAATAGATGATTTAGAAAAAGCCATGCTCAATACAGACAAAGCCAAAAAAGCGTACGAAGATGCTCAATATGAATGGCATCTAAAAGAGTTGCTTGCAAAAGCGCGCTCAACTGGCGCGCTTGATTGATTGGAGATTAAGATTTGTGCTTTTCAGCCGTTTGCTTAATAATCGTTTGCAACTCGCCAGTTTGGAACATTTCTAACATAATATCACAGCCGCCAACAAGCTCGCCTTCAACCCATAATTGTGGGAATGTAGGCCAATTAGCAAATTTTGGTAACTCGGCACGAATATCAGGGTTTTGTAAAATATCAACATATGCAAACGCTTCACCACATTGCGACAAAACCTGCACAGCCTGAGCCGAAAAGCCACAACTTGGCAATTTTGGCGAACCTTTCATATATAAAATAATTGGATTGTCAGCAATTTGTTTTTTGATTTTGTCGAGTGTTGTCATTTCAGTTGTCATGCAATTTCCTTGGTAATTATTGCGTAATAAACTAACTATTTTAACGTAGAATTAGGGTTGTGACTAATGCTATCTTGAATCAAATCAGTTTAATGGAGATTTTTGCAGCTGATTATGGATGAGGAGAAAATCCATCAAAATAACCAAATAAAAAACCAACAAAATCAATATCTTTTAATTCATCTAATTTAGTCGCTGTTTCCAAAGAAATTTCATCTAAGTTTTTAGATTGAATGCTTGATCCTTGCCAAAATACCAAACACTGCCGACCGCTATCATTTTATCGTTTTGATAATATTGTTGTTCAGGCGTCATCTAACTGTTAGCTGAATGACGATGGATATGATTATAATAGATATTCAAATAGTACTTTATTAATCTGTCTGCTCGTTTTTGCCTACTAAAATAATGTACCGGATTTAATACCGTGCATCACACCTTGGCACAAAATAGTCGTGCAGTGGACGCATAAATTGGAAAACAGGAGTACAGGAAAATGATGATGATTTGAAACCAAACACAACGGGTGGCTCATTTTTTAAAATTTTACCTGTCCATTGATATATAAACTCATCTTTATTATTTAAGCTATTTAGTGGGTAAAACATGTCACCTTCAGCTATACCTTCAATCTCATTCGTTATTATATTGGAGTTGGAGTCTAATATAATTAAATGCCTTGCTATGATTTCATCACTTTGAATAAGCTTGCTTTTATCTTTGTTGGTATAGTTTTGTATAAAAAAACGAAAACCATTTGCTTCAGCCAAATAACAGTCCATTTTTTCCAAACTTTTTATATCTCCCCAAAATGCTATAGCGGTAATTTCATCGTCTTCATCAAGAACAGGAAAGTCCTGTTCATTGATTTTGTTCCAAAATAAAGGCGTTAATTGCTCTTGTACAAAAGGGTTTTCTTTGCCGATATAAACAAGGCTAGATGGATGGTCTTTAAATATTTTAGAATCTAATTTAAAACCAAACATATAATCAGATAAATCAAAAAAATCTTCACTACTGCTATAAGGATTAACAATAGCTAAAGCTTTTAAGCTATTAATAGGAAATGATTTTAAATAATTTTTTTCATAATCATAAATAAAAACCGTATCGTTTTCAGATATTCCAACTTCAGAAAAAAATTTAGCACGATATGAATCAGTCAATAAATATTCTTTCTTTTTGTAATTTTCTCTTTTTCCACTAGGAATTAAAAAGACTCTTTCTTTATACTCTTTATCATATAAATTAATATCATCAGATAATGAGATGAACGTAAAACTAGGTTCATCTTCAATATAATTAATAAATTCTAGCGAATAGATTCGAATATCTTTTCTATAACCACTACCATCAAATTCTTTCAATTTATTACGATCAAGGCTTTGAGCATAACTATAGAAACTCAGTGGCACTAAGATAAAAATCAGAAACAAAAAATAGAATAATTTCTTTATCATTTATTCATCTGTTCCTTTAACCAGTTTATTTCTTGTGCCCAAATATCGGGATCAATAGTTTCTAAGATAAGAGGAATTTCGTCAATTCTTGGGTCTTGCATGATATATTTAAATGCCGCTTCGCCAATATTGCCTTTGCCTAAACTGTGATGGCGATCGACATGGCTAGCAAATTCGCTTTTGGCATCGTTTAAATGCATGCCTCGTAAGTATTGAAAACCGACTATTTTTTCGAACTCAGCAAAAGTTTCTTGGCAAGCTTGTTCGGTACGTAAATCGTAACCAGCGGCAAAAGCATGGCAAGTGTCAATGCAAACTCCAACTCGGCTTTTGTCTTCGACTTGGTCAATGATTTGCGCAAGATGTTCAAATTTATAGCCTAAGTTAGAGCCTTGTCCAGCCGTATTTTCGATAACAGCAACCACATTTTGTGTTTTGTCGAGCGTAATGTTAATCGATTCGGCAATGCGTGCTAGGCATTCATCAACCGATATTTGTTTTAGATCGCTTCCTGGGTGAAAATTGAGTAATGTTAATCCTAATTGTTCACAACGTTGCATTTCGTCTAAAAACGCAGTGCGTGATTTTTCAAGTTGTTCACTATCGGGGTGGCCTAAGTTAATTAAGTAACTGTCGTGTGGCAAAATTTGTTTGCTGGTAAAGCCATATTTTTCGCAGCGTTTTTTGAAGCTGTCGATGGTGGCTGTTTCAAGCGGTTTGGCGTGCCATTGCCGTTGGTTTTTGGTAAATAGCGCAAATGCGGTTGCGCCAATTTGATAGGCATTTATCGGGGCGTTATCTACCCCACCTGCTGCACTTACATGTGCACCAATGTATTTCATTTTTTGTCCTAATAACGTTGTTAGTTTATGATTAGCGGATAATTAGTTCGAGCCGCTATTGCGTTGTAGCTGATCACGCAAATTAGGCGGTACACCTTTAATAACCAGTGAGTCAGTCTGTGGATCCCATTTTATACGTTCACCTAACAAATTTGAATCGAAGCTTAAGGTTAATCCGCCACCGCTGCCCGAGAATTTTTTAAGTTGGCGCAATGCACTACGATCAACGGGGAATGTGTCTTCTAAGTCATATTCGCTGTTTTTAATAAATTCGATAAAGTTGTTATCGTCACTTGTTGGTAGTTCGTTGGCTAGATTTTTTAGTTCAATTTCTTCACCAGCTTGTAATTGAGCTTGACAGTAATTGTAGACGCTTTCACGTACGTTGGTTTTGTCTTGTTTGTCAAATTGCATTTCTTGGCAGTAATCATCTACCGCTTTAACCAGTGTTTTGTTTTGTGCTTTCGCATCTAATCCTTCATTAGCACCTAGGTAGTCCATAAAAAAGTCAGATACTTTTCGCCCTACTCGACCTTTTAAGAAAGTTAGGTATCGTTTTGAGTCGGCTTGGGTTTCCCATTCGGTCATGTCTATACGGGCAATAATATCGGCATGGTCAATATCTAGATATTGCGTTTCGCTAATATCTAAGTCTTCATTAACTAACATACTTAAGCAACTATTTAACACCGCAATAATTAAGTATTCAACCGCCAAATAACGATATTGGCAAAACACCACCGTTCCTCCTTCTGCAAAAGGATATTTGGCAAGTTCGTTGCGTAGTTGTTTGGTTGATTCTTGGCTAAAATGTAAAAAATCTTGATTGCCTAGCCGTAGTTCTTTTAGTGATTGTTCAAATAAGCTTTCGCTATTAAATAATCCATAGGCTTTGCTTTTGTTATTATAGATGCGGTTGATATCTTCAATTAAATTAATAACCGCTTGCTCATTACCTAGCGTTGAGTCACGTAATTGCAGTTCGATCTCGGTGTCACTTTTTCTAACTAATTTATGTAATATGATATTTTCGATTTGTACACTCATTAGAAATTCCTGTTTAGAGCTTGAAAAAATAGTGTTCATTTTAGCAAAACACGAAAAAAGTGCTATCAACAATTAATAAGTCTGTTAGACTAGTAGGCATAATTTCAAATTTATACTCAAACGTATATCTTATCTGAAACTTCTTTATCTAACGATAGGAATAAAAAATATGGTGAAATCTCACGATATTTATCACGATTTTAGGCAAAAAAAAATTAGTGCTTTGTTTTGGCAATATGCGTTACCCGCCATTATCGGGACAATAGTTAACACACTTTATAATATTATTGATGGTGTTTTTATTGGCCATTGGATTGGGCGCGAGGCATTAAGTGCCGCTGGTCTTATTTTACCGGTAATGAATTTGGCAGCAGCAATTGGTATGCTAGTTGGAATCGGTTCGGCCAGTCGTATTTCGATTTTTTTAGGTCGTGGTGAAAATGATAAGGCCGAAAAAGTCGCTGGTACGTCATTTGTGCTAACTGCGGTGCTGAGTGGTTTTACGTTGTCGATGTTACTTATTTTTGTTGATCCCGTGTTGCGTTTTGTCGGTTCTAGCCCTGTTAATCATGTTTATGCTAGAGAGTTTTTAGAGATTTTTCTACCTGGTAGTATCTTTTTAACCCTGACTTTTAACTACAATAATATGATGCGCGCAAGTGGTTATCCATTTAAGGCAATGGTCACTATGTTTGTTAGTGTGATTGCCAATATTATTTTAGCGCCAATTTTTATTATTGGTTTAGGCTGGGGAATGCGTGGAGCTGCACTGGCAACAACGTTGTCGATGATGATTAGCTTTGTGTTTGTTATGCAACATTTTTTAAATAAGAATAGTAATATTAAGCTTTATCGTCGTAATTTTAAGTTGGACTTTTCAATTGCAAAATCGGTTATATCAATCGGTTTATCGCCTTTTTCAATGCAAATGGCTGCGTCAATTGTTGTGGTGTTTATTAACTGGCAACTTAATCGCTATGCGCCACTTGCTGGCGTATCTGGTGATGATTCCATTGCCGCTTTTTCTAATGCTAACCGACTTATTACGCTAGTGATTATGATTGTTATTGGTATCAATCAAGGTATGCAACCTATTATTGGTTATAATTATGGTGCTAAAAATTATGATCGCGTTAAAAAGACGTTCTTTTATGCTGTGAAAGTGGCAACGGTTGTAACTTCGCTCGGTTTTGTGTTAGGATTTTTTATTCCAGATATGTTGGTGCGAGCTTTTAGTTCAGAGGAAGATCTTGTAGCATTATCAGCCATTGCGTTGCGTTTTACTACACTTTCGTTTATTTTTGTTGGCTTTCAAATGGTGACTACTAGCTTTTTCCAATGTATTGGTATGGCAAAAATTTCGATTTTATTAAGCCTTTCAAGACAAATTTTGATTTTGTTACCTGCCCTTTATATTTTGCCGTTATTTTTAGGATTCAGTGGCGTTTGGGCGGCAGCACCAACGGCAGATCTACTATCTACAGGTACGGCTTATCTTGTTTTATACTGGTACTTTAAATCAATCAAAAAAAGACAAAATCTTTAAATACCCATCCCAAATTTTGTGTATTTACCCGTTAAAGGTGACCATGAACTCGGTCACCAAATTCTATCATAAATCGACTCATCGCACTTTTCCAATTTTTAATTGGCATTGTCCATTTTTTAGATGCTTGTTGTATCGCTAAATAGATCACCTTTTTCTCCGCATCATCTGTTGGAAAAACTTTACGTTTTTTAATAGCGTGCGAATGACGCTATTAAGTGACTCTATCGTGTTAGTTGTGTAAATCGCCTTACTGATATCTTGCGGATAAACAAAAATTGCTTTGAACGTATCCATAATTTCTCTTGTGGTCATGCCTTTAGCGTACAAAAATAAGATTTGATGATTGATTTTATCGATTCGCGTTTGATGTTTTTTGATGAGCTGTGGTTCAAAATGGCTTTCCCTGTCACGAGCAATGGTCAGCTCTATCTCTCCATCATCACAAATAACCATCTTTTTACTATACTCATTGCGGCTATTACTGCCATGTTTCTTCTGATTTTTTTATGTCCAAGATGTTCGGTCATTTCAGCATTTAAGGCTGTTTCGATAATCAGTTTATTCATAAAACCGGTTAATTTACCTAAATCTTTTTGGGTTTTTATTCCTTTGGCAAGCTCGGCTGCCATTTCTTTTAGTCTTTTTTAGTCCATTTGTATTTACTTCTTTTTTTACTCAATAGAGTAGTTTAAAAATCAGCAAATACAAAAATTTATTTATAGGGTCTCTTTTAGCAATGTATCTGCTTTCTGTTGGGTTTCAATCTATTTATGTTGATTTATGAAATTAATTACAGGTTGCCAAATTTCTTGTTCTGCGGCTTGATAATCCCATAAAGGGGTAACCAAATCATCTAATATTTGCAATTAATTTATCGAGGAAATTTTTTGAATAGGCTTGACGTTGTTCTTCTGATATGGCTAGCAGCCTTTCTGACGTAATGTATTTGCGCTTTTGCCGTGGGTTTTGAATAAAATTGCCTAAACTGCATAATTCTTTCTCGTTTTCACATTCAGAATAGGAAAAGGAATAAGTTTGTTCTACTTGTTCAAAACATCTGCAATTTGTGGTAAGTTTACTGCTTTCATTGCGGGTACAACATATTTTGCTGTAGCATAATTCCATAGAAGATTACACCAACCATCGCTTTGCCAATTACTAATGGTATGAATGATAACAAAAGCATAGAAGGCATTTCGTTTCAGTTTTGTGCTTAGATCTGATTCGCAAGGGATACACTCATAAATCTTATCAAAGAACGTTATTACATCTTCAAAATCAGATAGCTTTTGATTCCTAGTTAACATATTAATTGTTATCTTACTATTCCCTTATCCTATTTTATTTGAATTTTAGCATTATTGAAAAGCAGTGAAATGCCACTTTAACAGTGGCCTTAAACCGACCCTTTAGGTCGGTTTGTTGTTTTGGTGTGTTATTGCTGTTTCGCTTCAATATTGTCACCCACTAAATCCAGCTCAATAGCTTTACCCGGAACTAATTTGCCTGACAATATTTGTTGCGCTAATGGATTTTCGATCTCTTGTTGTATTGCGCGTTTTAGTGGTCTTGCACCATAAATTGGGTCAAAGCCCACTTTGGCAAGATGTTCTAACGCCGCATCTGAAATATCCATTTGGTAACCGCGTTCATCTAAACGTTTTTCAACGTGTGCTAATTGAATTTTGGCAATCGCTTTGATGCTTTCTTGTCCAAGTGGGTGGAACACGACAGTTTCATCAATTCGATTGATAAATTCTGGTCTAAAGTGTTTAGCTACAACGGTCATAACCAGTGCTTTCATTTCGTTATAACTTAGATCAACTTGACCTTGAATTAGGTCAGATCCTAAGTTTGATGTCATGATGATAACCGTGTTACGGAAATCAACAGTGCGACCTTGCCCGTCGGTTAAGCGTCCATCGTCTAACACCTGTAGTAGGATATTAAACACATCAGGATGCGCTTTTTCAACTTCGTCAAGTAAAACGACCGAATAAGGGCGACGTCTTACCGCTTCGGTTAAGTAACCCCCTTCTTCATAACCCACATACCCCGGAGGCGCACCGATTAAACGTGCGACTGAGTGTTTTTCCATAAATTCAGACATATCAATTCGCACCATAGCATCTTCGCTGTCAAACATAAAGTTAGCAAGCGATTTGCATAGTTCGGTTTTACCGACACCCGTTGGTCCTAAAAATAGGAATGATCCAATTGGTTTGTTCGGGTCTGATAACCCAGCACGACTACGTCGAATCGCATTGGCAACCGCAACAACCGCTTCTTGTTGACCAATAACGCGTTTGTGTAGCGCATCTTCCATATGTAATAATTTTTCTTTTTCGCTTTCGAGCATTCTTGAAACAGGAATGCCTGTTGCTTTTGATAGCACTTCGGCAATTTCGTTATCGGTCACTTTGTTACGCAATAACTTCATGGTTTTGCCTTCTAACTGCGTTGCCGAGGCGAGTTTCTTTTCAAGCTCGGGTATTTTGCCGTATTGTAATTCGGACATTTTACTGAGATCGCCTGCTCGGCGCGCTTGTTCTATTTCAGTGCGTGCTTTTTCTAATTCGGCTTTAATGTTTTGTGTGCCTGAAACAGCAGCCTTTTCAGATTTCCATTCTTCTTCGAGCGATGCGTACTGTTTTTCCTTTTCTGTAAGCTCTTCATTTAACATTTCAAGACGTTTTTTACTGGCATCGTCTGATTCTTTTTTGAGTGCTTGTTGTTCCAATTTAAGTTGGATAATACGTCTTTCAAGGCGATCTAAAGATTCAGGTTTAGAGTCCATTTGCATACGAATGCTTGATGCGGCTTCGTCAATAAGGTCTATCGCTTTATCTGGTAGCATACGATCTGAGATATATCGATGCGACAAAGTTGCCGCAGCTACGATCGCAGGATCGGTAATTTGTACATGGTGGTGCAATTCGTAGCGTTCTTTTAATCCGCGTAAAATAGCAATCGTGTCTTCTACTGTTGGTTCAGCAACGTAGACTTTTTGAAAGCGACGTTCTAACGCTGGATCTTTTTCAATATATTGGCGATATTCGTCAAGTGTGGTTGCCCCAACGCAGTGTAATTCACCACGCGCTAATGCTGGCTTTAACATGTTACCTGCATCCATTGCGCCGTCGCTTTTACCTGCACCGACCATGGTGTGGATTTCGTCAATAAATAGGATGATGCGCCCTTCTTCTTTGGCTAAATCTTTAAGTACCGCTTTTAAGCGTTCTTCAAATTCACCACGGTATTTTGCACCCGCAATTAATGCGCCCATGTCTAACGATAAAACACGTTTGTTACGCAAACCTTCAGGCACTTCGCGGTTGACAATGCGTTGCGCAAGCCCTTCAACAATGGCGGTTTTACCTACACCCGGTTCACCAATAAGTACAGGGTTGTTTTTGGTTCGGCGTTGTAATACTTGAATGGTACGACGAATTTCTTCATCACGACCAATTACAGGATCTAACTTACCTTGCTCTGCACGTTCAGTTAAGTCAATGGTGTATTTTTTAAGTGCGCCTCGTTGATCTTCGGCATTAGGATCGTTCACGTTATCGCTCCCTCTTACTTGGTTAACTGCTTGGCTAAATTTGTCTTTATTGATGCCTGATTTTTTAAGGATATCGCCTAGGCTGCCTTTGTCTTCTAAAGCGGCAAGTATAAAGAGTTCTGACGAAATATAGCTATCGCCATTTTTTTGCGCTAATTTGTCACACAAATTTAAGACACGAATAAATTCTTGTGATGGCAATACATCAGCCCCGACACCTTGAACTTGTGGTAATCGGTCAATCGCTTGTGTTAGTTCTTGCTGTAAAATAGCCGCATTAGCGCCCGCTGCATTCAATAATGGCGCAACGCTGCTACCTTCTTGGTTGAGCATGGCTGTTAGGACATGCACTGGCTCGATATATTGATTGTCTTTACCTAATGCTAGCGATTGTGCATCAGCTAAAGCTTGTTGAAATTTGTTGGTAAGTTTATCTAACCTCATAGTTTAATCTCCTGAGCAATAGATTTGGTGTAAATGCTTAATACATTTATACCATTTGCATTGATCACTAAATGAGTGTGGAAGAATAATTTTCAAGATCGGGGGAAGAATATTTTTATAAAATTTGTACAACAAAATCATTTACTAGTTTAGGCTTAATCAATGCTAAAATAAAGTGGTAGTAAGAATAACTATAGTCAATAAATATCATTTAATTAACCAGTGAAAATGACAAATTGCCGTTTATCGATTATAGTAGTGCTCCCTTTTTATTTTGTTAGATTATCTAACCGTGGTTCGTAACCCATCCCACGCAAAAAAACTAGGAATACAACATGTTCAAAATAGCCAAAGAATTTCAATTTGATGCTTGTCATATGTTAGACGGGCATAATAAGAAATGTCACAATCTGCACGGTCATACTTACCGTTTATTAGTCGAAGTCAGCGGTGATCTTATTGATAGCGGTTCAAGCCAAGATATGGTCATGGATTATGCCGATTTAAAGCAAATCGTTAAACAGTATATTGTTGATTCTCTCGACCATGCTTATCTTTATAATCAAAATAATCCTAATGAGTGCCGTATTGCGTCGTTACTGCAAGAAATGGATCGCAAGATTTTTGCCTTTCCTTGCCGAACAACGGCCGAAGGGATGAGTCAGTTTATTTTCGATCATCTGTCGCAATATTTGCCTGTTTCGATGATCAAATTATGGGAAACCCCCACTTCGTATTGCGAATATCGTCGGAGTTAATATGGTTGAGTTTCGTATTGTTGAAATCTTCGAATCTTTACAGGGCGAAGGTTATAATACTGGCATGCCTGCGGTTTTTATCCGTTTTGCTGGGTGCAATTTGAATTGTGCTTGGTGTGATACTAATTTTCGTCAGTTTACTCGCTTTTCGTTGGCGGAACTGCTTGACAAAGTGAGCGAATTTAAAACTAAAAATATCATAATTACTGGCGGCGAGCCAACCATGGTTAAAGCGTTACCTGAATTGCTTTTGCCACTTAAAAAAGCGGGGTATTTTATCGCCATTGAAAGTAATGGGCTTGGTAAGGTCGATCCGTTAGTTGATTACATTGCACTTAGCCCTAAATTTTGCTACCAATCACGTTACCAAAAAATAGTTCAATCCACCGCTAACGAGGTGCGTATTGTTGCTGAAAATCACCCCGATTTTATCGATTTTTGCCAATATATTGAAACTCATATTCAAGCCAAACACTATTATCTATCGCCTTGTGAAAAAGATGGTACGTTTAATATGTTTGAAACAATAAAGTTGTTAGGAAAAATCAACCAAAATCGACTGGATAATAAATGGTTTTTGAGTGTGCAAAGCCATAAGTTTGCCAATATAGAATAAAAATCCAATACTTTAAAAAACAAAAAATATCGTTAATACTTAATAGGTAAGATTAACAAAATTAATTTTTATTCGAACCAAATCATTGATGCCATCCTACCGGTCTTACTTTCTCGACGGTATGAAAAAAACGTGTCTTGTTCGGTATAAGTACAAAAATCACCGCCAAAAATCTTAGTTACCCCCATTGCTTGTAAGCGTTGTTTTGCAATTAAGTAAAGATCGGCTAGATATTTTTGTTCTATAGGGTTAATTAATTTAAAGGCTGTTTTTGCGTTGCGGTCAATGCTTTCAAATTGTTCCTTAACTTCAATACCAACTTCGAACTTTTTAGCGCTGATTGCTGGCCCAAGCCATGCAATGATATTTGACGGTGGCGAGGCAAATTTTTTGACGGTTTCTTCCAGTATTCCGTTACATAATCCTCGCCATCCTGCATGCGCTGCCGCAACTTCGTCACCTTTGGTTGTACAAAATAAGACAGGCAGGCAATCGGCTGTTAGTACAACGCTCACTTGTTTGGGTTGATTAGTATACGATCCGTCGGCTTCTGTCGTTTGGTTAGGAATGTTACCTGTTGCCGTTTTTAAAGGATTTTGCGATATGTCTAACACTATGGTGCTATGGGTTTGAGTTAACCAATAGGGTTCGCTAGGTATTTGTTCTGCCTGTATAACACGCTGGCGGTTTTGGGTTACATGCGTTAAATTATCGCCTATTCGACTTCCCATATTTAAGCTTGTAAATGGTGCCATACTAACACCGCCTATTCGTGTTGTGGTCAAGGCATGGACGTTTTTGGGGGCTGTCCAATATGGGTAAATCGATTTTATCATGTTGGTTACCAATCTAGTTCGTCTTTGTGTTGTTCGGTATCTTCTTGCAAGGCCTGAATTAGCGTTTGCATATCTTGCGGTATTGGAGCATTCCATTGCATAAGTTCGCCTGTAATAGGGTGATACAGACGTAACATGGTAGCATGCAGTGCTTGACGATCAAAATCGCGCAAGGTTTGAATAAACGATTCGCTTGCACCTTTAGGAGGTCTTGGGCGTCCGCCATAGAGTGGATCGCCAATTAATGGGTGAGCAATATGCGCCATATGTACACGAATTTGGTGCGTTCGGCCTGTTTCTAAACGTAAGCGTAAACGAGTATGTAGGCGGTACTTTTCCATCACTCTGTAATGTGTTACGGCAGGTTTTCCTGTTGGAAATACCGCCATATGAGTACGTTTGGTTGGGTGACGGGTGATTGGTTGATCAACAGTGCCTCCTGCAGTGATAATGCCCATGGCAACAGCTTCATATTCCCGTGTAATTTCACGATGTTGAAGCGCATCAACTAAATGGGTCTGAGCATTAATGGTTTTGGCAACAACCATTAAGCCTGTAGTGTCTTTATCGAGTCGATGAACAATACCTGCTCGCGGCACGCGTGCTATATCAGGATAATAATGCAATAAGGCATTTAATACCGTACCATCAGGATTGCCTGCACCTGGATGCACAACTAAATCACGAGGTTTATTAATCACTAAAATGTCATCATCCTCGTAAACAATATCAAGTTTTATATCTTCGGGTTGATGATAGGTTTCTTCTTCGATTTCAGCATTGATTGTGATTTTTTCACCACCTAATACTCTTTCTTTAGGTTTGTTGACAATAACATCATTAACAATGACTTTATTATTGACAATCCAATCTTTTATTCTTGATCGTGAATAATCAGGAAAAAGCGCTGATAAAGCTTGATCTAAGCGCATCCCTAATTGGGTTTGTTCAATTTCGGTTGATAATTTTAACTTATGCATGTGTAATTTATCTATTTTAAGCTGTTATGTTTTAGAGTATTATATACCAATCATTGCCTTTAATGTTTAATTATATTTGGATTGAAAACTGAATGAAATTACGTTTACACTCTTTGTTAGCAATTGTTTTAAGTGGCTTGCTAATTGGCTGTACGTCTTCCAAACCCGATGTTGAAAATGTACCGGAAATAGAGCTTTATAATAAAGCAAAATCAGATCTTGAAAATGGCAATATTAAATCTAGTATTGCTGTATTAGAGGCTATGGACAAGAACTATCCATTTGGTCCTTATTCACAACAAGTACAACTTGATTTGATTTATGCTTATTATAAGTCAGCTGATTTACCATTAGCGATTGCATCAATTGACCGTTTTTTAAAGTTGAATCCAACACATCAAAATATTGATTGGGTTATTTATATGCGTGGTATTTCAAATATGGCGCAAGATGATAACATGATTCAAGGTTGGTTTAACGTTGATCGTTCAGACCGCGATGCTGATTATGCAGCTGCTGCATTTAAAGATTTTACTTATTTAGTATCAAGTTTTCCAAGCAGTCAATATACGGCCGATGCGCAAAAACGCCTTGTGTTTTTGAAAAACAGATTAGCGCGCTATCAGTTAAAAATAGCTCAGTTTTATACTAAACGCGGTGCCTATGTAGCGGTAGTTAATCGTGTGACTGATATGCTATCAATGTTTCCTGATACCGATTCAACTAAAGAAGCATTGCTGTTAATGCGTAATGCTTATAACCAGTTAGGTTTAGTTAACGAAACACAAAAAATCGATCAGCTAATTCAAGCCAATCTTGAAAGCATGCCAAAACAAGAACAAAAATCGTTTTTATCAGGCTTTACTAGTGTTTTTAATGGCGGTTAGGCTGTTTTAAATTTAAGCTCAAATCATTATTCTACATAACATTAATTGCTATTTATGTTTGATTAAATAGCAATTATTTTCGTTTGTGATAGCTCAATCAACGTACCGCCTCCGAAACGAAAGATATGATAATAAAATTGCTAACGCCGTTTAAAAAATGGTTAAAAGCATCACCTTTGATAATGGAACCGAATTTAATTATCATCATGCTATTGAGCATTATTTAAATACTAGCGTATACTTTGCGGAGCCTTATAAAAGCTGGCAAAGAGGTACAATGAAAACACCAATGGCTTAATACGTCAGTTTATACCTAAGTCAGCGGCCATTTCATTAGTTGACGACGAACAGATAAAGAAAATACAATATCTATTAAACTCACGCCCAACAAAACGGCATTGTAAATACCCCAAACTTAGTACAAAACTCACATAGAAAATCACGCTGCCTGTTTTTGTGTTTTAAATTCAATCGGCGTCATA
>NZ_WTEX01000049.1 GCF_009795845.1 Gilliamella sp. Lep-s35 | reverse complement strand
TTTTTCAAAAAGAGAAAGCATCAATAAAAAGTCATCCGATAAAGTATTTTGAACCGGAAATCGCGTATGCGCGTCGTCAATATCAGCAAATCGAGCAGTATAAAGAACTGATACGCTCACCGGTTGCAAAATCTGATGTAAATGAAAGCTATCTGTTTTTATTTTATAATTCGGCGGATAATTATGATTCAAGTATTAAAGAAGACGAAATAGATAGGATCATTGATGAATCGAAGAGGCTAAGACATAGTACATATATAAATTATAACAATTATCTAAACTATTTTACAACAGATCGAAAAAAAATGTCTGAACATAATGAGATTGATAAAATTCAGGTATTTGATGTCATTGGTGAAGAGTTATTAGCAAAACAATTAGGTGTGGAGCCCGAGTCTACTTTTTGGAATAAAAAAGTCGCTAATTGCAATTATTTGTACTGTCGTCGTTTGAGTTTGTATGGATTAGAAATAAATCTTTTAGGTCAAAGAGGATTAGGTGAATACAAAGAACATGACTTAACTCCGGAGCAACAACAACAGTTACTAGCACTGTACAAAATGAATAACAAAACATGGATGTCCAAATATATCGATAGTGTCAAAGTAGTTCATTTTTACAATCTTGAAAAAGCGAAAGAAAGTTATGCTGACAAAATACTCAATGGTGACTGGGATAAACGTAAAAAGCGTCTGAATCAACCTTCGTTAGATAATTTTGAAGCGTTAGAAAAAACGGGTAAAGAATCCTTAACCGAATTTGTGGCGAATGCTTCGAAGGACTATTATAACTACTTAATGTGGTTATTTGGTGAAAACTTAACCCACTTTCAGTTAGATAATCAGGACGAAAAAGACAAACAAGACGATAAAGCAAAAAATAGCACTGTGACCTTACCTGGCCGATTCAATATGCTGCCATTCTGGCGCATCGAGTTTGAGCCGGATTTATCGGACAGGCATATCAGCTTTTTTTATACCTTTTTATTGATAATCGACAGCGCCAGTTTAGGTACCTTGACATTACCGGAACATTCCGCATTTTGGGGCATGCTACTCAATAATGAAGAGTCGATCTATTTTTATCTGCTTGCTGAAAAACCCTTAAAAAGTGAAGAAACCCCGGATGATAAATCAACAGTATCATTGATTCAATGCCTGCATATGTTAGAGAATCATGCGCAACCTACATTTACAGATGCTGTTCTCAATATAGAAACCATTTTCAATACGACCAAAACGATTTTAGGTATTAGCATTGATGATAACGTTAATGTTGCCAAACGATTGATAGAGCATGTTGTCAATTCAAGTGTTGATGGCGCCAACCGGGCAATGCAAAATAATATCAAAATTAATCAAATTAAAATGCAAAGTCATTATATTGATACAATAAACCTGTTTAAAGTTAGAGGGCCGGAAGTAATCCGTCAATATAAAGTAAAAATGACCATTAAAGGATTAAATCAATATCTGAAGAAGAATCATCAAATGATGCCATTGTTTAGTAGCACACAAATGACCACCAATAAAGGGAATATTGTTAATTTAATTCAATCGCAGAATAAGGATAAATGGCATATTCCGCTTAAAGGAAAAAATAAGAATTTTGGTAAAGAAGTGGTTGAAATAAATATGTTGATGGCGTTTGAGGATATGGATCGTGTAAACGAATTTGAAAAAGGCTTTACCAAAAATGGAGGGCCTTCCCAGAAAGTGTTAAAGAACATAACGCCCAATGTCATCGAAGTCAATGGGATCACACTCGATGATGATGAAGTGAAATATTTATCAGACGTGATACCAAGACAAAACCAATACGTGGAAGTTTTTGACACATCAAAAAGTCTGGTACTGAGCAGTATCAGTTTGTATTTTCAGTTAGAAAATATAAAAGGTCTGAATAAGCAGATTGATAATATAAAGGATCCTCACTTAAGAACAATAATGAAATTTCGCATATTTACGAGTTATGCGATAATAGGTGTAACGACCATTGAAGTATTATTACATGGGACAAAGCTATTTAAGCTTTTGCTGGCAAAGACGCCGTCGTTATTTTTACAACGAACATCAAGAATGGCAATGTTCAAAGGGACGTTAGGAGTCCTCAATAAGGCAGCTTGTGTGCTTAATGCGATAGACAGTGCGATAGGGGTGTATCAAGCAGGCCTAAGTTGTGGTGAAGGCAATACCGGTTCAACAGCATTAATGGTAACCAGTATCTTGACGCTTGTCTGTAGTGTTGCCGGTTGCCTTGGTTTTATTCCATTATATGGTCAAATTTTGTTTGCCATTATCGCGATAGGGGCACTTATTGTCAGTGTAATCTTCTATGATAACGGCGATGATTGGGATGAATTCAGTAAATGGCTAAACCGCTGTATGCTGGGCAACTTTGACTTTCGTCAATCCAAATACCCACCGTATTACTTACCGACACCAAAATGTATGTTACTGTCGGATCAGGATTACTATTTAGCGGTCAGAAATGGGCGTTGTCTTTTAGAATCAGAAACCTCTTTACTTGACGATATAGCCAGCACAACCATTGGCATTACAAGGGCTTTGGGGCGTAAATCTGATCTGATACTGAACTTGAATTTGCCGGATTTTAATGAAGAAAAATCCGAGTTTGAAGGGACAGTGATAATTAAATCGTTAAGCAATCCGAATCAAACTCCGGTGGAATTAGCGATATCTGATGGATCAGAATGGCTTGAAATTTCAACCATTACCCCTTCCATCTTTTTTACCCCAAGAAAGGATAATGCGGTAGGTAAAGATGAACTTTATCAAATGGATGAAAATAAAGCTGAATCCCCGAAAGAAGAGTCATTATGGAATCAGTTAATGGCGATATCCCATAATCAAGCCATGCCAACGACGACCAATAACACACAGTCAGACAAAAGTAACGAGTCCGAAGCACCAAAGATTGGGTTGTATTTAATTAAATGGTGCTTAGGTCAAATCAGAGGGAATTATGACGTGACTATCAGGGTCAATTACTGGCCAGAAGGCAAGCAGGACGAGAATGCCGACCAAAGTCAAAGCGATGACAGCAGCAGCGACCCGAACACACCAAAACAAGCCAAAGAGCGCACACCGTACTTACTGTCCTACCACTATATAAAAGATTAACAGGATAACACCATGCAAATTAAAACAAATATAACCACACTTTTAATATTTACTGTCAGCTGTTTACTGTTAACGGGGTGCGATACTTATCCGTATAAAGAAAAGATTCAAAATGTTTATGATAACCATAACCCAACAGGCGATAAAGCATTATGTATGATGGTGGGCAGAGTGACACAATCCATGTATCCGTATACCACCTATTATATAGAGGGACAAGATCTACCGTTTGCTCAAGAAAGAAGAAAAGCATTTTATAACCGTTTAAAAAATGGTAGTTTGCACCTGTTTGCTGGGATAGGTTTTTTTACGGAGGAATATACAGGCGAAGTTGACGGCAGAGCGACGTATCGCTATGACCTGACCGATTTAGGGCGAAAATATGTAAAATTTGCATTGGGTAATACCAATTTTTGTTTTGGTCGGGTGGTGGTGGACAAAATCACCCGCACAAAAGACACCATTAACGGGGTGGGAGGGGGCACGGTGCGGGATGTCTATTTTACTTATCATCTTGAAAATGTGCCGGACTGGGTCAAAGATCCACAAATATATAAACGATTTCGATATTTTAAAGAACAAGTTAATGGGGAACCATTTCCCGGGATTCACAGTTATAAGGTGTCAAGTAATGGAAAATTAACAACTATGACTGGTGTCAGCGGTACATATAAATGGGCATCGGATTATAATCGAGAAATCAAAGAAAAGTGATTAAACATTGTTAGTTTTAAATGGTGAAAAAATCAGTGTTTGAAGGAAAAATAACGATTAAATCGTTAACCTATCCTGAGCGAACTCCGGTGGAGTTGGCGATATCAAATGGATTTGAGACATTAGCCATTTCAACCATTACCCCCTCCAGCTTTTTTACTCCAAGAACGGATAATGCGGTTGGTAAAGATGAACTTTATCAAATGGATAAAAATAAAGCAGAGCCCGCAATAGAAGAGTCATTATGGAATCAGTTAATGGCAGTATCCCATAATCAACCAATGCCAACGACGACCAATAACACACAATCCGACAAAAACAAGTCCGAAGCGCCCAAAATTGGTCTGTATTTAATTAAATGGAGCTTAGGTCAAATCAGAGGGAATTATGATGTCACCATTAGGGTCAATTACTGGCCAGAAGGCAAGCAAGAGGAGAGTGGCGACCAAAGCCAAAGCGATAACAGCAGCAGCGACCCGAACACCCCCAAACCAGTAAAAGAACTTACGCCGTACTTACTGTCACACCACTATATAAAAGATTAAACAGGAAATCACCATGCCAACTAAAGCAAGTCTAACCACACTTTTAATATTCACTTTCAGTAGTTTGCTGTTAACCGGGTGCGATACTTATCCGTATAAAGAGAAGATTCAAAACGTTTATGACAATCACAACAAAACAGGTGATAAAGCACTATGCATGATGGTGGGGGATATCACATCCTCAATGTACCCGTATATCACCTATTATATGCAAGGGCAGGATTTGCCATATTCGCCAGAAACACAAGAAGCAGTTTTTAATCGATTAAAAAATGGTAGTTTACACCTTTTTGCCGGGATAGGTTTTTTTACCGAAGAGTATGCTGGCGACGTTGACGGCAGAGCGACTTACCGTTACGACCTGACCGATTTAGGGCGAAAATATGTAAAATTTGCACTTGGTGAAACCAATTTTTGTTTTGGTCGGGTGGTGGTAGACAAAATTAACCGCACAAAAGACACCATTAACGGGGTGGGGGGCGG
>NZ_WTEX01000048.1:1798-5164 GCF_009795845.1 Gilliamella sp. Lep-s35 | reverse complement strand
TTAAAAGTCTGGCGGCACCCTACTCTCACATGGGTAATACCCACACTACCATCGGCACTACGGCGTTTCACTTCTGAGTTCGGCATGGGGTCAGGTGGGACCACCGCGCTATTACCGCCAGACATATTCTGTACTCTCTTTCTTAATTGCTGTCCATTATCTCATATCAACAACAATCGCTCAATTCGGAACAAACTGTTTTTTCAATCTTTCTTCGTTTATCGATGCTTTTCTACGCTATCAATAACTTCTGCGTAACCCAAAACAACTCCGAGTTGTAAGGTTAAGACTCTCGGTTCATTAGTATCAGTTAGCTCAATGTATCACTACACTTACACACCTGACCTATCTACGTCTTAGTCTCAAACGGACCTTACTGAATCTCTTCAGGGAAAACTCATCTCGAGGCTAGTTTCGTGCTTAGATGCTTTCAGCACTTATCTATTCCGCACGTAGCTACCGGGCAATGCAATTGGCATCACAACCCGTACACCAGCGGTGCGTTCACTTCGGTCCTCTCGTACTAGAAGCAAACCCTCTCAATTTTCCTACGCCCATGGCAGATAGGGACCGAACTGTCTCACGACGTTCTAAACCCAGCTCGCGTACCACTTTAAACGGCGAACAGCCGTACCCTTGGGACCTACTTCAGCCCCAGGATGTGATGAGCCGACATCGAGGTGCCAAACACCGCCGTCGATATGAACTCTTGGGCGGTATCAGCCTGTTATCCCCGGAGTACCTTTTATCCGTTGAGCGATGGCCCTTCCATTCAGAACCACCGGATCACTATGACCTACTTTCGTACCTGCTCGAGCCGTCACTCTCGCAGTCAAGCTAGCTTTTGCCATTGCACTAACCTCCTGATGTCCGACCAGGATTAGCTAACCTTCGTGCTCCTCCGTTACTCTTTGGGAGGAGACCGCCCCAGTCAAACTACCCACCAGACAGTGTCCCTTACCTCGATTCAGAAGTATAGGTTAGAACATCAAACATTAAAGGGTGGTATTTCAAGGTCGACTCCACACACACTGGCGTGCATGCTTCTTTGCCTCCCACCTATCCTACACATTAAGGCTCAATGTTCACTGTCAAGCTATAGTAAAGGTTCACGGGGTCTTTCCGTCTTGCCACGGGTACACCGCATCTTCACGGCAAGTTCAATTTCACTGAGTCTCGGGTGGAGACAGCCTGGCCATCATTACGCCATTCGTGCAGGTCGGAACTTACCCGACAAGGAATTTCGCTACCTTAGGACCGTTATAGTTACGGCCGCCGTTTACTGGGGCTTCGATCAAGAGCTTCTGCTTTCGCATAACCCCATCAATTAACCTTCCAGCACCGGGCAGGCGTCACACCGTATACGTCCACTTTCGTGTTTGCACAGTGCTGTGTTTTTATTAAACAGTTGCAGCCAGCTGGTATCTTCGACTGATTTCACCTCCATCCGCATGGGACTTCAATTACCATCAGCGTGCCTTCTCCCGAAGTTACGGCACCATTTTGCCTAGTTCCTTCACCCGAGTTCTCTCAAGCGCCTTAGTATTCTCTACCTGACCACCTGTGTCGGTTTCGGGTACGATTAGCTATAACCTGAAGCTTAGAGGATTTTCCTGGAAGCAGGGCATCAATTACTTCACTACCTTAGTAGCTCGTCATCACACCTCAGCGTCTCAGTGACCGGATTTGCCTAATCACACGCCTACATGCTTAACCCACCATCCAATAGGTGGTAAACCTAGCCTTCTTCGTCCCCCCATCGCAGTTATAGCCAGTACGGGAATATTAACCCGTTTCCCATCAGATACGCCCTTCGGCCTCTCCTTAGGGGTCGACTCACCCTGCCCCGATTAACGTTGGACAGGAACCCTTGGTCTTCCGGCGAGCGGGCTTTTCACCCGCTTTATCGTTACTTATGTCAGCATTCGCACTTCTGATACCTCCAGCATGCCTCACAACACACCTTCTACGGCTTACAGAACGCTCCCCTACCCAATACACTTGCGTGCACTGCCGCAGCTTCGGTGCATAGTTTTAGCCCCGTTACATCTTCCGCGCAGGCCGACTCGACTAGTGAGCTATTACGCTTTCTTTAAATGATGGCTGCTTCTAAGCCAACATCCTAGCTGTCTAAGCCTTCCCACTTCGTTTCCCACTTAACTATGACTTTGGGACCTTAGCTGGCGGTCTGGGTTGTTTCCCTCTTCACGACGAACGTTAGCACCCGCCGTGTGTCTCCCATGATCAAACTTGTCAGTATTCGGAGTTTGCATCGGGTTGGTAAGCCGGGATGGCCCCCTAGCCGAAACAGTGCTCTACCCCCAACAGTTACTCATGAGGCGCTACCTAAATAGCTTTCGGGGAGAACCAGCTATCTCCCGGTTTGATTGGCCTTTCACCCCCAGCCACAGGTCATCCGCTAATTTTTCAACATTAGTCGGTTCGGTCCTCCAGTTAGTGTTAACCAACCTTCAACCTGCCCATGGCTAGATCACCGGGTTTCGGGTCTATACCCTGCAACTTAACGCACAGTTAATACTCGGTTTCCCTTCGGCTCCCCTATTCGGTTAACCTCGCTACAGAATATAAGTCGCTGACCCATTATACAAAAGGTACGCAGTCACACATATCTTATGATACATGCTCCCACTGATTGTACGTACACGGTTTCAGGGTCTATTTCACTCCCCTCCCGGGGTTCTTTTCGCCTTTCCCTCACGGTACTGGTTCACTATCGGTCAATCAGGAGTATTTAGCCTTGGAGGATGGTCCCCCCTTCTTCAGACAGGATATCACGTGTCCCGCCCTACTCTATAAGCTTCCACATATCGCACCTTCGTGTACGGGACTTTCACCCTCTATCGTGCGACTTTCCAGACGCTTCCACTAATACAATATGCTACCCGCTTGGGCTACTCCCCTTTCGCTCGCCGCTACTTAGGGAATCTCGGTTGATTTCTTTTCCTCGGGGTACTTAGATGTTTCAGTTCTCCCGGTTCGCCTCATATGACTATGTATTCATCATATGATAGTGTAGTCTCCTACACTGGGTTTCCCCATTCGGACATCGACGGCTATTACGCCTTTTATCAGCTCACCGTCGCTTTTCGCAGATTAACACGTCCTTCTTCGCCTCTGATTGCCTAGGCATCCACCGTGTACGCTTAATTTCTTAACCTTACAACTCACAGTTGTCTTGGTTTTTATTACGCTTTCTTCTCTTTCTTACTTCCAGTCGCCTATATCTATATATCGCTTCCTTCCGCAAAAACGAGAACTCGTTTCTTTCAGCTTGTTCCTAATTGTTAAAGAGCTTTATCTTTCTATTCACTCATTACAACTAATAAGTAAATACAAACATAATTT
>NZ_WTEX01000048.1:0-1702 GCF_009795845.1 Gilliamella sp. Lep-s35 | reverse complement strand
CTCTTCGTAAGGAGGTGATCCAACCGCAGGTTCCCCTACGGTTACCTTGTTACGACTTCACCCCAGTCATGAACCACACCGTGGTAAACGCCCTCCCGAAGGTTAAGCTATCTACTTCTGGTGCAACCCACTCCCATGGTGTGACGGGCGGTGTGTACAAGGCCCGGGAACGTATTCACCGTGACATTCTGATTCACGATTACTAGCGATTCCGACTTCATGGAGTCGAGTTGCAGACTCCAATCCGGACTTAGACGTACTTTATGAGGTCCGCTTGCTCTCGCGAGGTCGCCTCCCTTTGTATACGCCATTGTAGCACGTGTGTAGCCCTGGTCGTAAGGGCCATGATGACTTGACGTCGTCCCCACCTTCCTCCGCTTTATCAACGGCAGTCTCCTTTGAGTTCCCGACCAAATCGATGGCAACAAAGGATAAGGGTTGCGCTCGTTGCGGGACTTAACCCAACATTTCACAACACGAGCTGACGACAGCCATGCAGCACCTGTCTCACAGTTCCCGAAGGCACTCTCGTATCTCTACAAGATTCTGTGGATGTCAAGACCAGGTAAGGTTCTTCGCGTTGCATCGAATTAAACCACATGCTCCACCGCTTGTGCGGGCCCCCGTCAATTCATTTGAGTTTTAACCTTGCGGCCGTACTCCCCAGGCGGTCGATTTATCGCGTTAGCTTCGGAGCCCATCACTCTAGGCAACAAACTCCAAATCGACATCGTTTACAGCGTGGACTACCAGGGTATCTAATCCTGTTTGCTCCCCACGCTTTCGCATCTCAGCGTCAGTATCTGTCCAGAAGGCCGCCTTCGCCACCGGTATTCCTCCACATCTCTACGCATTTCACCGCTACACGTGGAATTCTACCTTCCTCTACAATACTCCAGATAACCAGTTTTAAATGCAATTCCTAGGTTGAGCCCAGGGCTTTCACACCTAACTTAATTATCCGCCTACATGCCCTTTACGCCCAGTCATTCCGATTAACGCTCGCACCCTCCGTATTACCGCGGCTGCTGGCACGGAGTTAGCCGGTGCTTCTTCTGTGATTAACGTCAATCGATGCACCTATTAGATACACCGCCTTCCTCATCACCGAAAGTACTTTACAACCCGAAGGCCTTCTTCATACACGCGGCATGGCTGCATCAGGGTTCCCCCCATTGTGCAATATTCCCCACTGCTGCCTCCCGTAGGAGTCTGGACCGTGTCTCAGTTCCAGTGTGGCTGGTCATCCTCTCAGACCAGCTAGAGATCGTCGCCTAGGTGAGCCCTTACCCCACCTACTAGCTAATCCCATATGGGTTCATCAAATGGCGCATGGCCCGAAAGTCCCATGCTTTGGTCTCGCAACATTATACGGTATTAGCAGTCGTTTCCAACTGTTGTCCCCTTCCATTCGGCAGATCCCCATACTTTACTCACCCGTCCGCCACTCGTCATCAAGTGCAAGCACTCATGTTACCGTTCGACTTGCATGTGTTAAGCCTGCCGCCAGCGTTCAATCTGAGCCATGATCAAACTCTTCAATTTAAAGTTTGATGCTCAATAACTGTCTCTGACATATTCAAATGAATCTTCAGTGTCACTTATCAAGACTTAATTTTTTAGTCCGTAGACTTTTATCTTTTGTCTCGCAAGTGCCCACACAGATTGTCTGTTTCTTCTTTTTAAAGAGCTGACAGCTTTT
>NZ_WTEX01000047.1 GCF_009795845.1 Gilliamella sp. Lep-s35 | reverse complement strand
ATAACGGTGAATATTTTTATAAAAATGCTATAGATGGATGGAAGTAACTCATGAACCACCAAGAAAATCAAGAAAATCAAGAAAAAAATAAAATAGAAGATATCGAAAATCCTAAGGAAGAAAATTTTAATCCCGAATTAGTTAATGAAGCGAATAAAAAAGCGTTGATGTTAAGTAATGGTCAATGTGGCGTTTGTCAACGAAAAGGGGTGCCAATATTTTTAGTGCGAAAATCGATTGTTCCCATCAAGTTCAGAAATGATATCAATTGGTCACAAGGTTATGGTATCACTGGGTGATAGAGAGCCGGAAGAGACCCTGTTAGAATATCAATATGTGTATAGAACCTTACGCGAAGGGTATGTGTATATATTATGTAATCCAACCGGAAATCAAGATGATAATAATCTTGAAATCATGGTGTATGAGGTCACTTATTCCGGAGCGATGAGATTACGAGAATTTCGCGATGTAAAAGGGTCAAGACCCAAAGAAATCCCTTTAAATTGTATAGAAGATAATCACAACATAAAAGGCATGTTTATCACCATAGACAATCGAGTGTATGACAAAGCGTGGGTTGCTTATTCCTCGATACGTTGGAAGCTTGCTACGGTAAAACACTATCGTGAAAATAAAGACGAGCGATTACAGCGTTTTAGTGAAGTAGATTTGACCAAAAGAAAAGCGAGTGAACTGTCGACTCAAGAGCGAGGTTTTGCATTTAACGATTTTGTGTCTAAACAACGACATTTATTAGAAATGGAATGTGATGATACATCTGTGCTTGATTATTTTGATGAGAAGGGCAGAAAAGTACCCGAGAAAGAAAAATCGCCATTGAAAGGAAAAACAGACAAGCCAACCTCATTTATCGATTCAGTCAGGCAAGGAATTTTTAATGAAAAGGGATTTTCATTGCAGAAATTTATAAATCTTACCGCAGAGACGTTTGCCAATGCTTTTCAGCAAAAGTTTTTTACCGCCAGCCATTTTAATTCATTAAGTTCAAAAGAAGCAGACAAAGCCATCACTAAAACGGTGTCTGCTTACGAATCCGATTACAACTATTCAACTGAAATATCTGCCTTAGTTGTTGAAGACAGCATGGGGCTGGCTGAAGAGCTGTCGATTCAAAGGCGGCAAAAATTAGCGCCAGTGGTTGAAGGATTTATGAATCAAACGGCGCCGAAAGGGGATCAGCAAAAGGAAGCAAAACAGTTTGATAAATTAGTCCGCTCCAGCACTCATGATTTGATTTATGACAGCGAACGTACAGCCACCAAAAATCCTATAGCGACAGCCATGCAAGCTAGAAATGGTCGGGACAAGTTAGCTGAATTTTTTCAAAAAGAGAAAGCATCAATAAAAAGTCATCCGATAAAGTATTTTGAACCGGAAATCGCGTATGCGCGTCGTCAATATCAACAAATCGAGCAGTATAAAGCCCTGATACGCTCACCGGTTGTAAAATCTGATGTAAATGAAAGCTATCTGTTTTTATTTTATATTTCAGCGAATAATTATGATTCAAGTATTGAAGAAGAAAAGATATATACGGTCAATGATGTAACGAAAAGAGAAAGAAATTTAAGTTTTATAAAGGAAAATAATTTTTTAAACTATTATGCAACCAATCGAAAAAAAATGTCTGAGCTTAATGAGATTGATAAGATTCGAGTATCGGATGCGGTCGGTGAAGAGCTATTAGCAATACAATTAGGTGTGAGTCGAGACGAGTCGCATCGAAAAGACCATATTGCACATTTTGGTTATATGTATTGTCGTTATTTAAGCTTGCTCGGGCTTGAAGATAAGCAACTACCTCAATATGGATTAGGTGAGTACAAAGAATATAAATTAACCCCGGAGCAACAACAACAGTTACTGGCACTGTACAAAATGAATAACAAAACACGTAGATCCAAATATATCGATAGTGTCAAAGTAGTTCATTTTTACAATCTTGAAAAAGCGAAAGAAAGTTATGCTGACAAAATACTCAATGGTGACTGGGATAAACGTAAAAAGCGTCTGAATCAACCTTCGTTAGAGAATTTTGAAGCGTTAGAAAAAACGGGTAAAGAATCCTTAACCGAATTTGTGGCGAATGCTTCGAAGGACTATTATAACTACTTAATGTGGTTATTTGGCGAAAGTTCAACTCATTTTCAGATAGAAAATCAGGGCGAAACAGCCAATAAAATCAGCATGACCTTACCAAGCCGTTACAATCAACTTCCTTTTTGGCGCAACGAACTTTTGCCTGATTTATCGGACAGGCATATCGGCTTTTTTTATACCTTTTTACTGATAATCGACAGCGCCAGTTTAGGTACCTTGACATTACCGGAACATTCCGCATTTTGGGGCATGCTACTCAATAATGAAGAGTCGATCTATTTTTATTTGTTTGGTGAAAAATCACAAAAAAATACCGATAACAGTTCCCAAAAAGAGGACAAACCTTCACAACAAGGTTCAAATCTGTCGGTTATTCAATATCTTGCTAAAATGAATAACAAAGATGAATCAACACTTTCCGATATGGGGTTAACCCCTCAAGACATTTTCGATACAACCAATAGCATTATGGATTTAAATTTTAAAGTAAATCTGGATATCGGTAGCCTGATAGTTGAAAAGCTCATTAACTCAAGTGTTGATGGGGCAACCAGAGCGATGCAGAATAATATAAAAATCAATCAGATAAAATTACAAACGCAGTATTTTGATATAATTAGCTTGTTTAAATTAAACGGACCTGAAAAAATACGTCAATACAAAGTTCGAATGTCAATAAATGGATTAAACCAATATTTGAAAAAAAATCATGAATTAATGCCATTTTTCAACAACACACAAATGACCACTAATAAAGGGTCCGTCATCAATTTAGTCCAATCACAAAATAAGAACAATTGGCATATTCAACAAAATGGTAACAAGTCAATAGGAAAAGAAGTCGTTGAAATAAATATGCTGGTTGCGTTTGAAAATCAGCAACGTCTACAAGAATTTGAAAAGGGGTTCACACAAAAAGGGGGGCTTTCTCAGGGGGTATTAAAGAATATCTCGCCAAATATCATAGAAGTCAATGGTGTCACACTGGACGCAAATGAAATTAACTATTTATCTGAAACGTTACCCCGACAAAAACGATATATGGAAATTTACGATACCTCGAAAAATTTTGTACTGGGAAGTATCGGTTTATATTTTCAGGCAACCAGTTTAAAGGATATGATTAATCAGTTAGATAAAATACAAGATCCGGCATCAAAAGCGATCATGAAATTTCGCGTATTGGCAAATTATACCGCCTTAATCGTATCCACCACCGAAATAATATTAAAAGTCACAAAATTATTGAGCGTTGCGTTTCTAAAATCATCGTCCTCATTATTTATGGAGCGAGTATCAAGATTAGCACAGATCAACAAAGCGCTAAATGTTCTAAAAGGGGTTGCCAATGTGGTTAATGTGATTGACAGTATGTTATCGCTTGCTCAAGCAATCAAAAGTTTTAATGAAGGGAATACCGGTTCAGGCGTCATTTGCGTAACCGGTGTACTGAGTTTGATATTAAGCTTTGCAGCATCTAGTAACTGTATTCCACTGTGGGGACAGATTTTATTTATCATCATAACGGTCGGTATTCTAATTATCAATGCGATTTATTACGATAACGGCGATGATTGGGATGAATTCAGTAAATGGCTAAACCGCTGTATGCTGGGCAACTTTGACTTTCGTCAATCCAAATACCCACCGTATTACTTACCGACGCCAAAATGTATGTTACTGTCGGATCAGGATTACTATTTAGCGGTCAGAAATGGGCGTTGTCTTTTAGAAGCAGAAACCTCTTTGCTTGACGATATAGCTAGCACAACTATTGGCATTGTAGGGGCTTTTGAGGGGGAATCTGATCTAAAACTGACATTAAATTTGCCGGATTTTAATTCGAAAAAATCCGTATTTGAAGGGACAATAACGATTAAATCGTTAACCTATCCTGAGCAAACTCCGGTGGAATTAACTATTTCGCGTGGATTAGAGTGGCTTGAAATTTCGCCGGTTACTACCTCTAGCTTTTTTATCCCAAGAACGGATAATGCGGTTGGTAAAGATGAAGTTTACGATTTTGATAAAGCTAAAGTAGAACCCGCGAAAGAAGAGTCATTATGGAATCAGTTAATGGCGATATCCCACAATCAACCGATGCCAACGACGACCAATAACACACAATCCGATAACACACAGTCAGACAAAAACAACTCCGAAGCACCCAAGATTGGTCTGTATTTAATTAAATGGAGCTTAGGTCAAATCAGAGGGAATTATGATGTCACCATTAGGGTCAATTACTGGCCAGAAGGCAAGCAAGAGGAGAGTGGCGACCAAAGCCAAAGCGATAACAGCAGCAGCGACCCGAACACCCCAAAACCAGTAAAAGAACTTACGCCGTACTTACTGTCACACCACTATATAAAAGATTAAACAGGAAATCACTATGCAAATTAAAACAAATATAACCACACTCCTAATCATCACTTTCAGCAGTTTGCTGTTAACTGGGTGCGATACTTATCCGTATAAAGAAAAAATTCAAAACGTTTATGATTACAATAATCCAACAGGTGATAAAGCAAAATGTATGATGGTGGGGGATATCACATCCTCAATGTACCCGTATACCACCTATTATATGCAAGGGCAGGATTTGCCATATTCGCCAGAAACACAAGAAGCAGTTTTTAATCGATTAAAAAATGACAGTTTACACCTTTTTGCCGGGATAGGGTTTTTTACTGAAGAGTATGCTGGCGAAGTTGACGGTAGAGCAACGTACCGTTACGACCTGACCGATTTAGGGCGAAAATACGTTGACTGGTCATTTGGTGAAACCAATTTTTGTTTTGGTCGGGTGGTGGTAGACAAAATTAACCGCACAAAAGACACCATTAACGGGGTGGGGGGCGGCACGGTGCGGGATGTCTATTTTACCTATCATCTTGAAAATGTGCCGGATTGGGTCAAAGACCCACAAATCTATAAACGATTTCGATATTTTAAAGAACAAGTCAATGGGGAACCATTTCCCGGATGGCACAGTTATAGGGTGTCAAGTAATGGAAAATTAACAACCATGACTGGCGAAAGTGGTAGATATAGATGGGCATCGGATTTTAATCGAGAAATCAAAGAAGAGTAATTAGAAATTGTTAGTTTTTAATGGTGAAAAAGCTGTGTTTAACGCACCCAAGATTGGTCTGTATTTAATTAAATGGAGCTTAGGTAAAATCAAAGGGAAGCATG
>NZ_WTEX01000046.1 GCF_009795845.1 Gilliamella sp. Lep-s35 | reverse complement strand
TTAATGATTTTGGCGGTTTGATTCATTTCTGACTCTCCTTTTGTGTTATAAAATAACTTAAATGTCAGATTGAGTGAAGACTATTGCAGATTATTCCACATCTAACATCAATTTTATTTCCCAATGAACCGAACAAAAACGAATCACCATCAGACATGATGGATATAAGAGAAAATTTTGTATTAAGCAAATACTGGCTACTAAAAACGGGCCTATTTAATTCTAGGTTAGCTATTATCAGAGTAAGTAACGATACAATGACCCCAACAATCAATGAGGGCGATATTGCGCTATTAAACGTACAATAAGAAGCGCTGCACAATATTTTGAATGGGATCTACTTATTGAAGATAAAAGAGTCATATGTTATATATAGATTACAGCAGGATTTAAACACAAATACTATTTATATAATAAACGACAATAAGGCGTACAAATCATTTACAATAAAACTAGATAATGCAGACTCACATATAAAAGTAATAGCTAAAGTAGAAATGATTTTAACTAGCCCTTACAAATAACTTTTAAATAATTTTTAAACGCAACTTAAACGGCTGACCCACGTTACTAATTTCAACGAAAAAACCAAGCCGTTTTATATTTTATTTTCATTTTGAATTTTTCGCCGCTTTATTTTTTCAATTCTCTACAATCCCTTATTCCATCAAGCCTAATCCAATTTATTCCCGCAAATTTTTATTTATTCCCTTATTTCTATTATCAATGAATTATTACAATCAACCTGTAGCATTTCGCTCGGATAAGTTTTGTTATCACTTTTAGCTTACCGTCTTAATTTATTTTCAATGTTTTTTTTATTTTAAACAAACGTTTAATATCCTAGCTGATGGTTTTATAACGTTCATTCTTACTGGTTAAAAGCACAAACAGCTTTAATCAGGCTTTTTTAGCATATTATAAATGCTCTAGCGAATGACCATAAAGCATTTTGCCAAATCAGTGACCGTTATTTTTTCTTTATGATATAAGCGCCATATTTCTTGTCTGTGATAAGGCGTTAGTGTTGTTTTTTTATGTATATTCATTACAGTCTTTTCTCAAATTACTGTAAACAACGCGAGGGATTTCTACACATTATGATTAGTATTATGTTAAATAAATTATTATAGTTATACGTTTAGTTATATTTTAATTAGTTAAAATTAAAATATAACTATTAATTAACTTGTTATAAACTTAATTCAACTGACGACAGCGGTTTTTATAAACCTATCATCTTATTAAAATTCCTTTTATCACATTATTCCCCTTGTAATAAGGGTTTTTTCTTTTGCTAAAAAATGCTAAAATGCGCAGATTATGATCGTCATTAACTACTGGCAAAAACTCAGCAAACGTTTGATTATCAAAACCGCTTTATCGCACTTATTATTAGGTGTGATTGCTGCTGGATTTGGTTTATGTCAAAACGAAGCGCTTCCATCGGAATCTGACGTTTCACACAGTGGAATTAGTGCCATCACATCCATTGTACAAGATCACCAAGAAACAGCAAAAAGAACGTCACAAACGCTAGCATCTACCAAAAAACAGCATACTGTAGCATTTTTAATAACGCCTAATTATGATGATCTTTCTCCTAGCAAGACAATCCGACTATCCCCTTACAACGGCATACGAGCTGGACCAAAAGCGATCTCTTAGAATTTACACTCAAATAAAACTAATTTTTATACAAGGCGAATGCCTTAAAATCCGTATTGAAAAACAAGAGAACAGTTATGTTATTAAAGTTATTAACAAAAGTATTTGGTAGCCGTAATGAGCGTGTATTAAAAAATATGCGTAAGCGAGTAGAAAGAATCAACACCTTTGAACCAGCAATGGAAGCATTATCAGATGCAGAACTCAAAGCCAAAACCGCAGAATTCCAACAAAAAATTGCCACAGGAACTCAATTAGACGATATTTTAGAAGAAGCTTTTGCCGTAGTGCGTGAAGCAAGTAAACGTGTGTTTGGTATGCGTCATTTTGATGTACAGCTAATCGGCGGTATGGTATTAAACGAACGTTGCATTGCCGAAATGCGCACTGGTGAGGGTAAAACCTTAACAGCAACATTACCTGCTTATTTAAATGCTTTAACAGGCAAAGGGGTGCATGTCATTACCGTTAATGACTATTTAGCACAACGCGATGCTGAAAATAACCGCCCGTTATTCGAATTTTTAGGGTTAACCGTTGGCATCAACCTACCAAACATGCCAGCGCATGAAAAACGCAACGCTTACAATGCCGACATCACCTATGGTACCAACAATGAATATGGCTTTGATTATCTGCGTGATAACATGGTATTTAACAAAGAATCACGCGTACAGCGCCCACTGCATTACGCTTTAGTCGATGAAGTTGACTCAATCCTTATTGACGAAGCCAGAACGCCACTGATTATTTCAGGACAAGCAGAAGACAGCTCAGACAAATACATTAGTGTCGACAAAATAATTCCACACCTAGTTCGACAAGAAAAAGAAGACTCTGAACAATTCCAAGGCGATGGCGACTTTTCTATTGATGAAAAATCCCGTCAAGTTAACTTAACAGAGCGTGGATTAATTAAAGTTGAAGAATTGCTTATAAAACAAGGCATCATGAAAAATGAAGAATCACTTTATGCACCGAGTAACATCGTATTAATGCATCATGTTAATGCTGCTCTACGCGCCCATCACCTATTCCACCGCGACGTTGATTACATTGTTAAAGACAATGAAATCATCATCGTTGACGAACATACTGGTCGTACCATGGATGGCCGTCGTTGGTCTGATGGCTTACATCAAGCGGTTGAAGCCAAAGAGCACGTTAAAATCCAAAACGAAAACCAAACTCTGGCTTCAATCACCTTCCAAAACTATTTCCGCTTATACGAAAAACTGGCTGGAATGACTGGTACGGCAGATACTGAAGCATTTGAATTTAACCAAATTTATGGTTTAGACACCATTGTTATCCCAACCAATCGCCCAATGCAACGAAAAGATCAATCCGATCTGGTCTATATGACTGAAAAAGAAAAGATAAACGCAATTGTGGCAGATGTACAAGAATGTGTAAAACGTGGACAACCTGTCCTTGTTGGTACCGCATCGATCGAAAAATCCGAGCTTGTTTCACAAGCATTTAAAAAAGCAGGTATTAAACACAATGTTTTAAATGCCAAATTCCATGCTCAAGAAGCCGAAATTATTGCTAATGCTGGTAGCAAAGGCGCAGTAACCATTGCTACCAACATGGCTGGGCGGGGTACCGACATTATGCTAGGTGGAAACTGGCAAAGCGAAATAGCAAAAATAGAAAACCCAACCCCAGAAGACATTGAACTAGCCAAACAAGCTTGGCAAGCAAAACACGAAGAAGTGATTGCATTAGGAGGGCTGTATATTTTAGGTACTGAACGCCATGAATCACGTCGTATCGACAATCAGTTGCGTGGTCGCGCAGGCCGTCAAGGTGACCCAGGGGCTTCACGTTTTTACCTATCGCTTGAAGATCCATTAATGCGAATCTTTGCATCAGACCGCATTGGCGGCATGATGCGCAAACTAGGCATGAAAGAAGGCGAAGCCATTGAACACTCATGGGTAACCAAAGCCATTGCCAATGCGCAAAAGAAAGTTGAAAGTCGCAACTTTGATATTCGTAAACAACTTCTAGAATATGACGATGTTGCCAACGATCAACGAAAAGTTATTTACCGTGAACGAAACGACTTACTTGATAACAGCGACATAAAAGAGACCATAGACTCGATCCGCGGTGATGTATTTAACGCCTTAATCGACCAATATATTCCACCACAATCAATTGAGGAAATGTGGGATATTCCGGGGCTTGAATCGGCACTAAAAACAGACTTTGATTTAGATTTACCAATAACAAAATGGTTAGATGAAGAGCAAAATCTACATGAAGAAATCTTGCGTGAACGTATCTTACAAATGGCGCAAGACAGATATCTAGAGAAAGAAAATATCGCAGGAGCTGAAGCATTTAGACACTTTGAAAAAAGCGTCATGCTACAAACCCTTGATACGCTTTGGAAAGAGCATTTAGCTTCAATGGATTACTTACGCCAAGGTATCCACTTACGCGGTTATGCGCAAAAAGATCCAAAACAAGAATATAAGCGAGAATCGTTTAATATGTTTGCTAGCATGTTAGAATCGTTAAAATATGATGTTATTGGTATTTTAAGCCGTGTACAAATTCGTTCACAAGAAGAAGTAGACGAAGCAGAACGCCAACGCCTTGCCGAAATGGAAAAATTAATGGCTAAACAACAAGCTAATCACGAATCACTAGCTGATATAAGTGGTGAGCAATCCCAACTAGCAGGCACATCACAACCAATGGTACGTGCACAGGCCAAAGTAGGACGTAATGATTCATGTCATTGTGGTTCCGGTAAAAAATATAAACATTGTCATGGTGCTGTTAATTAAGACAAAAATTTAGTATTATCTAATAAATTGATGCTTAAATCACCGATTAAGATCGGTGATAAAATAAAAAGGGAAAGTACTCACTTTCCCTAAGTTTACAGATAAACAGACAGGATTATGAAAAAACATACTGAAATTGCTGTAGGTATTATTCGTTCACAAAATTGTCAAATCTTTATCACCCAACGCGGTGAAGATTCCCATCTTGCTGGTTTTTGGGAATTCCCTGGGGGGAAAATAGAAGCCCACGAAACCCCATATCAAACCTTACAACGTGAAATCGCCGAAGAAGTTGACATCCATATTCATCAAGCCCAGTTTTTAAAAGTTTTTGAACACAGCTATGAAGACCGAGATATCACTATTCATGCCTATTTGATTGAAGAATGGGATGGTGTGCCATTTGCAAAAGAAGGCCAACCAAGCCGCTGGGTTGATCAAGAAGAGCTAAATGCTGATGAGTTTCCAGATGCCAATAGGCCAATTATTGAGATGCTAAAGAACTTAGATAAACAAATCTAATTTGCAGGAATTGCTCGCCACCTTGTTTGTCGTAATTTGACAATACTCCCATTGAATATAAAACACTAAAACAGGCAACATAATTTTCTGTGCGAGTTTTGCACTTAAAATGGGGTGTTTGCAGTTAAAATCCATAAAGCGATTTTAGGAAAAATGCCTTATGGGTTTTTCTACATATCAGACAAGAGAGTTTCAATTCATTATTTCCAAAGTCAAACTGGAAGTGTATTTAATGTTAAAGTTAAACTTGGTTGGAGTATAAAATAATGAAAGTAGAATTGACTACAAATAAATTAGATGAAATAGAATATTTTTTATCAATTACTCTTGTAGGAGTGATTGAAGCTATGTTAAATAAAAACATTAGTATTGATGAAGCTGAGAAAATATTCTTCTCGCCCGGTATAGCATCTAACCTAGAAAAGGTTGGAATTGATTATTCTGTTATTCAATCAATATGGCTAGGTACTGAATTAGAAGATATTTATAGTTTAACTGTAATAGTCTTCACTCAATCTGACATTTAAGTTATTTTATAACACAAAAGGAGAGTCAGAAATGAATCAAACCGCCAAAATCAT
>NZ_WTEX01000045.1 GCF_009795845.1 Gilliamella sp. Lep-s35 | reverse complement strand
ATAAAACAGGCGGATAACTCCGCCGTTTTTTTATTAATATGGTTTTGGTAATGGCAGAAACCTGCCGATACAGCATACCTGTAAAGATTAATGTATACCCCGATATTGAGTGGCAAGTAAATTTTTTCTTTAATACTACTGATCCTATTTACTTCGGAGGGGTTGATCCGGAATATTGTTTATATAATTTGGATGACAGCTATTCTGTAGATAAAAATATCTCTTTTCGAGACATTAAGAATAAAGGAGATGTAATAGCTCTTGCAGATTTGAAGAAAAACGAACGACAAATAAAAAGGCAAAATCAATCCACTCAAACAAGAATAAAGACTAAGTTTAATCGTGATTTAGGCGATATGTTATCATATTTTGGTTTGTCAATTAAAGTTGGATATAATGGAAATGTATCCCATGAAATAAGCTGGAAAATGTTTGAAAAGTATCGGAAAACTTTAAAAATATTTAAAGATATTTATGATAAGGTAGAAAAGGTAACCGGTGCAGCCGATGCGCAAAAAGCCAGTAAAGAAGTTGCTGCTAAAACCCCTAGCTTATTAGGAAGACTTAATGCGATGAGTTTGTCTTTAGAGGCACCTGCTCCTTCCTTAGGATTTGCTTGGAAATATGCAGCGGTCAATAATTTAGTAGGCAGGCAATTCGAAGGTTATGTAAAATGTGCTCCTCTCATTGGTGGAAATCTAAAAATAGACTTGCTGGCATTAGCGGATAAAATCCCAGTTTATGGTAAATTAATAACGGCTTTAGATTTAGCAACTTGGCTGGCCAATAAAATTACTTTTGGAGCATTAGAAATAAATTATCGATTAGATTTAACATTTAGTGCCAATTTAGCTATAGCAAAAGCATTTGTAAACTGGAATGATGCCCGCCCAGAGGGAAAAAAATTTGATTCTGATATGAACGTAAGCGGAACTTTTGGGGGAAGACTGGAATTTGCGTTGGGGGTAATGATTAATAATAAACAATTGAAAGTTTTTCCAAAAGTAGATATAAAAGCAGGAATAAAAGCTGATTGTTCCTTTAAAATTACTGCTAATCCTAATTTCGATTGGGATAATAAAGTTGATTGGAAAACTGAATTTTCAGGATTAATGGTGGAGATTTATTTTAAAATTTCATTAAACGGAAATGAAAAAAACAAGCCTAAAAAATTAGATCCATTTGAGTTAATTCCTGATTACACCGGAAAAAAAACAATGATATTTGGTAAAGATTAAAGTTACTTATGAAAAATAAATTTTTTTTAACATTGTTATTCATTTTTTCTTTGATATTTCAATATCAATATAAAGAAAATAAAAATAACCTCCAAGAAAAAAATATTTATATGAACAAACGACATACACCGATATATGCTCTAAATTTAGATGCAACAGCTATATTTCAAGTATTTATCAATGATATTTTAGTTACTTCTTATTATGATATAGGAGCAACAAAAGTAACCTTACCAATCAATAGAAATATTCTTTCTAGTGGTAAACAGCAAGTAAGGATACTAATTAATTCAAAAAATAAATTAACAAAAACAGAATTACAATATTATAAATTTAAAATATTAGAATATAGTGGTTTATCATCTTCAGAATATAAAATGGTTTTAGATTGTAATTTTGATGAAAAAATCACACAAGAACTATTTGTATATACTCAGCAATGGGAATTTAAAGCCCAAGTACCATATAATTTCAATGGTTGGCTTCATTCTGTTGATTTAAGTAAAGAAGATCCCAAGTACTTAATACAAGAAGTTATTAATATTTATGAGAATTTCAGAAGATTACTACAAAATAAAGAAGTAAATAAATTTATGGAAAAAACACAAAAAAGAGATATAGAAGTTAACCAATCTCTATATCTTAATGATTTTGAAATAAATACGAATAAAGAAAATACAGTAAATACAATAAATAGGATTTCTAAAGTCTATCCATTAGAAAACTATAAGATGGTATTTTATGGTAATGGAAGAATGGTAGCTCTGATACGAATAGATGAAGGTTCTAGGGATGAATCAGCACTACAAGCAGAATTAGATGATGAAAGTATACAAATATACGAATTACTACTTCATCGCCCTTATCCTAATGCTCCATTAGAAGTAATAAGATAAACAATTAATTTATAATAAAATAAAAGCAGATTGTTATTTTAAAATTACTGCTAATCCTAATTTCGATTGGGATAATAAAGTTGATTGGAAAACGGAATTTTCAGGATTAAAAGTAACGATATATTATAAATTAAATTTTAGTTCAAAAAAAGATAAAACAAAACACAAAAAACTAAATCCAATAATATTAATACCTTACTACAAAGGAAAAGTGTCAATTAAAATTTAATGAAACTAATAAAATGATTAAGAATATGAAAAGTATAATATTAATTTTAGTGTCTTTATTATTTATTCTATTGGATTGTCAGGAAAAAAAAGAAGTATTAACTAACAACAATAAAGCAAATAAAATGAATACAACACCTATTTATGGAATAGATTTTAATATAGCAACTCCATTTGAAATACTAATTAATGATTTTTCACTTATTAATTATAATGATAACGATGCTATGAGTGGATTTTATCCTATAAATGAATTACTAATGTCTAACAAAGATCACGAAATAAAAGTAAGATTACATAGTAAAACAAATAAAAAATATATAGCAGAAGATTTTGCTAAATATTTTAATTTGAAAATTGTTATTACTAATAATACAAATTTTGAAAAATTTCAAGATTTACAAATTATAAAAATTCCCGATACTATAAAAAAAATGCCTTATATCGAATATAAATATTTTTTAAATTTTAATTTACCGTATCGAATAAAAGGATGGTCAAATTCTTGTGACTTAACAAAAGAAAACGAAAAATACTTATTACAAGAAGTTCAAACATTTTACCAAAAAATTTATCAGATTGTTAATGAGGGAGATGATAAGGGATATTTTAAAATAATTTCCAAAAGGACTCAAGAATTGATGACTGCCTATTATAACTCTGAAATTATTGAAAAAGAACAAAATGAATTAAAAGAAAGAGTTCATTATGCTAGGGGGAAAATGAATCCTATTGATTTTAATAAATATAATTTAAAAATATCTGGGAATGGTCGATTAGTAACTTTAGAGGATGAAAACGGAGATTCCCCTCTATACTATATAACAGAAGATCATGATGATTATTTTGGAATTATTTTACATCGCCCTTATCCTAATGCTCCATTAGAGGTAATAAGATAAACAATTAATTTATAATAAAATTAAAGCTGATTGTTCTTTTAAAATTACTGCTAATCCTAATTTCGATTGGGATAATAAAATTGATTGGAAAACGGAATTTTCAGGATTAATAATTGAGGTTTATTTTAAGGTTGGTATTAAAAAGGGAAATCAAGATGTTCCTAAGAAAAGTACTAATCCTTTAAAATTATTACCTTCTTATAAGGGAAAACAAACTATGGTATTTGGAAAAGAGTAATATGAAAATAAGTAATACTATGAAGAATAGAATTTTATTTGTCTTTGTTCTGGCTTATATATTTACAGCAACTTGTCAAGAAAAAGAGCCTAATTTAAATTCGCAACAACAAAAAAAAATTTTAAATAAAAAAACAAAAGAAAATATGAATATATATAAGACACCTATCTATAGAGTTAATTTTGAAAGCTACCTACCCTTTGAATTATATTTAAATGATGTATTAATTGATAAAAATAGTTCAAAAGGATCAATTGATATTTTTGAAACATTAAATGAATATATTTTAGCACCAAGTAAACAAGAATTAAAAATAAAGTTATATCCATTTCCTGGTAAGCCCCAAATCTCTTTTAATGATATAAAAGATATAACGATTCAAATTTATAAATCACCATCTCTTAAATCTGAAACATTTACATTAGTTCATCAAATTAAATTTCCAAATTTTAAAGAAGAACTTCCTTTCTATGAATATAAAACATTCTTTGAAGCAGATGATATTCCTTACAATAATACAGGCTGGAAGAATGCTAAAGATTTAACCAAAGAAAAAAATTTATTAGATGAAACAATTTTATTTTATGAGAATGTTAGAACCATTTTAAATAATGGTGATTATGAAAAATATTTTTCTATAAATAAGTTAGCAGATAATGAAATATATAAATCTTTATATTTAAATGAAAATGAAATTAATGAAGATAAAAAAAATGAAATGAATCGAATTATAAATAGCAAAGGAAAAATGAAAGAATTAAAAGGATATGTATTAAAATACTATGGAAATGGTAAATTAATTAGATTAGAAATGCCTGATGGCAGTTCACCATTATGTGCAGATAGAGAAGATGTTGAATCCTATTATAATTTTTTCCTTTATAAGCCATTAAATTCTAATAATTTAATGATCATTCGTTAATGATTTTAGATTATTAAATCAAAACATATCGGAAAAATGTTATTTTTATCTGAAAAAAATAACTACTTGAATAGATTGGAAAACTGAATTTTCAGGATTAATTGTCACAGTATATTATACCATGGGGGTTTCAAGAAGAGGATCTAATGACAAACCAAAAGAATTAGATCCAATTAAACTTATTCCAAGTTACAAGAACTCAACTGCAACAACATTTAAAATGGACTAAATTTTATTATTATGAATAAACCAATAAGTATAATTTTTTCTTTTTTAATATTAATTAATATCTCTTGTAACAAAGCACAAGATAAATTGAAACAAACAATAAATTTAAAAACAATGAATGAACAACCTATCTATACTTTAAAAGTTACTTCTGGTAATCCATATGAATCTTACATAAATAACATGGTTCTGGAAAAAGATTATTTAACAGGTTCGAGTGATAGTGAATTAATTATTAATGATCTTATACTAAAATCGGGAAAACAAAAATTACAAATTGTCTTATTACCAAATGATGGAAATAAAACGGTAGATAAATTGGGTATTGATTACCTAACATTAAGTATTTATAGATATAATAATGGATATTCATCTTATGTAGAACGAAAATCTACTTTAATTTACGAATTTAAATTGGATGATCCACATGTAGAAATGCCGCTAATCACCAAAGAATGGATTTTCAATATTGATGTTCCGTATAAACTAAAAAATTGGGAACACAGCATAGATTTGAGAAAAGAAGATGAGGATAAATTACTTAAAGAAGTCGTAGATTATTATAACCATTTAGCTAATATAATTAATAAAGGCGATAAAAAATCTTTCTTAACCATTATGAAAGTTAGAGATTCCGAAGTCTTTAAATCATTATATAATGATGCTGAATTAATTAAAGAAGATGAACAATATATAGACAATAGATTATCTAAAAGTATAGGAAATATACATCCGATCAAAAATTATAATATTATGTTTTATGGAAATGGAAAAATAGTAACATTAGAAGACAAAAAAGGCGAAACTCCGCTGTTTGCAGAAGATAAAAATAATATTTACTCATATCAAATCTACCTCCATCGCCCTTATCCTAATGCTCCATTAGAAGTAATAAGATAAATTCAATCATGAAAAGAATATATAGCTGGTTATTATTAAGTAGTTTTCTGTTTTCTTGCGGACAAGCACCAAAAACAGATAAACAAATAATTCAAGAAACTATGCAAGCAATTGAAATACCAAAGCAGTACCAGCAAGAACCGTTCTATTATGCCGGAATTTACAGTGCTAATATTAA
>NZ_WTEX01000044.1 GCF_009795845.1 Gilliamella sp. Lep-s35 | reverse complement strand
TTTGGTGTTCAGTTATTTTTTTCATGTTTAAATCCTCTTTTACTTTTATCATAGAGAATTTTCTACTTTTTTGTTGTGCTATTTTAGGGGAGAGTTACACTAATTCGCTAAAAATACATAAGACGTTTTTCCTTAAATCACTTTATGCGGTTTAAAGGTATTATAAAATTTAATCAATCGCTTAAGCTATTTTCTATCTTTTGCATCACTGAATATTTGCTGATTGTGCCACATCTCAATTCAAAGTTCATATCATACTTTGGGCTTTCCCATTGGTTTGTTTGCAGTGGATTTGGTAGATTTTTGCTTGATACGCCGGTTATCACGCAGTTTATCTAATAAGCATTTATCTAACAAATAAAAACAGCGTCATTTTTGTCAAGAAGTTTCAGGAAAACACCTGTTTAATGTAAAAAATAAAAAAATCATATTTATACTAACAAGCAAATATTCTCTAGTTTGCTGTTTCGCTTCATTTTTAAATAAAGGTAAATTTTTAGTATCAACCTATAGCATTTCGCTCAAGTAGTTTTTTTATCGCCTTTAGCTCGCTGTCTCAATTTATCTTCAATAGATTTTTCGACTTTAACAGGCGTTTAATTCCATACCTGATTGATGGTTTTATAACGTTCATTTTTACTGGTTAAAGGCACAAAAGCTTCAATTAGGCTTTTTTTAGCACGTTATAAATGCTCTAGCGACTTACCATAAAGCGTTTATTAGCCAAATCAGTGACCGTTATTTTTCTTTATGATATAAGCGCCCTATCGCTTGTCTGTGATAAGTTTTATATATATTCATTACAGTAGTTTCTCAAATTACTGTAAACCACGCGAGGAATTCTTACATCTAAATGTTTACAGATTGCCTCGAGTGTTGCTAGTTTAAATTTATTATAATTGCTACATTAAGATCCTATTAAATAAATGATTAAGCAATATGTTTGATGAATTAACGAGCTGCAGCTCGTAAAGCTGTATAAGCTGAGTTGCATTCTCTTTTGGTCGATTCTGGATGCTTTCGTAGCTGTTCTTTGAAGCTCTCAATACTAGCTTCTAAATTTTTTTTAGAATCAGATGGAATTTTGGATTGTGCTTGTAATTCATTTATTAGAGTTAGATATTTATCACATTCGACTGAACCTGTAGATATGCTTACGGCACTCTTTTTGTCGTTTTTATTACAAGCAAAAAGACAAAAAGAGACCAAAATAAATAATATACACGCTGTAAATTTTTTTAACATTTCAAATCCCCTATAAAACTAACACACAAATTCGGCTGTTGAATTTATTTAAATGATAAAAAAGCCTTACTTTTTAAAGTAAGGCTTAGGAAGTTAATATTAATGAAAAATTATGCTTCGATAGCCATCCTTAATTTTTTCATTGCATTTTTTTCAAGTTGGCGGATACGTTCAGCCGAAACGCTGTATTTATCAGCTAATACTTGCAATGTTGATTTGCTATCATCAGAATCTAACCAACGTGCCTTAATAATATCTTGGCTACGTTCGTCTAGTTTTGATAGTGCGTCATGTAGTTTATCTGTCGCATCATTTTCCCAATTGTCATTTTCAATTGATTTGGAAAAATCAGAGTTACCATCTTCTAAGTATAGTGCCGGTGCAACAATTGAATTGTCATCGTCGTCACTGTCAATATCAAATGACATGTCTTGTGCGGACATGCGTGATTCCATTTCAAGTACGTCTTTACGGCTTACACCTAATTCATCAGCAACCATATCCACTTCAGCACTACTAAACCAACCTAAACGTTGTTTAGTCTTTCTTAGATTAAAAAATAACTTTCTTTGTGCTTTGGTTGTCGCAACTTTAACAATACGCCAGTTTTTTAATACATATTCGTGGATTTCAGCTTTTATCCAATGTACAGCAAATGAGACTAAACGAACGCCCATTTCAGGGTTAAAACGTCGTACTGCTTTCATTAACCCAATGTTGCCTTCTTGAATTAAGTCTGCTTGTGGCAAGCCATAACCAGAATAACCACGAGCAATATGCGCCACAAATCGTAAATGAGATAAAATTAACTGGCGAGCAGCATCAACATCATCATGATAATAAAGTTTTTCACCCAATGATTTTTCTTCTTCTGCCGTTAACATTGGGTAAGTGTTAATCATGCGAAGGTATGATTCGATATTTCCTTGTGGGATTAAAGCACCTACTTGCATTTTTAAATCAGTACTCATTTAATTCCCCCTTAAATTAAGCCATTTTGTCACATCATCAATTAAATGTAACAATTAAAAACGTTAAACTAATGTGCATTTATTAATTAGACCTGCAAACTATAAATTAGTTCATACTTTTTATTTTAAATTAATAAGTATTCATTTAAGCTTTGCAGCTATTAAATTTGTCTTATATTCTAGTTAATTACAGAAAAATAACTAGGTAATTCGTGTTATTTTTAAATATTTTTTTGTCGCAATAAGCGATGAAAACCATCCTATAATCATAGTAATAAGTATAATCAATATACTTTCATCCCATAACAGCCCTTCGATATTGATTATTGTTCCAAATACGTCTGAAACATTTAATATAATTGATTCTATTTGAAAAATAAATATTTCCGATAGAATTAAAGAAATAATTGAACTAATAAAGCCAATAAGAATGCCACTATAAAGAAAAGGACGTAAAATAAATCCCTCGGTTGCACCAATTAGTTGCATTACAACAATCGTTTGCTTTCTAGCAAAAATATTTAATCGAATACTATTTCCAATGACAAGCGACACAGCAATAATCATAAATACCGAGATGATCCATACAACAGATTTAATCATACTGGTTAATGCGGTTAGTCGAGTAAACCAACTGTCATCTAATTTTATATCATCTATACCATTAAGTTTAAGCAATTCAGTTTGTAATTGATGCAATATAACTGTTTTTTTTGCTTCTTCTTTAGGCATAACAATAGCTACGGCTGGTAGTGGATTTTCGTCTAATAAATCCAATGCATTACTAAATCCAGACCATGTTTTGAATTCTTCTATTGTTTTTTCTCGAGAAAGATAATCAACTTGAGCAACTTCGGGATAAGATTTAAGTTTAGCAATCAATTCAGTTGTTTGTTCATTGGTTAAATCTTTATTAATATAAATAGTTAAATTAGGCGTTGGGTACCATTGTTTTGCAGTTTGATTAACATTTTTCCAAAGAAGGTAACTAATAGTTGGTAAAGTAATTGAAATAGCAATAACAAAAACGGTCAATAGCGAGGCAAAAATATGTTGAGAAAAATCATTAAAAGTATTACGCCAAGCATAACCAATTTGTCTTTTCCAACGAGAAAAAAAACTATTATTGTCTTTTTTCTTTAATTTTGTCGGTTTATTATTAGCGTAATTCATTAACTTCTAACCTCTAAAAGCCCTTGATTTAAATGCAGTATTCGATGGTGTCTGCGGCGAATAAGTCCCATATTATGAGTCGCCATCAAAACCGTTACACCTGCTTGGTTAAATTCTTCAAAAAGCTTTAAAATATCTTTAGATAGCTTATCATCTAAATTACCCGTAGGTTCATCAGCAAGTAAAACACTAGGGCGATTAACAATTGCTCGTGCTATGCCAACTCGTTGCTGTTCTCCTCCTGATAACTGTATTGGATAAAATTTCATTTTATTTAATAATCCAACTTTATCCAATGATGCCGAAACGCGCCTGCGAATTTCTTCTGATGATTTACCTAAAATGATTAATGGAATTGCAACATTATCATAAACAGTATGATCCATTAATAACTGATGATCTTGAAAAATCATCCCAATCGTGCGACGTAAAAAAGGCATTTCGTGCTTACTTAATCCTGAAACATCAACACCGTTTAATAAAACTTTTCCATCATTAGCTTTTTCTAAACCACAAATCAATCGCATTAAAGTGCTTTTACCAGCACCAGAATGCCCTGTTAAAAAGGCCATTTCTCCTGGTAATAGGGTAAAGTTTATATTTTGTAATGCCGATTTACCGCCAGAATAAACTTTACTTACGCGTTCAAATTGAATCATGATTTATCTCTATTCATCTGCTTGATCAAACAAAGCATTAATAAAATCATCAGCAACAAAAGGTCTTAAATCATCAATTTTTTCACCTACTCCAATATAACGTATAGGAATACTAAACTGATCTGCAATACTAAAAATAATTCCGCCTTTTGCAGTACCATCTAGTTTCGTTAATGTCATGCCTGTAACACCAATAGCTTCATTAAAAAGCTTGGTTTGACTAATTGCATTTTGACCTGTGCCTGCATCAATTGTTAACATGATTTCATGCGGTGCCGTTTCGTCTTGCTTTTTAATGACTCGTACTATCTTCTTGAGCTCGTCCATTAAATGAGATTTGTTTTGTAAACGACCAGCAGTATCAGCAATTAATACGTCTATTTTCTTGGCTTTTGCTGCCTGTATTGCGTCAAAGATGACAGATGCTGAATCAGCGTTAGTATGTTGTGCAATTACAGGGATGTTATTACGCTCTCCCCAGACTTGTAACTGCTCAACAGCCGCTGCACGAAAGGTATCACCAGCGGCAAGCATAACTGATTTGCCTTGTTGTTGAAATTGACGGGCTAATTTGCCAATTGTTGTTGTTTTTCCTACACCATTAACACCAACCATCAAAATAACAAAAGGTTTGTGGCTATTAATATCAAGAGGCTTATCGACACCACTTAAAATTGAGTTCATTTCTTGCTTTAAAAGCTCATGTAATGCATCAGCATCTTTTAGTTCTTTTCTTGAAGCTTGTTTTGTTAAACTATCTATAATTTTTTGTGTTGTATCAAAGCCTACATCAGCAATAAGCAATTGTTCTTCTAGCTCTTCAAATAGCGCTTGATCAATCTTTTTACCTTTAAATAAACTAAGAAAACCAGATCCAATATTTTGTTTGGTCTTAAAAAGACCTTTTTTTAACCGAGAGAAAAATCCTTCTTTTTTTTGTTCAAACATAAATAATTTACCCTAAGATCATTTCTAATGATCATTCTATCTTATTTTAGAATAAAGCCCAATGCATTCAATAAAAGAGACTAATATTATTTTTTCAAATCTTTTGTTAAAAATAAATATCTTGAGTTGTGATATATCGCCAATCATTTAATGGCAACTGATGAGTAAATAAATTATATTTTCCAATTTGAACTCTCACCAATCTTAAACAAGGAAAACCAACTGCAGCACACATTCGTCTAACTTGTCGGTTTTTTCCTTCCGAGATTGTAATACTCACCCATGAAGTAGGTACGGTTTTGCGTTCTCTAATAGGAGGAATTCTTTCCCATAGTTCTTTTGGATCATCAAGAAAATTTACTATAGCTGGCGCTGTGTCAAATTCTTTTAATTGTATGCCTTTTCTTAGTTTATTTATAGCTTGTTGGTTGATAATACCTTCAACTTGTACCCAATAAGTTTTAGGTAATTTAAATTTTGGTGAGCTGATTTTGGATTGTAATTTTCCATTATTTGTTAATAATAATAATCCTTCACTATCGGTATCCAAACGTCCTGCAGGATAAAAATTAGGTAATTGTATAAAATCTTTTAATGTCTGATATTTTTCATGCGGTGAAAATTGAGTTATGACATTAAATGGTTTATTGAAAGCTATTAAAGTATTCATTTACCAATCTATATTAATCAATTAAAACCCTGAAAGCAAAAAAGCCCAGCATTGCTGCTGGGCTCGTGTATTTAAAAGTCTGGCGGCACCCTACTCTCACATGGGTAATACCCACACTACCA
>NZ_WTEX01000043.1 GCF_009795845.1 Gilliamella sp. Lep-s35 | reverse complement strand
CGTGCGGTCAAAAGCAATTTCCCGGTTGATATCGCCCCTGGGATTTCTAATGAATTGGTAGATTTCATTTTTTTCGTTTCGAACTTCTTTGATGCGCTCCATGTTGTCATAAGAAAATTGAACTTTTTTTCCGTTCTGTTCTCTCATAATCAGACTTCCCAAAGGAGTATATTGGAACGATATTTTTTTATTCCCCTCAAGAACCTCGATAATTTCTTCGTAGGCATGGTAACGAAAATGGGTTTCTTGGTCTTCACAGCGTACAGAAATGACCCTTGAGAGCTCATCATATCGAAAATGTTGATTGATGCCTTGCGCATTTTTTATTCGCGTTACATTTCCTCGAAAATCATAACTCCATTCAGTAGTTTGTTTATTCTTGTCAGATAATGAAATAAGATTGTGTTGTTGGTCGTATTGTAAAAATAGAGCATGGCCGTTGTGACTAATTTCAGCTAACAGGTTTTTCTCGTTATAATGAAACACCGTACACCGGTCATCCGGTTCAATGATGGCATGGAGCAAGGAACTGTGTTTTTTATATACATACGATTTTTTATGACCTTCAGGAGAAATAACCAGAGAGAGGCGGTCTTTTTGGTCATACATAAAAATTTGTTGACTGCCGTCAGCATAAGTAATAGCGGTTTGGTTTCCCCGCTCGTCATAGCTGTATCCGGTACAGTTGCCCTGTTCATCTATTTCTCTATACAATTCCCTGAACTCGGTGTAGTGAAAAAAGCGAGAGTTTCCCAGCGGATCTTGTATTTGAGTCACCAATTGCTCAGGAGTATAGTAATAAAGCGTTTTTGCTCCTTGTGAATCGGTTACGCAATTATATCCTTTTTGAGGGTAATATTCTATGCGACCTTCCTGTAAGCCTGCGTCTCCCCAGGTGTGAATGCATTTTGCGCCCACGGCATCTCCGTTGTATTTCCAATAAAAAGATTGTCCGTTACGGTCGGTTTTTTTAACCATTAAAGCGCCTTTATATTGTATACGAGTAGTTTGGTTACGGCCATCTGTGATAGCATTCATATTATCGTTGCCGTCATACTGATATTCCACCAGGGTTTCTTCCGTATTAATGTCTTCTCTTACCAGAACAATACGAGTTATTTTTTTTTCGTTATTGTAGATTTTTATTTTTCTTTGAGCCGTGTCAATTATTTCTGAAAGGATACCAAAAGAATACGTAAATTGGAGAAAAAAACCGGCAGAATTTTGTATTTTACTAAGTTTATAGTGGACTTGAGAAACTCTATGCTCATAAAAATAGGTTTCCCGGTTGGAGTGAAAAAAAACTTCAAAACCGTTTTTCTTTCTCAATAATGTCATTTTTTCCTCTCTTAAGTAAAAATCTTCGTCTTTTTCAAGCAGAGGAAATTCTATTATTCTTCCGTCCTCAACTCGCACCAGTATTACTTGTTGTTCAGGAAATACTTCAATATCCAGATCATAATTTGCATGCACCCCATGCCCCAAGGGGCCCAGATAGTCAGAATCCGAATACCAAGCACGTTTCCATTCCAAGGGAATAACCCCCGGAAGAGTAAAATCGGTACCTTCATACACCACTGCACCGCTGACTAAATTAACAGGATCAAACCCCAATTGGCATAAAGCATTACTCAACTTATTAGGACCTTTTTTTGCTTTTAAGTTGTGATTGAAATTAGTAATGAGATTTTTAGTTTTCTTTAAGCCTTTACCCAAGCCTTTCATAATGGCACCAAAACCAAAGCTCATGGCCAAGCCGCTAATCATTCCTCCCCAGTCCGCAGGATAGGGCCCTCCCACGTTTACTTTAGGACCAAAAGATATGGGAAGAGAGTAGGAAGTAGGAGCAAAAAGCGTAGGGGTGAGTTTCCAAAACTTTTTCTTTCCGGGCTGCAAAGAAAGCGGTATGCCAATATCGTTACAAGTCATAAGCATATGCCCTTTAGGGCTCAGACGAGTGCTTTGAGCATATACGTTTTTTGATGCAAAAAAATTCATGGATTGATGCCCGATAATCGGTGTCATAAGCCAAGGAGGAGTAAAAAGAGGTATATGCTTTAAGGTAAGAATAATTCCGTTGGTATCGGAAACGCCTCTTTTTTTTCCATTAATTTGTACGGTAGCCCCTACAAAAGGAACGTAATCCATAGGATCCATGACAATTCCTATATAGGGATGAAATGGATTGAATGGAGGAAGAGTGGTGAAGTGTATATCGATACCTAATACCGGGGTAAAATGATTATCTGTAAGTAACATTTTTTTGTATTTTAGTTCAATTAGGGAGAGGTTTGTAATTTAGAGTAGGCTTGATGCCTCCACTTATGTCCATAAAGATTTATCATACGTTCATCAATCGTTTGATATTCTTTTTGAGTCAGGATGCGAGAATTGCTTAAATAATAGTTAGCAATGAAGTTGAACTCGGTTGCTTTAATAAATTCATCACCCTGCGAATATACTTTTTTAAAAAAACCGTTTTCCATGTAATAATTCATGTCTGATTTCATGAAGTGTTTTTCGGCTACGATTATGGCATTTTTATTTAGGGTTAACTATAAGATTGAAATTTATAATTCATTTAAAAAATTGCCCAAAGTTAATTATTTTATTATATAAAGAGATATAAATGCGTTTATTTTTTAATGATTTTTTTTTATTATGGGTAATATATGCGTAAAAGAGCTAATGTTTTTTTAGTGGTAAACAAATTTTAACGTTGGTTTATGATTTTTTTTAATGATATGGGTATTAAATTTCATTTGTATTTCTGAGGATGGACTGGAACTTTTTGATAAGCTGAACGCTTAAATAAAAAAGCCAACTTTTTTAGGTTGGCTTTGTTTATTGATTTTGTTTTTCTCTAAACTCTTTTAATTTCTTCTCAATAAATGCAAAGTCATTAATGGCTTTATCCTTATCTTTTGCTTTGTCATATTTTTCTCTCCATTTTCTAATTCCAAATATATAAAATTTCAATCCCTCTTCTGTCAAATCTCCAACCGTTATTTGAGAATCATCATTTGCTTTTTCCCCTTTTCTTAAAATCTCCTTCGTAATAAATCCATTGTCTTGTAGAAAGTGTACGTAGTTTTCAAAAAAACGATATTGTCTTTCTTTGTATTCTTGAGTTATAGGCTGTGGAGCCAATTGAGATTGAGTTATCCAACTTAATTTTTCTATTATACGATTTCTGTCCATAATTTCCTTGAACTTAATGACATTTAACTTTTCCTGTTTCTAAATCAACATCTATTCTTTTGGTTTCAACTTCTGAGATATCATACATTTTACCTTTTCTTCCTGGTTCTTTTACATGGGTTCCCCCATTAGCTCTAATTTCTGCTTCTTTTAACATTTGTGTTGTTTTATCTGCTGTTGGGCTTGTAACTTCAAAAATTCCTTTTACTTTGCCGTCTTCAACTACAATAAAATCCAGTCTTCTTCTTGAATTATTTATATCTCTAACACTTTTTCCATTGGCATCTCTAATATATCTTTCTGATAAAATAGTTGCATTGGGATATTTATTTTGTAAATATTTCTTAGCTATTGCCTCTCTTGCATTTCCTGATGCTTTATTAGCTATAACATCCAACCCAAACGGATCCACCCAAACATTGCTATCATGCACATACGCATAAAAATTCGGGTTGTTTCCTGCCAGTTTTATGGGATCTTGGCTAATATATAAGCCGGTTTCAGGATTATAATATCGAAACCGATTATAATAAAGCCCTGTTTCTACATCCTCATACTGCCCTAGTTGTTTGAATGGTACAGAGTGTAAATTACCAAATCTATTTTTAGTTTACATATACATCAATTATCTCATCGCACTTCATATAACATCTATAAATAAAATCTCTTATCTCATTTAAAATAATTTCTAAATTATCTATCAAATAAAATTCATCAAAAATTTTTCCATCAGAAGCATAAAACTCCCCTTTTATCTCTATTATTTCATCATTATATTTTTTATAAGAAATTTCTATATCTAGTAAATCAATATCTTTTTCATTTAAAAATTCATCTTTCAATAAAAACTCGATATATTTCACATATCTACTTATATTTCCATCACTATCTTTATTAAATTGATCAATAATATTAATTTTCTTAATTTCTTTTCGACTTTGAATTTTTTCTTTTCCATAAAGAAAAAGCTCATCTATAGCTAATGATAATTTATCCATAAATTTATTATTTATTAAGGACATGTGACTTTTGCTTCCTGTAAAGCTTGTGTATATTTATGTGTTCTTTCTGTTCCTCTAGTATCAGCCCATTCACTTAATTTTACAAAATTAGGATCATCTGCTGGTCGTATAGAAACATGACTACCATGATCATTAATGGCTTCTAATCCTGTTCCATCTAATTTAGCTACATCAATGGTTTGAAATTTTCCTGTTGTTGGTTTTTCTAAAGATGCCGACAATCCTGAAGTAGTATCTTTTCCTGGACGAGGAGTTAAATTTGAGTCTGTTCCTGACCCCATTCTATAAACATAACCTTCTGTAAGTTTTACATCCAACCCAAACGGATCCACCCAAGCATTACTATCATGCACATACGCATAAAAATTCGGGTTATTACCCGCCAGTTTTATGGGATCTTGACTTATATAAGTTCCTGTATTACTGTCGTAATACCTAAAGCGATTGTAATAAAGCCCCGTTTCAACATCCTCATACTGCCCCTGTTCCGAATTATACGGAACACAATAAATGGGATTTGTACAACATTCTGCAACTGATTCGCTTCCTTATTCCTGAGGATGAACTGGAACTCTTAGATAAGCTCAACAGATGAAAAGAGAAATAGAAAAGCCAACCTTAAAGGTTGGCTTGTTCTATTTTTCATCCAATATATATACACGACTTTCCTGATAAGTAAATGGAAGGCTGGAAATGGTCACATTCCAATCATCTTTACTAAAAGTTGTTTTATATAAGTTGTCATATTTACTATGAACATTTTCTTCTAACAATTCAATAGAGCATTCACAATTTTCAAATTTAGATTTCCCCCAATTACTTATGTTAATATCCTTTATTATATTATTTGTTATTGTATGAGTGATTATATTATAATTGACTCCCCATTTTCCCCATTTTTTCACTTCTATATGAGGTTTTTCTCTAGTTTGTAAAACTAAATCAACATTTTTAAAGCAATCAATATTAATGTGACTTAAACAAAATTCTTTTATTCCATTCGGATATAATTGTTTTAAAAAATAATTATTATTAATAATATCTATTATATTCATATTTAATAAATTTTAAGGAAAATTATAATGTCCATAAGTACCTTCAACATGTCCTGTATTTAAGTTATCAATTGGACGAACATTAAAATGAGGCTCCGCACCATGACCTGTAGTTGCCTTAGTATGCCCTAAACTATGTTCCTGAATAGTAATAGGTTCATTATTTTTACCTTTAAATTCATAATTTCTAGTTTGAATAGGTCTACCATTTAATCCTTTTACAGTTCTTCCCAATCCATCTTTTAAATCCTTATGATACACTTTATTAGGCTGTTGACTCATAGGGATTCTCGCGTCTCTTTTAGCTTTTCTAAATGCCTCTTTACGGCTAATTCCTTCAAAACTATTTTTTTTATTTTTAATTCCACAATCCAACCCAAACGGGTCGACCTCGGAGTTAGAATCGGAGGTATACGCATAAAAATTCGGGTTATTACCTGCTAACCTTATCGGATCTTGGCTAATATAAGTTCCTGTATTACTGTTGTAATAACGGAAACGATTATAATAAAGTCCATCTAGTTCTTGGTCTTCATACTGCCCCAGTTGCCTGAATGGAATAAACGGCTGATTGTTAAAGGTATCTTCCCGTATTCTGCCATAGATGTCAAACTCCA
>NZ_WTEX01000042.1 GCF_009795845.1 Gilliamella sp. Lep-s35 | reverse complement strand
AAACCGATTCAAACTCTGAATACTCTTCTTTAAAAAGCTTGGGGGTATAATTTACGGTTTCCCCACACCCCAATAAGGAACAAAAGCTATCCCTGCTTCCATATCTGTGAACAAAATTATCGTACAACTTTGCAATTGAATCTTCGTTTTTTGCTTTATGGAGTATTGCCCGCTGCCCTAATGGTGGTGATATAAGTGCACCTGACAAATCTTTAGATATGTCGAGAGTGGCAGGCGTATGAGTTTTTACCGGCTCTTGTTGCCCATGCGAACAACCCAACAGTAGGGTTGAGACAAGAAAAATGATTATTTTATTCATAGATATTAGAAATTCTCCGAAAGTTATAAATATGTAAGTGATGATTATGTCTAGGATTTGTGGTATGAACTGAATTTGGAAGCAGCGTATTAGTATTATCGTTGCTACTCGTATTTACTCGGTTGGAGAAATACTCTGACCGAAAGCTTTGAAAACCGTAATCAATTAAAATCTTACAAAAGATTACTTGATTATCATAGTCAAAACTAGCATCACTTAATAAAGTCCTCTCTCCATTTTCATTAATAGATAAGTAATTTAAATCACCGGCATTGCCATTTACATGTTCCGCACTGGGGAAGCAAGAATTATCTTCAAAAGAAAATCCTTGAGAAACGATAAGATGTGCGTGTCCTTCCTGACTAAATTGAGCTAAGGCGCCTAAAAAACCTGCAAATATATCCATTCGTATATGCCTTCTCCTTGTATTCATAAAACCGTATCGTATTCGTGTACCTCGATTATCGTAATTAAACTCTTCAAATATATAATTATTAACTCTCCGTGTAGGTAAAGGTGTATTAAGAAATTCCATGCTTACTAATTTAGACGAGCCTGGTTGATTTCCATACCATCTGTCTCTTCCTGTAGGCGAATTGTGTATGCTTAAAGTACCATTTTCATATATTTCAGACCTTATAGCGTCAATATCTTCGCCTAAACGCCTATTTTCAGCATAGCTTATAGTTTTTAACAATCTTCCCCTCAAATGGAGGGCTGGGATTGTAGCCACTCGTCTTTTATTGGTAACTGTTACAATATCTCGTTGGCAAAGGATATGTTCATTATCATTTAGATCATAATAATAATAGACTACCTTATCAGATGTATTATTTTCTACTCTGCTGATTCTCCTGCGCATAGTAACACGTGTTCCGTCTTTGATGAAAGTAGTATTTGAATTAAAATTAAAGCTATTACTTCCATGATAAATATCGAAAAAATTTCGATTTACCACCCTGAATTGTTGGTTTTCTGACGATAAAAAAGTCCCTCCTTCGCTTGTTTCTCTGTTACTGTTACCATAGGCGCAGTTTCCGCGGTTTCGTTGTACTCGCACTTGTACGGTGCCATTGGTGGTGCCTAAGCGTGTTGCCCATTCATCGAAGATTGCTCGGGTGCTTGGGCGGAGTTGCAGTTTTATTATGGCACGGTGAGAATGATCGGCTAAGTTAGTATAGGGGCAGGCGCCTGTGTTATTGTTCAGGGCATCAAAATTGCCTACTACAGCGGTAAGGGTTTGTGCTGAGGTATATTGGCGGGATGCGTTAAAGTACATGACTTCTAATGCATTGGTATTACCGGTGAGTGATTCGCTCTGTATTTCTACTCTGATTTGTTCGTTAGGGGTTAAATTTCGAGTTTCGAGTACTAAATAGACCGTCTTTCCTAAAATGGAATCGTAAGTAATAAGGTTATTTTGTCCATCTCGTTGTGGATGAGCGGAATCTATCGGTTCAAAAAAGACTTCTGTGCCTACTACTTTTTTTTTGGCAAAATATACATTGTATATTCTGTGTAAATGGTCGTTGGGGGGGGCAGTTTCGTTAATACCGGCGGTTTGCCCTGTTCTGGTAATGGTAAGGGTTGTATTTCCATTTGTGCTTTGGGATGAGTGGGTGCTGTTACCTGCACGGGTTGTTGAGCTTGAGCTGCTTGAACTGTCGCCTGGTGAATTACTACACGAAGTAAAAAACAGACAGAAAAATAGCGCCATAATAAAAGCAGCATGGAAACGGCGAGCGCCATATTTATGGTCTAACTGTTTTTGTAATTGTACGGCATGTTTTAATTGTTTATATTTCCTCATGGCGTATAGTTTTAAGTTGATAGTTTATTTTTTTTTCATAGTGTTTTCCAAAGGTAAAATGGATGGTAAAGGAAGCGTCTTTTACCGTGCCTGATGAAGTAAGATTATAGTTTCCTTGATATTCTTCTAAGCAAGGAAGAGCCTTTTCGGATGAGATTTTAATACCTTTCAACGCAAAAAGTTTACGTAATCCGTCAAGGTCGGGCGTTTGGTGTAAACTGCCGTTTAGTTGGATATTGGTTGAATTTTTTTGCAACGTTTCATTAATATAAAAAATGGTATTGGGTATCAATTGTGTATTCCTAACGATAGGATCTTGTTCATGAGCAAGCGGTAAATATAAGGAAATAGCAGGGTAGTAATTAAGGGTGAGTAAAACCCTTTGTTTATCTGTATATAAATTTCTATATTCCAAAAAATCTGTATTGTCTGTGTATTTTTTAGATAGTTGATCTAAAATTAATTTTGCTTTCATTTGCACTTCGTTAAAGTTTGTAAGGTCGTGCAGAGTGCCTTGTGGTGAGATTATGATTTGTAAATCGGAAGTAATCAGATCTAATTTCTTATGTATGATTTTATCGGTTTCCGACATACGAGTGCTCCAATATTGGGTTTTAAACGTTTCCCAACGAACGTTAAAAAACTCTTTCACCGGGTAACGAGTGCAGTATATGAGTGCGGTTTTATCGTTCCTCTCTTCCATGCCATGGATGAGGGTCTGCTCTTCCTGTAAAAAGCGGTAAAATTGTTGTGTTGTTTTGGATTTATAGGGCGGTGCGGACGTCATTGAAATTTTATTTTTTCATTTTTCAATTATTTATTATTTCGGTATGGTGAAAAGCTCTTTTAACTCAGTCTCATATAAATCATCAAAATTGTAAATTTTCTTTGAAACAACTTTTCCATTCTTATATTGAGTTACGATTTTATAGTCTTTGCCGAATTCATCAGGATGATAATAGGTGGTTTCGATTAAATCGCCTTTTTCATTATATTTTTTCCATAAACCAACTTGGATTCCTGTACCATTATAAATTCCTTGACATCCTGATAATTTTAGTTTTCCATTTGGGTAATATTCTGTTATAGGTTTTTCACATGAAGTACTGTCAGTTGATACAGTTGGCGGTATCTGTGCAATGCTAATAGTTTTTTCTATATAAATGTAATTTTTATCTTGCTGATAATCTTGAGGTATAGATGAGTAACTTGCTATTAATTTTTTCTTTAACTTAAAGGTAAATGTATTTTTTTGAAAAGTAATAGACATAAATTCTTTTAATAAATATCTACCTGAATCACTTCTTGGTTCATTAATTAAAAAATCTGATATGATTTTCTCATTTTTAACTATGATAACCTTATACCATTGAGTACCTATATCTGCTGTTGCTTCAATGACAAAAACTATATAAGGAGAATGTTGTGAAGATGAATATTGATAAATCTTGAAACCGGGACCGTCGTACTTTTGGGTTTTATGATCGATCACACCTATCTTGTTGTTATTTGCAAACAGGTTAAAGGTCTCGCTTGTATCACTGTAGGTAAACCTATATTTTTTGCTTTTAAATAAATTTCCGGACTCATCAGAATCTAACACTTTGAATTGATTGAAATCAATACTAGTTGTTTGACTATATTCTTGCGTGACATGATTTATTTTAGATATTGGGTTGGATGTGGAATGACTTTTACATCCAACTAATAATAAAATATAAAGAAATATAATTAATTTATTCATTTTCTTTGTCTTTCCTTTTTTACTTTGGTTTGTTCTTCTTCATTGATAGGTTTTAATCTTACGAAAAAAGCAGGATTATATCTATTTATTAAACATTTGCCATTACCCAAAGGTTTTTTTGCGATTTCGAAATGTAAATGAGGATTTATTACCCCTTTTGCATTTCCTGTATCACCAGAATAAGCTATAATACTTCCACTTTTTACTTCACCAGATGTTAATACAGCAGAATTTAAATGAGCATATCTTAAATAAATATAATCTGCATTCATATCAAATTCTGGCCCGGATTCTATTTCTTTAGGAAATTCAAGCTTATAGTCTCTTCTTGATGACCTTAAATCTTCCCCTTTAACTTTTAAAACAAGAACATTACCATAACCTTTTTGACCTTCATTGGAATAACTCACTATTTCACCATCTAAACATGCTTTACATGGTGTATTTATATTAGCAAATATATCTAATCCTTGATGAGCTTTATCTGAACCATCAGCGTATTTTCGTACCATACCAAATGCTCCATTTTGTTCCTTATGAATAGCTGAGGAATTATAATAGGTTCTTTGAGGGTTATCGATTGGATCATGCCATATAATGGGGGTAATTTGAAAACTTTCATTTTCACCGATTAAAAAATCATAATACCTTGACCCCTTAACCGTATCGAATTCCCCCGTAAGAAAACTTTTAAAATTTACCTTTGTTGCGTTGGTATCTTCTATTTCTGTTCTTATGGTTAAATGGGTACTTTTATTTTCAAGACTATTTAATTTGTCTTGTAATTCTTGATATTTTTTATCGTCTTTAGGGCGAAGTTCTATTTCCTTGGTATAGGTAATGGAGCCGTCTAGGGTATATTCCATTTCTGTTTTTTCTTCACCATTGACTAAAAAAGGAACCGGATTATTGGAATACAGGTTTTGGGTAGTATCGGTATTTTCAATTTCCTTAAGACTGAGCACTAATTTACCTTTTCGGGGAGTACCGTAACATTTGGCAACGAGGTAGACTTTATCACCCAAAGAGGCTTGATTTAATTTTACATAGGTATATTCATTAGGTTTATTCGGGGCATTTACTTTTTTTGCAAAATAGGCATCCGCTACATTTATAATAAAATCATCCTGATGAACCATATCATAGACAATTTGATTGGGGTTGGCTGTATAAGAATCCACTATTTCGGATTGATCGTTAGAGGATTTTATATTTTCTGTCGGAAGGCTTTCGTTTTCCATTATAGGATGTTTAAGTTGTTAGGTTTATTTTTTTAATTTAATGTTTACTTACCACCATTCATATTTATGAGGGTGATAAGCATAATAATCGTTTGTTTACTACACAATCTTTAATTCAATTCATCAATTTCTTTAGCCACAAATTTGCGTTCGACAAGTTCACCGTCTTTATAGGTTTCTGTGTACAAAAGTTTGCCTTTTTTGCGAGTGGATAAGATGGGTTCATTCAGTTCATTATATTGTTGTTCTAATTGATAAAATTTCCAAATATTAACGGGCAAACCATTTTTATATTCGGCTTCTAAGTAAGTATTGTTATGACTATAACCGTTTGGCTTCATTTCAATCCATAAACCTTCGCGGGTATGGTTTTGAACTAAGCCTTGCTCTTCTTGGTTTTGAAATGGACCATTTTCGTCATAATAGCGGATAAATTTGCCTTGGGAGGAGAGTTGATATGTTGTTATTTCAGAAGCAAAACTATTTATCTCATCATGTTCAAGTTCCCTAATAATTATTTTTTCCTTGTTATAATAGAAAAAACGATAACTTCTGCCTATATCACTTCCATATTTGTAAGCTACTACCAACTTATCTATAATTTTATCGGCAGAAATAGAAATAATGGTTTGTAGGGTAAATTTAGATTCGTATTCACAAGGATTACATTTTAAATCAAGGGATTCAGTGGTAAGTAGAAACAGATCAAAATGAGGCGAATTAGCTAATTTCTCTACATGAACTTTAATCTCTTGTTTTAAAATATCATCAATAATATCAGAATAGATATCATATGGGATATTAAAAACCTGTTTTAAATTTTCAATAGTTAAAGTAATCGAATAGGATTGTTCTGATTGGGACTGCTTATCTAAATTTCCGGCTAATTCATCAAAAGCCTTTTCACTCCCCGAATGTTCATTTTCTGTTTCTGCATGTTCCCAATGTGTGGCAAAAGGATATAAAACATGTTTATCACCAATTGGTGGGCTGGCAAGGGGAGCTTGCATAATTTGGGTAATAAAATGGTCTTTTTTATTTTCTGTTTTAATAATCGGTTGGCTGTTAACCATTTGTTTACAACCTATCATAAATAGAAGGGTGATACATACTAATATTAATCTCATTGCTAATATTCCTTGTTTATTTTTTATATAATGGTTTCCAGAGAATTGCTGTCAAAAATCCCGGCATGTAGGTGAGTATCATGTTCAGAATTATATATTTGCGCCCCTAACAGCCAATTTTGTCTATTTTCAGCGGCAATAACTTGAGTAAAGCCCCAATCAACAAACGCATATAATAAATCTTGT
>NZ_WTEX01000041.1 GCF_009795845.1 Gilliamella sp. Lep-s35 | reverse complement strand
TTAAAGTTGTTTTACCATGGTCAACGTGGCCGATTGTACCAACGTTAACGTGGGGTTTTGTACGTTCAAATTTTTCTTTAGACATTTATCGTCCCTCAAATGTAATACAAATCGGTGGTGAGTCACCACATTAACCAAGTATCATATTTAATATAATACTAACTTAAAATTAGTTCCGAATAATAACAGATAAAGCTACCGAGTGACAAGCTATAAAGCAGTCAAATTCGATATTTTTAGAAGTTTAGGAAATTAACAAGAATGGTGCTGATAGGCAGATTTGAACTGCCGACCTCACCCTTACCAAGGGTGCGCTCTACCAACTGAGCTATATCAGCAATTGGAGCGGGCAGCGGGAATCGAACCCGCATCATCAGCTTGGAAGGCTGAGGTAATAGCCATTATACGATGCCCGCATGTTCAAACTCGGCTACCTAAATGCTTCAATTAGCTATTGCTAATATTAGATGATGGTGGTGGGGGAAGGATTCGAACCTTCGAAGTGTGACACGGCAGATTTACAGTCTGCTCCCTTTGGCCGCTCGGGAACCCCACCCCGAATCTTTATAAACTGTTTACTTAGGAAAATGGTGCCGGCTACCGGAATCGAACTGGTGACCTACTGATTACAAGTCAGTTGCTCTACCTACTGAGCTAAGCCGGCCTAAGTGCTGCGCATTATGGACTAGAATATTTAACCTTGCAAGTAAAAAAAATAAATTTCATTTTGTTTGCTTAAAAAAAAATCAAAAACATAAAAAATCCTGAAATATAGACTATTTCAGGATTTTATTTAATCAATAATAATTAATTTATATTATTTCTTTTTAATTATTTTTTAGCCGCTTTTTTCTTGCTAGTGGTTGTAGCTACGCCTTTAGCCTCTGTATGAATAGCGACATCTTCACTAATATTGCCATTATCTTTATATGCACGTCCATAATAAGTATCAAGCAAAATTTGTTTTAGCTCAGCAATTAACGGATAACGTGGGTTTGCACCAGTACATTGATCATCAAATGCATCAATTGCAAGTTGATCAACTTGAGCTAAGAAAGTTTTTTCATCAACACCAAACTCTTTAATAGAGAAAGGAATATCAAGATCTTTTCTAAGCTGATCTAACCAACCGATTAGCTTTTCAACTTTCTTCTCATCTTTATCTGTAGCTGCTGTTAAGCCTAAATAATCAGCAATTTCCGCATAACGAGAAATCGCTTTAGGGTAGCCATATTGGCTAAATGTGCCTTGCTTAGTTGGTTTGTCAGTTGCATTAAAACGAACAACATTACTAATCAACATTGCATTAGCAACACCATGAGGGATATGGAATGCTGCACCTATTTTATGAGCCATTGAGTGGCAAACACCTAAGAACGCTTGAGCAAATGATACGCCCGCTAATGTTGCCGCACTATGTACTTTTTCACGTGCTACAGGGTTTTTAGCACCTTCTTTATAACTTGTCGGTAAGTAGGTTTTTAACAAACTTAATGCTTGTAATGCTTGACCATCAGAAAACTCACTTGCCATCACTGACACATAAGCTTCTAAGGCATGTGTTACTGCATCATAACCACCAGCAGCACAAAGTGAGCGAGGCATATTCATCACTAAGTTAGCATCAACAATTGCCATATGTGGTGTAATTGCATAGTCAGCTAATGGGTATTTTTGACCTGTCGCATCATCAGTTACAACAGCAAATGGCGTTACTTCAGAACCTGTACCTGATGTTGTTGTTACACAAATAAGTTTTGCTTTTTTCCCCATATTAGGGAAATGACAAGCACGTTTACGAATATCCATAAAGCGTAATGCTAATTCTTCGAATTTTGTTTCAGGATGTTCATATAAAACCCACATGATTTTCGCAGCATCCATTGGTGAACCACCACCTAACGCAATAATTGTATCCGGTTGGAATGCTTGCATCGAGTCAGTACCTTTACGTACGACACTTAATGTTGGATCGGCTTCAACATCAAAGAAAGTTTCACAAATAACACCTTGTGCTTCTAATTGATCAGTGATTTGTTTTGAGTAACCGTTATTAAATAAGAATTTATCAGTTACCAAAAATACGCGTTTTGCGCCTTGTTCAATAACTTCATTTAAAGCAATTGGAAGTGAACCACGTTTAAAATAGATAGAACTTGGTAATTTATGCCATAACATATTTTCTGCTCTCTTAGCGATTGTTTTCTTGTTGATTAAGTGTTTCGGACCGACATTTTCAGATACCGAGTTACCACCCCAAGAACCACATCCTAGTGTTAAAGACGGCGCTAAATCAAAATTATATAAATCACCAATACCGCCATGAGCCGCTGGTTGATTGATTAAAATACGGCAAGTTTTCATTTTACTGCCAAAATATGCCACACGCTCGCGATTACTATCTTGATCTGTGTAAAGCACAGAAGTATGCCCCATACCTCCCATTTCAACCAATTTTTCTGCTTTTTCTACCGCTTCGTTAAAGTCTTTAGCCTTAAACATAGCAAGTGTTGGAGATAATTTTTCGTGGGCAAACGGTTCAGATAAATCAACTTTGCTCACTTCGCCAACAAGCACTTTCGAACCAACAGGAACTTTAATGCCCGCCATTTCAGCAATTTTAGTTGCTGGTTGACCAACAATATTGGCATTTAAGGCACCTTTATCATTTAAAATAATGCCTTGTACTGCTTTAGTTTCTTTAGCATTTAAAACATAAGCACCATATTGGGTTAATAAATGGCGCACTTCATCATAAACTGAATCCACCACAACAATGGCTTGTTCTGATGCACAGATCATACCATTATCAAAGGTCTTAGACATAAGTACTGAGGCAACAGCACGTTTTAAATCAGCAGTTTCATCTATAACAACAGGTGTATTACCTGCCCCTACACCTAATGCTGGTTTTCCTGAGCTGTAAGCTGCTTTAACCATACCCGGACCACCTGTTGCTAAAATAGCTGCAACATCATCATGATGCATTAGTGCATTTGATAACTCAATAGACGGCTCGTCAATCCAACCAATAATATCTTTTGGCGCACCCGCTTTAATTGCAGCATCTAATACAATTCGAGCAGCTTCAATGGTTGATTTTTTAGCACGAGGGTGTGGAGAAAAGACAATTGCATTACGGGTTTTTAGGCTAATTAAGGATTTGAATATTGCAGTAGAAGTTGGATTGGTTGTTGGAACAATACCACAAATAATGCCAAGTGGTTCAGCCAACGTTATTGTGCCAAATGGTTCATTTTCAGCAACGACGCCACAAGTTTTATCATGGCGATATTTATTTAAAATGTACTCAGCGGCAAAAAGGTTTTTTATAACTTTATCTTCGACAATCCCCATTCCTGACTCAGCAACCGCTTGCTGCGCAAGTGGAATGCGTGCTGCAGCTGCTGCGGTTGCTGCTGCTACAAAGATTTTGTCGACTTGTTCTTGAGTATAAGTTGAGAATGTCTCCTGTGCTTTTTTGACTCGAGCCATTAACTCATTTAACTCATTGATGTTAGTTACTGCCATAGATTTCTCCTTGAAATTAAAAAATAAATCGGGATCGTTTGGCGTCTTCCTTGAAACTATTTAATGCTTAAGCATAATGACAAAACGAAATTGACGTTATCGTAAATCAGTTTTTTAATTTGTACAATAAGATATTGCACAAAAAATAAGTGTTATATAGTAGTTTTGATAAGAAAAGTTTGAGACTTGATTTTTTTGATAGAAAATTAATACTACTTTAAAGATAGATTAGATAATCATCATTAAGAGTGATTTAATGTTAAAAAGCCAAATCAAGCCTTTTTATGGCTTGATTGTCTCTTATCCATTCGGTCTATATTTATACTTTAGACAATTTACTTAACACATAGCTTACCGCCACAAAACCAAAAGTAGCTGTAACTGTTGTAATTGCACCAAACCCTGACTCACAGTCCATTTTTTTGGGTCCGCTAGCATCACTTTTTGAAAAACAGACTAATCCATTTTTAGAAGGATAAGTTAGTTGTTCCGTCGAAAATACACAAGGAATACCATATTTACCCTTACTATCTTTATTTAATTTATAATTATGCTTTAATTTCTCTCGTAACTTCGCTACCAATGGATCTTGAATTGTCTTGGCTAAATCAGCAATTTTAATTTGGGTTGGATCTTTTTGCCCACCAGCTCCACCAATGGTAATCACTTTCAATTTTTGTCGCTTACAATATGCAAGCACAGCGGCTTTATCATGTACACTATCAATTGCTTCAATAATATAGTGATAATGGGGGGATTGCTTTGTTCCTAAATATTTGCCAACATTATCTGCATTAATAAAATCATCAATTTCATTTACGATACATTCAGGATTAATTTGTAAAATACGTTCAGCCATAACGGCAGTTTTAGCTTTGCCAATATTAGAGTTTAACGCATGAATTTGACGATTTGTATTGGTTACACAAACATCATCCATATCAATTAGGGTAATTTGACCAATACCGCTACGCGCTAGCGATTCAGCAACCCAAGAGCCTACACCACCAATACCAATGACACAAATATGCGCTTGCGAAAAACATTGCAAAGCCGACTCACCGTAAAGCCTAGCAATACCGCTAAAACGTTGAAAGTAAGATTCTTTATTCATAGACAATTATTAATGATGTTTATACTCAAACATCGACTCCCCTGAAACTTTTTTACAAATTATAACTGTAATATTCTTTATATAAAGAACTTATCAATAAGTATTAGAGATATTATACCTTTCACGAATAAAAAACCACATTCATAACGCTTATAAAGGTCAACGACATCATCACGATGATGAGCAATCAGTAGGATATTATTTGTCATTAATTGTATTCGTTTGAATTATTAGTTTTTTCTACAATAAACATTGTTAACTATGATTACTTAAGAGGAAAAATGAATGCGAAAACCCAAAAAACTACTTAATAATCCAAATAATGTAAGACAAGAAGTTATGCAGGGGTTGATTTATGCCTATCAGGGAAAATTAACTGCAATTCCAGAACATTGTGCCGTTTATGGCAACCATATTGCAAGCGATCAAGTTGTTATTATCTCGGGCGGTGGCAGTGGACATGAGCCAACCTTCGCTGGATTCATCGGTAAAGGCGGTATTGATGGCTGTGCACTTGGTGAAATATTCACATCACCATCACCAGATCAAATTATTGAAGTAACCAAAACGATAGAAAAAGGGAAAGGTGTACTATTTTTATATGGCAACTACTCTGGGGATGGAATGAATTTTGATATTTCTGCCGAAATATTAGCTGAAAACAATATTACTACTAAAACAATTCGTGCTACGGATGATATTGCTTCAGCACCATTATCAAAAATCTCCGATCGCCGTGGTGTTGCCGGTATTATGTTTTTATACAAAATAGCAGGCGCTGCGGCACAATTTGAAAAATACGATCTTGATAATCTTTATCAAGTCGTATCAAAAGCCAACAACAACGTTCGAACTATAGGTGTAGCCCTAGATGGATGCGCATTACCTCAGTCCAGTAAATTCAATTTTGAGTTAAAAGATAACGAAATTGAAATTGGCATCGGTATTCATGGTGAAGCAGGATTACGTCGACAAGAAATCACATCATCAGATGAGGTTGTCAAGGATATGATAAATCGCCTTTGTGATGATTTACCTTTTAAAAACGGCGACCGTGTGTGTGTACTAATTAACAATTTGGGTGCACTTAGTAACACCGAACTGCTCATCATAACACGTAAAGTAGGTATTGAACTTGATACGCGAGGCATAATCAGCCACGATGTTGTTGTTGGTCATTTTTGTACATCGCTTGAAATGTCAGGCTTTTCAATCACCTTAATGAAGTTAGATGAAGAACTACAACATCTCTATGATTTACCTTGCCAAACACTAGGATGGAGAAAATAAAATGAATTTATCACAAGTTCGCAAAATGATGTTATTCACTGCCGAAAAAATGGTTGAAAGCGAACCAACATTAACATCTTTAGATCAAATTGTGGGAGATGGTGACCACGGCATTGGTATGAAGCGGGGATTCGCTGCGATCATTGTGTTACTACAAGATGAAAAATTTCAACCAACTGACATAGATGATTTTTTTATTCAAATTGGCACAAAATTAATGACCAGTATGGGCGGTGCTTCAGGGGCAATTTTTGGTACTTTATTTAGAGCAGGAGGAAAAAGTATTACTGGAATCACAGAATTTGATTCAAGCGCACTATCAACACTACTTAATGAAGGTTGGCAGGCTGTCTATCAACGTGGCAACGCTAAACCGGGAGATAAAACCATGGTTGATGCCTTAGCCGCTAGTGCAACAACAGCAAGTCTATTAACTACTTTAAAGTTAAATGATGCACTACCTAAAATAGCACAATCAGCTATGGAAGGCGCAGAAAAAACGAAACAAATGATCGCTGTATTTGGTCGAGCTAAAAATTTAGGTGAACGAACAATTGGCCATATGGATCCTGGCTCGGTTTCAATGGCATATATTTTGAAATTCATGAATGAATATATTCAAAACCAATAAAAAAAGATCTGCCGATGATATTGGCGGATCTTCAGATTGATGACAAAGAACTCGCTTTTGGGCGAGTTCTTTGATCTAATAGAGAAGAGTCCATGATAATAGGAATTCTTCTATGCTAAAAAAACCAACGCCAGCGACACCCGAAAAAATAGAGCAAATTTCGTTAGATGCGCTTGTCCCTCAAA
>NZ_WTEX01000040.1 GCF_009795845.1 Gilliamella sp. Lep-s35 | reverse complement strand
AAAAACACTTTCTTATTTGTAAGGGCAAAAATAAAAGAAACAACCGCAATTACAGTAACGTTTAAAAGCTTCTTTGCAGGGCAATTTAGTGCCGTGGATAATTTAAATCATTATGATTTCTTAACCCAAGAGAAAGAAAGGTTTGAAATTAAAGCTATTTTAGGCATTATTACCTATCATATATATTGGAACACAGAAACAGAAGGTAAAATAGAAAAACATATCCCTAAAAGGATTTCGAATGAAAATATAGATAAATATAAATATATATATCATGATAAAGAGGGTAATGAGCATAAAATTTGTACGGTGGAGTGGCATAAAACTAAAGAAAAACAAAATGGAATAATATATTCCAATAAACCTACACATTCAAAAATAACAAAAGATAATAATGTTATTGAAGGTGATACGAGAAGAAGAGTTAAATATGAAAATGGAGATATTGCTGAATATGGTAGGCATCCTACAAAAGGAAATATTTGGAGGTTATATAAATCAACAGGTAAGGAAATAGAATTAATTAGAATGCCTGACCAACTAGATTATCGAAAAAATAACATTAAAATTCAATATACATTTTCACAAACACAAAGAAGATATACAGGACCGAATGTATTAGCAGGATTTATAGGTGCATTGGCTGACTGTAATTTAAAATTAGTAACTACTGGTAGTTGTTTTCGAGATGCGTCTTGTTTCCCAAGTTCAGAACATGTTAATGGAAAAAGTATCGATACTCTTTATTTAGATAATGTAGATGAACAGAAGTTTATTGATTCTATGCACAAATTCGGGTTTAATAAACAAATAACAGGAGCGCATAAGAAAAAATTTAATAATGCTATTCCAGAAAAAATAGGATCATTACACGATACTCATCTACATTCAGAGTTTAAAGATTCCACAATACAGATAAAAAATGAAGACTAAAATTATATTTTATTTATTAGCCATAATATGCGTATTTCTTGCCTGTAAGAAAGAAAAAGCATTGATTCAATCAACTAATATTGCTGTGTTAGATAGCTTATATGTAGGAGATAAAAATATTTCAAATAAGGAATTTATAAATAGAATTAATGAAAGTTGTCTCTTAACTCATCCGTATTTTGATCGAACGGAAAAACAAATGGATATTGATGCTAAAAATTGTATATTATCAAAAATATCCTATGATTATTATGCTACATTTCATGATAGTTTTTTTAAAAAGAAAATATATTCCTCTAATATTGAATTAATATTAGAAAAAAAAGAATGGGACTCTTTTCACGATGCTGCTGATCTAAGCACACAAATTAATTTAATAACAATAAAAAATCATAAAAGAACAGATTCTCTTAATGTATATTTAGAAAAAATCTATTCTGAAGCATTAACAGCTAAAATTCGATATTTTTATCTAGATAGGAAACTTAATTTATGGTTATTAACATTTATAGAAGATGAAAAAGGGAACCATTTAGAAAGTTGGAAGAAATATAAAATTAATTCACAAACAGGAAAATTTGAGTTAGTAGATAGTATAGAGGATTGATTTAAATATTTGACGTGAAAGATAGAATAAATGGATTAGTGCATTATATAAATATGGTTGGAGTAGGGATGGACAAAAATATATGCTTTCAGAAAATTTTATATATAATGGTAAAACCACATTGTTGCCTCATACAAAACACTTCGCACAAGGCGATGTTAGACATTATCATCATTTGCATTTACAAGGGTTCGATTTCTCTCTAATAAAAATAAAAAGTGAAAAAAGTGAAAAATAAAATATATTTTAATTTTATTATATTAATTGTTATATTATCATGCACATATAGGACGCAAAGTAATGAACAAAGATTAGATTCTTTAAGTACTAAGAATAAAGAAAACAAAATTGATGCTAATTATAAAACAATAACATCAAAAGATATAGCAAGTTTTTATTATTTCAATAATCGATATGGTTGGTATGAAATAGATACAGCTAAATTTAAAGAAAAATATTATTTTAATGAACAAGAAAAAAAAGCTACGATAAAAGAATCTGATTTTGCTTATTTTAGGTTAAAAAATACTTATGAATATTATGTATTAGATTCGTTTAAATTAGGAAAATATTTTTATAAAATCATCATTTTTCAAAGTGATGGGGAAAATGATACAAAAGAGTTGCAAATTATGCTTAATAGTTATGATGAAAACCAAAATTTAATTGATGTAATACTTTTAGATCAGCGTTTTACATTTGAATCAGAATATTTTAGAGAGTTTAATATTGATCTAAATAAAAAGAGCATAAATATAAAAAAATATGAAATTGAACATCTTATTTATGATGAAAATTCAAATATTATAGGAACAAAACAAAATCCAGATACTATGGTAGCAATAGTGAAATATCAAATATCAAAACAGGGGAATTTTAAAAAAGTACACTAAATTATATTGAAAAAATATTTATAAATGCAATGCATAAGTTTAAAAACAAATAACAGGAGCGCATAAGAAAAAATTTAGTAATGCTATTCCAGAAAAAACAGGATCATTACACGATACTCATCTACATTCAGAGTTTAAAGATTCCACAATACAGATAAAAAATGAAGAGATTAAAAAATGAAAAAAAATATCTTTCTTTTTCTGTTTTCTATGCTAACTCTAATCAGTTGTTCAAGTGGCAGTATAAAAAAAATCACCGTTGAACATACTTTGCCTTTTACATCTGATGGGTTAAAGAAATTTTATTCTTATGACGAAAATATGGGTACTTATAAAATAAATGCCCAATTTTTGGAAAAAAAAGAATTTACCCAATCAGAAAAAAATATTAAGCCTAAAAATTTTCATGATTATTATTCAACATCTCAATATTATTACCCTGTTTTAGACGTTTCAATTGGTTTACAAAGAATTACAGGTATTATATACGAAGGATGGGTTGAGTCAGAATATCCCTGTTTATTTTTTCAAATGAGCAGTTATGATAATGACGGAAATATGATTGATGCTTTGTTATTGGACAATAGATTCACATTTGAAGTAACCTATTGGAATGATTTTGCAATTAATGAAGATGGAAATATATTCATTAAAGAATTTTCTAAAAATGAGGTTTTAACTGATGATAGAGGAAATATTATCGATCGCACCATAACACCTAAAATAAAGTCAAATTTATTAAAATTTAAACTTAATAAAAATGGAAATTTTGAATCGATCCATTAAATGGTAAATACAATCATTTGGATGAAATTATCTATTTTATTGCTTGTTACTTTTTGTTTACAAAAATAGATAAAATATCTGTTCAGATAACGGACGGACTGCTAAAAAACCTAAAAAAATTTTAATTATGAGTCATTGTAAAAAGAATATATATTTACTATTTGCAATAGTATTGATTTCATGTTTATGTAATACACACCTATTACCACCCCGATGCGTTCGGTAAAGACTACAAAATCATTACGCAATATGAAAAAAATAAAATAATATCTAAAAAAATATACAACTTTGATGATTTGTACGAAGTTGAGTTAAAAGAACTTTCAACTATACCTGAATAATAATTCAATGCTTGGATATTAGTCCAATCATCAGATGAACCATAATAAAAAAGCATGATTAAAAAATCACGAAGTAGATTGGAAATAATGAATAAATTTTTAATACTGATAACAAGCCTATTAATAATTTTCTCTTGTAAAGCACAAGATGAAATAACCAATATTTCTAAGTCATGTAATGATTTAAAATATCGAAATCTAATTTATTATCAAATGTGTTTAGATTGGAATTTAAGTGCAGACAATATCTTGGAAATTATTCAAAATAAGCACGAAGAGTACTTACCCAATGATGTTGATTTTGGACATTTTTATGGTTTTACCCCTGATGGTATCTATATTAAAGCTGAATTAACAAAAAATAATAAACTTTATGATGTTCTGTTAGGCTCAGAATCTTGGTTTTTACTTACCGAAAAGCATACCGATAAATCACAGCTTTTTTCTTGTCGAGATCCTAAAAATTCTCGATACTTTATCGGTGACTTTGTTACCGAAGCATTAGTCGAACAACATCCTGAGTTAGAAGAACGGTACAACCAACATGCTCAAACAGCAATTAACACTATTTCGCAATATCAACCAACTACCTTAAAAGATTTTAATGGGCATTATTTCTCCACTAATTTAACACTTACTATTAGTGATACTAAGATTAAACTTAATACGCTTGATTATGATTTACCACTATTTCTAAAAGAGAATGATAGTATTCGAGTTTATCAAGGATTAGCAAAAGAACAAACGCAAGGCAATTTTATCTTTACCGGGTTTATTAAGGATAAAAGATATTATTTTCAATCACCGAACATTATGGATAATAAAATCATTGAAGTTCATAAAAGAGATTAAAAAATGATAAAAATCATCATTATACATACCTTACCGTTTACTTCGGATGGTTTAAAAAATTTTTACTCTTATGACGAAAATAAGGATACTTATAAAACAAATGCCCATTTTTTGGAAAATTAAAAATGAGAATAATATTACTAATTCTTTTGTCTTTGGCTAACATAGCATGCAGTCAAAAAATAGAAAATCAACCAGCAGTTACTCAAACAATCTCACAACAAGAGTTTGAACCAACGGTATATCAACTTATTGACTTTTTTAATAAAAAGGATTTTGAAGCAATTAACCAATATATTCATAAAGATATAGGACTTTTCATTGTATATAATGCGAGTACCAGCCCAACAATGAGAAGAATTGAACAATTGAACAATTTAAAATCTAATAATAAAATAATTGAAAATACTATACCGTCTTGGGTAGAAGATGAATTGCTAGGGGTTTCAATATCTGGCAATCCTAAAATACAATATGAACAATATCCTACATTTAATCCATGTAGTGAAAAAGTTAATAAACTAGGTCTGTATGCCAATCCAAAAGAAAAAAATATTGAGGCTTTAAAAATAGCGCTTGATTATTATCATTGGGAATTAAAACACTATCAATTTGAAAAAAATCCTGTTTGGGAGGAATATCAAGCCATTGCCGATAAAATAGCCCCTAAAACAGTTAAAGTTGTATATATAGAGAACTTTCCAGGTATATTACCGAATGATGAAAAAAATATTTTCATATTTTATCTTACACAACTGGATAATAAATGGTATTTAACAATTTTAGATTTTTATACTATGGATTGCAGCGCATAAAAAAGTATTCTGACAATATAAATTTATTAACAATGAAGAAAGAAAAAAATATACTCAATGGATCAAAGAATTTATAGAATATGATAAAAAATGTCCTAATCGATAGCTATATGAAAAATAAAATAATCTATATTTTTATTATTGTTTTACTATCTAGTTGTAGCAATAAACAATTAAATAAAAAAAATGTGGAAGTTAGTTCCTTCAATGAAAAAAAGAATATTCATGAAACGGCTAAAACCATGTCACCCATCATAAAAGATGATTTCGAAGGTACTTATATTTTGGATACTTTTGATATTTTTTCTCATAAGATAATTTTGCAATCCGAAGTTTTTTTAAATCAACAAAATATTTATGAAAGAGTTTTTGAAATCTCTCTGATAAATAAATCGGATTTCGCTATTGTCGAAATACAAAACAGAATAGGCGTAAGCGCCTATCAACTATTTATTCGAGAAAGAAATAAGAAATTGGAAATTTTCAAACAAACTGGTTGGGATAGTATAGTTTTTACAACAGAAACAGCAAAAGATGATAATACTGCTGAAAGGGCAAATTTGATCTGCTTAAGTCAAGAGATAAAACCAATAAATGGCATCATAAAAATCCCCGATGATTTAAATTTTACCAATGAAAATACAAAAGACTGCTTTGCCTGCCCACAACAATATACCACTGAAGAATGTTTGCAAAAGAAACAATCGGGTAAAAAATTTAGTTGGAAAAAATAAGAGGTAAGAAATATCACATATTTTTAATCCATGTAATGAATTAAAAGAGAAAGATATCATCAAAACAAGCACAAGAATTTTTACTTGATAATGTTGTTCTTATTTATTGCTATGGTTTTGGTTTCTCTTTTGGAGAAAACTATAAAAAAATAATACGCTACACACTTAATACCCTAATATATGAGGAAATATAAAAAAACTCTTCACATACACGATTTACAACAAAAACTAGATAATAAATACGGAAAAGGAAAATTCCATGCTGTTTTTATTATGGCGCTATTTTTCTGTCTGTTTTTTACTTCGTGTAGTAATTCACCAGGCGACAGTTCAAGCAGCTCAAGCTCAACAACCCGTGCAGGTAACAGCACCCACTCATCCCAAAGCACAAATGGAAATGCAACCGTTACCATTACCAGAACAGGGCAGAGCGCGAGCGTAAACCAAATTGACCCACCCAACGACCATTTACACAGAATACACAATGTATATTTTGCGAAAAAAAAAGTATTAAATACAGAAGTCTTTTTTGAACCGATAGATTCCGCTCATCCACAACGAGATGGACAAAATAACCTTATTACTTACGATTCCATTTTAGGAAAGACGGTTTATTTGGTACTCGAAACTCGAAATTTAACCCCTAACGAACAAATCAGAGTAGAAATACAGAGCGAATCACTCACCGGTAATACCAATGCATTAGAAGTCATGTACTTTAACGCATCCCGCCAATATACCTCAGCACAAACCCTTACCGCTGTAGTAGGCAATTTTGATGCCCTGAACAATAACACAGGCTCCTGCCCCTATACTAACTTAGCCGATCATTCTCACCGTGCCATAATAAAACTGCAACTCCGCCCAAGCACCCGAGCAATCTTCGATGAATGGGCAACACGCTTAGGCACCACCAATGGCACCGTACAAGTGCGAGTACAACGAAACCGTGGAAACTGTGCCTATGGTAACAGCAACAGAGAAACAAGCGACGGAAGTACCTTCTTATCTGCCGCAGAGCAGCAATTTAGAGTGGTAAATCGTAGTTTTTATGAGATTTATGCCCCCGTATTTACGCAAAGAGTAAATAACAGGAAAAACTATAACGCAAATCCATATAATTTCTTAGCCAATAACAGGAAAATGGCATATCTAAAAAATAATAATTCAACTAAAGTTGCATATATATATCACGATCCGTATGATAATGAATTTATCCTGACCACTTGTGAAAAAACTCAGGTAATGGGAAGAAATATTGGGATAATTTTAGATCATATTCCAGTAGGATATTCCAGAAGTGCTCCTGCTCCTGCAGGAGGACATGCAGAGAATAATTATTATTACCCTAATGAAGATATTGTAACTGATGGACATTTTATTGAGCCAAATAGTGATCCACCTCAGCGTAGAAAAGTACGATATTCAACCACGGGTAATGAGGTTGATTTGGTAAGAATGCCTGATGGATTAAATATTAATTTAGGTAATAACA
>NZ_WTEX01000003.1 GCF_009795845.1 Gilliamella sp. Lep-s35 | reverse complement strand
CTCGATACGATAAGTTAGAAAGGAATTATGCCAGTATGGTATCACTGGCATTTATGTTAATGTGGCTGCCAATGTATTGTTGAGTGATTTATGTACAGCAAAGATCAACAGCCCCTACAAAACGAGATAGTTGGCTAATCAAGCACTATTTGAATATATTGAAATCTATTATAATCGGATACGCCGTCATTCAGCCAATGGCTGGGTATCACCGCAGCAATATGAACAACAATATTACCAAAACGAAAAAATGATAGAGGCGGGCACTGTCTAATATTTTGGCGAGGATCACAGTGAAGCTAAAATAGGTTTTACCTAGCTAGTATGATACTCATTTTAACTTTAATCTTTAATTATTTTTTATTCATTTTATGATGGAGATCAACATGAATCGTATTATCTATCAATTTAATATAAAAACCTAGCTAGAGCACATAGTTGATTATTATGGCCATATCGGTTTTAATGCGCATCCTTCAGCTTGGATTTTAAGAGATAATTAAAATGAGAATCATATTAGCATCAACATCTGTATCCCGTAAAAAAGTGCTTGAAAAATTAGCTATCCCTTTTGAGTGTGTGCCGCCAATTTGTGACGAAACACCACTAGCAGGTGAGTCAGCTAAGCAATTGGTGGTTCGCCTAGCTAAACTTAAAGCCCAATCATTAGCTATGCAGTTTGCTGATAGTTTAATTATTGGCTCTGATCAAGTTGGTGTGTTAGACGGTAATATTGTTTGCAAACCGCATACAATTGATAATGCCCGTAAACAGCTTCGACAAAGCAGCGGTAAAGCTTTCTATTTTTATACAGGTATGACAGTAATTAATACCAAAACACAACAACAAACCACTATTTGCGAACCATTTAAGGTAACTTTTCGGCATTTAACTGATTCAGAAATTGATGCCTATATTAGCAAAGAGAAGCCACTACAATGTGCTGGTAGTTTTAAATGTGATGAACTGGGCATCACCCTGTTTGATAAACTTGAAGGTGATGATATTAATTCATTAGTTGGGTTGCCATTATTAAAACTCAATAAAATTATGATCGACATGGGTTGTAATCCACTTTTAATATAATAATTTAGTTAATAAATAAACCCATTAGTCAATAAATCGCCCTGCTGACATTTTCATGATTTTTTGGCTATAACAAGCAACATCATGATCATGAGTGACAATTAATAATGCTGTACCTTGTTGATGAATTTCTGACAGTAGTTGCATAATTTCGGTCGCGCTTTCTTCATCAAGATCACTGGTTGGCTCATCAGCAATAATCATTTGTGGTTTACAAATCAGTGCTCGCAATATCGCAATACGGCGCATTTCACCGCCCGACATATTAGCTGGATATGCATCTTGCAAATGGCTTATTTTAGCTTTTTCAAGCAGACTTTTGGCTTCATTTAGGGAATTTTGATTTGCTCGCTTGGTTAAATAAAAAGGCAGTCGAATATTATCAATTGCGGTTAAATTAGGCAGTAAACTGCTACCTTGAGGAATATAACCAATATGCTGATTGCGAAAGGCGGATACTTGCTGATCATTAAGCTCAAACAAATTTGTATTATTAATGGTGATTTTTCCTTGTGTTGGCGTAAGTAACCCAGCAATCATATTTAGTAAAGTGGTTTTACCACTGCCTGATTTTCCCATAATGCAAATAAAGTCATCTTTTGTCATTGAAAAACTAACATTATTCACAGCTGAAAAGGTTTGCTGTCCTCTGGTGTAATCTTTGCGTAGGTTTTTAACATTCAGTAACATTATTCGCCCTCTCTAAGGGTGCTATAAGTATCAAATTTAGTCATTGATAAGGCACTATAGGAACTTGATAAAGGTCCTATAATTAGCGTAAGAATAAAAACAACAATTGCATATAATAATGCATTAAATAGTGAGATATTTACACACGGCAAACCAATAGATTGGCAGATCAATAAGCTAAATGCATAAAGTAATACCGAGGCGATAACAATGCCACTAATTCCACCTAATGCACTAATAATTAAAGATTCACGAAGCAACATTTTGACTAAATCACGTCGTGAAGCGCCTAATATTCGTAATAAGCTAATTTCACGCTTGCGTTCATTTAAGCTTGAAGAAAATATCACAAAAATCACAATAATAGCTAAAACCCAAAAAATAGCCGATAGGCTATATACAATGGTTGAAAAGCCTGTTAACCATTTTGATATATTACTTAACATACTTTTGGTCATAATAAAGTCAATATTATAGTCAATGGCGTATCTGGGCATAATTTGATTAACAATATCTTTAGGTTGATAATCTGAATTGACCTTAATGAAAATCGACGAGGCATAATCAGCAAAATGGTCAACATCCCCTTCAATTAATTTTGCATTTTTCATTAATGATTGGGCTGCCGACATAGTCATAAAGACGGAGGTATCAAATCCCATCCCTGTGCTATCCATTTTAGCAATAATTTTAAAAGGATGATTAAAAAATAAGATTTCATCCCCCACATTAGAACTAATTTTAGAACCAACAACGACTTGATTATCAGTCAATGGCTCTGAAAGTTGTGATTGTAACCAAGGCTTAATTATAAAATCAGTATGCTGTTCAAAACCAATTAATTGGACTTTAGACGAACAACATCCTGCATTTAATGAAGCAATAAATAGCTGAGGTGAAATGGCCTCAATCCCTTTGATACCTTTTATTTTATCAATCAAATCTACTTTTAAATAAAAAGTACTCGGTTCACCACGCAATAAGGCAACTTCCATATTTTTTTCGTAACCATTAGGCACAATAAGAATATCAGCCCCTAACCTGTTAGCCATGCCTGAAATACCAAGGCTGAGATTTTTCATCAGTATACTTCCACCAAACAGCGTTGCCGAAAAAAGCGTAATGATGATAATCAAACAGCAACTTCTAAATGGTCGCCGCTGAATATTTCGCCATGCTAAATTTGCCATGGTAATCGGTTTTTCGTGCATATTGACTTTCCTGCTTGTTGGATTTGAATATTATCTTTACCTATATCAGGTAAAGATAAATATGGTATTTGTTTGCTAACAAAGGCTATCTATTTTTTGTTTTTTTATTTAAATAATAAATATTAACTGCTGAGGCAATAAATAATAAACCCGATAATAATACTAAGGCAGGCTTAGAGCCCATATTGCACCGCATCATTTCGTTAGAACAAACGCCAATTAGGATCGTTGGAATTGCAGCGGCTAACAACGATATGCAAGCTGTCGCCATGCTTAATCCCATTCGAATAAAAGCCGTACGACTAATCAGTAGTAATGCACCGATGACTATCACTAAACAACCGATCCCTATTTCGGCTCTTGCTGTCCAAAAACATTTCATAATTTTTCCTGTACTAGCGTGCATATGTCCACTATGTGCAAGCTCACCACTAACACCGTTCATTGCATTACTCATACTATGGCTCATAGTGTCAACAGGTGTTACAACAGACTCTGGCGGTGGACAAACTGGCAATATATATAATGGAAATAAGATAATTAATACGCCAATAATAATAAAGGTACTTGATGAAATAAGACGGTTTTTCATATACGACAACCTTTTGTTGGTTAGTTGTTAATTACACGCGCGACTTTGCCGTGCTCTAGTACTACGGTGGTTTGTGCATGTTTTGACACTTCTAGTGAGTGAGTAACCACAATGATTGTACTGCCTTCTTCGTGCAGTTGATGCAGTAAATTCATGACCATCGCTTCATTGCTTTCATCTAAATTACCCGTTGGTTCATCGGCTAAAATTAATTTTGGATAATTAATCAATGCTCTAGCAATACAAACACGTTGTTGCTCGCCACCTGATAACTGCCTTGGTAAGTGTTTAGCACGAGCTGCAAGCCCAACACGTTCAAGCGCTTGCATGGCTTCTTTTTCGTCGACCATACTATGATAATACTGAGCAAGCATGACATTTTCGAGTGCGGTTAAATACGATACTAGGTGAAATTGTTGAAAGATTAGACCTATTTTGTCTCGACGTATTTCAGTTAATTGTGACAAAGAAAGCTGAGTAATATCTTGCCCGTCTAAAATAACCGAACCAAGTGAAGGTTTATCCATACAACCAATGATATTCATCAAAGTTGTTTTACCGCTACCAGAAGGTCCCATAATTGATAGCCATTTACCTTCTTCAACTGTTAAATTTACTTCAGACAGTGCATGTAGTGAACCATAAATTTTAGACACATTATTTACTTCGAGTATATTCATACTTTATATCCTATTCGCCACGTAAAACTAACGCAGGTTCGACTTGTAGTACTCGTTTTACTGGAATTAAACACGCAATTACCGTAACTATCACTGAGATAATAACTGTGGTTGGAATCAGATAAAACTCAATAATAATTGAACGGCCAAACACATTGGTACTAATGATTTGTGCAAAAATAAGCCCACAAATTGCACCAATAATGCCACCAAGGATACCTAAAACGATCCCTTCAGCTAAAAATTCTTTGGCGATACTTTGGTTATTAGCTCCAATTGCCTTTTTAAGCCCAATTTCTTTACGACGCTCCATTACCACTGTCATCATTGTTGTGGCCACGCAAATCATCGTTAGTACTAATACCACAAAAGTGACCAAATAAAGTAATGAGGACAATTTGCCAAGTACCGATGTTTCAGATTTTGTCACCCATTTGATCAAATGCGGTGTTATTGTAGTGGATTGTTGCTTGATATTTTCAATATACTGCTTTAACTCAGCTTCAGTCGCCGTAATGCTTACTTCAACCACTTCGGCTTGTTCATTTTCTTCTAATAGTTTTTGTAAATCATGTAAATCAATAAAAATAAAACCATCTTCGGCTCGTCCTGTTTTAACAATGCCAGTTATTTTTAGATCCTCATCAAAACGTGAATTTTGCTTAGATTTACCTGAAATTGGCATAGTACCACCAACGCTTAAGTTAGCAAAATTAGCAATATCAATACCAATCATTATTTCATGTGGGTTTTGTGGCAATGCGCCTTCAATGTGCCAATAAGGGCTAGTTTTTGTTACTTGTTTAAAGTCAGTGCCCACAATAGTATAAGGATGCTGATTACTGCGAATTGACGCATAACGAAACGGGGTTACGCCGAGTAATTTATCTTTCGGTAAAAAACTCACTGCGTTATTAACATCCGTCATTGCTACCGTTGGCTGGTTATTAGCAGGTAACAATAGAAGATTAGCACCATAGGAACGGAACTCTTGTCCCATTTGCCTTGGGATATCATAACAAAGTGTGATCATACCAAGAAGCACTGTTGCACCAATAGCAACGCCAAGCAAAGCGATGGTAATACGAGACCGACGACGGATAAGTGAACTTAACACGGTTTTAATTATAAAGCGTCTATTTTTATTGATCATGAAACTTCCTTTCACTTTATCTACCATGTAATACATCAGTTGGGCGTAAAAACATCATCATCCGAAGTGCAGGTAAACTACCCAAGAGCGTAATTAAAAAGACCATTATTATGGTTAATGGAATAATCAACATTTTGGGTTCAACAAATGCCCCAAATACTGTATAACCAATAATTTGAGCAAAACCAATGCCGATAAAATATCCCAAAACCCCACCTAAAAAAGCAATAAGGAATAATTCAGTAAAAATGAGCAAAGATACTGCCATATTTGTTGCACCTAATGCTTTTAATAAACCAATTTCGGTACTACGCTCGATAACGTTAGCTGTCACTAAATTGGAAATCGCTAGCGCCGAACAAATCAATGACAAAATGGTGAGTAATAACATTAGTAATTGTGTTTTTTGTAAAATCGAACCTTCAGATTCAGCCACTTGCATAATGGCTTTAACTCTAACATCAGGCATTAATTCTTCAAGTTGATAAGCGATTGAGCTGATATAAGCTGTGCAATACCATGTATCCCACTCAGTTCTAGATAAACTATTAGGATCTTGCGCCGCTTTGCGCGCTAATTCATTTTCGGGGGTGGTTAATGCACTCACCTCAACACGTTCAACTAGCCCTTTTTTCTCAGCAAGATCTTGTGCAACTGGCAATGATAAATAAATTTGCGTATCTTCTACACCTCCGCTATGAAAAATATTGTGCACTGTGAGTGTAAGCTTTTTGTGGCTTTGCATTGAGATAATATCTATGGTATCGCCCAGCTTTAAATTCCATTGTCTGGCTACAGATTCACCCACCATAGCTCCTTGCAAATTATCATCAGTCATGGTGTTTCCTTCAATGGTCCACCATGATTTCATAGCTAACATGCCCGTATCAACCTGATCACCTGTTGGAATATTAAGGTGTTTATTAAACCAAGTACCTACCACCGTAATTGGCTTATCATGAAATGTCGCTTGAGTTGTTAGGAAAGGGGCAAAATCAACAATATTATAAGCCCAAAAGATCATCTTAATTTTGACAAGTTCTTCTTCTTTAATATACTGCACAGCTTGCCCACTATCATTGTTATCAAGTTGGTACATTTCATTAATGACAGCACTACCACGAGGAACGATATTGAGATTAGCACCATAGGCTTTTAGCTCTTGATTCACCTTATCACCTACGTCAAACATTACATTTAGCATAGCAGTAGCAAGCGAAACACCTAAAGCAACCGTTAAAGCAATAAGAAAGAGTTTCTTTTTTTGGCGAACTAATACACTCAGTAACATTCTGCAAAACATAATCTATTCCTTTTAATTCGCCTTTATTTAAAACGGTTTTTTTCTGCTTCAAGATTTGCAGGGCGAATCACCATATTACCGTCAATAATTTCATACTTAAGTGGCACAGGATTACACCCACCAGAAAACCCAATCGTTGCAATATTCATTACTACATCACACAAAATACAGACTACTTGATTTCCACGTTGGTAGTAACCACTTGCACCACAAATATCACAAGCATCAAACCCAACGCCATACGCATTTTCACTTTTTTTAATAACAATAAAACGAACTAAAGTACCATCCGTGGCTTGATAGCCATAACGGTGTAAATTGCCATCATTTACTTTATCAAGGGGAATAACAATTAAATTATCGGTATTCGGTGTTACTGGCTCAGCAGGTGTCAGTTCTACCCCTTTTTCAAAAATATAGCGAGCGCGAGTTACGGTATAAGCAGTGATCGCTGTACCTGCCATAATCATTAAAGCGCATCGTCTATCACTACGTAATTGGGCTTTAAGTTTACGAATTTGAGCAGGGTTACTACCGACTAACGAGGTTGTTTTTGATTTGATATATAAAACAATAGCTAAACAAAGCACAATAGCGATAAATATAAAAGTAAAAAAGTTAACGTGCCCAAGAATGAAAATAACCAATTTCATCATCCATGGTTGTGATGAAATAAAGCGTCTAACAATTAAGATTTGTAAAATGTTAATACTATTTTGCAGGGTAAAAATAACGATCGACAGTGAAGTAATGGCAAATACAAATCGCGCTGATAATCGGCCACAAGTATGATAAACAAATAACCCTGTCAACAAAATTACTAATAGAGCAACCCCATAGCCCACCCATTTAAACAAATAATCATGATTAAAAATAGAGTCCATCCCGACAGAAAATTCGAATGGATAGAGCATTAAATTAGGTAAACACTGGGCGCTTATCAAACCAATACTGAGTGCAAATAGTAGTGTAAAAAAGAATTTAGCTGTTCGCTTATAAGTGGATTTTTGTAAGCAAATAGCAATAATCAACGGTATAGCAATAATAACCCAAGGTATGACCACTCCAAGATCATAATATTCACGAACAGCAAAACCTGTATTACGTTTTAAAACGGCATAGGCCAATGCAGCAATAAATCCCACAATAAAACCGAATAAAATAATTTTTTTACTGTAATTAGGTATTGATTTGGCAATCGTCGCACTAAGTAGTGCCATTATCATGGCAGAAACAAATGTATTATCGGTAATATTGATAAGGTATTGAAGCATATTCATTGCCTAGCTATTGCAAATATTATTGGTGAGCATAATGCTCACCATAACTGACTATTAATTATGATATTAATTATATTTAGTATCTAAAAAAAATTACCATGCACGCGGAATATAATCAAAGTCCCAAGAAACTTCAATCGGTTTAGTCCAGAAGCGACCTTCTACACCAGTTTCTTTATCAACGTGTAATAAATAACCTTGTTTTTCAGGATTTTCAATAATAAAAGTTACTTTATATTTACCAGCACCTTCAAGTTTAATGTTATTACCATAGTGAGGACCATCTGATGCGTTCATTGGCATAAAGTTACCTTCAAGAACTTTATCACTGCCTTCTTTTTTGATTTTGTATTTAACTGTTAAGTAAGGAACAAAATCACCAACGCCATAACCTAATTTATTACCTTCGGCTGCCGAAATATCTGCTTCAATATGCATGTCTGATTTTGAAGCTGGTAAACCACCCATACCAGCAGGTTCCATATCAACAGGTTGGAAATAAACAGCACCAATATGTAATGGGCCAACAGTAACTTCATCACCAATAGGGAACTCTTCAAAACCTTTTTGTTCACCTGGCGCTGGCGCTGCAGCATGAGCAAATGAAGATAGAGCCAGTATTGAAGCAATACCCGCCGATAATACTAATTTTTTCATTGAAAACTCCTTCACTTTGTTTTTAAAGACTTTTTTAATAATTATTTCTAATTATTTAATATTATGAATTTTTTTATAATTTGTGATTTTTATGACTACGTTCAAATGTGTAATACATAACTGAAAACACCACAATTAACACCATAATTATTTGTGGAATTAATGTTTCGAGCGTTGGATAAATACCTAAAATTTCAACAGAATGAACAAAATCAACTGGAGTAACTGAAATAATATCCGCTTCTTGTAACTCTTTCATTCCTCCACCCGCAAAAGCAATGGCCATAACGTACATTAATACACTAGTACCAATAAAAAATGGCTTAAGAGGTAATTTGAGCGAACCAAAACGGATCACCATAAAAATTACCGCCAAAACTATTGTTCCAACAGCAAGCCCATACCAAACCTTATCCATATGATCTTGTGTATCAGCTAACATAGCTTGGTAAAACAAAATTGTTTCAGCTCCTTCTCGAAAAACAGCTAAAAAGGCAGCAAATCCTAATGCAAAGCGGCTTCCTGACGAAATTGCTGTTTGCACTTTGCCTTGAACATAATTTTTCCATGTTTCAGCTTCGGCTTTAGAAAACATCCAATTACTAATAAAAAATAACACCACTGTCGCAAGCAACATTGCCGAGCCTTCAATAATTTCTTGATTAGCGCCGCTGATTTTAATTGCAGAACGTAGCGCTATTGCGGCAAGTACACTGACAAAAACAGCAGCAAGCGAGCTCATATAAACCACTTTTACCATTGCTATATTGCCTGAACGAACAAGGTAAGCCGAAATTGCCGCAATGACTAAAATCGCTTCTAATCCTTCCCGAAATAGAATAATAAATGAAGCAAAGAAAACACTCCAACCACTCTCTTTTTTACCATCCAATTCATTGGCATCTTCGTGCAACATTTTTAAAATTGTATCGATCTCAACACGAACAGCTTTATTAGGCGCCCCACTGCTCATCAATCGTTTGATTTTAGCAAATTGATATTCGGTATCAGTTCCTCGTTTCCCTGAAATATAAGACATTACCGCTCGCTCTACTCCATGCTTTTCATAAAAGCCGAAATAGGCATTATTGACTTGCGCTTTAGCACGCTCAGCATCTTTCATAAAATAGATATCATAAGCGTCATTTAAAATCACATCCATTTCATCAACAATGGCATTCCAACTTTCATATTTTTTTTCCGCAGCATAAGATGATTGAGCAAAAGTCATTAAGCTCACAATAAGAAGTAAAACAAGTGTCAAAAATCGTTTCATATTGTGTTGTTACCTGTTATTTTCCTAATAAGAGCATACCAAGTGGCTTACTGCCTTCGGGTAATTGTAGTTCTTGGCTTATGACTTCGGGTTTGATAGAGTGAATATAACGAGCACTTAATTTTAACGCTGCTGCTGCTAAATAAGCATTTTGACTCATGCCGCCAACAGCTGTGTAACTAAAGTTAGTGATCTGTTCTGGATTGATATCAGTAAATGCACTAGCGTCTGACACAAAAATCAACGAATAAGCAGCTCGCCTAGTAAAATTTTGCAAACCAATATCGGCACGTATATCTTTATTATTAATTTCTTTTAGATAATGACCTTCCCATTCATATAAAAAAGTTCCCTTTTCGCTAGCGACATAAATTCTTACATAAGGAGAATTGCCATTAGCCATGGGCACTGTCCAACCATTTTTGCCCCGATTTAAGCCACTTGCCGCCCAAAGTACAGTTGACAGTTCATCATCAGAAACTTGACCAGCAGGGAAACCTCCTCCTGATGTTGAAGATCGTTTTTTTAAACTTTCAAATAAACTCATACCATCTTTAGTTTGCGGTGTTGGTAATGTGATATCGGCATAACAAAAAGAAAAGCAAAATAAAGATAAAATAATAATGATTTTCCTTACAAAACACGGCATAACAATTCCTAACATTATAAGTATGGGATGGGAATATATTATTGCGAATGACATTAATTATCAATATTAAATAATAACAGTTATCATTTTAAATATTAATACCACATATTTTATGCTGTAATTTATAAAGCAAATTAGCCAATATTTTTATTTTTTTATGCATTAAGTATATACTTAGGCAAAATTGATTATTGAATAGATTGAGCAACATATTTTATGCCATTATCGACACTGATTGTTTTACCGCTTTTTATTATCACTATTGTTTTTGCTTCGCTTTTTAAACAAAAAAAGTGGCAACTTTTAAGTATAACGTTATTCACGATCTTTATCGTAATGGAGCTTACTTCCATCTACTTTAGTGGTGGATTTATTGATTATCAGTTTTATGTCAATTTAAATATCAATGACATTATAGAAGGGTTATTTATTTTTAAATTGCAAGCGCTCTTAGTTATTGTGGTCTTTTTTGCCCTTATTTTTTTGCTATCAAAACTCGCAAATTGGTGTAAACGCAAATGCCATTTAATTGTTCGTTTGTTATTAGCCGTTGTAGCAATCATCTCAATTAGTTATCACAATGGACCATTAAGCCGTTTGTACGAAATTTATCAAGTCACAAGTGCCCCACGTGAGCCGTTTGAGCAAGCATTACAATCACTCAACATGACTAACTACACAAATAAAGATCAGCTTGTTAGTCATCAGGGGAAAAATATTATTGTGCTATCATTAGAATCATTTGAACAAGGCTTTTTAGATTTTCAAGAAATAACCCCAAATTTACAAAAACTTAGTCAAGACTATACTTTTTTCGCTAATATGCCAATGAGTTCAGGTAGTAGCTGGACTACCGCATCAATGTACACCTATATGACTGGCATGCCTTTTTTAATTGGAGGTTACACAACATCACCATTAATGCGTGCAAACGAAACAAATCTCGTGAGCTTGGGAGATGTACTTAAAAAAGCTGGCTACCAAACCCGTTATGTAATAGCCGGGCCTGAGTTTGCAGGTATTGGCCATACAGTGGATATGTTAGGTATACAAGTCATTTCAGAAAAAAACTATGTTGGACAATATCCATCAGCACCATTTGGGTTATATGATAAAGATATTTTTGATATAGCGAAAAAACAAATTACGCAAATGCGTCAAAACAGTCAACCGTTTGCCCTATTTGTGTCAACGATTTCAACCCATGCACCAAATGGTTTTGATGATGAAAGAATGAAACCCATCATTTCGCCTAAATCTGATAATATGTCGTTCGTTGCTGCATCTTTAGATCATAATTTAGGAGTTTTTATCAATCATTTAAAAGATGAAGGATTATTGGAAAACACCGTATTTTATATTTTTCCTGATCATTTGATGATGGGATCAGGCACACCAATGATCAATCGCCTGTCACAAAAAGAGCGCAAACTTTACTTATTAACGAATGCTAACACGCAAGATCTACAAAAAACAACGGATCAAACTATTTATCAAATTGATTTGCCTCGTTTAATTCTAAATGGTGCAAAAGTTGAAAGTAATGCCAAATTTTTGACAGACTATTTAACCGAACCTAATTTTGATAAAAAACAGTTTATTGAGCAAAATAAAGCCAATATAGCAACAATCAATAATTCAGCACAAGTATACAAATAGGTCAACAAAATGACGTTTGATACATTAATTTTAGTCACTACAATTAACTTTTTAGGAATGATTTCACCAGGGCCTGATTTCTTTTTGGTATTAAAAAATAGCTTGAGTTATAACCGAAAAGTAGCATTACTCACTGGTTTAGGTGTAATTACAGCCATCTTAGTTCATATGAGCTATTGTGTTGCGGGCGTTGCAGTGCTTATCGCTACCACACCATTACTTTATAACGCTTTACGCTATGCCGGCGCTACTTACTTAATATGGCTTGGCATAAAGGCTCTAATGGCTAAAAAGACAAATATAACCTATATTGGTGAACAACAAATTTTGCAGTCAATTTCAGGTAAATCAGCCTTTATGCAAGGCTTTTTATGTAATTTACTTAATCCAAAAGCAACATTATTCTTTTTAGCTACCTTTACTCAAGTACTCAATGCAGAGTCATCAATCTTTGATAAGCTCATTGTCGCATCTATCATTTGGATGGAAGCTATTTTTTGGTGGCCTTTTGTGGTATTTATTTTTCAAACGCAAAGCATACAACATCGTTACTTTAAACTTCAATTTATCATTGATAAATTACTGGGTATTATTTTAATTATACTAGGGATCAAAGTTGCTTTAGGTTTTTAGATTATTAAAAGTTAACAAGTAGATATTGATATGATACTTTTTTGAATATTCAACCGTTAATTGTTAAACTAATACCAATTTAGCTTTTATAATCGTTATACCGCTATTCACCGATTATATTTGCCGTTTATTTATTTTTATTCGATAGGTTAATTAAAATGGATAAAATATTACAATATGGTCGAGAGCTTCTAGAATTAGAGTTACAAGAAGCAAAAAAATTGCCTAATCGGCTTGGCAAAGATTTTATTAATGCTTGCCAACTAATTTTAAGTACCAAAGGTAAAGTTGTTGTTTCAGGTATTGGAAAATCTGGACACATAGGAAAAAAAATTGCCGCTTCGTTAGCAAGTACAGGTAGCCCAGCTTTTTTTATGCACCCATCGGAAGCCTTACATGGTGATTTAGGAATGGTCACCCAAAACGACGTAGTCATTTTAATTTCTTATTCTGGTCGAGCTAAAGAATTTAATTATATTTTACCTATTCTTGCTGAAATGAATGTACCTGTTATTGCAATTACCGGAGGGCTAGATTCTCCTCTAGCTAAATCAGCTCAAGCAATTCTTGATATTTCAATTGAAAAAGAAGCCTGCCCAATGGGACTTGCACCGACATCAAGTTCAACCAACACATTATTAATGGGCGATGCGCTAGCAATTGCTGTAATGCGCGCACGAGGGTTTAAGGAAGAAGATTTTGCACGATCTCACCCTGCTGGTAGCTTAGGAGCTAAATTACTCAACCATGTACGGGATATAATGCGAACTGGGGATCGAATACCTAAAGTGCCACAAACAGCAACAGTTCTTGATACAATGTTAGAATTAAGCCGTACAGGTGTAGGCTTAGTTGCAATCTGTCAAGATAATAATAAAATAGTTGGTGTATTTACCGATGGTGATTTACGTCGATTATTATTAAAACAGGGAACACTGCAAGATAATATTATGGACGTTATGACCTGCCCTGGACATCGTATTCCTGAAAATTGGAAAGCGGTTGAAGCATTAAAATCATTTAATGATCATAACATTACCGCCGCACCAATTGTTAATAGCAAAGATGAATTAGTGGGCGTTTTAAACATCCATGATTTGCATCAAGCTGGTATTAGCTAAAACTATTGGTAAATACCTATTGCCAAAAGGTACTATCTATTGAGATAATTACCAACCTAAATTTTTGTCGTTAGACGGAGATCCAAGAAAAGTTACACAGTGATAACTAAAATAATTTTATAAATTATAATGAGTTATCAGTGTGTTGTATATTTTTAACCCAAATTAATAGATGATGAAACTACAATGGCAGAAAAGCGAAATATCTTTCTAATTGGCCCAATGGGGGCGGGAAAAAGCACAATAGGCCGACAAATTGCACAACAGTTAGGCATGGATTTTTTTGACTCAGATCAAGAGATTGAAAAACGTACTGGTGCAGATATCGCATGGATTTTTGACCTAGAAGGGGAAGAAGGGTTCCGTGCCAGAGAAGAAAAAGTCATTAACGAATTGACTGAAAAACAAGGTGTTGTTCTTGCAACAGGCGGGGGGTCGGTCTTATCTAAAGAGACACGCAATCGATTATCCGCTCGGGGAATCGTTGTCTACCTTGAAACAACTATCGAAAAACAAATGGCAAGAACGCAAAAAGATAAACGTCGCCCATTGTTACAAGGTAGTAGCACGCCGCGTGAACTTTACGAAGATCTTGCCAGTGAACGTGAACCTCTTTATGAAGAAATTGCTGATATTACCATTAAAACCGATGAACAAAGTGCCAAAGGTGTTGCAAGTTATATTATTGATAAAATAGAACAAATTTAAGTAGCTTATTTTAAAAATAATAACTAATCATGAAGCAATAAATCTTTTGATAGGTTAAGGAGTAAGTATGCGTGTAGATAAAGATGACCGTTATATATCAGAACAACCTAATAAGGACTCTACGCCCCCATTAAAATTGCTCGGTTTTCTTCAAGATTTTCCAAAGAGAAAGTTAATTATTTTGGGGTTAGCAATTATTATTTTTTTATTACTTTGTTTGATTATCTTTTATTCTTCTCACAAAAAAACAGAAACACCATTAACGCCTCCAGAAGTTAATGGAGTAACGTCAACAGAAGAAACCAATGATACAATTGCTGATGAACAAAACATTAGTGAGGTTAATGGAAATCAAATTAGAGGTACTGATTCAATAATAGAAACATTATCAGACAATGCTTTGAATCAATCTAATACGCAACTTGAATCTTTTGGTAATACAGATGATAGCTTAGATTCACCAACTAATAACCAAAATAAAGGTTATAAAGCAAATCATCATACAGCTACAACATCCAATGGTAGGGCCATCGCTAGTAAGACAGATACGAAAAAAAATAACCATAATTTGGTTAATAGCAAAAATGAAAATGTTGGTTTAGAAAAAAATATTAAGATAAAAAATGATCGCTATGTTATTCAGCTTAGTGCATCTAAATCATTGGAAGGATTAAAAAAATTTATCAAACAAAACAATATAACCGATTACCATATTTATCAGTCTAAACATCAATCTGGTTCGTGGTTTGTTTTAATAAAAGGTAATTATTCATCAATAGATGAAGCGAACGAAGCGCTTAAGTCCTTACCAAGCGCACTGCAAAAAGACAAACCATGGGTTAAATCTGGCGCAACGATTAACAAAGAAAAAGTAAGTAAATAACAAAGAATATCGTTTATTTATCCGATCAACGACAAATAGGAGTTTCCGTTGAAGAAGCAACGAGCCTTTTTAAAATGGGCTGGAGGAAAATATGAGCTTGTGGACACAATTAAACGGTATCTACCAGAAGGTGAACAACTGATTGAACCTTTTGTCGGGGCTGGCTCCGTGTTTTTAAATACTAACTACAACAGTTATATTTTAGCAGATATCAATCATGATTTAATTTCATTATTTAAATTGTTACAATCAAGACCTGATCAATTTATTGGTGACCTGCGATTGCTATTTGACACTCAAAATAATAATCCCGATGCGTTTTATCAACTGCGCGATTTATTTAATGGTAGTAAAGACCAATATTTGAGATCACTTTTATTCGTCTACTTAAATCGTCATTGCTATAACGGTTTATGTCGTTATAACAACAGCGGGCTATTTAATGTCCCATTTGGGCGTTATAAGACAATTTATTTCCCTGAAAAAGAACTTTACTTTTTTGCAGAAAAAGCGCAAAAGGCTCAGTTTATTTGTGCGCCTTATCATGAGGTGATGAAGCAAGCCAAAAAAAATTCAGTAATTTATTGTGATCCACCCTATATATCGCCGAATGAATCTGCGGGCTTTACAGCTTACTATTCAAATATATTTGGATTTGAAGAACACAAAAAACTATCAAAATTAGCTGAAACCATGGCATATAAAAAAAATATACCTGTACTTGTTTCTAATCATTATACTGATTACACAATGACCCTTTACAGTAAAGCAAGTGAGCTTTATCGGGCAGAAATGCGGCGCTCAATTAGCTGTGCGGGTGAAGGCCGTAAAAAAATCGACGAGATTTTAGCGTTATATAAAAAGTCATAAGCAGGCTTGATTACAGTAAAAGTTATTAGAGGTAGGTTATGAAAAAATACATTATTGCGCCATCAATATTATCAGCCGATTTTGCGCGTCTTGGTGAAGATACTCAAAAAGTGCTTGATGCAGGAGCCGATGTTATCCATTTTGACGTAATGGACAATCACTTTGTTCCCAACCTAACCATGGGTTCAATGTTTTGTAAAGCTTTACGAGACTATGGCGTTAGCGCACCTATTGATGTGCATTTAATGGTATCACCAGTTGAAGATCTAATAACTAGTTTTGCCAATGCTGGGGCAAGCAATATATCAATCCACCCTGAAGCCACTATTCATTTAGATCGTTCATTGCAATCAATAAAAGATCACGGTTGTACAGCTGGCATTGTATTTAATCCCACAACCCCGTTAAGCTATTTAGATTATGTCATAGATAAAATTGATATTATTTTATTAATGGGCGTTAACCCCGGCTTTGGTGGACAATCATTTATTCCATCAACCTTAAAAAAACTACGACAAGTAAAAAAACGTATTATTGAATCAGGACGCGATATCCGATTAGAAATTGATGGCGGCGTAAAAGTAGAAAATATTGCTGAAATCGCTAAAGCTGGTGCAGATATGTTTGTAGCTGGTTCGGCCATATTTAGCCAACTTAATTATAAAACCGTTATTGATGCAATGCGAAAAGAGTTAGCAGGAGTTCAACATGACTAAATTAAATGACATCCAGGCCGTAGCTTTTGATTTAGATGGTACACTTGTCGATAGTGTCCCAGGGCTTGCACTGGCCTCACAAAAAATGCTAGCAGATTTAAACCTACCAACAATCAGCAATGAACAAATCAAAAACTTTGTAGGTAATGGTATTGATATCATGCTAGAAAGAGTATTTAAAGCAATTGCAGTTGATCCATCAACAGAACTCTTTGCCAAAGCTAAAGATCTATTTAATCAGCACTATGATAAAGTCATTGATGCAGAAACTATATTATTTCCCAACGTTAAAGAGACCTTAAAAGCACTTTATGATAATAATTATCCACTCGCATTAGTAACTAATAAACCCGCACAATTTTTACCAGCTTTACTGACTTCTTTAGGTATAAAAGAGTACTTTTCATTAGTGCTTGGTGGTGGAGATGTGATTAAATTAAAACCACACCCAGCACCTTTATATCAAGTTATGGCAACATTTGGATTGTTTAGTGATCAGCTCCTATTTGTTGGTGATTCTAAAAACGATATTACAGCAGCACAAAATGCCAACTGCCCGACAGTGGCATTAAGCTATGGTTATAACTATGGCATCTCGATCGTCACTAGCAATCCTGATTTCTTATTGGATGATTTTAAAGACATATTAACATTATTGCCTCAGCCCAAAGCTGATGCAAAAAAATAATTAGCATAGATTAGGAATAAATTATGAGTAAACCGATTGTATTTAGTGGCGCTCAGCCATCAGGAGAACTAACACTTGGCAACTACTTAGGTGCATTAAAAAATTGGGTGGCTTTGCAAGGTGAATATGATTGCGTTTATTGTATTGTCAATCAACATGCGATCACAGTACGTCAAGATCCCAACAAATTACGCAAAGCCACATTAGATACACTTGCCCTTTATTTAGCTTGTGGAATTGACCCCAAACAGAGCACTATTTTTGTACAATCACACGTCCCTGCACATGCAGAACTTGGTTGGGCATTAAATTGTTACACCTATTTTGGTGAACTCAGCCGTATGACACAATTTAAAGATAAATCATCACGCCATGCCGAAAACATTAACGCAGGTCTATTTGACTATCCAGTACTTATGGCAGCAGACATTTTGCTTTATCAAGCAAACTTAGTACCTGTGGGCGATGATCAAAAGCAACATCTTGAATTATCGCGTGATATTGCTATGCGCTTTAATGCACTTTATGGGGATGTTTTCACCGTTCCAGAACCGTTTATTGCTAAAGTTGGTGCACGCGTTATGTCATTACAAGAACCAACCAAAAAAATGTCAAAATCAGACGAAAATCGCAATAACGTAATAGGGTTACTTGAGAACCCAAAAGATATTGAAAAGAAAATAAAACGCGCAATGACTGATTCTGATGAACCACCAATCGTTCGTTACGACATAAAAAATAAAGCTGGTGTATCAAACCTGCTTGATATTTTAACGGGTATCACAGGAAAGTCTATTGCTGAGCTTGAAAAAGAATTTGAAGGCAAAATGTATGGTCACTTAAAAACCGAAGTGGCAACCCAAGTTATTGACATGTTAACCATCTTGCAAGCTAAATATCATGAATATCGTAATGATGAAAGCTATCTATTTTCAATCATGCAAGAAGGTGCCGAAAAGGCACGCTCAAAAGCCGAACCAACATTGAAAAAGGTCTATGACGCAATTGGGTTTGTTTAATTACTAAAACAATACTCTATTGTTACAAAAATAAAATAGTATGTAATGGCTTTAATAAAGTAGATAAACAAGCAACCATTAAAGCCATTTAACGATACAGGGTAGTTATGAAGATTATTATTCTTGGTGCCGGACAAACAGGTAGTGCACTTGCTGAATATCTCGTTACCGAAAAACAAAATGATGTTACAGTGGTTGATGAAGATCACGACAAATTACAATCTTTGCAAGAACGCTTTGATTTACAAATAATTTGTGGCAAACCATCTTATCCGCAAGTCTTAAAAGACGCTGGTGCCGAATCGGCAGACATGCTTGTTGCCGTTACTAACTCTGACGAAATCAACATGATAGCTTGCCAAATTGGACATGTGATGTTTCACATTCCCCAAAAAGTCGCGCGTATCAGAGAGCCCGAATACAATAACGAAGATTACCCCTCCTTCAACAAAGATTGCATTAACATTGATCATATTATTGCTCCAGAAAACCTTATCACCAACCATATTAGCCAGTTAGTACAATACCCTGGTTCACTGCAATTTGCCTCTTTTTGTGATAATCGTGTCTGCTTAGTAGCTGTAACTGCCTATTATGGCGGTGCTTTAGTGGGTAATGAACTATCCGAACTCAAAGAACATTTACCGCATGTTGAAGCTCGTGTTGTTGCCATTTATCGTAAAAATCGCTTTATTCGCCCACTCGCCTCAACCTTAATAGAAGCGGGTGATATGGTCTACTTCATCACACCGCCAGTCAATATTAAAGCCGTTACTAGCGAATTACAACGATTAGAAAAACCCTATAAACGAATTATTATCAGCGGTGGCGGAGGTGTAGCTGTTGCTTTAGCAAAACGTTTAGAAAATGACTATCAAGTCAAACTAATTGAACGAAATGCAGAGCGTGCAGAATTAATTGCCGAGCAACTTGTTAACACCACTATATTGCATGGAGAATCATCTGACCAAGAATTACTATCACAAGAGCAAATTGAGCTTACCGATCTATTTATTGCGGTAACTAGCGATGATGAATCCAATATTATGTCATCCATGCTTGCCAAAAGAATGGGTACTAAAAAAGTTATTGTATTAATTCAACGCCAAGCCTATCTTGAACTCATTAATGACAGTGTGATTGACATTGCCATTTCCCCACAACATGCCACCATTTCAGAACTATTAAGTCATGTAAGGCAAACTGGCGTAGTTAAAGTTGTCTCGTTAAGGCAGGGCGAATCTGAAATTATCGAAGTCGTTGCTAATGGTGATAATGACACCTCAAAACTTGTTGGCAAAAATATTAATAGCCTAAAACTCCCTTCAGGGGCAACTATTGGCGCTGTAGTTCGTGGTGAAGATATCATTATTGTCAATACCGATCTTACCATTGAAGACAATGATCATCTTATTATCTTCCTACCTGATAGAAAGGCAATTACTGATATAGAAAAATTATTACAATAGCTTGTTAAAAACAAATAGTCAGTTCATAATAACCAATAATTTTGACTCGGGGTGTTTTTTGTTCTAACAAAAAACTGAGATCTTACCCGTTGTACCTGATCTGGATAATACCAGCGTAGGGAAGTCTCAGCCATAAAAACCCTAGCTTAAATTTGGCACATTCTTCCCTGCATTTACCGATTAATAAATAAAAAAGGAAGGAAAGAATATGCCAATAGCCCAACCATTCCAAACTGCGCAAGCAATTACATTTATCAACCATATAAAACAACAGTGCCCACTAGTACATTGTATCACCAACGACGTAGTCCAAAACTTTACGGCTAATGTGCTCCTTGCTATTGGCGCATCGCCAGCGATGATTATTGCCGAACAAGAAGTTGAATCATTTGTGATCATTGCCGATAGCTTACTAATTAATATTGGCACCATCCACAACAGCACAGCTAACAGCATGCTACTTGCAGCCAAAAAAGCCCAACAAACACAAACCCCATGGGTACTTGACCCTGTCGCAGTTGGACCAGCGCTTAGTTATCGAACCGATATTGCTCATCAATTGTTATCATTTAATCCAACAGTAATACGCGGTAATGCTTCAGAAATACTCGCGTTAAATGGACAAAACGCCTCATCCAAAGGACCAGATAGTCAAGACTCAACCCAATCGGCTTTAAATACTGCCAAAGCACTTGCTCAACAATACCAAACTATTGTTGCTATGACTGGTGATGTCGATTACATCACCGATGGCAACACCACCTATAGCATAACAGGTGGTGATGTAGCGTTAACAAAAGTGACAGGAACGGGATGTTCATTATCTGCCATGGTAGCGGCTTTTATTGCAAACTCACCCGATCCATTACAAGCCACTGCATCAGCATGTTTAATGATGAAAAAGGCAGGCGAGCTTGCCAATAAACAGCAAGGACTAGGCACCTTTGCTGTTTCAATATTAGATCAGCTCTCTACATTTAACTCAACGCACGAATAAGGAAACAAATGAAAAAACAACTCGATCTTACTCTTTATTTAGTTCTTGATCCCTTATTATGCGAAGGAATTAATGGCATGGTAAACACCACCAAAATTGCCATTGCCAATGGTGTAACTGCAATTCAATTAAGATCAGAACAAACATTTTCAGGTAAAGATTGGTATTACGCCGCATTAGCATTAAAAGAAACACTGAAAGGCACGCCTGTACCACTATTTATAAACGATCATGTTGATATCGCACTTGCTGTTGATGCTGATGGTGTACACATAGGGCAAAGCGATCTTCCTGTCGATGTTACACGACAACTTATTGGCAATAAAAAATGGTTAGGATTTTCAATCTCAAACTACCAGCAACTTAATGCTGTGCCTTGGCAAAAAGTCGATTATTTAGGAATTGGTCCAATCTATCCAACTGCAACCAAAAAAGATGCCGCCAAAGCGCTTGGTACTAAGCAATTAACCGAATTAGTAAAATTAAAACTGTGCCCAGCTGTTGCTATTGGAGGTATTGATGAAAACAATATCACTGACGTCATTCACACAGGTATTGAAGGAGTTGCCGTCGTTTCGGCAATTTGTGGTAAAAAAGATATTCAACAAGCAACATTATCACTTATTAACAAAATCAAACAAGCTAAATAGGAAAGATTATCATGACAACAATTGCACTCACCATTGCAGGATCAGACCCTAGCGGTGGTGCAGGTATTCAAGCCGATTTAAAAACCTTTTCGGCACTTGGTACTTATGGCATGTCAGTTATCACCGCGCTAACGGCACAAAGCACACAAGGCGTTGATGCGGCACTTGCAATATCGCCCGAATTTATTGAAGCCCAATTTAACACGCTTTATCAAGATATCAAAATTGATAGCGTAAAAATAGGCATGCTGATGAATAAAGAGATAGTCACAACCGTTCACCATCTTCTTAAAACAAACCCAATTCCAGCTATCGTATTAGATACCGTAATGGTTGCCAAAGGTGGGCACCCTCTTTTAAAATCCGATGCTGTAACGGCCATTCGTGAGCTTTTATTACCCCTAGCCACCATTATCACTCCCAATCTACCAGAAGCTGCTGCATTACTTGATTGTGATGAAGCAAAAACCGAAGATGAAATGCAAAACCAAGGACAAAAATTACTCAAGCTAGGTTGCAAAGCAGTATTAATGAAAGGTGGACACTTACCAAGCAAAGAAAGCCCTGATTATTTGATCACACACAATAATATAATAAGAATGACCTTTCCACGCATCCAAACTAAAAATACTCACGGAACGGGGTGCACATTATCAGCAGCTATTGCAGCATTATTACCTAAAAATAATTTAGAAGAAGCAATCGCCCAAGCAAAAAATTATCTACAAGGCGCAATTAGCCATGCCGATGATTTAAATATAGGGAAAGGAATTGGAGCAACGCATCACTTTTACCAATGGTGGTAAAAATACAATATTATAATTTGTCGCCCTGTAGAGAATCCAGTTTTTGCTACAGATTAATTTTACCAAGGAATAGAAATGAAGCATTTTATCTCATATTGTTATTTAATTTCATCTATTTACCTTTGCAGTTGCGACTCAGCAGAAAATCCTTTTAATTGTTTAAATGAAGAACCTTCTATAGCGCTATACGCGCGCTATATAAAAAAACAAGTGTTTAAATCAGAAGCTAATGGCGAATTAGAAAGTGTTGCAAGTTATCAATACACAAAATCAGGAAATATATTATCAAGTCATGTCAAATACACTAACTCAAATGCGCTTGAAACCAATTTTGAATTCGATTATAAAAAAATCCAATCATTACAATAAATTACATCAAATCAATATCACTGAAGGAAACTTTATTTTAGATAATAATGATTTTTAAAAATTTATCACTCATTTGGCGCTTTCCCCTTCAAATAACTTATCAAGATCTTCGATAAACGCTTGTTCAGGTAGATGGTAAAAAATACCGTGCTCGGGCATTCCTCGTAAAAAGAGATAGTATACCCCTCCAAAATGCGTTTGGTATTGGTAATTAGGTAAGCGTCCTTTTAAGAAACGATGCAATGCTAAACAGTAAAGTTGGTATTGTAGGTCATAACGGTGCTCACACATTACTTTTTCAAGTGCTTGTTGGTTATAAGCATCAACACATTCACCTAACCAATTTGATTTGTAATCAACCACATAATATTTACCCTCAAATTCAAAAACCAAATCAATAAACCCTTTTAACATGCCTTGCACGGACTCAAAATCTAACTCAGGGCATAATTTTGATAAGCGATCATATTGTTTACATAAGCTATCTAATTGTTGGCTAGTAACAGTACTTCGTATTGGGAGATAAAATTGCAATTCGTTAATGCACTGCCCTTTTAATACTTGTGATAATATTAGATTCGGTTCTTGTAATTGTGTTAAAAGTATTTGTTGTATCCATTTTGTTATTACCTTATTCCATATCGAATCTAAATTAAGCTTTTTTATCATTTTTTCAGATAGTTCATCAAGGTTATCTGAGCTGATATTTTCCATCATGCTATGCATTAATGTGCCAACATATGCACCTTTAGGAAAGTGATGAATATCGTATGGTAAATCGTCTGGTTGCACAGTATCAGATGCGAGTGCAGACTCATCCCAATCATTAATAATATCCGAATTATAATCTAATATACTATGATTATGTTTTTGTAATTCAGTATAGCTTGTCACTCGCCAACTGTTTGAGATATTACACGAAAATACGTTAGCCGATAATGATTGATTTGGTAGAATTGGAGGGTTATATTGTTTGCTTTCTATTGGCAATTGGATATCAATTAAATGAGCCATATTGGCAATTGTTCTTAATTCCCCTTTTAGTAAATAGTTTATAGCAGATCGGCTTTTTTTCAAAGGAGCAAGCCCTATACTGCAATGATAAACTGAACGAGTCATTGCAACATATAATAGTCGTAAATCTTCAGCAAGGCGTTCATCTTCTATTTGTTGCTTAATTTCGTCAGTCAATACCCATGCATAAGTTGGTTGATAGTCATTGTTCTTATCGTGGTAAAATTGGTTATCAGACTCACGATACATCGAAATAAAGGGTAACCAAACAACAGGAAATTCTAACCCCTTAGATTTGTGAATAGTTATGATTTTGACAAGATTTTCATCACTTTCAAGGCGTTGCTGATGATTTTCTAAATTAGGATCTGGACTAACAATTTGTTTTGTCAACCAACGAATTAAAGCATGCGGGCTGTCTAATTCATCAGATGCATCTTGAAGTAGTTCACCCAAATGCATTAAGTTAGTTAATATTCGCTCACCATCTTGGCGAGCTAAGATGTTTTCAGCTAGATGCCGTTTTTTCATCATTCGGCGTAACATAACCAATACACCATAATATTGCCAAATTGCTTGATATTGTTTGAATTCTTCCACCAAACTTTCCCATTTATCTTGATCATCAGTGATTTGTTCAAGGTCTGTCATGGTTTGACCTAATAGCGAGGTCATTAATGCTAATCTTAGTGTTGTTTCGTTTTCTGGCATTAAAACAGCTTGCAATAGGTTCAATACATCTTTTGCCTCAATAGAAGAAAAGACACTACTATTATTTGATAAATAAACACTTTTAACACCACAATTTGACAATTTTTGTTGGATAATTTCAGCTTCCCGACCTGTGCGCACTAAGATTGCAATATCAGCAGTAGTTACTGAGCGTTGTTCGCTTTCGTTATCAATGAATAGTGAAGAATTAGATAACAAAGTCACAATTTGGCTAGCACAACAACTTCCTATATGTTCTTGGTAATCTGCATTCGTGGTAATATCATCAGGCAATAAATAAGCCGTTAATGCAGCAATTTTTTGGTTATTAACTTGTAGGAATTTTTGCTGGTTTCGCTGTGCCACATCCATAGGCAAAAAAGGAATATCATTAAATATAAATGGATTATCACAATTAGAAAATAATTGGTTAACCGCTTTAACCATCGAAGCTGATGAACGATGGTTTACATCCATGGTAAAAGAATTTTCCCCTGTCGATTGTTTAGCTTTTAAGTAAGTGAATATATCAGCACCTCGAAAGCTGTATATTGCTTGTTTTGGATCACCAATAAATAGTAGACCTTGATCTAGCTTTTGCTTGTCATAAATACGGTCAAAAATTTGATATTGAGTAGGATCGGTATCTTGGAATTCGTCAATTAAAGCAACACAATATTTTGAGGCTATACTTTGTGCCAATCGATCACCTGTTTTTGCTTTTAGTGCGCGATTTAGTTGCCAAATGAGATCGTCAAAACTCATCTCGCCATTTTTGATTTTTTCGTTATAGACCCCTTTTTGAATTACGCTGACGATATCCATTAAAATTTGACTTCGTAGATCAAAAGGTTGTTTATATAGTTCGTCAATTTGTTCAAAAAACGAATGATATGGAACACTTTTTCCTTCTTTCGTCTTTTCGATTAAAACTGATTGCTTAAATTTTTCAAGTTCATTGGGCAATTCAAACGTTCGAGTTTCACTGTTAGCCCATGTAGAGACTTTATTTACCCAATTAGGTAGATTTCGGCTACTATATGATTGTTTGCTGACACCTGATTGTGTAATGATTTCAACTAATTTTTCAGACAAAGCTAGCCAAGATTGTTTAATATTTTCAATTTTTTCATAACTTTGTTGGTAAAAAAGCTTTATTGTTGTACTTATATCTAAGTTTACCTTGTCAGCATTGTTGAAATCTAACCCTAAATAAGGGCTGATGTCTTTTAGCAATGCCGTTGGATCTTGCCATGTAGCAAGCACTAAATAAGCAAGTGGTTTATCAAGCGGTGTAAAATTGTGACGCCAAAAATCTTGGGTTACTCTTAATTTTAATTCATATTCATCAGAGATTAGCTTTTGCTCAAATAAAACACCCGATTCAAATGCATGGCTAGTTAGTATTCGTTGGCAAAAACTATGTATAGTATAAATTGCTGCATCATCCATTGACTGTTGAGCAACAGTAAGTTGTTGCACAGCCCACTTGCGATCAACAATTAATTCAATGAGTTGTTGATAAATAGGATCTTTATGATGTCCTTGTAATAGCCCTATTCGCAGTTCTTGAATATTTTGCCTTATCCGCGATCGAAGTTCTTGAGTTGCCGCTTTGGTAAAAGTTACAACCAGAATTTCGTTAACATTTAAAGGCCTTGGATAACTATTTTGACCTATGCCCAATAATAATCTTAAGTAAATAAAGGCAAGAGAATAAGTTTTACCCGTTCCTGCCGATGCTTCAATTAAAGTTCGGCCCGTTAAAGGTAAATCAAAAAGATTAAGTTTTTTTACTCCGCTTGATGAAACCATTCAAGATTTCCTGCAGAGTTTGGTAATAAACTAATACAAGCAATTGCAGCAGTAGAAAACATAGGAGGAGCAACTTGCGGACACAGTTCATTAACTAAATAGCCCACTAATGGCAAATGCGATACAATAATCACATTTTCAATACCATCATTTAACAACATCGTTAGCATATCGGCAATATAAGATGGACTACCGCCAGGCACTAAAAATTGATTAGTTTCAACTTTTGCAACATTAACGTGTGATGATAATTCGGTTAACGTTTGTTGAGCACGTAAATAAGGGCTCACTAAACCAAAATCAAATTGGTAATTTTGTTGTTTAAGCCATAGTCCTGCTTGATTTGACTGTTCAATACCATAATTTGTTAACTTGCGAGCCGAATCCGATGAAGCAGAAAACCCTGCTTCGCCGTGTCTCATAATACAAACTTTCATCAATATTCAATTAGCGTAATTTTAATTGGAAAATCATGCATTCTGCACCGCAACAAAAAGTGAAATTAGCAGTAAGTTTAAAACCATTGTCTGCCTTTTCAATATTGCTTGTAATTTCACATGGTTCAGTTGCAACATCTTTGGCTGCCTGAGTCAATAAGTCTAATTTAGCTTGTGCTTCTGACTCTGTCGCAAAAATATGTTCATACGCTGCACTACAATCTTCATTGTCAATTATTGTGCCAACATCCACACAACAACATGCTGCTGTTTCATTTGCTTTACATTTGTTTAAAGAATCTGTCATGCTTACCTCTAATTAACTGTTAATATTTGTAATAGTATACTCTTAATCATAACTTAGGGCAAAGCGCTAACTCTGTTTTGTTATCTAGCTGAATATGATGCAGTATGTGGCTACTAAACTATGTTGTTAGTTGAGATAAAAGGAATTAAAGATACCTCTGCCGAATGGCAGAGGTCAATACATTAGAATTTAGGTGCTGATGGCCGACCACGTTTTTTAGCAAATCCTTTATCAGAAGTATCGGATTTACTGCCTTTACGACCTCGTTTTGCTTCAGATTTACTACCACTAACAAGGCTCATTTTCATTGGTTGGTTAAGCACTCTTACTTTTTCAAAGTGTTTCAATATGTCTTTAGGCATTCCTTTTGGTAATTCAACTGTTGAATAAGTCTCATAAAGCTTAATATTACCAATGTAACGACTACTAATATCAGCTTCATTAGCAATAGCCCCTACAATATGACGAACTTCAATACCGTTTTCTTTGCCAACTTCAATACGATACATATCCATATCACCAACATCGCGTCGCTCTCGACGTTTTGGAGATTCACGGTTATCACCACGTAAACGGCGTTCACTGCCACGATTATCACGATCTCGCATTTCGCGCGATGGTTTAAACACTGGATCTGGTGGCAAAATTAAAGGGCGTTCCCCTTGTGCTAATTTTAATAAAGCGGTTGCAATCGTTTCAAGATCAGCTCCGCTATCAGCTTGTATTTGTTCTAATAACTTTTGGTATTCATCTAAATCACTACTTTCAAGTTGTTTCTGGACTTGCTCAGTAAATTTAGCTAAACGACGCTGTTCAAGTAGCTCTTTTGATGGCAATCCGACTTCTGGAATCGGTTTTTTGATAGTTTGTTCGATATTCTTAAGTAAACGACGTTCACGGCTATCAACAAATAAAATAGCACGACCAGCACGACCAGCACGACCTGTACGCCCTATACGGTGAACATAAGATTCAGAATCTAGCGTGATATCATAATTGATAACTAAGCTAATACGCTCAACATCTAAACCACGAGCAGCAACATCAGTTGCAATTAATATATCTAAACGACCATTACGTAAACGATCTAATGTTTGTTCACGCAATTGTTGCGTCATATCACCATTTAATGCAGCACAACTATAGCCGTGCTTTTCAAGCACTTCTGCCACATCTAAAGTGGCTGATTTTGTTCGAACAAAAATAATAGCCGCATCAAAATCTTCTGCTTCTAAGAAGCGAACAATTGCTTCGTTTTTACGCATACCACGAACAAGCCAATAACTTTGGTCAATATCAGGGGCTGTTTGATTGGTTCCTTTAATTTGAACTTCTTTAGGGTTATGCATAAATCGCTTAGTAATACGACGAATAGGTGCTGGCATCGTTGCCGAAAATAACGCTGTTTGGTGATTTTCAGGAATAGTTGCCATGATGCTTTCAACATCATCAATAAAGCCCATTCTTAACATTTCATCTGCTTCGTCAAGAACTAAACCTTTAAGGTTTGAAAGATCTAATGTTTTACGATTAAGGTGATCTAATAAACGACCTGGTGTACCAACTACAATTTGTGGACCTTGTTTTAACGCACGTAACTGAACGTCATAACGTTGACCACCATATAGAGCAAGTACTTTCACTCCTTTCATATATTTTGAATATTCAGAACACGCATCAGCAACTTGTATTGCCAACTCACGGGTTGGCGCTAATACTAAAAGTTGTGGTGCTTTTAAGTTTGCATCAATATTCATTAAGAAAGGGATTGAAAACGCAGCCGTTTTGCCACTACCTGTTTGTGCCATTCCCAATACATCGTTACCTTCTAATAGTAAAGGAATACACTCAGATTGAATCGGTGATGGTTTGCTAAAACCAAGATCATTTAATGCGTTAAGAATATCCTCGGATAAACCAAGGTCAATAAAAGAAACTTCTGTTGTCATGTAAACTCGCTTATAAATTTTGAATATATAAACTTGTATATTTAGTTAACAAAAATTGATGGTTATTAACTAACACAATTTTGTGTTTCTCATTTTTGTTAAACTAAATAAAAAAGCAGATATAAATTTATGCCAGCTCACTAAATTGAAAATTTACAACTCACCCCAATAACTAACTGCCAATATCAACTCAACAAGTATTCGATATGCATAATAAATAAACTTAGAGCTAATTAATATTTATATTATCGAGGAATAAAGTTAATTACATTATTTAATGTTGAGAATATATTATTTGGCAAATCAGAACTCCGCTATAACAATATTTTCACTTTTAAAACTGGCATGACCCATGTTACTTTTCTTTTTCTTCAAGTAACTTCATTTCATAGAGTGCCTGTTGATGTTCAACATAGTTATAAATATTATTGGCTAAAGCATATTTAAATAACATTTTGGCACGCTCGTTGTCACCTTTACTTTGATAATATTTACCTAAGTAAAAGTAGGCTTCACAAAGGCGTTCAGCTAACTGCCGATTATTCTCGACACCTTGTTGAAGGTTTTGCATTAATTTAGACTCGCTTATTTTTCCTAAATAAAATGCAATAATATTGCCACTATAAATCGTTTTATCATTAATTAGATTATAACGTTTTTGTAGCTCATTTTTGGCGGCTTTATTATCATTTTCCTTTTCAATCAAATAAAGCCATAAAATTCTAATAGGTTCATTCACATCATATTGATAAAACCGTAATGCATCACGCTCTGCAGCTTGATAATGGCCTGTACGATACAACGTAATAGCACGATTTAAATATGCATAAGTATAAGTGGGATCAAGCTCTAATGTAGTATTAAACGACATCAAAGCTGTATCAAAATCACCATCTCTTAATGCATAAGTTCCTAAAAAGTTGTAAATGTCAGGAACTTCCGGATTAAAACCTAACAAATACGAAAAATCACTTTGTGCAAATGCTTTAAAACCTAATGAATCATAAACAATACCACGTTCAAATATGAGCTGCATCCGCGTTACAGTGTCAAGATTTTTTCGTGACAATTGCTGACTGATCTGAGCAATTTTTAATTCATCATCATATGAAACTTGCTCAGGAACAGCCAGTAAATACTGAGAATTAGAACAACCTGACAACAAAGCAACAGCTAGCAAAAAGCAGCATACAGTTCTCAGGTTGAATAATTTCATTTTTATCCCCTAGTGAATAATATTTTTATTCTGCGCTTGGTTCTGTTTCTGATGCAGATGTTGACTCAACAGCATCTTTCATGCTCAAACGGATTCTACCTTGGCGATCAATTTCTAGTACTTTAACATTCACTTCTTGACCTACTTTTAAGTAGTCAGCCACTTTTTCAACTCGATGATCGGCAATTTGGGACACATGAACAAGTCCTTCTTTACCACCAATAACCGACACAAAAGCACCAAAATCAACGATTCTTGTCACTTTACCTGTATAAATTTTACCAATTTCGACATCAGCAACTAAGTTAGTAATACGTGCCATAGCATCTTTGGCTTTATTGCCATCTGAAGCTGCAATCTTAACAGTACCATCATCAGTGATTTCAATAGTTGTTCCTGTTTCTTCGGTTAAAGCCCGAATTGTTGCGCCACCTTTACCGATAATATCGCGAATTTTGTCAGGATTTACATTCATTGTATAAATACGTGGTGCAAATTCTGAAATTTCTTGGCGAGGCTTATTAATTGCTTGTTCCATTACACCTAAAATGTGTAAACGAGCACCTTTAGCTTGATTAAGTGCTACTTGCATAATTTCTTTAGTGATACCTTCAATTTTGATATCCATTTGCAATGCACTAACACCTTCGCGTGTACCTGCTACTTTAAAGTCCATATCACCAAGATGGTCTTCGTCACCAAGAATATCGGATAATACGACAAACTGATCACCTTCTTTTACTAATCCCATTGCAATACCAGCAACAGATGATTTGATTGGTACCCCTGCATCCATAAGCGCAAGTGAAGCACCACAAACAGAAGCCATTGAAGATGAACCATTTGACTCAGTAATTTCAGACACTACTCGAACAGTATATGGAAATTCTTCACGGCTTGGCATTACAGCCGCAACACCTCGTTTAGCTAGGCGACCATGACCAATTTCTCGGCGTTTTGGTGAGCCAACCATGCCTGTTTCGCCAACAGAGTATGGAGGAAAATTGTAATGAAGTAAGAACCGCTCAGTATATTCACCAGTTAACTCATCAATGATTTGTGCGTCACGCTCTGTACCTAATGTTGCAGTAACTAGTGCCTGAGTTTCGCCTCGAGTAAACAATGCGCTACCATGTGTTCTTGGTAAAACATTAGTACGGATATCAAGTGCACGAATCATATCTTTTTCACGACCATCAATCCGTGGTTCACCGGCAATAACACGCTGACGAACAATTTGGCTTTCTAAATCAACAATAATATTAATCACTTCGTTTTCATCAAGCTCTTCATTTTGTTCTTTTAGCTTGGCTAAAACTTCTTCTTTGATTAAATCAATTTGTTCATAACGTGCTTGTTTTTCAGTAATACGATAAGCTTCGCCCAAACGATCTTTAGCTAGTTCAACAATGGCGTTATATAGCACTTCATTTTTAGCCGGTGCTACCCAATCCCATTTTTCACAATTGGCTTTTTCTACAAATTCGTTAATATTATCAATAACAACTTGTTGTTGTTCATGACCAAATACTACCGCTGCTAACATTTGATCTTCAGTGAGTAAATCAGCTTCAGATTCAACCATTAATACTGCACTTTTTGTGCCCGCAACAACTAAATCTAGACGACTGGCTGCAAGCTCTTTTACTGATGGATTTAATACAAATTCATCATTAATAAAGCCAACACGTGCAGCACCAATAGGGCCGTGGAATGGAACACCAGATAAGCAAAGTGCAGCAGAAGCACCAATCATTGCAACTAGGTCAGGGCTCACCTCGGGATTAACCGAAACAACGGTTGCAATAATTTGGATTTCATTAACAAATCCTTCAGGAAATAATGGACGAAGCGGGCGGTCGATTAAACGTGCAATTAGAGTTTCACCTTCACTTGGACGACCTTCACGTTTAAAAAATCCACCAGGAATACGCCCTGCAGCATAGGTACGTTCTTGGTAATTAACTGTCAATGGGAAGAAGTATTGACCTTCTTTTACTTTTTTATTTGCAACAACCGTGACAAATACAGCCGTATCATCCATATTAACCATAACTGCTGCGGTTGCTTGACGAGCCATAATACCAGTTTCTAAAGTCACTGTATGACGACCATATTGAAATTTTTGACATGTCGGATTAAACAAAATAATGTCCTCTTGTTATTTGTTATGTTGAAGTTTGATATTTCGACAGGACGCAACATTACGTTACGCTTATTGATATTCTCTTCAACAATGTGGGGATATATACAACAACAAAAAGATTATTTCACTGTCACGACTAATGACAAATCTATAAATTATAGAGTTCTCATTAGTCGCGCGAAACATGAGATATAATCTTTACTTTGTTGGCTTACATAAAATAATAATTTTTAACGCTCAATATTATATCAGAGCATCGATTTTTCACAACGAAAAAGAGGCCTAAGCCTCTTTTCAAGTAGATAATAATTAGCGACGTAAACCTAGTTTTTTAATCAGTTGGTTATAACGTTCAATATCTTTACGACGTAAATAATCTAATAATTTACGACGACTAGATACCATACGTAATAATCCACGACGACTATGGTGATCTTTTTTATGCTCAGAAAAATGACCTTGTAAATCATTAATTCGTGCAGTTAAAAGAGCAACTTGAACTTCAGTTGAACCTGTATCGTTAGTACCACGACCATATTCAGCAACGATTTTCGCTTTAGTTTCTACAGTTAGAGACATAATAAACCTCTTAAAATTAGCATTAAATATAGAGCGACCGATCTCTAATTCAGACACTCTTGAGTATTCATAGCATACATATATGAACCGGACAATTATACTGAAATTTATAAAAATAGCAATTTGATTTATTTGTTAACAATAGGCTTTATTTGAGTTCAAAACCATACTCTTCTTGAATAAGTTTTTTTAGTGCCTCAATATAATTTTGAGCCGACAAGCTTAGTTGAGCCTTTTGTGATGTGATCCAGCCTATTAGGATTTTTTCTTGTACATCTAACGGTATTGATAGAATATCAGATCCGTTTAAGTCAGCACTTAAAACCCCTGTACTAATGGTATAACCATTAAGCCCGTGCAATAGGTTAAATAAGGTTGCTCTATCACTAACGTGTATACTCTTTTTATGATAAACCGTGCTTAAAATTTCTTCGGAAAAATAAAATGAGTTATATTCGCCCTGTTCAAAAGATAGATAAGGATAATTTTCTAAGTCATCTAAAGTTAATAACTTCATGGATGATAATGGATGATGAGTACTAATAAATACATGAGGATCAGCTTCAAAAAGTGGATTAAAGGTTAATCTATGTTCTTTGAGTAACCGTAAAATCACTTTTTGATTAAAATCATTCAAATACAAAATACCAACTTCACTACGTAAATTAGCAACATCGGTGATAATATCATGTGTTTTTGTTTCCCTAAGCGTAAACTCATACTCATCTGTTTGATTCTTTTTAATTAAATTAACAAAAGCATTAACCGCAAAAGCATAATGTTGAGTAGATATGCTGCATAGCTGCTTAGAGGGTTCTTTCTTGGAGTAGCGCTGTTCCAATAGCTCAGCTTGATCTAAAACTTGTTTGGCATAACCTAAAAACTCAACGCCATCAGGTGAAAGTGAAACCCCTTTAGAACTGCGCACAAAAATCTCAATACCAAATTCAGTTTCTAGATCTTTCACCGCCGTTGATAAGCTTGGCTGAGTAATATATAAATTCTTAGCGGCTTCATTTATTGAGCCCGAACGTGCTATTTCTAAAATATAGCGTAATTGTTGAAGTTTCATAATATTGGGACGTGTTAACACAAACTATCATACATAACACAAATATATACTAAATAATATTTAAGTGAAGTAAATACTTGTTGCTATTTTATACTCAAACATATAGTTACCTGAAAGTTTTTGACAAAAATTTTAATATAAATGAATTATGAAAAGTAAAAATGAGAAGCAGTAGAATTGATAATAAAATTACTTTAGATATTTTAGGTAGAGAAAAATGTGAATTATTTAACTTATAAGCAATTAAAAAAGTTTTCGTAAATTAATTTTATACTCATAAGAGTCGAAACTGTAATTAACATTGGTCGAATTAATTTACGACCTTTGGCAATGACCATTTTAGCACCAAGCCTTGCTCCTATAAATTGACCAACTAGCATAACCAACCCAATTGACCAGATTACTTCTCCCCCTATAATAAAAAACAGCAAGCCGGCCAAATTTGAGGTGAAGTTTAGTACTTTGGTATGTGCAGTCGCTTTTGTTAAATTAAAACCGGCTAACGTGATATAAGCTAACGCATAAAATGAACCTGCACCAGGGCCAAAAAAGCCATCATAAAAACCTATACCAAAGGCAGGAATTAATGCGAATTGAATAAGTGAAAGGCGACTGTTACGGTCGTTTTCTCCAATAGTTGGAGAAAGTAAAAAATAGAGTCCGACACTAATAGTTAAAATAGGTAATAATAATTTTAAAAAATCAGCTTGGATACGCATCACAGATAATGTACCAATTGCTGAACCAACAAAAGCAAAAACGATTGCCCATTTTTGTTGTTTTAAATCCACCATATGCTGCCGGATAAAATATAGGCTAGCAGAAAACGAACCACCGCAACTTTGCAATTTATTGGTTGCCAATGCACTAGCTGGTGGCAGTCCAACAGCAAGTAATGCAGGGACAGTTAATAAACCACCTCCGCCAGCAATAGAATCAATAAAACCAGCCAAAGCAGCAATCAGAAAAAGTAAAATAAGCAGATCATAACTCATAATTTATTTACATCACCACATTGAGCTCGATAACGAAGGTAGTGATCCATCAGCACGATAGCAACCATTGCTTCTGCAATTGGTACAGCTCGAATGCCAACACATGGATCATGTCGACCATGTGTAGATACGTCAACACTTTCACCAGAAATATTAACTGATTGACCTGGAATTTCTATACTAGGCGTGGGTTTAAGAGCTATACTAGCTGATATGGTTTGTCCTGAACTAATACCACCTAAAATCCCACCGGCATGATTAGATAAAAAGCCTTTAGGTGTTATTTCATCACGATTTTCGCTACCACGTTTATTCACAACAGCAAAACCATCGCCAATTTCTACACCTTTCACGGCATTAATACTCATTAGTGCATGCGCAAGATCAGCATCTAGTTTATCAAATACAGGTTCGCCAAGTCCTACTGGAATATTTTCAGCAACAATGCAAACTTTCGCACCTATTGAGTCACCCTCTTTTTTTAATGACCGAAGCAGCTGTTCAAGTGCATCTAATTTACTCTCATCTGCGCAAAAAAATGGATTGTGTTCAACTTGTTGCCAGTCTTTCAATTCACATTTTACATCACCCATCTGAGCCAAATAACCACGAATAGTAATGCCAAACTTTTCTTGTAGATATTTTTTTGCAATAGCGCCGGCAGCAACTCTCATAGCCGTTTCACGAGCAGAGGAGCGACCGCCACCGCGATAATCGCGTATGCCATATTTATTTTGATAAGTGTAATCTGCATGGCTTGGTCTGAAGATATCTTTAATTTTACTATAATCTTGAGAACGTTGATCGGTATTTTCAATAAGTAAGCCAATACTCGTCCCAGTTGTAACACCTTCAAATACGCCTGACAAAATTTTGACTTGATCTGCTTCTCGGCGTTGAGTTGTATAACGAGATGAGCCAGGTCTACGACGATCAAGATCATTTTGCATGTCTGATTCGGTTAACGCAAGTCCAGGAGGAACACCATCGACAACACACCCTAATGCTATACCGTGCGATTCACCAAATGTGGTTACTTTGAATAATTTTCCGATTGAGTTTCCAGCCATAATAAATTTATTCCAATGATTAATAACAGCTTATTTAAAACAGTAATGATATTGAATCAGTTCTTCACGTGTGATAGAAAACACACCCAACCCACCACGTTCAAATTCTATCCAATTAAAAGGGACATCGGGATATTGCTCTTGTAAGCTAACCCAACTATTGCCGACTTCACAAACTAATACACCTGCTGGTGTTAAATAATTTATCGCATCTCGTAAAATTTTTTTTACCAGATCTAAACCATCAAAGCCCGCTTCTAATGCTAATTTAGGTTCATATAAAAACTCGTCTGGCAAATCACTCATATCTTCACTATCAACATAAGGCGGATTAGTGACAATCAGATCGTATTGTTTTTCAGGCACAGCATCAAATAGATCTGACAAAATAGGAGTAACTTGAAAATCCATTTCGTGCATCTCAATATTTGTTTGGGCGATATCTAATGCTTCTAATGAAATATCAGTTATATCAACTTGAGCATCAGCAAACTCATAAGCGCAAGCAATCCCTATACAGCCACTACCAGTACATAGATCTAAAATATTTTTAGGTTCGGTTAATATTATTTGCTCAAAATGGTTATCAATGAGTTCACCAATAGGAGAACGAGGAATTAATACACGCTCATCCACATAAAAAGCATGTCCACAAAACCAAGCTTGGTTAGTTAAATAAGGGGTTGGTACGCGATCTTTTATTCGCTTTTGAATAATGTCAATAATTTGATTTTTTTCATCATTAGTTAGATTTGCGGAATAAAATTCTTCAGGAATAAACAACGATAATCCTAACGTTGCTAAAATTAATTGTTTAGACTCATCAATAGGATTATCTGTACCATGACCTAAAAAGACATCTGATAGACTAAGTTGTGATGCTGTCCAACGTATAAAGTCTTGAACTGTGCGTAAGTTTTCCATAATGGCTCCAAATGATCGCGGAGAGGAAGGTATTACTTGTCATTTTAAGCAGCTAATCTTAATTGGATTTGTTAAAGTAATTCTGATAGCCATTTTAACAATAACATTGAATCAGATGCTCTTTCCTGCTATGACTAAATATTTATGGCGGTGAGGAAGGGATTCGAACCCTTGATACGTTGCCGTATACACACTTTCCAGGCGTGCTCCTTCAACCACTCGGACACCTCACCTAATTATTAGAACCTGCTTTGTTAAGCAGGTTGCATACTATAATAATCACAAGATAATTAATCAAGCTTTTTTAATTCATACAAACAATAATACCAAATATAGCTATAATAGCTAGTATACCAACGGTTGTGATCAATGCATATTTTAAATCTGAACACATATTATTATCTCCAATTATTTTGTTATTAGTTAGCTTTTTCGATTGGTGAGTCGAACGAAATAATTTCACTAATAGATTTATTGCTTTCAATTTTCGGATAATTAGGTGCAAAATCTAGGAGTATCTCAATTGACTCATCTAAGTAAGCATCAGGTTGTTTGTAATCTTTAGGTAAATCATCTAATTTAGTAATTGATGGTAAACCGGCTTTCTTTAAGCGTTCATTCATTCTTGTTAAATCACGTTTGTCATTAGCTTTTTGTTCTAATTCTCGCTTTTTCTTATTAAGTGAAACAATATATTGACGTTCTTTTTTATCATTAAATCGTTTAATATCTTCATCAATATAGATAAACTCAGAATTCTTCGAAATTCTAGCCAAATGTTGTGATTCTAAGTCAGGTAGCAATGGCTTAATGTTGGCAAGAGTTAAATAATCAGCCGAAGGAATTTTATCCCAAGGCAACGCATTATCTAAGAATCGTTCCCCCGTCTCATCAACATATTTCACTTTATTCATTTCAATGTCTGGTTCAACACCTTTTAATTGTGTACTACCGCCATTAATACGATAGAACTTTTGTATTGTGTACTGGGCGCCGCCTAGCTCAGGCCAATTTGGGTGTAATCTTGCATCAACTGGATAAGAAATATTACGAGAAGTTTGGACGGTTCCCTTACCATAAGTTGTTTCACCAACTATTAATGCGCGGCCATAATCTTGCATAGCAGCAGAAAATATTTCTGATGCTGAAGCACTGTAGCGATTAATCATTACAACAAGTGGTCCAGTATATTCAATACCTTTATTTCGGTCATTATAAGTAATAACCTTTTGTAAATTATCACGAACCTGAACAACAGGTCCATTATCAATAAACAAACCGGTTAAAGTAATAACTTCAGCTAATGAGCCTCCACCATTATCGCGTAAATCAATAATCAAACCTTGCAAATTTTCTTTGTTTGCTGTTAATAAAAGACTTTCAACTTTTCCGGTTAGTCCCATATAGAAACTAGGTATTTCAATAACGCCTACTCTACCACGCTGATTATCAACGATCTTTAATTTCGCTTCACGATCTTCAAAACGAATTTTATCACGAGTAAGTTCAATTACTTTCGTCTTACTATTATTGCCCGCAGGTAAAATTTCTAATTTCACAACAGTGCCTTTGGGACCGCGTATTTTATCGACAATATCATCTAAACGCCAACCAATAACATCTTCAATTGCAGAATCTTTTTGACCTACACCAATAATTTTATCCCCGATGCTAAGTAGCTTACTTTTTTCCGCTGGTCCACCCGTTACAAAAGACATAATTGTAGTATAATCATCTTGTTGGCTTAATGTTGCACCAATCCCTTCAAATGATAAACTCATTTCAGAATCAAAATCTCTTTTTTTACGTGGTGCTAAATAGCTAGTATGGGGATCGATTTCTCTTGCAAATGCGTTCATAAATACTTGGAAAGCATCTTCATTGTTTGACTGCATTATCGTTTTTAGAACACGATTGTAACGTTTAGTTAATACTTCACGGATCTGTTTTTCATTTTTTCCTGATAAGGATAAACTTAGCTCGTCATATTTAACCCGTTTATCCCAATAGGCATTGAGTTCTGTTTCAGAAGTCGGCCATGCAATTTCTTCACGATTGAAATCAACTTCATCATTATCAGAAAAATCCATCGGTCGTTGTAAAACTTCAAGAGCATATTGATAACGATTATAACGTTTTAATAAAAAACGATTATAAATGTCATAAGCCGTGTTTAAATTACCATTAACTAATTCCTGACCTAATGACTCTTGTCTGTCTCGAAAGCTATTAATATCACTTTGAATAAATATCGATTTATTCCCATCTAATAATTTGAAATAACGATCAAAAATTTGAGCGGAAAAAGCACCATCTAAAGCAAAATTACGATAATGTGATTGAGTAAAAAAATTAGTTACACGTTTAGCAACAACTTGGTGAATTTCATCTTGCTTCAAAACGGGGATTTGTTCTTTACCATGATCATGCGATTTTGCCTGAACGTTTTGACTAATAATACTCAAAATAAAGCTAAGTGTAATACCTTTCAGTAATTTATTCATTCAAACTCTCTACTTATTGATAATATGCTCAGGTTTAACCGTTAATTCCATACCGACACCAACCTTTACCTTAATATGTTCTTTTTCAATATTAATAATTTGTACTTTTATAGGTTTATTACCTACAATAACTTTAACAAAATCACCAACTTTTAAAGTGTTAGATTTTTTAAAAGGAGAATGAGTAGTTTTACGTTTTCCTTTTGCACGTTCTTTAAAACGCATTTTGGCCTTTTCTTTGCTCTCTTTTAATTGTTGTTGGGCATACTCCATCTGCTCTTGGTTGATGACTTCATGAGGATTACCATCTAAATCAACACGATTAATGCCTTCTTTTATACTATATAAATAGCGCCAACTCATTGTGTATGCGCGTAGCGCAGCACGAAGTTTGGTTTTACTAAGTATTTCACCATTATCTAAGCAAGAAAGAATATCTTGAAAAATTCCAATTTTTAATGGTTTAGCTTCACCTTCAAGGGTAAAGCAATTCGGGAATTGTTGAGCTAAATAAGCAATAATCTCTTTACTATTTGTTAATTGAAACTGACTTTCCATTGTTTATTCCATAGTAACTAAATATCAGGGGCGTTAAAGTATATCGCAGCTTGTACAATAACACTAATCATCTTTTTTCTGTTTGTTAATAAAAGTAATAAAATCTTTAATACCATTTCGCATCAACCATGAAGAGACGATAGATTGTTCGTCAGCAGATAGCTGTTTAAATGCGGTGATCCAAAGTTGTAAAGGTTCGATCGGCGAAATAATATAGTTAGCACTTTCTTCTTCACTATATAGTGCTTTTTTGACGTTAAGTGGTAAGCTACCAATATGATATTCTAAGGCTTTACCTCGAACACCTGTTCTTTTTCGAGCTGTCCAATTTTCAGTTCTTGCTTTACGATTAACACCTTGTATCGTTGACGGCATCCCTGCAACACTTGATAGCTCTTTTGATGAGAACCACTCTTTCATTTTTTACTATCCCATTTTAACACAATTAAGAAAAAATTATAGAAATTAAAGAAATTTTGATACAATAAATAAGAAACATTTTATTATTGATAATTTAAGTTCAACTCAAAACTTACTTGTTTTAGTAACTTTAGAGCATAACATAGATATATAAGGTTATAAACTAGGAGGAAATAAAAAATGAAAATAAAGTTTAATGATTGGCATCCTGCAGACATTATAGCTGCCCTGAAAAAGAAGGGTACAACACTTGCCAATCTATCTCGCCAATCGGGTTTAAGTTCATCAACACTTAGTAATGCATTAGTTCGCCCCTGGACGAAAGGAGAGATTATTATAGCCAAAGCACTAAATTTAGAACCTCACCAAATTTGGCCTAGTCGTTATATCGATTCGAAAACAAAGCAACCAATAAAGCGTGTTCTACGGCAGAGCAAAGAATAAATTTTAAAATAGCCTGTAGATAAAAAATGAATCCTAACAACATTAAAGAAAATATGGAAACATATAGAAACATAAATTGTGTTTCCATGTTTCTATCTTAGTTATGATCTAATTGAATATTAATTAATTTTTCTAAAAATATAAAATTTTTGCTCATTTTAAACGTTGACCAATATATGCTGAAGCTGTAAATTATAAATTAAAAATCAAACACTTAAATAAAAGTGTAATGAAAAATATAATAAAATACTTTATCTCATTATTTTCAATCATAATATTATCAAGTTGTTCACAAAAAAACTTTGTAGAATATGGAATGCCTTTAAGTAAAGAAAAAGTAAGTAATATCGTCAAAAGTTCGACAACTGAATCCCCAATTTTATCTATATTCGGTGAACCAACAAACTAAACAATTCTTAATAGTAGTGAAACTCAATACGACATCATTGAAGGAAAGCCTGATATTATTATGCCTAAAAGAGTAGGAACTTGGTTCAATTATGATGAAAACCAAAGACAAAAAAAATGGTAATAAATTCTGTTTTTATAGCTCATCACTAATAAGATGTGCTATAAATTTGATGTTTCAATTCTATTCAGTTACATTACCTTACAAAGGTTTAAACTTCACTCACCTATCTTCTATAGATAAGACAGTTCTGGACAAAATTGCACATTAGGTTATACTCATCATCGAAATTAACCAGACAATCGCTGCTTTGTTGTTTTTATAAATAAAGAAACAAAGGGGAGGAAAGTCCGGGCTCCATAGGGCAGAGTGCCAGGTAACGCCTGGGGAGTTTTGGCGAGAGCTAAAATTCACGACTAGTGCAACAGAAAGCAAACCGCCGATGGCTTATTTTATAAGATCAGGTAAGGGTGAAAGGGTGTGGTAAGAGCACACCGCGCAACTGGTAACAGTTGTGGCACGGTAAACTCCACTCGGAGCAAGGTCAAATAGGGATTCATTGGCGTGGCCCGCGTTGAATCCGGGTAGACTGCTTGAGCTAATGCGTGAGTATTAGCCTAGAGGAATGATTGTCCACGACAGAACCCGGCTTATCGGTTAATTTCACTTTCTACTTCTTGTTATTGTTATTGTTATTGTTTAATCCAATTTTAGATTACTTTTTATTACTTAAAGAGCGCTTAACTGCAAGAAAAATTGAAAAAACCAATCCCAAAACTAATAATAAAACAGGTATTAGCATTAACAGAGACATAATTTGCTTTTCATATTCTTTGAAAATTGGTGATAATCCAAATAAATAACCTAATGTTACAATCAAGAAAATCCATAATGTAGCACTGATTATATTATAAATATGGAATTTTCGACTATGTAGTCCTGATAATCCAGCCATCATTGGTAATAATGTACGAACAAAAGCAATAAATCGCCCAATAAATAGCGCTTGTAATCCATACTTATGGAATAATACTTCCGATTTATGATGATACTTTTCAGGTATATGCGCCATCCAACCTTGGACAAGCTTAGTATTACCAAGCCAAAGTCCTTGGGCATAACCTAACCAAGTACCTAAAGCAGCGCCAAAAATTAAAATAAAATTAATTAAACCAAAATGAAATACATTTTGGCTAATTAACACACCAGTTAAGAATAATAGACTATCTCCAGGTAAAAAAGCCGCTGGTAAAACGCCATTTTCTAAAAGAATAATGACAAACAACATCCCATATAGTGTCCATAGCACATTAGGATTTGACAGCGTTGCAATATCCATGTTAACAAACGCATGATAAAGTGTAATTATTGTTTCCATCTATTTTTAAATCCCATTAAAGTATTATTAGTGGTTAATGGTACCACCAACGGTTAAATTATCTACTTTTAAAGTGGGTTGTCCAACCCCGACAGATACACTCTGTCCTGCTTTGCCACAAACACCTATACCGGGATCTAATGCTAGATCATTACCTACCATAGATATTTGCTGCATCGTTTCAATACCTGAACCAATTAACGTTGCACCTTTAACCGGTGTTGTTATTTTACCCTTTTCAATCAAGTAAGCTTCTGAAGTTGAAAAAACAAACTTACCAGAGGTGATATCTACTTGTCCACCTGAAAAATTAGGAGCATAAAGGCCATAATCAACGCTACTAATAATATCATCAAAAGAGGATTTTCCTGCTAACATATAAGTATTAGTCATTCTTGGCATAGGTAAGTAAGCATATCCTTCACGACGACCATTACCGGTCGAATACGTATTCATCAATTTTGCGTTGAGTTTATCAAACATATAACCTTTTAAAATACCATTTTCAATAAGCACTGTTTTTTGGCTTGGAGTTCCTTCATCATCAATAGATAGTGAGCCACGGCGATTCTCAATTGTACCATCATCAACAATAGTACAAACTTCTGAAGTGACTTGTTCACCAATTTTTCCAGAAAAAACTGAACTATTTTTACGGTTAAAATCACCTTCTAAACCATGGCCTACTGCCTCATGTAACAATACACCAGGCCAACCTGCACCTAAAACAACAGGCATTGTTCCTGCCGGTGCGGCTTTAGCCGAAAGGGAAATAAGTGCTTGGCGAACGGCTTCTCGGACATAGCTGTCAGCATAACTTTCTGATGTTTTTGGGTTGGTGGTTAAGAAATATTCATAGCCAAATCGCCCACCGCCACCACTACTGCCACGTTCGCGTTTACCATCTTTTTCAACTAAAACTGAAATGGATAGACGTACTAAAGGACGAATATCAGCGCATAATGTACCATCTGTTGCTACGATTAAAATATCTTCATAACTTCCGGTTAAACTGGCTGAAACTTCAACTATTCTAGGATCTATCGATCGAGCTAATTGATCAACTTGTCGCAATAAAGCAATTTTTTGTTCTTGAGAAAACAAATTGATTGGATTTATTGATGGGTATATGGGTACTGTTTGGACTGATTTAAATGGAGTTACTTCAATGGGCATTTGTGTTTTTGTTATTGAGTTTGCTGCTAATATACTTTGTTCTAACCGCGCTAATGAAAGTTGATCAGTATAAGCAAATCCGGTTTTTTCACCAACAACTGCTCTAACGCCAACACCTTGGTCACGGTGAAATGAGGCATTTTTTATAATACCATCTTCAAGTAACCAGTTTTCATAATAGCCAGACAAAAAATACAAATCACCAAAATCAATTTTCCTTGAGCTGAGCATATCAAGTAAATGCAAAAGATCTTGTTGGCTTAGATTGTTGGGATTGAGTAGTCGTTCACTCACTTGAGTTAGTATCATAAATTCCTTAAATTCTAATTGTGGATGAAAGCTTTTTTGATAATCGATTATAAAGATTCAATCGTAACAACTAGTTAACTTTCATCATTTTTATACTCAAAAGTATAGTTTCCTGAAACTTTTTTACAAGATATTGTTTTTACATTAATACAACATCGTATTGTTCTTGAATATAAAGTGGTTCAACTTTTACTTCAACACGTTTACCTACAAACAACTCAACTTCAGCTAAAGCATGAGATTCATCATGAGTTAAAGCATTAGCCACAGAGGCTGATGCATAAACCAAAAAGTATTCTGAGTGATGTGCTTTATAGATACGAACTATCTCACGTAAAATTTCATTACAAACAGTTTCGACTGATTTGACCATACCACGCCCTTTACATGCTGGACATTCTTCGCACAAAATATGCCCTATGCTTTCGCGTGTTCGTTTACGTGTCATTTCGACCAAACCTAAAGGTGAGAATAAATTAACGGTAGTTCTTGCTCTATCTTTAGATAAAGAATCTTGGAGCGATTTTAATACCCTTTCACGGTGCAGGTTTTCTTGCATATCAATAAAGTCAATAATAATAATGCCACCTAAATTACGTAATCGTAACTGACGTGCAATCGCTATTGTTGCCTCAATATTAGTATTAAAAATCGTTTCTTCTAAATTGCGATGACCAACAAATGCACCAGTATTGATATCAATTGTTGTCATTGCCTCGGTTTGATCAATAATTAAATATCCACCTGACTTCAATTTAACTTTACGATCTAATGCTCTTTGAATCTCATTTTCGGTATCATAAAGATCGAAAATCGGTATACTACCGCGATAATGTGATAATTTACTGGTCACTTCTGGCATAAACTCTTGCGTAAACTCAACCAATAGATCATAGGTTAATTTTGAATCAACCAAAATTCGCTCAATCGGCTCACCAACAAAATCACGTAACACTCGTTGTGATAATGCCAACTCCCCATAAACTAGATTTTTACTTACTGGACGAGCCATACGCTGTTGAATTTTAGCCCAAAGTCGTTGTAAAAAATTAGCATCTTGCTCTAACTCATGTGCATTTGCACCTTCTGCGGCCGTTCTAACGATAAATCCGCCTTCTTCAGTCACATATTGCTCGACAATTTTTTTAAGCCTTTCACGTTCTTGTTCACTTTCTATGCGTTGTGAAGTTGCTACATGTGCAGAATTAGGTCCTGTCATTAAGACTAAATAACGTGATGGTAAAGTAATATCGGTTGTAAGCCTTGCGCCTTTAGTTCCCAGTGGATCTTTAACTACTTGTACCATTATATCCTGTCCTTGACGAACAAGTTCAGAAATATCTTTTACTTGAAATTGCTCTTGTTCAGTATCAGACACACACTCAGTATGAGGCATAATATCTGACGCATGCAAAAAAGCCGCTTTTTCAAGACCGATATCAACAAAAGCAGCCTGCATACCGGGCAAAATACGGATCACTTTACCTTTATAGATATTTCCAACAATACCACGTCTAGATTCACGATCAACATGGATTTCTTGCAATACACCATCTTCAATATAAGCAACCCGTGTTTCAGATGGCGTCACATTCATTAATAATTCAACAGACATAAGATTCTCTTTTAGTTTATAGCAAAGCTCCGTCTTACTAGTCGTAAAAATAAATAAATGACAATCCATAAGAAGCCATCAATACAGCTAGATAGTAAAATTAATGGCGATATCGTTATAGTATGATAAATACTAACTTGAAATAAAAATACAAGTAAATTATAACACACCGAAACCGCAAAGATGACAAATGACTGTTGCCATAAAGCTAAATTACGTATCAATTGGAATTTAAAAACTAGTAAATAAGCAATAAATGAATAAATAAAAGCATGGATCCCCAAAATTGAACCAGTACATAGATCGATCAAAGCACCAAACACAAAAGCAGTGCCAATCCCAACCCGATGAGGAAGTGCAATTAACCAATAAACCAAAATAAGCATCAGCATATGTGGTTTAAATATACTATATGATGACCAAGGAATAATTTGCAAACATAAGCCAATCAATAGCGTTATCCAAATAATAAATATTCGATTACGAGCCTTCATATTTTGCTCCTTCATTTCCCCACAATAACAATAGATAACGCAAACGTTTCAAATCGGCTGTTGGTGTTGCAGAAATAATAGGGGTTGAATCAGTAATATCAAGTTTTACTGAGCTCACTACTGCAACTGGATATCCTTCAGGAAAACGTCCATCAAGTCCAGAAGTCACTAAAACATCGCCAACTTTTATATCAACATTATTAGATAAAAATTCTAATGTTAAATCATTACTACACCCATTACCCACTGCAACCATACTTATATCGTTTCTTAGCACTTGTACTGGTATTGCATGTTGATAATCACACACTAAAATTGCACGACTTGTTGATTGCGCAGTTTCATAAATTTGTCCTACGATACCTTTTTCATCAACAACCGGTTGACCAACATAAACACCATCTTGCTTACCTTTATTTAAAACAAATTGATAAACATAAGGATCAGTATCTGCTAGTAATACTTGCGCGGCCATTTTATGTTCATCATGTCTTAATGGGGAACCGAGTAATTGGCGAAGTCTACCGTTTTCATGTTTTAAGTGCTCAAGCAATAATAAATCGTTTTTTTGTTGCAATAATTCTGCATGCAATGTTGTATTTTCACTGATTAAAGTTTCTCGCGTCTTTGACATTTCGTAAAGAGAATCAAATGATGACCTTGGAAAATTTGAAATCTGATAAAGCGGAGAAATGATCGTATCTAAATAGTAACGAATTTCTTTAAATGGGCGATAATGAATATCTAACACAATTAGCGTTAAGGCTAACGCCAAAGAAGTAAATAATTGTACACTGAGAGGTGAACGTTTAGAAAAAAGTAATTTCATTGTCCTGTACTTGCCTGTTTTATTCTCAAGGTTTAATTATTTCAAGATAAGATTCCGCCGACACGATTGTCGGCGGAAGAAAATATGAGGTGTATACGTAATAATTTTCTCATAAATATGAAATTAATTAATAATGAAATTACCATTACTCTTCACTAAAGAGATCACCACCATGCATGTCTACCATATCTAGAGCTTTACCCCCTCCTCTTGCAACACACGTTAGTGGATCTTCAGCCACAACTACATGAATACCAGTTTCAGCTGATAATAATTTATCAATATTACGTAACAAGGCTCCACCACCAGTTAAAACCATACCATGCTCTGAAATATCAGAAGCAAGCTCAGGAGGACACTGTTCTAAGGCTACTTTAACGGCACTTACAATACCACTTAATGGTTCTTGCAACGCTTCTAAAATTTCGTTAGAGTTTAAAGTGAAGCTACGAGGAACACCTTCAGCAAGATTACGCCCACGAACTTCAATTTCTAGTACTTCATCACCTGGATAAGCGCTACCAATAAAATGTTTGATTTTTTCAGCAGTTGCTTCACCAATTAATGCACCATAATTGCGACGAACATAATTAATAATAGCCTCATCAAACCTATCACCACCAATCCGTGCAGAAGCAGAATAAACAACACCATTTAATGAAATAACAGCAACTTCTGTCGTTCCACCACCGATATCAACAACCATTGAACCTGTTGGTGCAGATACAGGTAAATCAGCACCGATTGCAGCTGCCATTGGCTCTTCAATTAAATACACTTCGCGAGCCCCAGCTCCTAGTGCTGACTCACGAATTGCTCGGCGCTCAACTTGTGTAGCACCTACAGGAACACAAACAAGTACGCGTGGACTTGGTCTTAAAAAACTATGGCTATGAACTTGGCGAATGAAATGTTGTAACATTCTTTCAGTGACAGAAAAATCAGCAATAACACCATCTTTCATCGGTCTAATTGCAGCTATATTACCAGGTGTTCGGCCTAACATCTGTTTCGCAGCATGCCCAACAGCAGCAACACTTTTTGGAGTGCCTGTGCGATGATCTTGGCGAATCGCTACAACTGAAGGTTCGTTTAACACGATACCTTGTCCTTTTACATAAATAAGTGTGTTTGCTGTACCTAAATCGATCGATAAATCATTTGAAAACAAGCCGCGAACTTTTTTGAACATAATAAAAACTCTTCCTAGAATTAATCTTGTTTAAGTATATTTTAATATTTAAAAACCACTATGGAATTAAAAATAAATATTTTTAACTTTATTTAGATTAAATAAAACTTTATTTAATCCCTTTAAACCATAGTAAACTTCAATATTAATTGACGGTTAATATTGTATCTCAATTATAAAATAATACCTAGAAAATAGTATAACAAGTGTTTGTAAAAGAGATATATAATGACAAAACCTGTTTTACAGTGTATTCTTCCGCGTTAATATTGAGTTACAACTTTATTATCGACTAAAAGATCACCTTTAGCTGATGATAAAGATGCATTTAAATAATTGTTACTTATATCAAATAAAAACGGTGTAATTCATGGATATACGCAAAGTTAAAAAATTAATTGAATTAGTTGAAGAATCGGGTATTTCAGAGCTTGAAATTTCTGAAGGTGAGGAATCAGTTCGTATTAGCCGTTCTGCATCCACAACAAACTATTCAGCGCCAGTACAAAATATTCAAATACCTCAATCAGCTCCTGTGGTTGTGGCTCCGACAGTTCAAACTGAAGTTGTCACAGATATTGTTGCTACAGATGGTACAACAATCAAATCACCTATGGTTGGAACTTTTTATCGCACACCAAGTCCAGAATCAAAAGCTTTTGTTGAGGTTGGTCAAACAGTAAATGTGGGCGATGTGCTTTGCATTGTTGAAGCGATGAAAATGATGAACCAGATCGAGTCAGAAAAAGCCGGTACGATAAAAGCCATCTTGGTTGAAAATGGTCAACCAGTTGAATTTGAACAGCCACTATTCATTATTGAATAATCTGAATTTATTATTGACTATACGATTAAGAGATTGAATATGCTTGATAAAATTCTTATTGCCAATCGTGGAGAAATAGCTCTACGTATCTTACGAGCATGTAAAGAACTTGGAATTAAAACTGTCGCTGTTCATTCTACGGCAGATAAAGATTTAAAACATGTATTATTAGCGGACGAAACTGTCTGTATTGGTCCTGCCGCTTCAGCAAAAAGTTACCTTAATGTTCCTGCATTAATTTCGGCAGCTGAAGTAACTGGTACAGCTGCTATTCACCCTGGATATGGATTCTTATCTGAAAATGCAGATTTTGCCGAGCAAGTTGAACGTTCAGGTTTTATTTTTGTTGGTCCAAAACCTGACACTATTCGTCTAATGGGCGATAAAGTATCGGCAATTAATGCTATGAAAAAAGCAGGTGTTCCTTGTGTACCAGGTTCTAATGGTCCACTAACTAATGATATTGAAACCAATAAGCAAATCGCAAAACAAATTGGCTATCCGGTTATCATCAAAGCTTCTGGTGGTGGTGGTGGACGTGGTATGCGCATTGTTCGTGAAGAAAAAGATCTCGAACAATCAATCCAAATGACCAAGCTAGAAGCAAAAACAGCTTTTAATAATGACATGGTTTATATGGAAAAATTTCTAGAGAATCCTCGTCATATCGAAATCCAAGTGCTTTCTGATGGTCAAGGTCATGCCGTTTATTTAGGTGAACGAGATTGCTCAATGCAAAGACGTCATCAAAAAGTTATGGAAGAAGCTCCGGCACCAGGCATTACCCCTAAAATGCGAAAGTTCATTGGTGAACGTTGCGTTAATGCATGTATTGAGATTGGTTATCGAGGTGCTGGTACATTCGAATTCTTATTTGAAAATGGTGAATTTTATTTCATTGAAATGAATACCCGTATTCAAGTGGAACATCCAGTTACCGAAATGATAACCGATGTTGATCTAATAAGAGAACAAATTTTAATAGCTGCAGGTAAACCACTTTCAATTAAACAAAGTGATATTGAAATTAAAGGCCATGCGATTGAATGTCGAATTAATGCCGAAGATCCAAAAACATTTATGCCATCACCAGGGAAAATTACTCGTTTTCACGCTCCTGGAGGATTTGGTATTCGTTGGGAATCACATATTTATGCGGGTTACAGTGTCCCTCCATACTACGACTCAATGATTGGTAAATTAATTGCTTATGGTGAAACTCGTGAAGTTGCTATAGCTCGTATGAAAAATGCCTTAGCAGAATTAGTTATTGATGGAATCAAAACCAATATTGATCTTCATATTGAAATTATGAATGATGAAGGTTTCCAAAAAGGCGGCACAAATATTCATTATTTAGAAAAAAAATTAGGCATTTATGAGTAACAAAATAATCCCTATCTATTAGGGATTATTGCTTTATTTAAGTATCAATAAGGTGTGGGTAAAAACAAATGAAAAAATGGAAACAAAGTGCTGAAGAAATTTTAACCATGGGGCCAGTGGTTCCGGTTATTGTTATTGAACGAATTGAGGATGCTGTACCACTAGCTAAAGCGCTTATTGCTGGCGGAGTAAAGGTACTGGAAGTAACGTTAAGAACAGCTTGTGCGATTGAAGCAATTAAGAAAATAATCAAAGAAGTTCCTGAAGCGATTGTAGGGGCAGGAACAGTAACTAGTGTTGAACAACTAAAACAGGTTACTGAAGCAGGTGTAGAGTTTGTTATTACACCAGGAATTACCGATGCTATTTTAGAAGCTGCAGTTGCAGGTCCTATCCCTGTTATTCCTGGTATTGCAACTATTTCTGAATTATTAAAAGCACAAGAATATGGTTTAACGGCATTAAAATTCTTCCCTGCTGAAATCAATGGTGGCGTTGCAGCATTAAAGGCATTTGCAGGCCCTTGTGGATACATGAAGTTTTGCCCTACAGGCGGTGTGAATCCTAAAAACTACCGTGATTATTTGGCACTTGATAATGTATTATGTGTCGGTGGAACTTGGTTTATTCCAACGGATGCCATAGCAAAAGGTGATTTTACTAAAATTACTGAGATGGCTAAGGAAGCTGTTGCAGGGGCACTGTAGCTAATATTATTCCGCCGATACAATAATCGGCGGTTAATTACTATTTCCAAGCTTTAATTAACTTCTCAATCCTAGTCCTCTATCAATCAATCGCCATGCAATTACATAAAGTACAGTTACAAATAAAATAAGCATTGAAAATGTGATCCATAATGGCACGTCTGACACTCCCAAAAATCCATAACGAAAACCATTAATCATATAAACAATAGGATTAATTTTCGATACCCATTGCCAAAATGTTGGTAGCATTGTAATTGAATAAAAAACACCACCTAGATAAGTTAATGGTGTTAACACAAATGTTGGAATAATGCTTATATCATCAAACGTCTTGGCAAATACAGCATTGATTAGACCTGCTAATGAAAATAAAATCGAGGTCAATAGCAATGTAAAAATAACAAACAACCAAGAATGTACATCGAAGCGAACAAAAAATAGCGATACAATAGTAACCAAAATACCCGTTAAAATACCGCGCATCACACCACCACCTACATACCCTAGAATAAGAATATTTGTCGGTACTGGTGCCACCAATATTTCTTCAATGTTACGTTGAAATTTAGCACTAAAAAAGGATGAACAAACATTGGTATAGGAATTAGTAATTACTGACATCATTATTAAGCCTGGCACAATAAATTCCATATAACTAAAACCACCCATGTCACCAATACGAGAGCCAATTAAATTACCAAAGATAATAAAATAAAGCGACATGGTAATGACTGGTGGAATTAAGGTTTGGATCCAAATTCTTAAAAATCGGGTTACTTCTTTACGCCAAATACTTTTTAAGGCAATCCAATATAAATTATTCATCAAATATCACCTTTTTGTTTGGTATCATTGTGCAACAGATCAACAAATAACTCTTCTAACCGATTTGCTTTATTTCGTACGCTGATCACTTTAATATTTTGTTTATTTAATTGTTCAAATAATTGATTTAATCCATTTTGCTTATCTACTTTCACTTCCAACATTCCAGGCTCGACATTGGAATAATTATAGCCAATTAACTCAATCTTCTTAGGCGTCGCCACATAATCAATAACAATTGTTTCAGATTGGCTTTTCGCCAATAGCTCACGCATTGATGAGTTTGCTATCAATTTACCGCTCTGAATAATACCAATTTTTCTACAAAGCATTTCTGCCTCTTCTAAATAATGTGTGGTCAAAATAATTGTGATACCTTGACGATTGATTTCACGTAAAAAATCCCACATAGAACGGCGCAATTCAATATCAACACCTGCAGTCGGTTCATCAAGAATTAATAATTTGGGTTCATGCACAAGAGCTCTGGCTATCATTAATCGCCTTTTCATTCCCCCTGACAACATGTTAGCTCGACTATGGCGTTTATCCCACAAATCTAAAACTCGCAAATATTTTTCGGCTCGCTCTAATGCGATTTTTCGGGGCAATCCATAATAACCACCTTGATTAGTGACTATTTGCAGCACTTCTTCAAATTGGTTAAAATTGAATTCTTGCGGTACAATCCCTAATTGTCTTTTAGCATTTACAATATCGGTATCTAAGTCATAACCAAAAATTTTTACTTGCCCACAAGTTTTAGTCACTAATGAACTAATAATACCAATAGTTGTTGATTTACCAGCACCATTTGGTCCTAGCAAAGCATAAAAATCGCCAGCTTGTACAGTTAAATCGATACCTTTTAATGCTTCTATACCATTTTTATAAATTTTTTTTAGTGAGATTAACTCAAGTGCGGGAATTGATGGCATGAATATATCCTAAGTGAATCAATTGCTATTTAAATAATATGATATCATGTTAAATCAATTGACAATAAAATCAATCAATGTACAGGTCTTTTTAATTTTATTTATATCAATGCGAATAAATTATCATTGTAAGATCATAGCGCATATTATTATTGGTTGGGCACAAACAGTGTAGTTTTAATTTTCGAGCTGTGTGCCTTTATCGTTGAAGGAATAAGTAGCATGTTTAAAATTGGGTTAATTTCAGTATCAGATAGAGCTTCAAGTGGCGTTTACCAAGATGAAGGCATTCCATCATTAGTTTCATGGTTACAAACCGCATTGAAAACGCCTTTTGTAACCGAAAATCGTATTATTCCTGATGAACAAGCTGTCATTAAACAAACATTATGTGAGCTGGTTGATAATCTACATTGCCATTTAGTTTTAACCACCGGAGGCACTGGCCCTGCAATTAGAGACGTAACACCTGATGCAACACTTGCGATCGCTGATCGGGTGATACCAGGATATGGAGAACAAATGCGTCAAATCAGTTTGCATTTTGTACCAACCGCGATTTTATCAAGGCAAGTTGCTGTTATTCGCAAAAAGTGTTTAATCATAAACCTACCTGGTAGGCCAAAATCAATTAAAGAAACACTTGAGGGTGTTAAAGATGATCAAGGTAATGTTATTGTGAGTGGCATATTCGCTAGTATCCCTTATTGTATACAACTACTAGAAGGACCTTATATTGAAACCTATGACCAAATAGTGAAATCTTATAGACCGAAGGATGCTATTAAATCAACACTTTAATTTTATGCATATTTAACGCATAATTATTTATATAATAATTGCTACTGATACATTAAAATTGGTAGTAGTTATTTTGGTTTAAATATCAATTAGACTTTATTATGAGTCTTATAACGACATTTATTAGTAGTAAAGAGTAACAAATTAGAAGCCAAGGAGCATTATGAAACAAGCCGATCTCACCAAAACATTTAAAGAGATGCTTCGTCAAGAGAAGTTTAGTTCACAAGTAGAAATTGTACAAGCGTTACAAGAACAAGGATTTGATAACATTAATCAATCAAAAGTTTCACGTATGCTAACCAAATTTGGTGCGGTGAGAACTCGAAATGCAAAATCCGAAATGGTCTATTGTTTACCTGCAGAAATAAGCGTACCAACAACTAGTAGCCCATTAAAAAACTTAGTGATTGATATTGATTTTAATAGCTCAATGGTAGTGATACGTACTAGCCCTGGTGCCGCCCAACTCATTGCTCGATTACTAGATTCAATTGGTAAATCAGAAGGTATTTTAGGTTCAATTGCTGGTGATGATACAATCTTTAGTACACCAACTAAAGAATGTACAGTAAAAAAATTATATCAAACCATTATTGAATTGTTTGAACGAGAGCTATAAATCTTTCAATTTCACCATATTACAACCAAATAATTTTTAGCATTTAACCTATTGACACAATTAATAAAATCGTTAATCCTATATAGTGCTGATTTCGTAACAGAAGTTGCAAAACGAAGAGGCGCATTACTCAGGTAAGTCATTTTATGGACTGGAACCACTAATAAATGATCGAGGGGATGTAATGCCGAGGTTTGATTACCCATCCAGAAGTAATTAAATCGACTGCAAGGGCTGAATCCCTTGGGTTGTCACCTTAACAGGTGGAGCGCTTCATGGTTTGTACTTTTTAATTGTAAATAGAACATGCCCGCTCTAGCTCTGTTAAAAATAAAAATTTTTAATATGAGGAATCCATGGAAACATCATTTGTAATTGCTAAATTTGGTGGTACTAGTGTTGCCGATTATCCAGCAATGGTAAATAGTGCCAATATTGTAATCGCTAATCCTAATGTTAAAGTTGTAGTGTTATCGGCATCTGCCGGCGTGACCAATTTGTTAGTTGCATTAGCAGAAGGTCGTGATACCGATGTTCGCTCTCAACATATTGCAAAAATTCAATCTATCCAATACAACATCTTAGAACAGCTACCTGAAAACCCCGAACTCCGAAATGAAATAGACCAAATCATTGCTAATATAGCCTCTTTGTCTGAAGCTGCAAGTTTAGCTACATCGCCAGCATTAACCGATGAACTTGTTAGTCATGGTGAAATAATGTCTTCCAAACTCTTTGTGGAGATATTAAAAGAAAAGCAAAAAAATGCCACATGGTTTGATGTACGTAAAGTATTGCGCACTGATAATAAATTTGGTAAAGCCACACCTAAAATTGAAGATATTAAACAACTTTGCTGTGCACATTTAAAATCACTAAACAATCAAAATATCATAGTAACACAAGGATTTATAGGCAGTGAAAGTTCAGGAAAAACTACAACCTTAGGGCGCGGTGGTAGCGACTATACCGCTGCTTTATTAAGTGAAGCATTAAATGCAACTCAAATTGACATTTGGACTGATGTGGCAGGAATTTATACTAACGATCCGCGCATTACTCCAGCGGCTAAACGTATTGATGAAATATCTTTTGCCGAAGCAACAGAAATGGCAACATTTGGTGCAAAAGTGTTGCACCCTGCCACATTAGTACCCGCTGTGCGTAGCAATATCCCAGTTTTTGTTGGTTCAAGCAAAACGCCTCAAGAAGGAGGAACAATTGTTTACAACACAAACAGCATTACATCTAAATTACCCGTATTTAGAGCTTTGGCATTACGCCGTAAACAAACTTTACTAACCCTAACCAGTTTAAATATGTTACATGCGCAAGGTTTTCTTGCAAATGTGTTTACGATATTAGCCAAGCATAATATTTCGGTTGATTTAGTTACTACATCAGAAGTAAGTGTCGCATTAACTATTGATACCACAGGTACTAACACCAACGGTAACAGTTTATTAACAAAAGAATTATTTAATGAACTATCAACCGTTTGTAATGTAACTGTAGAAGAAGACTTAGCACTAATTGCGATCATAGGCAATAACTTAACCTCAACACGAGGCATACCAAAAGAAGTGTTTGGTGTATTAGATGAGTTTATTATTAGGCTTTGTTGTTATGGAGCAAGTACACACAATCTTTGCTTATTAGCAAAAAGCAATGATGCCGAATCAATTATCAAAATTCTACATAAAACAATTTTCGAACAATAAGATTAAAAGGGGGATTAAATCTCCCTTATATTTCATTGCTAATATTTACTTGTTTTTATTATAACCTCGTAAAAAAATGAAAACACAGAATATTAAAATTAATAATCTTTATATTTTACATATCATTTCTGACTTTTGAACAATCGGTTAAAACTATTACATTGAACATCAGCATCTGTTAGATTTTTTAATCTATTTGAGTAAACTAACTTTAATTTCAATAACAAAAGGAAATAATCATGGGTATCATTAGTTGGATAGTTCTAGGATTAATTGCCGGCTGGATTGCGAAGTTTTTTATGCCACTTGGACGTGTAGGGGTGATTAAAACTATTTTATTAGGTGTAGCTGGGGCCTTAGTCGGAGGGTATATTAGCACCTTCTTTGGTTGGGGTAGTGTGACAGGATTTAATTTCCCAAGCTTGTTAATTTCAGTGCTTGGTTCGATTATACTTATTTATATCTATCGCCATTTAAAACAATAAGTTATTTTAATTTAAATTGGCGGGTAAACCGCCAATTTAAATAAGACTAAGGTTTGTATTTATAGTACATCATATTTCTTATCATCACCTTTAAAAACATCTATACAAACTCAACAAATTTAATTCAGTTGTATTGGTATATACATTTTCTCAATTTTGCTTGCAAAGTTCTTAATAAGTAATTTCGTCATATCCAGAATTTTGTTATATTATTTAACAAAATTCATCAATTTTAACCTGTATATTATAATGTTAAAAATATTCAACACATTAACCCGAGAAAAAGAAATATTCCAACCAATTACTCCTAATAAAGTTGGACTCTATGTTTGTGGAGTGACAATTTACGATCTTTGTCACATTGGTCATGGGCGTACTTTTGTTGCTTTCGATGTTGTTACACGTTATTTACGTTTTTTAGGTTACGATTTAACTTATGTTCGTAATATTACTGATGTCGATGACAAAATAATTAAGAGAGCATTAGAAAATGGCGAAACTTGCGAGCAATTAACAGATCGCATGTTACAAGAGATGTATGCCGATTTTGATGCACTGAATATAAAACGCCCTGATGTTGAACCTAGGGCAACGCATCACATGCCACAAATAATTCAATTGGTTGAAGAGTTAATTAATAAAAATCACGCTTATATTGCCGAAAATGGGGATGTGATGTTTGCTGTTGATAGTGCACCTAATTATGGTGTGTTATCTCGCCAAAATTTAGAGCAGCTACAAGCTGGTGCTCGTGTTAATGTGGTTGATGTTAAACGTAATCCAATGGATTTTGTATTATGGAAAATGTCAAAACCTAACGAACCAAGTTGGGATTCACCATGGGGTAAAGGTCGCCCTGGTTGGCACATTGAATGTTCAGCAATGAACAGCTATCAATTAGGTAATCATTTTGATATTCACGGCGGTGGTTCAGATTTAATGTTTCCACATCACGAAAACGAAATTGCCCAATCAACGTGCGCCCATGATGGACAATATGTCAATTATTGGATGCACTCAGGTATGGTGATGATCGACCAAGAAAAAATGTCAAAATCACTCAATAACTTTTTCACAATTCGTGACGTATTAAAGCATTATGATGCAGAAACAGTACGCTACTTTTTATTATCTGGGCATTATCGTAGCCAACTCAATTATAGTGAAGAAAACTTAAAACAAGCAAGAATAGCACTTGAGCGACTATATACAGCCTTGCGAGATACTGATGCGAATCATCCACATACGACACCTGATAGTAATTATTATCGCCAGTTTTGTAACGCTATGGATGATGACTTTAATACACCAGAAGCTAATTCAACGCTTTTTGACTTGGCTCGTGAAATAAACAAAGCCAAAGCCGATAATAATATGCAACTGGCTAATGAATTAGCTGCTGAGTTACGTTATTTATCGGCAGTACTTGGATTATTAGAGCAAGATCCTGTTAAATTTTTACAAGGCGATAAGCAAGATGATGTCGATGTGGCATTAGTTGAAGCATTAATAAAACAACGTAACGAAGCAAGAGCAAGCAAAAATTGGTCGCAGGCCGATGAGGCTCGTGACAAATTAAATGCAATGAATATTGTGCTTGAAGATGGCGCCAATGGTACAACATGGCGCAAAAAAAGCTAATATTTTTAACGTGACAATTTTATGAATAAATAAAATAACACATTAGGCTAATTGACTAAAATAGCCCTCATAATTTTATGGGGGCTATTTATAATTATCATAATGATTTATCAATCGAAGTTAAAATACCACGCAAAATATTTAGTTCCTGTTGTTCAATACGTGCACGTGTAAATAAGCGACGCAAACGCCCCATAATTTGCCCTGGATGATTATTATTAATAAAGCCAGTCCGTAATAAAGTCTGTTCTAAATGTTGGTAGAAACGTTCTATATCGGCATTTATAGGAAACTTAGCTTCGGTTATATTCGTATCTTTTGATTCTTCAAGTAGCTTACTTTCAAGATTTAACATTGATATACGAATTTCATAACACAATACTTGCACCGACATGGCAAGATTTAAAGAGCTATAATCAGGATTAGCGGGAATTCCGACATGATAATGGCATTTTTGCAATTCTTCATTAGTTAAACCAACCCTTTCACGTCCAAATACTAAAGCAACTTGAGCATGCTGGTTTGAAGCTTCTTGAATAATTTTATCACCACACTCTTTTGGTGTTAAATAAGGCCACTGTAAACTGCGAGAACGTGCACTAGTTCCTATCACTAAAGTACAATCGGCAATGGCATGTTCCAGTGACGAGAAGATTTGTGCATTTTTAATAATATCACTAGCTCCTGCTGCTAACGAAATCGATTGAGAATCAGGTTTTATAACTGGATTAACCAAACAAAGATTAGTTAATCCCATGGTTTTCATTGCTCTTGCAGCAGATCCCATATTACCAGTATGCGATGTTTCAACCAAAACAATCTTCACATTATCTAAATAACTCACATAGTCCTCATTATTAAATAATATTCTATAACAATAGAATAAACTATATTCTTAAAAAAGAAGTATATATTAAAATAATTGAAAAATCAGTTTTGGCTTCTTCTGTTATACAATATTTAATTAATTGAATCTTTCCCTAATTTAAATTCATAAAAATGAGTTTAATAATAAATATCTTATTGACGAGACTGAAATAATTTGCCAATGTAGTAACAACATTATAAATCTTAGCTTGTTGATAAAAGAAAGGAGATCAATTATGACTTTAAGTATTACCAGTAAACAAATGGATATTACTCCTGCAATTCGTAGCTATCTAGAAGATAAATTTTTGAAGTTAGATAAATGGAGAGCGCAGCTAATCAACCCTCATTTTATTTTATCCAAAGAGCCAGATGGATTTATTGTTGATGCAACAATTGCTACCAAAGGAACACCATTAGTTGCATCTGCCAAACATATTGATATGTATGCAGCTATTAATGATCTTATTGATAAACTTGAAAAACAGCTTAATAAACTGCAACATAAAGGCGAGTCTCGACGTGCAATGAACAGCATAAAAGATAAAATATTAGAAGATGAAATTTAATTAATCTATTTTTTTAGATTAAATAAAAAGGCACTTTAATGGTGCCTTTATTTTCGTGCTTGTTATAATATACACTATCTTTTTTTAACATCTAATAAAAATGACTACAAACCCTTTGCTACCTTTACGCAATCAAATTAATGAGCTAGATAAAACGTTGTTAGAACTTATTGCCCAAAGGCGTAATCTTTCAACACAAGTGGTTCATACAAAAATTGAAGCCAATATGCCTGTGCGTGATATTGAGCGAGAACGTTCACTTGTCAAAAGCTTGGTTAATCAAGGCAAAAATTATCATCTTGATGATATGTTTATAAAACGCTTATATCAATTAATTATCGAAGATTCCGTACTATTACAACAAAAAATCTTACAAGAAAAACTTAATCACAACACAATTACTACCGCCAAAATTGCCTTTTTAGGTCCAAAAGGATCTTATTCACATTCCGCTGCTCGCCGTTATGCTCGCACTCACTTAGATGAAATGGTTGAATTAAGTTGTTCAACGTTTAAAGGTATTTTTGAACAAGTCGAAAATGGTTCTGTAAATTATGGAATTTTGCCAATAGAAAATTCTAGTTCTGGATCAATTAATGAAGTTTATGATTTATTGCAAAAAACGAATTTGCATATTATTGGTGAGCTCTCTTTACCTATTGATCATTGTGTTCTTGCTATACAAAATTCACAGCTAGAGCAAATCGATACTATCTATAGCCATCCCCAACCGTTCCAGCAATGTAGTAACTTCTTAGAAAACTACCCAAATTGGAAAATTGTATATTGTGATAGCACTTCATCAGCAATAGAAACGGTTGCTAAATTGAATAAACCTAACATTGCAGCAATGGGTAATAAAGATGGTGGTGAATTATATGGATTGCAAGTCCTTGAACATAATTTTGCAAATCAAAAAGAAAACATTACTCGTTTTATTGTGTTAGCTCGTCATCCTATCGAAGTATCAGATCAAATCCCTGCTAAAACCACAATTCTAATGAAGACTGGTCAGCAAGCGGGTGCTTTAGTTGATGCATTATTAGTATTACGTAACCATAACATTGTTATGACTAAACTTGAATCACGCCCAATTCATGGTACGCCTTGGGAAGAGATGTTTTATATCGATTTGCAAGGTAACATTCATTCTTATGAAATGCAAACAGCTCTTAAAGAATTAACTTCCATGACGCTATACACCAAAGTGCTTGGGTGTTATCCAACGGATTCTGTTGTTTCTGTAATATAATAATTATGATGGCTATGCAGCATTTTTCTCAATCTGTGCTTAATTGGTATGACCTGTATGGTAGAAAATCACTACCTTGGCAAATCGAAAAGAGTTCTTATCATGTTTGGTTATCAGAAGTCATGTTACAACAAACTCAAGTTGCAACGGTTATTCCTTACTTTAATCGTTTTATTGAGCACTTCCCACAAATAGCAGATTTAGCAAAAGCGCCAATTGATGATGTATTGCATTTTTGGACAGGACTTGGCTATTATGCAAGAGCACGTAATTTGCATAAAGCAGCACAATTAATTGTTGATAAATTTAATGGTATGTTCCCTACAAAGTTCGATGATGTCGTCGCACTTCCAGGCATAGGACGTTCAACAGCTGGTGCAATATTATCTCTTGCACAAAATCAACATTACCCCATTTTAGATGGTAATGTAAAACGTGTATTAACTCGATATTTTGCTGTTGAAGGTTGGCCCGGTATTAAAACTATCGAAAATAAACTCTGGCAATTGAGCGAACAAGTGACTCCTGAAACTGATGTTGCAAAATTTAACCAAGCCATGATGGATATTGGCGCGATGGTTTGTACGCGTACTAAACCTAAGTGCTCTTTATGTCCTTTGCATAGCAATTGTCTTGCATATAAAACAGAAAGTTGGCAACAATATCCAACCAAAAAACCTAAAAAGATTATTCCTGAAAAAACAGCTTATTTTTTAATGCTAGAATACAATCAAACTGTTTGGTTAGAAAAAAGACCACCATCAGGCATTTGGGGTGGGCTATATTGTTTACCACAGTTTTCAAGTAAGCAAGAAATAATTGACTGGCTAAAAAAACAAGGTATCGAAACTTCACCTTTAAAACAGCTTATTGCATTTCGCCACACATTTAGTCATTTTCACTTAAACATCGTTCCTTTCCATTGTGTCATCACAAAGCATACAAAATGTTGGGATGAATCTTATGGGTATTGGTATAACCTTAAATCTGAAAATGAAAAAATTGGGCTTGCTACGCCCATTTATAATCTATTAAAACAAACAATTTTCTAACATTTTTTACTTATTTTTATATTGAAACACATTCTTTCCTGAAAATTTTTAACAAAAGTAACAGTAATAAAATGTAAACTTAGATCAAATCTTCATAGCATATTTGATCAGTTGTTTTTTTAATAGTGAGCTATGATCGATGGTATTCATACCTATTGTTCTTAATGTCTTTTTTAGTAAATTATCACCATTAAACATATCTTGAATAGTTTGCATGGCCGTGAGCATAACTAACGCATCTTTACGACGATTAAACTCAAATGATTTTAAATTTTTTGCAAGCCCAATATCTTTATTAGTTTCAATTAATTGTTTAATAGTTGAAACTAATAAAGCAGAATCTTGAAAACCTAAATTTACCCCTTGTCCTGCTAAAGGATGAATAGTATGAGCTGCATCGCCAATAAGTACAAACCGATGCTTAATAAATTGTTTAGCAAACCGCGCTTTTAATGGAAATACCATTCTAGGGTTAATTAACTGGCATTTACCGACTTTATCACCCGTTAACCGAAATAATTCGTTCGAAAATTCTGATTCTGAAAATGAAGTTAAAGTAGACGCATTATCTGGTTTTGTTGACCAAACTAAGCAACTTTTATTTTCCTGCCAAAGAGGAAGAAAAGCGATAATTCCATTTGAATAAAACACTTGCTTAGCACAAGATTGGTGAGGGAACTCTGTTTCAACCGTTGTAATAACAGCATGATGAAGATAATCACGCTCAAAAACTGGAATATTTTCATACCTACGCACCCAAGAATGAGCACCATCAGCCCCTATCATTAATCTAGCTTGTAAAACAGTTTTATCTGTAAGAGTCAAAAAGACAAAGTCGTCATTAAAAGCACAACCAATTGCTTCGCAATTATATATATTAATATTAGAGCAATTTAAAGCATATTGATAAAGATAATGAGAAATGACATTATTTTCAATAATATAACCTAAATTTTGATAGTTATAATCTTTAGCATGAGCTGATAAATGTGCTTGACCATTTTTCTCCCATACGCCAATTTCAGTAAATTCTTGAACTCGCTTACTCTGGCATAATTCATCCCAAATACCTATTTGCGAAAAATACCGTTGGCTTGAACCATTAATAGCTGAAGCTCTAATACCTATTTCAGCATGCAAGAAGGAGTCATGTTGATGAACTTTATTGTCTATAATAGCAATATTTAAAGCATTTTGGCTTAGTGCGCAGGCCGTAGCTAAACCGACTAACCCACCGCCAATAATTACTACATCAAATTGAATATTCATATTAATAAATGCAACTATTTAATTTAATTTATCATCATTTTTTGATTCAACTTCATCATCACTCATCGCTTTTTTAAAACCTTTCAATGCTGAACCAAGATCGGAACCTAAATGACGGAGTTTTTTAGTGCCAAACAATAAAATGACCACAGCCAGAAACACTAAAAGATGTGGAATACTAAAAGACATAATCAAATCCTCTCAATAAAATATAACTCTCTATTGGGATAAGTTGTAAAACAAATTTTATACGTATCTTATTATACTCTTTTTGAGAAGGGATTTCATGAATAGTTCAAGAATAAAAAAAGACCTGTATAAAACTATACAGGCCAACATGAAATATAAGGAATATAAGGAAAGAAAACAATGAAAAATCCTTACCCTGCCTATTATCCATTTTTTTTCGCTCGAGTCAACGTTTTTATTTGTTTTTCTATTTATTTTTTATTTGCTCGATAATTAAGCACTAACAAAATAACCAAATAAAACATCAATATAGATGATTATTACTGCTTTTTTATATTTGATTAATATCAAATATTAATAAAAAAATTATTTCATTTCACTTAAATAAATATTTTTTGCAATAAAATACGAGTTATTAAGCGGAAAAAAACAATTCATTTATTTTTTAAAAATATTATCAACAATAAACAAAGAGCGGAAAAAAGCAGAAAAAATCAGAAAATAAAAGAACGTAATTTAAAAAAACAATTAAAATCATAAACAAAATCAAATTAAGCGTTTTTTCGCATTTTTTGCTATTTAAAATAACAAAAACACTTTATAATTAACAAATTTACAAAAGAAAAAATAATGGTACAAAGATGAAAGTAACTAAAAATAATAATGTCAAAACATTTAAAGATAGATTGCATAGCTCAATGCAGGGATTATCAGTTTCCGCCTTCGCGAAAAAATGTGATATGTCTGAAACAGTCATTAGAGATTATTTATCGGGTAAAACTTACCCTTCCCTTACTCGTCTAGAGGTAATTGCTGAAAAATGTAATGTTTCTTTTAATTGGCTGGCTACTGGTTATAGACAAGAATTTGTGGACTGGAAAGACGAAGAAGATGTTTACAACGAAAATATTTATCGAATTCCTGTTTATAAAAAACAATTACCCTCGAAAGAAGAAGCACAAAAAGAACGTTTTGTTAGAGAAACACCGCCAGTGATGAACTATCCCATTATTGAGGGGTGGGTTAAGCATCGCGGCTTAGATGCTAAAAAATTAATCATATATTGGGCCAAAGGCGATTTGATGTCACCAGAAATAGAAAATAATAACGGTCTAATTCTTAACACTGAAATAAATGATATTGTAGATGGGGCAATCTATCTTATTGAATATGAAGATATAACCTTTCTAAGAAAGGTACGCTTAACACTTAATGGATGGTTATTGATTTGTAATAATAGCCAACATCCTACCATTGAAGTACCAAAAAGTGACTTTCATAAATATCATATTGTTGGACGTGCTGTGCTAATTATTAAAGATATTTTTTAATAACGTTAATAGATATATCAACTTTTAATACATAATCTAAAATTGAGGAAATATTTAATATGTATTTCCTCAGAAAAATCACCGTTACTAATTTGGCTAAAGGCGATAACAAAACCTATCCGGGTGAAATGCTACACGTTGATACCAAACGTTTACCTTTACTTAAAAATGAAACAAAATAACAAACGAGAGAATATTTGTTTGTTGGCATTGATGCTTTTTCACGTGAGCTTTATGCCGGTATTTACCCTGATAAATCCCAATTTAGCTCGGCACAATTTTTACAAAACGATGTGTTAGCCCAGTGTCCTTATACCACTGATCCTCGCCAAAACATTAGACAGTGCCCACCTCTATCATTTTTTCGTTTTGGTAATATTGTTGTTCATATTGCTGCGGTGATACCTAGCCATTGGCTGAATGACGGCGTATCCGATTATAATAGATTTCAATATATTCAAATAGTGCTTTACTAGCCTGCTTCCTCGTTTTGTAGTAACAGTCATGAATAATATGTGTTTTGAGTGTATGAAAAAAACTTTCAACAACCGCATTATCAAAGCAGTTTCCTCTTCGACTCATGCTTTGCCTTAGCTCATATTGTAACAATAATTGCTTGAAATCAGCGCTGCAATATTGGCTTCCTTGGTCACTATGGATGAGTACATTTTTAGGAAAGTGACGCCGAAATAAAGCTTGTTTTAATGTATTACACACTAAATGGCTGTAACCACCACTTTCTAAAATAGGAAACGTAAAATCGAAAAATTGATTAGTATTCTGAAAGTTTTTATCTAAAAGAATCAAATCTTCAAAAAACATTTTCCCGTTAGATTCATTTCCCATTTCGACCTCCATCATGGTGTGATCTGCTACTTTATAAAACATGACTAATTTGCTATAGCCTGAACTAAATCAGTGCTAATTTGATAGCATCAATTTTAGGAAATTAAGATAAAAGAGACGAATGAATTTGATACCAAATAATATCCAAGATATTGCTCATCATAGGGATAATGATGTTATATGTAGACATTTCTAGCATTGTTTACAGTAATTTAAGAAACAACTGTAATAAATATACATAAAAAAAACAAAACTAACGCCCTATCATAAGCAAGCGATATAACGCTGACACTATAAAGAAAAATAACCGTTACTAATTAGGTCAAACACTCTATGGTCATTCGCGAGAGCATTTATAATATGCTAAAAAAGCCTGATGAAAGCTGTTTGTGCCTTTAACCAGTAAGAACCAATGTTATAAAACCATCAGCTAGGGTATTAAACGTTTATTTAAAATCGAAAAAGCCATTAAAAATAAATTAAGGCGGCAAGCTAAAGGCGATAACAAAACCTATCTAAGCGAAATACGACAGGCTGATACCTAAAGTTTGCCGTTACTTAAAAATCAAACAAAACAGCAAACTAGAGAATACCTACATTTTTATATTTATTTGATTTTTTTAGATAAACCGTGTAATAACCGGTATATCAAGCAAAAATCACCTGCCTATAAACTAATGGAAAAGCCGAAAGCGTGATACGAACTTTGAATTGAGATGCGGCATAATCAGCCAATATTTAGCGATGCAAAAGAGTGAAAACAAAAGCTTAAACGCTTTATTCATTTTTATCATACCGTTAAACCGCATAAAGCGATTTCAGGAAAAACGCCTTATGATTTTTAGCGGATTATTTTAATTATAAAGTGTAAATAACTTGGCGTTTACCTACACCAAAACATTTGTCATGGAGGATATGCTACTTTTGCATTATTTGATATTGTAAACCTGCAACTTAAGGATTCGGAATATAAATTTTATGCTTTTAATAATGGCAATGAGTTATCTGGTATGTTTATGTCAAAAAATGAATATCAACAATATTGCTATAGATTAAAAGTAAATAAAGCTAAACCCAGTAATTTTCCTTACATACCCACGCTAGAGCCTGATTGGTTTGAGCAGTATCATGAGATATAATAAAAATTAATTTGTTTAAGTGATTTATTTTATTATATATATTGTTAAAATTAGAAATTAATGTGATTTATTCAAAAATAATATTTACTAAATCAGGCTGGGAGAACAATGCAAGTTTTTTTAAATAAAAATCAAAATTTAACATTTTTGAAAGAAAAACCTTTTAAGTTAGAAAAAGAAATTCAAACATTATTTGAAAAAAATTTAGATATTATTGGTAATTTAACTTTTGTAAAATCTGAATTTAGAATTAAAGATTACCGTATTGATACCTTAGCTTATGATACCGAAGCAAATGCCTTTGTTATTATTGAATATAAACGTGAACGCAATTTTAGTGTTATCGATCAGGGTGTGACCTATTTAAATCTTATGCTTGATTATCAAGCTGATTTTATTGTCGAATATAATGAATCTTGCCAAGCTAATTTAAAACGTAACCAAATTGACTGGTCGCAAAGTAAAATTATTTTTGTTTCTCCTTCCTTTACTGACTACCAAAAACAGTCGACTAACTTTAAAGATTTAGCCATAGAACTATGGGAAATTAAACAGTTTGATAATGACTTAATTTCGATTAATCCCATTAAACGTTCTAAATCGGCACCTAATATTAAGCAAGTACAACATACCCGAAATTCGGCCTTAGATAAGGTGACTAAAGCGTTAGTTGTATATGATGAGGATTATCACTTAAATGATAAATCTGATGATGTACTAGAGCTTTATGATAGCTTCAAAAATGCGATTTTGTCCTTATCAACAGAGCTAGAAATATTGCCTAAAAAGCTTTATGTCGCTTTTAAGCAGGGTAAAAACAGTATTGTTTCTATACATTTACAGAACAAATCATTAAAAATCTGGATTAATACCAAAAAAGGCAATCTTGATGACCCTAAAAAATTAACAAAAGATGTTTCAAATGTGGGTCATTGGGCGGCTGGTGATTATGAGTTAACTGTGTCTGATACTAAAAACTTAGAATATATTATGAGCTTAGTTAAGCAGATATTGTGATAAGTTGAACTCCAGATTAGGAATAAAAAATACTATGTGGCAAAAAATAAGGGCTTATTTGGATACAAATCTATTATTGGACATATTAAGCTTATGCTGGATTTTTATAATACTTTATCTTATAGATAATCAACATTATTTTATTGCTGGAATTATCTTTTATATTCCCATTATTATTTATATTGTTACACATTATAAACGATTACTATCTCGTATAAAAAAATGGTGGGAAATATTATTTGGTTTTGGTGTATTATTCTTTTTTTCTTGCATTTATGCCAAAAAATCATTAAGTTATACTTATGATATCGACCCAGAGTATTTAAATTACTCAGTTAGTATATATGCAACGTTAATTGCATTGCACCTTGGTACCATCTTAATTTTTTTATTTTATTTTGTTTCTTATATAATAAAATTTTGTTATTGGAAATTTCTTAGTTTTTTTTCCTCTAAGTATCAAAGAAAGATACAATCACTTGAATTTTGCTTTGCTCCATTTGTGATGATAGGTTTGTTTATACCAATTTTATCATTATGTTATGCAGGGAATCTGTTGACGGATTATTATATTATTACTGATGCTTACCCTGTTTCTGACTGCGGGGAAAAATATAACGATATTGTTTATATCAGAAAAAGTAATACGGAATGTTATTCGATTAAGTTAACGATTCCACCTGTATTTAATATTATTAAAGCAGCGAAATAAACCTTTAAAACGGTTACATTCTTCTTGGACTACTTGCATCAAGTTGCATTTAAAAATAGGCGCTTGTTCACACTTTAGAATTTTATATAAAATGGTAGCACGCAAAAAATAACTATAATTAAAACAAATATTAAACACCTATTAAAAAAACAAGTTAGTTTAAGTAAAACACAACTAGATCTATTGAGAAAAAGTATACCTATTGTAACTATTTTTATATGGTCTATCAGACTGAGTTTCTTTTAATATTGATGCAGTCCTGAAAGATCATAATTAACCAAATAAGAGCCTATAGAATTACTTTGTACTGTAACTAGTGCTTGAGTATTATAATCAGAATGTTTTCTATTATTAAAACAGAGGAAAAAAATACCTGATGTATATTGATCTTGTATTTTTATTCCTTTGTTGCAACTGCTAAATCGTCCAATACGAGGGCCAGATGTGGTGATCTCATAATGAGTTAAATACGTATTTGTTTCTTTAGGGAAAAAATAAACATAATAATCAAATAAAGGGAAAATTATTATAAAGCACAAACAAGCAATACTATAAAATCGATTACAATATTGCATTATTCTTTTTTTAATCGGTTTATTAATAAGCGTCTTACGACGAAAAGAAAATATAAATGCAATGAACACTGCAAATACTAGAGAAATCAGAATATCTGGTATAGGCAATGAAACAATTATTCTTTGGCTAATTTTTATAAAAAAGAGAACATGAAGCATAAAAAAACCAAAAAGAATAAATATTATCATTTTAAGAATAAGCCTTTTTCGCTTATCTTCATAAGGGATATTTATATTCCAGCTTTTTAATTCATACTTCATCAATACATTAATCCTATTTATAACGATTAATAATAGGTGAGAAAAATAAAACTATATTCTTGTATTGTATCATCAATTTAAATTAATTGTCTTTTTAATAAACTCTTTTACCTTATCGAATTATCCATTATTTCAATTAAGTAGGTTGAGAGGTGATAGATTCACTTTACTTCGTTTTTGCCGTTATGCACAAGATCCGGCTTAATTTCATTGGGATTGAATTTGACTTTCTTAGATTTGTCTGGAGGGGATAAAAACAAAAATTAAGTAATTATTTGTTTTTTATATATTGTTAGCTTTATGAAGTTCTATATAACCATATAGTGGTGGAGCTGGCGGGAGTTGAACCCGCGTCCGAATTTCAATATCAATATAAATAATAACAATTTTTTATTTTGTTTGTTTTTTGCGTGCATTAGACGTGCATTTTATTTTGATGCTTTTTTGATTGATGTATTACCGTCGTATGATTCAAGGTACGAACCGTAATGCCGGAATAACATTTCTGGCCCTTTATGCCCCATTTGCTCTGCTAACCAGAATAGATTAACACCGTTGCTTAGATGATATGTTGCAAACGTGTGTCTAGTTTGATACGGGTTGCGGTAGCGTACTCCAGATCGTTTTAACACTGGTACCCAAGCTTTTTTTCGTATTGCATCAGCACCTTCCCATTGTTTATTTGTTTTTGGATCCAAAAAAACATACTCATTATGTAAAAAACTAAATTTCTTTTGTTTAGCTAATGCTATTAGTGCATTATTATCCAGATCAATAATACGAGTTCCTGCTTTTGTTTTTGTCCCTTTTTCAACTCCAACCACTCGAGCAGAATTTACATGTACTTTGTTTTTAATAAAATCAATATTTTTCCACTTTAGTGCACAAAGTTCACTAGATCTCATACCAGTTGCAAATGCAAATCTGAATAAATTTTCCCATTGCTCGTTACTACAAAATTGTAATATCGCATTAACTTCATCTGGCGAGAACGGATCAACAACGTAATCACTTTTATCTTGTTCTGTGCTTTTGTCATGATATTTAGATACTGATACAGACTGAACGGGATTAATAGAAATTATCCCATCAATAATAGCATCATCAAGAGATGATTTAAGGTAAGATAAGTTATTACGTTTAGTCTTAATTGATGTTGTTTGTTCTTGTACCCAATTTTTTATAATTCCTGGTGTTAATTCGGTTATGCAAATATCATGAAGATCATGAAGTGCATTAATGCACTTCTGATAGCCGTTGATCGTTGATGGAGATAATTTTCGTTTTTCACATAAAGATAAATAACTATCTAAATAGTTCTTAACTTTTAAGCCTTTACTCGAATAGCCAAATATTTTTAACTTATTTGACTTCGGAAAAAAATCAGCATAATTAAAAGTCCCACGTTCAATACTATTTAATATTTCACCTCTTTGTCGTTCTGCATATTTTATGTTTGATGGGGTAACAGGCAGTCCACGTAGCGGTTCACGACAGCAAACACCTTTGAACGTAAATGTGATAATTAATGTTTGAACGTTTGCGTGTTTTCGAATTGTTACACCACGCGACATTTTTGTTTTTCCTTTCCTTTCCATTCATCAACCGCTACTATATCTACCTGACGCTCTTTTATACCCTCAACACGGAAAACATGTACTCCAAAAGCCCAAATGCCTCGTTTGAGCCTTTTGTCTACAGCACATACCGTGTCGCCATATTCGCTACAATATTTAGAAATTGGTAAATAACGTATCATTTTTTTTACTCCTTTTACTCCACAAAATTATTAAATAATTGTTATCTACAACTTAACAATTATTTTGAAACCAAACACATTTGTTCTGCATCGGACATTGCATCATGTAGTGCGTTGTGTTTTAAAAAATTAAATGACGACGTATAGTTTTCAATTTTTCCTTTTGCTGTTCGTGTTAATGCGTCAATATATGTTCTAACATCTCTGACTTGATAATATAACCACGGCGTTTGTAATGAATATTCATTGAATGCATTTTCTAAAATAATCGGGTCAAAATTTGTTCCTCTAAAATAAAATGCAATATCAGGGTTAATTTTTTTCCATTCATTTATTTTAGATATTAATTTCTTAAGAGCTTCTTCTAGGTGAGAATATCCTGGTTCAAGGGATATATTTTTTTTATCAACTTGAGATCTCCACCATTCTAGCGTTTCATTGCTGACCGTTCGGTTGGAATAAAATAATTGGTCTGTCAGGTCACATGACATGCATAGATGATGATCACTGTAACAACCCGAAATTTCAACCATAACCATTTCTATTGTTTCTAACGTTTCATTTAAATTAAATCTATCAAATGCAAATGCTCCAATTGACAATATAATTGCTGTCGGTTTTGTATCTAATGTTTCAATATCAATAATAACTGTATTAATTGTCATTTTAATTTTCTCCTTGTTTGCTATATCTAGTCATATTTAGCCCTCAATTGCTTGCTCTATGCTTTATAGTCGTTCTAAATCTAAATATAGTTCTTTAATATCGTTATCTATTCTTTGTTTTGTTGAATAAACTTTACTTTTTATTAACCTAATTTCTGCTCTACGATTTAGTATTTCGACAGCCATAACCATTTCAGTGGTTGGTGGGTTTTCACGATCGTAACTTCCAGCTATTTCCAATAATTGGTCTTCTGTTAAATATCTGATTTTATCCATGTATATCACTCCGTTTAAAATGTGGCTTTGCTTTGTTGGTACTCATACCCAGTCATAAAATTATTAAAACCTTTTTTACTATTAATCATTTTCATGACAACTTGTTCTGTAATTTCAGTTTCATTTGGTGTAGCTAACCAGAATTGAGTTAATCTATGTAATGGGTTGGCCGTTTCCCAAAGATCAGCTTGAAACTCAACCAGATAATCAGATAGTTCAGATGTAAAATACTCATTAGCCGTTATAAATGTGTCTGTTTTTAAATATTCGCGTTTTAGTTGATCTCGACAAATAACACCCGCCATTATTTGCCATTTATAACGCACTTCGTTTAACATCCTTGCTTCAAATGATTTAGGTTTGATTTCAGAACCTTTGTAATAAACAAACACATCAATAGCAGTGATATCTAAGATCATGTAATCTTTGGCAACAATTCTAGATATTTGTTGATATTTTAGTGTTGGGTTATATTTTTTGTTTCGCTTCTTTTTCATAATTACGTTCTAGCATTTATTAACTGCAGTTATAAATTACTATCGATATAAGATAATAAGTTTTTGGTTAGGCTTCTTAGCTTGATATAACTATCAGGAACTATATGGTCGGTTGCTTTATTCATAATGTCATTTTTATTTTTTATGCTATGTATTTCCTGGTTCAAAGATGTATTTAAATCAGCTAACTCATCATTTCGAACTTGATACCATTCTAGGCTATCCTTTTGCTTCTTAACCTCAGATTGAAGGTCTTTTATTGTGTTATGATTTCTTGCTAACTCATTTTTTTGTTTTGATATTTCCGTTTTTAGTGAAGATATTTCTTCTTGCATACCGTCACTTTTTTTTATTTCTTTTTTCAATAGTCCATTAATTTTAGTTTTTTCATTATCTAATTCGTTGTAATTGTTGCATGATGCATTATATTTTTTAGTTAACTCAGATAGTTTCTTATTTAATAAAATAATCTTTTCATCTGTTTGAGATTGTTTTACAACTGCATTTTGGTCCTTGGAGTTAATATCAATACTGACAACGATAAAACCGTTTTCAATTCCATTTGCGTCAATGTCAAAACTGGTAATAATCGCTTCAACTGAGTTATCAGGATTGTTTCTATCAGTGATAATTAATATGTCCCCAATCATTGGATCACGTGCAGTAGTTAGAATTAAAAACTTTTGTTGCCCAGATGAGATTTCAATAAAATTAGAGCTATTAACTTTTACGCCATATTCTGCCATTTTTACATCTCCTGTTTGATCAACTCATAAAATCGACGCATGAAGCGGTTATAAGCAACACCACTTGGTACTGGCTCTATTTTTCTCTCAAGCAATGGAATGCCTTTTAACATTGGCCACTCTTTGCCATCATTAGCTATATCACGATGTTCAGTTGCTAATAAAATAAGGTCAGCTTGTTTAACTTCAGGAGAAATAGTTAATGGCAAATTAAATTTTTGCCTGATAACTTGATCAACCTTGTCTTCAACTAGGCGGTAATCAGGTAATAATTTTTTTAGTGGTGACGGGATGTCTTTGCAGTACGCTTCAACAGCATCATGTAACAATGCTTCTAATTTAAATTTATCGGCAACAACGTAACTACATTCAACAGAATGTTGAGCTACAGAATAAAATCTATCAAGCTGTCCTGTGTAACGGCATTCATGAGATAAGCCTTTTGCGATATCTTCAATACAGATTGAATCGATGATAGGGTTTTGGTAATCAAAATGTAACCCTGAATGGGTTGTAATCCAAGTCATATTAATACTCCACATTTAATTAATAACGTCTGCACTCGTTATTTGTAATTTAAAAATTTTTGAAAAATTATTCTTTTTTAGAATCCTTATTATTAAATTCATCGCATATAATATTTGCTGCTTTTATGATTGTGTTCATCTGCTCATATGTGATAAAACAACCATTGTTTTGTTCATCTATTTCTTTCATAATTGAACAAACCAAGCGTATTTGGTCTACTCTAACCGGTTTATTAGTTGGCATAATCACGCTCATTCTTTCTCCAGTTGCTTTAAATTTTCGTCAATTTGATGCTGTATTTTTTCAATGTGTACTTTTAATCTAAAATTCACGGCTTGCGTTGCGTCGTTTAAACTTGAATGCAATAAATAACTCTCCTTATCAATTCTTGTCTTGTCACAATAAACAGATTGTTTTGTTATTTTGGTGATTATTAATTTTTCGGGAGTTAATGCATGTTGATCTGCATACCAAATAACATCCCCAGATTTTAGCTTTTTCCACTCTTCATCTGTAATCATAATTACTCCGTTTTGTGAGCCCAATAACACGCTGTAGAATCACCGTTATTTGAGCTTTGACAATATACATGACCTGTTACACCAAGTTTTTTATTAACAATTGCGATCTCAGCTATACCTTCCTGGGTGAGTAAATACGGAAATTCGCAAAATTCCCAATCTGTCAAATCGTCATCCGTTATATCATTTCCGTCATTATCATAAACAGTGATATCAGCCCAGTCACAGCAGTCACCACCACGTTCAAAACCGACTAAATATTTGTTTTTATCATCTATTAAATTGTTGTCTATCCATTTCATTTTATTTACCCTTTAACTCAAGCGCTGCATCGTTTGAGTGAACAGACTCTTTTATCTCACCCCAACAAATATCTACATTGTTTTCATCGTCGTTTTGCAGATAAAAATCTAAAGACTCTTCAGCGTATTTTTTTGCTTCTTCTGCCGTTTTGTGATATTCAAAACCATTGCCATTGTGATCATAAGTAAAATATTTCATAATTACTCCTCCGGTAGCGGTAGCTCATCTGCATAAATCCAGTGCGTGATTTCATCGTTATCATGCATAGACCATTTACCAACATAATCATCTAACCACTCATCGAATTCCGCGTGTTCGTCGTACCAGTCATATACTGTTGCATCGCATAATTCTTCACGTCCATTTAAAAACCGGATACGTACGATACACAGTTTTTGAGCAATACCATCTTCTTTCTCTGGCACTTCATCTGGAAATTTGCGCCAATTTAATTTAGTCATCATTCACATCCTCTGGTGTTTCTAATTCACACACAAATATCCAGTATAATACTTTCCCGCTAATGTAATTTTTAGTACTCATATTACAACAAGGACAAATAGCACTTTCCGTAAAAAATTTATCTTCACTTTCATCGTAACAACAAGCCTGTATACTTGGACAGTCATCATATATATTCTCTATTACAACAATAACATCATTAAATTTCCAACTGTCACAGGGTTTTTCATCTGGATATTTATGCCAACATATGTTCATCATCATCATTATCACCTATTTTTATATTTTATAACCTGCTCTAATTCAACTGTAGTATCTTCTCCCATATCAGTGTATGTATAAAAAGTACTATTAAGTAATTCTTTAGCTTTTACCTCGGCTTCTTCTTCGAAATTAGCTTCAACTTCTACCCTTTTGTAAGATTCTGTCACCACTTTTAATATTACATAATACTTATTCATAATTTTCCTCTGTTATTGTTATGTTTCACTCACTCAAACCTCGCTTATAATTAACAATTACATTTCCACATTTGAACGGAACAATCAGAATTAGGCACGTATCAAAATTACAGTTATTGATCGACTTTTCACCGCTCGGTAATAAATACTGATAACGACCATCTGGGACGTAAATAATACAGTTTTGTCCGTGTATGTTTTCACTCCACGCTTTTGTTGCAGGAGTGTATGGCAGGACCATTAATACTTGCTCGCTCCATTTATTCACTTGCTCAACCGCTTTTTGAAAAAATTCCCATTTTCGCGAAAATGGTGGATTGCAGAACGCGATAGGATATCTGCTACGAAACCAAGTGTAAGCGTCTAATGAATCTTCTTCTTCATCGATATATGTTTCAGCATGCTTTATGATATTAATGTCGTTTATTGCTGGCTCGAAACGACAACACACATCAGTACCAAAACTTTTTATATTCAGTAGTTTTAACGCATCATTGATTAATAATTCAGACGTTCGCCAGTAATCTTTATTCTGCTTCTCTGTTTGTGATTTGTTTAGAATAGCCATTTTAAAAACTCTCTGATGTAGTGATTTGGGTGGGCGTCACTCTGTCGCCGACGGCGTGACTACCGTCATATCAAACAGTACGGCTTGTATATTTCAAACTAGTGCGCTAACTGAAAGGACGGCAGTGTCTCTGCTAACACTAATCATCAACGCATATACCAGACGCCACCTACGTTATTGCACCGCTTTAGTAAAATCGTTGATTAAATTAGCTAGTTCATTAGCAACTAAAAAGAAATCAGCTTCTATTCGTTTTGCTTTATCATCTAGTGAGATATCGCTATTTTCATCTAACATTTCAGATGAATAGCTAATTTTGGAAAAAACGAGCTCAGTATTTACTGTAAAAATTGTTTGCTGTTTATATGAGAACGATAGCGATTTAATTTCACGCCCGCCATTTAGATAACTTTTGACTTCTTCTGCAGTGAGGTTTTCGTCAATAAGCTTTATTTTTCCATTCCCCTCTAATGGGTCGGCTAACATTGCATCATTGAGTACAAAAAAGTTAGGTGGAGTGCGGTCATTACATACCCATTCTTTTAACATGAATGATATATTATTTTCAACAGAAAGTGGTTTGAGTGCTAATACGCCTAATTCTTTTCTTATCAGCGCAAGAACGTCTTCGGCTTTTTTAAAGCTGGCTGTTTCTACCGCTATAAATTTATCTTTATCATTAATCCAGACATAGACGTATTGATCTTTTGTGAATGCAACGTGCAATAAGTCAATAATAACCTCATCTTTTACACAATGTTTTTCGCTCTTAGTTGCGCTACGACCAAGTTTTTGTTCGAGCTGTTCAATTCGTTCAGAAGTTTTTTTCTTGATAACAGATGCCGGTAGCAGCTTGCTTTCAATGCGTAACTTTAATAATGAGTGGTGCCCTTGGACCTGTAATTTTAATACGTCATCGTCATCAATTGGCGAAACAAAACCTTTTTTAATTGAATCTGTTGGTCCGCAGGGTGTGAATGCCATGTTTTTTAGCATGTCGTTGTCTAAACGTTCTATGCTACTGTTTTTATCAAATTGATAAATAATTAGGTTTTTGAAAAACATATTTAATACTCCACATTTTATTTTATCTTTCTGCACTAAGATGTTTAATTAACCGCAATGGTTCGGGTAAACAATGTCGTCTATCATGTCACAGTCAAATACAAGTTTGGATTGTCCGTAATAAAGAGCAATAATTAAGTTTTGATATTTTGTGTTTGTGGGTTGAATTAATTTTCCAATACATTCGCCATCAATTTTTGCTGAATAAACTTCATAAGCGTAACATTCAGCTAGCTCAAATTTATCTTTTACTTTTTCGTCTAAACAGCGACAAGCGAGATTGTTGTCCAATTCGTACTCACTTCCATCCATGTATGATGAATAACTCTCATTTTTAGGTATCTTATCAAAATAGATATGCATATAATGACAACTGCTTTCATTAGTTCTGACGTCTGGTCGATCCCATCCATTCTCCATGGCTTCTTCTGCATATTCTTCAACAAAAGCCTCCAGTAAATCAGAAAGATAAATATATTCAGGAATAGGGTATTCATTAATAATGTTATTAAGCATTTTTGTCGCTTTATCCACAAAATTTTGCTCAACATTCGATGAAAGCCATTGTCGTTGAAGCGAGTTGACAATTAATTGGTTATATTTAGTTAGAGAAATAACATCTTGAATATTAGCAGGTAATGCTTCTTTGAACGCTTCTTTTACAGCTAGCCCAAAATCGCTATACCGTCCAAATGCAGATTCAATTGTATTTTTAAATAATTCTTCAAGTGCTTCATCAATTATTGAGGCAGGTTTATCACTATTGTTAAAACGGTCAACACCTTCTAGTAACAAGTCTTTTAATGTTTTATCTGTCATTTCTATTCTCCACAAATGTTGTAAATAATTTTGTTCGTAAGCTCTCTGCGCAGGACTCACATGTTTGTTATTAATAAAAACGCTCTGGTCTGCACTCCAAGAGCGTACGATTTACTCCATACTCCACTAACATTCTGTAATCAGGAACTGCATTAACTAAGTGTGCCTATCTTTATACTTGTTAGGCTCAAGTGTCCTTTTTGTCACCACAACAGCAAGGAATCTATTTATAAAATAATGTTATTTATGTATAATTTATATACCACAACAATAAGGATAAGACTAATGTCAAATGAAGAACAAAATATAGCAATATTACATGCGACCATGAAAGCAAGGCCTAAAAGGCTTCAGCCTGTTTATGAGCCTATTCAGGAAGAAAAAGGCGCTCCACCAAAACCACGTCCACAACCAAATCCTAATAAGTAAGGTTAAGTGTTATGAGTGATGAGGATAAATACAAATATAGTGTTCCACCTAAAAAAAGGCCAACACCTATACCAACACCTAAAAAGTAGAGATAAACGTGAATAAAACAAAATTCAACGGAGGTGTTCCTCCTAAAAAACGACCAACACCAAAACAAGACAATACAAAAAAATAAGTAATGCTGGTTGTTTTACCACTCACAGCTATCGTGGTAAGATTAGTTGTCACGCCAATCTTAGATTTAATAATTTAAGATAAGGGGAGGTATTATGTCTGAAACTGATCAAACTCAAGAATCATCATGTCGAGATACTTTAATTTTCGATATTCACTATAACTATTACATGAATAAAATGACTTCACTCCTATTAGGACGGGTTGATCGTTTTTTATCTTTTATTGTTGTATTTTTAGGTGGTGCTGTTTTTGCTGATGTTAAAAACACTATGTGGTATGGTTTATTAATTGCATTATCAATGGCGCTTAAACAAGTATTTCAGTTCTCTGAATCATCAGCTAGAGCTGACTCTCAGTGTAAAGCTTTTCTTCGATTGATTAGAGATGAATCTCATATTAATTGTGATTTAGAATTAACAAAACAAATTCAAGATGTAGAAAAAAATGATATACATCATTTGAAAGCAATCGAATTCGCTGCTATGCAAAGGGCTACTATTGTTTTGAGCGCAGATGTTGAACCTGATAGTGCCGTTTCTTTATCTATACTTCAAAAATTAGTTGCATGGTTTGCTGGCGATCTTCCTGAAGAGAAAGATTACAAAAGCTTTATCAAAAATTAACCCCAAATATAAAATACACTTAGTTAATACTGTTCCTGATTTTTAAAGAACTATCAAAACAATTCATTAAAAAAACACTGTATATAAATTCAGTATTTTATTATAATGAATAACTCTAATTAACTGATCTAAGACTATGGACGAGATTAAAACAATAAAACACAGTTGTGTTATATGCCAAAGCCACGAATATCTTTTCGAACATGAACCTAAGCTAAGCCAAAATGATGAGGCTATTTTTGTTAAAAGCATCTCATGCGCTTTATGCGGTTATCCAATTTCAGCAGTAGAATTCATGGAATCAGAAACGGGTTTCAAATACGACGAACTGAAAACAAGAACAATTAATTAGATGTTTTGATTTTTAAAGAGCTATGTAAAACTAACTGCATTTAATTTTAGATAACTAAACAAAAAAGTCAATATTATTTTTATCGAATAATAAAATAATTTTAGAAAGGTAAACGTTACGGCAGGAGAAAGTGACCTGATAAGGTCACTATTTTATTGTTATTTTATTTTGCACGTTTTTTCTACATCTGTAACGATATTATCGTAGTTATCAAGATCAAAAAATGCAATAAATTCCGCTTTGGTATTCTTTGTTAATGGTATCATTGTAACAATGATACGTTTCTTATTTTTCATGAAGTTAAACACTTCTGTAACATCGAGACTACCTTGTTCTAGTTCTATATACTCACCATTAGAAAACATTTTTTTTCTAATGGAGTTTTTATTAAGATCCTCAATTAAAACCTCTACCTCACCTGCATTTTTGAAGTTAGGGTCTTCTGTGTAAATGAAAAATCTTAAATCCCCATTATCATTTACACTAAAAAGATCTGTACAACCAATCGACATTGAAGTGTTTTTTTCAGAGCTTCTTTCTGCATGAATACTTGCTGTTATTTCTGTTTGACCTTCTTTTTTTATTTCCCAATCTGCATAAGCTATATTGCTCATACAGCTTAATAATAAAATTAATGATATACATTTATATTTCATGCTCGTTTTTTCCTAAATATTCTATGTTCAACCATTGTACCTATTATATGTATTTGCTGATTTAATGTGCTCATGGGGCTATAATCTGGGTTCAGTGGTATTAATTCAAACTGCATCCGATTATATTTGTCATAACCTAATTCACGATATTTTTTAAAGGTTGCTTCGGACTCACCATTCATTGCAACTACAAATTCACCTGGATAAGGTTGTACTTCAGGATCTACAATTATTAAATCACCTTCTTTAAACTCGGGCTCCATGGAATCCCCTTTTATTTTAAGTGCAAATGCTTTTTTTGATAGATCTAAAGAGGTTATTATATATTCAAATCCTGTTGAGTCTCTTAGTTCACAAGACTCTGTCCACGCTCCTGCTTGGACGTAACTAATTAATGGTACTTTGTATGAATGTAATTCTACTGGGACTATATTAGATTCAAAGTTTCCCTTTAATAACCACGCAAAATCACAATTAAGAGCAATTGACAGATCAAATAAATTTTTAGAACTGGGTGTAGATATATCTGACTCCCATTGCGAAACCGAAGAATGGTTTGCCCCTTTTATTGATTTAGCTAGTTCGCGTTGGGTTAAGCCCAGTTCTGTTCGTTTTTGTTTTATTCTAGATCCAATTGTATTCATAAAGACACCTATTAATAAATAGTTTAGTTATCTTAACACCTGTTGACTTTAGATAAATAAACATATAATATTTAGAAAACTAAACAAAAAAAGGAGGCATAAATGTTCAAAAATATCGTTTTAAATTATTTTAATGGTGTAACTCAATTAGCTAAAAGTTTAGGTATATCAAAAGGGGCTATCTCTCAATGGGGAGACATTATTCCCGAAAAAAATGCTTATCGGATTCAGGAAATAACCAATGGAGCATTAAAGGTTGATACAAAATTATATCGAAATAAACATTAAAACAACCACCAAAAATGAGAGGCAAATGTGGACAATAGAAATTATCCAACCCCAAAAGAGATAACCGATGCAATTCATCAGTTAATCACGGCATTTAACGGTAAATACCCTGAGATGGCGAAACGATTAGATCCAACGTCAGGTACAGAAAACGCATTACGCAATCGTGTGCGGCAATTAAATGGGCAAATGGTACCACTGGGAATGATATTAGAAATGGAAGCAGAAGCCAATTCTAATGTTATTACAGAGGCAATTGCAAAATATCGAGGCGGTGTTTTTGTTAAGCTGCCTGAGTTTAGTGAGTTTGATAATGATGATCTACTAAATAAATTTAATAATTTGATTGCAGAGCTTGGTCAGTTTTGTCGGCAACATAATGAATTTACGTCCGATGGAATATTGGATAAAAAAGAGAAAAAGTCATTAAAAGCTACGTCATATGCAATTCAATGTAGATTGAGTGAAATTATCGTTATAACTGAGATGATTTTTGGAAATGGTGACCGATAGCAATTTTGCAGAAGGCTATCGGTCGGTTGCGAAAACACTTGTGGAGTATTAGTCGCATGAATAGTTTAACACTAAATTGTACTGTAACGCAATTGCGTTGTAAGTTTTCACAATCAGGCTTTGAATATGAAGCTATGATAAATCACATCTGGACACCTGTCAGCCACAAAATTGCCAAAGAATTGTGGGAGTCTTTCAAAAGGTTTTATGCATGAGCCGATTATTTGATGTTGTTTCTCAAATGAGCGGGCAACGGAATAACATTAGTATTCCACGTCCGTACATTATATTTTGCAAAGGAGATTACAACCTTGCTGCCGTTCTTGCTCAACTTGTTTTTTTATCAGGGTTAGGAATGCGTGATGATGGTTGGTTTTGGAAGAAAAATGAAGAACTGGGCGATGAGCTTGGTTTGACGGTTGACCAAGTTAGATATTCGATCAAGAAGTTAAAGTTATTACTCGGTAATAGTTTAGAAACGTGTAAAAAGAAAGCATACGGAACGCCAACAACTCATTATCGGTTTAATGAAGATGAGCTGGTTAAATTATTGTTTCCTGAAGAAGAAGCCCGATTCGGTAAAATTCCCGAATCGGAGGGGGAACCGTTACCGTGCTCATTCGGTAAAATTACCGAATCGAAACGGGAAAACTCCCGAAACCATGGATTCGGTAAAATTCCCGAATCTATAACAGATCCTATTACTAACATACAGATCCTAATTTCTTTGTCTCGGAATTTTTCAAATTCACAAGACGAAGAAAAATTAAATAAATTTTTATCCAAATATCCCGATGCGTTTATCTATACACCTAGCGGTAAAAAGTGGGGTACTGAGGACGATTTAAAAGCTGCCGATTATATTTATAAAAAAATTCAGGATGTAAATCCAACTGCGCAGGTGCCGAATTGGTTCGAGTGGGCTAATGATATTCGATTACTAAGAACCCAAGTGCTATGCGATAAGTTTAGTAATCCACATCATGAAATTTGTCGCCGTTTCAAAATAGCGTATCAAGATGATTTTTGGAATAAAAATATTTTGAGTCCAGCTAAATTGCGTAAACACTGGGATAGATTCCATTCTACAACAAACAATAAACCAACATCATCAGAAATCGATTGGCACAGTACTGGGTGGGCAGGAGGAACGGTATGAAATCGTTAGCCGAGATTTATGACAATGGTAATGGGTTAGCCGTTAAAGCTCAGCCTGTTGATCGAAAAACTTATGTTATTAATGAAATTGAAAAACAATTCAATCAAATATTCATTGAGTTAAAAGCGGTATTTCCTGCAATAACTGCTGTTATTAAAACACAATCAGATCTGGATACGTTTAAAAAACAATGGTTATTGTCATTTGCTGAAAACGGCATAACAACGTTACGTCAGTTTGAAATTGGCATGAAGAAAGCACGTCAACAAAGCACGCCATTTGTCCCGTCACCTGGTCAATTTATTTCATGGTGCAAAGAGGGCGAGGCATCAGATATGGGGTTGCCAACAGTTGCTCAAGTTATGCGAGAGTTCAACAAGTATAGTGCTGAGATTGGGTTTTCATGTCAAACAGCGGAGCAATTCCCTTGGTCTCATCCAGTTATGTACTGGATTGTTACCGACCTTAGAAAACACATGCGCCAATACAACCAATCTGAGTTTGAGGTTGAAAAGCGTGCAGAAATGCTAATTAACAGGTGGGCAAAAAAATTGAGTAATGGTGAAGTTATCCCTGAAATTCGTGTCCAACTAGAAGAAAAAAAGCCAGGCTACGGCGTATATTATTGCAATTCTGATGCAGTCAATGCGATGAGAGAAAGAGCGAGAGAGAAAGCAAAAAGGAGTATAGCAGAAAATGGCTAAAGTTGATTATAAACATTCAAAAAGCAAAACTGATTCAGATATAAAAGATCTATGGCAAACACCGATTGAGTTATATGAATTTTTAAATGCTCGCTTTAGTTTTGTTTGTGATGTGGCTGCTAGTGATCACAATCATTTGCATTTGAATTATTTAACTGAGTCATATGATTCGTTACTGAACGGTTGGGCTCACTTAAAAAGCGGTTTTGCATTCTGTAATCCACCTTACTCTCGTATATTGCCGTGGGTTAAAAAAACACGTGAAGCCGCAGATCGCGGGGTTGGCACAGTGATGTTGTTACCCGTTGATACGTCTGTTGAATGGTTTAACGAGTTACGAAAATTAGCTAGTGAAATTTATTTTATTGTGAATGGTCGTATTTCGTTTGTACGTTCTGACAACAAACAAAAAATTAACGGTAATAACCGAGGTTCATTATTTGCGGTATTCAATCCAAAGTCGTTTGGCGATTGTCGTGTTTCATTTGTTGATAGAAGTGAGATTTATGCAACCTACGAAAAAATCAAGGAAACATTACCAGATCCTGCGGTGAGTGTTACATGGCCAAAAGAGGTTGATCAGATATTTAATTCAATTGAGTATGCAAAAAATTTAACAATTGAACATCAAACAAAAGTTAAACAAAGCATTAACAAAATGATTATTGATCGGCTATCGCCAGAGCAAATCAATAATGCTGCTCGGTTTTTGGTAAATAGAATGGAGGCTATGCGGTGATTATTTTATCGTTATTCGACGGCATTAGTTGCGGACGTGTTGCGCTTGAGCGAATACACACTGGATATCATTTATTAAATATATTAATCATAACTAACAAGGAGCAATAAAATGAATTTAACTAGCATTATTTATATAGCATCTGTCGTCGATAACATTCGTGATGTAGCAATAACATGTTTGTTAATCGACCTCATTTTTATCTCGTTGCACATAATCAGCAACTTCATTAAATATAAAAATGGTGAAACATGCAAAGGTAATCGTTTTTTGTTATCTAAATATAATTTAATTGCCGTAAGTTTGCTTGCATTCATCTATGTCGCAACACCTTCTAAAGACACCATGAGCCTAATGATAACTAACCACACAGCTAGCTCAATGTGTTTAATTGATAGTAAATGAATGTAAGGTCAAATAATGATAAATATTAATTTAGAACGCATGGAGTTTGAAAAAACAATGCGTAAAAAAGGGTGTCCTGATATTCATTTAAGAAAGGACCGAAAGGGCGGATATTTAAGAAAAAATATGGAATCCGCATTTCAAGGCTGGGTATTAAAAGCATCAATACAACAAAGCATAAAGGGGTAAATGATGAGTGATGGAGCGATTGTAGTAATAGCCATGCTGATTTTTGCGGGATTTGTTGTTTGGAGAATGACTAAGTAATTGGTCAAACAGTAATGACTAAATTAACAGAGCAAAATTAGATGGGAATCGAGGTACGTAATGAGATATTTAATCTACTTTTTAAGACGAGCTGTAATAGATCATTTATATAAATTTAATCAACACTGGGACAAAAAACTTAATGAAATCATTGATGATTTTGAGATTGTCGAGTTTGATAGATATCAAGTAACGCTTAGGCACAACAGCGACGATTATCAAATAAGGATTGCTAATTATCCATATTCGTCACATGTGCTTGAATTCAAAAATGAAGTACGTATAAAAGAACGTTTTAGACCATCGATTCGCACTCAGTATCGATTTGATAATTTAGTGTTAAAACCTATTTTAAAAGAACTGACAAACCAAGAACAGCAAAGATTTAAGAATATTTGTGGGTGATAATTGATGAATGATAACAGTAGTGAGGGAATGGTAACTTTGGTTTTGCCATTCCCGCCATCAATGAATACATATTGGCGTAATTTAAATGGAAGAACGTTATTAAGTGCTAAAGGTCGCAGATATAAAAGTGAAGTTATTGCTGCAGTATATGAGCAGTTAAAAAAGAAGCCTAAACCAATTACAGATAATGTTGCTGTCAAAGTTGAATTTTATCCGCCTAATAATATTAGGCGTGATATGGATAATTATTTTAAGGCTTTGTTTGATTCGCTCACAACAGCTGGTGTTTGGGTTGATGATAGTCAAATAAAAAGAATTGAATCTGACTGGTTTAACGATAATAAAGGAATGGTTTTAATAAGTATTTGTGAGAAAAATCATAAAAATAAATAAAAGCCCTGAAAATCAGGGTTATTTTATATGTTTTGGTTAGGACGCCCTAGCTGTCCATCAAAATTTTCAATACAAAATTTATTTTGTAAATTTGATGTTGTTTCCCCCCATTTTTAGTATTTGTTGCATTGTTTGCAATATTTCGAGTCGAGTGTTCATTTTCATAAAAACATTGTCATCGATTAATTCTTTATATTCTGCGTACAATTCGCGTTGTAATTTTTGTAATTTTTCAACTTTTTCTTCTAGTTTTATCTCGTTAAATTTATTCATTTTTTCAACCTTTTTTTGCTTGTTGTCTGTTTCAATGACGATAATGTAACTTTCATCAAAAACAGAGTCCAGTATTATTTTTATCTTTTTTGATAAAAAAAGTTATTTTGATATTTTTATTAAAATAGGTAATATTTTATTGATGTTTTTATCAAATTTGATATAATTATTAAAAATAACAAAACGAATTAGTTAAATGTTCACGATAAAAACACATGATGATGCAAAACTTGAAATTCTGGGTTTACCCTCGGAATTAAAAGGTCGAACAATTAAATTGATTGAAAAACTGGAGCTATTCGGACAAATGCAAATGCCACATAGTAAAGCGCTAGGTGGTGGGTTGTTTGAATTGAGAGCGTTAGAGCGCAATAATATAGCTAGAACTATTTATGTATATCAAAAAGAAAAAACAATTTTTATTTTGCATGCATTTGTTAAAAAAACACAAAAAACGCCTGCCGGTGCACTACAAATAGCACGAACAAGACTATTGGAGATGATTGAAAATGAGTAAAAAACACAGCACAACATTTAGTGAAATTAAAGAAATGGCGCTAGCAGATCCTGCTGCGCGTGCAGCATATGATGAAGCTGAGAACGAGTGGAAATTGCGTGAATTATTGTTAACAGCAAGAGAAACAGCAAAACTATCTCAAACAGAGCTAGCGAGACGTTTAGATGTTGCACCGTCAAATATAAATAGAATTGAGAAATCACCGCTTAACACTAATATAAAAACGATTTTAAAATATTTAAACGCGTGTAATACAAATATTGATTTTGTAATTTCCTAACTATACGTATAACGCCTCCGAACGATAAAAATTCAACTTTATTTGTTCGGAGTCATCATTCCTTTTTGTTATCTCTTCAAGTTTATCAGCCAATAAAAACAGTAAACATACCATCTTACATCTTTTATTTTCTTTATAATTTTATATAATGTATATATTAACAGTGTCAGAGTGCAGACTGACATGTTGCGAAAAGGTGCTTAACAATGCAGAAGTTAAGCGTATCGTGTATTGAAAACAAGTGGAGTATTAAAATGTATAGCCAATCTTCTATGGTGGTAGGTAATGCCACATCAACAATGCCGTCAGGCAATCAATTTACCATGTCTAGTCGTGATCTATTAGAAATGATCAACAAGGTAAGGCTAGAAGAAAATGAGAACGCTGTCAGGGTTAACCAGTTTCATGAAAGAGTAGCTGATGAGCTGTCAGATTTTAACTACAAAACTTTTGTAGTAGAAAATTTAAACAATACAAAATCTACTTATTTTGAGCTAACACAAGATATGTGTATGTTAGTTGCAATGAGAGAATCAAAAAAGGTTAGACGAATTGTTCTTGAACAATTAAAAACCAAATTTAATCATCGCCAAATAGTAATACCTCAGACATTGCCAGATGCCTTGAGACTAGCTGCTGAACTTGCTGAAGAAAAATTGAAATTAGAATACAAAGTTCAACAAGATGCCCCCAAAGTCGCTTATGCAGATAAAGTATCGTTATCACAAAATGGAGAAAGCATCTCAAATTATGCAAAAAGCATAAAAGTAGGACCGATTAAATTATTTAATTACTTGAGAAAGAAAAAATATTTAAATTCTGAGGGACGAAGGCACAATACTCCAAGACAATCATATATAGATCAAGGTTATTTCACACTAAAAGAAAGTCATTATGAATCTAAGAATGGAGAAGTTAGAACGGCATACACAACACTAATAACAGGAAAAGGCCGTGTATGGCTGACTAACAAACTTATCAACGATGGTTTTATTTCTTAGGAGTATAAAATGATTAATAACACAAATAATTCATATATTGGTTGTACTGCAGAAAATCTTAATAAATTAATTCTTATTCATAATGTTACTTTATCTCCAGAGAGATTATTACAAAAAATTAAAAGACTAGGTATTGTTCGGGTTGAGTATGTCAAAGTTAATGGTAAAAATAAAAAATACTGGGTAATAAATGAAGAAGCAGAATGGTTTGGTTTAAACTTATCAACGGGTGATGGTGATGAAACCGTGCCATATTTCTGGGATGGTAGATTTCCGATAATTCTTGAGGGTGTGCGTCAGGTAATGAAAAAGGAACTGACTGACTATGTTAATAGTACTAGGATATTTCATTAACCAATGAAAGCATTACTTACTCCTTATTATCAACCCGAGCTTGGAATTATTATTTTAAAACCTGGTGCAGAGTTACTAAAAAAACTGTGCACAGGTAATCGTATTATTATTTCTCAAAGCGGTGAGGAACACGCAGGTATTAAATCCGGCATTATTCAAGATGAACAACAATTATTAAATAATAAATATATCGATTCATTTATATTACATGACACAGTAGTTGATAAACTAAAAAATCTATATAACTTTGATTATTGGTTAAATCAACGATATAAATGTCAGTTAGAAGATGGCGAGTATTGTCATAATGAATTAGTGAATGAAAAAGTTTGTCATTCGGCTATTCGTGTGTGCTGGCATCACAATAAAGATTTAGTTATTGATGATAAGGTGAAAACGCTAGCAAAGCGCAACTTAAAACAATTTCTAATCGAATGCGTTATAAACCAGTTAAAACACGATAGTAACCATCAATTATCAATTCAAGAATTAGCGTGGTGGGCTGTAATCAATCAACTGCATGAACTCATACCTGAGAATATGGCAAGATTACTGCATAATAGACCAATTGAAGAGATAAAATCTGTTTATAAAGAATCAGAGTTGGTCGCTAGTGATGATCGCTCAAAACCTAGATTACAAAATGAAATAAATAACACACACCAACAACTACAAGCATTATTTAAACCAGTTAAGAAAATAGCAGTGGATCCTGAATCACCGGAATCATTCATGTTAAGGCCAAAATTAAAACGTTGGGAATGTGAAAAATATGCCAAATGGGTAAAAACTCAACCGTGTGTATGCTGTGGTAAACAAGCTGATGATCCTCACCATATAATCGGTTATGGACAAGGCAAGATGGGAGGAAAGGCGCATGATATCTTTACATTGCCACTCTGCAGAATTCATCACAACGAGTTGCATAAGAATGCCGAAGAGTGGGAACAAAAGCACGGTTCACAAATATTATTGTTAATTCAATTTTTGGATCGTGTTTTTGGGATGAAAGTAATCACGTAACAATAACTTTTTAAATTTTATTGATAAATAATTTTGGACTTCTTTACGTCTATATATCTAGATGGTAAAATGACATTATTGTGGAGTTATAAGCAATAAACAGAGTGCAGACTGTTATATTGTAAAAATTCCTCTCTTATCAATATTGGAGAGTTACATGAAGAGAGATATTAAACAAGTCCTTGTCGCATGGGCTAATGTTAGACGTAGTATAAGAACGGGTTTAGAATACCCATATAAATCACCATCAATGCTTAACAATAATAATGGCTTTGATTCTCGCCCATTACTAAGTGAAGATGAAGCTGAAATAGTTGATAAAGCTATTTTATGCTTATCAAAAATAGATACTATTTCTTATTCTATTCTTAAATCAATTTATATCAATCAACAGTCTTGTCGTCAATTAGCTAAAAATATACATAAAAGTAAAGATTTTGTTTGTGACAAATTAAAGATGGCTGAAATTTATGTGTTCGCTAAAATTCATGATGTAATAAGTGATGTAATTTTATAATTTGACAATAATTTTGTCGGGTTGTATATTTGTGTTTGAGTGCTCAACACACTTATATAACCAAAAGCGGATAACCGCAAACCGAGATTTAGCGGTTTTTTTGTATCCAGTTTATGCTAGGTGGCGAACTATCCGTAAGGACGTTGGCAGGTGTAAATCTTACTTTTGGGGTTTATATTTGTGTTGAAGCACCTAGCGCCCAATCAACATGGGGAAAATAAACTAAATCAAAAGGTACAAAAATATGTCAAACATATCTATTAATTTCTTTACGTTTAACTTCAATAATTCACCTGTTCGTACCACTGAGATTAACAACCAATTATGGTTTTTAGCTAATGACGTTTGTTCTATTCTTGAATATAAAAACCCACGCAGAGCAATAGAGTTACATTGCAAAGAAAAGGGAGTAACAAAACGGTACACCCTTACAAAAGGTGGTAATCAAGAAATGACTTATATTAGTGAGGCAAATTTATTTAGATTAATCATTAAAAGTAAACAAGAGAAAGCTGTTATTTTTGAAGAATGGGTTATGGAAGATTTATTACCAACAATCCGCAAAACAGGCTCATATTCATTAACAATTAACGCCCAACAACAACAGCAAATCAAACAAGCAGTAAACGAACGAGCATATAGAACAGGTGAGCATTATCAAGCAATTTACACTAAGCTCTATGAGCAATTCAAAATACCTCGTTATCAAGATTTACCTCTAAATCAATTTGATAATGCAATTGAATTTTTAGGTGGATTATTAATAAAACCAGAAGCGTTAACTGGCGATGAGCTTTGTGATTTTGCTTGGCTCTATAAAGCAGCAGAGCATATGCGTAGAGAAATTGAAGAAATAGAGCCAGCACTTAGAGTGTTAAAATCTGAAAAAGCCTCACTATACTATACGATGAGTAGAGAATACCGTAACTTAACTCAACTTTGCAAAAAAATAGTACAAAGTAAAATGAAAAGTACCCAGATAAATAAAAATGATTTGTCTTGGCAACGTGTATTACCATACTTTCAATAAAACAAGCCCCGAAAGGGCTTTTTTAGATGCTATACATTGCCATTTTATGAAATTTAACAATAATTGATTCAATTTCTTTCATATATATTTAAGGGTTCATTTTGAAATTTTTCAAGTTGGCGGGTTTTTTATTGCCTCAACCCATTAAATAACATACCATTAACGAAAATTTAAGGAAAATGGCATGAAAAAGTTAATTGTATTTATTATGTTTATTGTGATATCAATAGTAGTATTGTTGATTTACGTATCTGAGACTATTAGTGATAATGACGTTTTTTTGTATGACTTAAAACAGCGTTGTTCATTTGTAACAAAACAAAGAATGGTATCCCCGTCTTCTTACAAAATTCTGAATTCATCTTTGTATGGCAAAAAAAATTGGAACAAAGAAAGAATCGAAAAATATTTCTCAGCATATAAAACAAGAGAAATTTTAAAAGAAAAGTATAGTGATCCTAATAATTTTTATGACATAACAGCTATAGTTAAGTTTTCTTCTAAGAACGGGCTTGGGGTTGACTTGGTCGGATATTCATCATGCGAATATTTTATCACTAACGTTTATACAACAAACATTGACGGGGTGGGCGATATAAATATAGATGGACATGATTTCAGTAAGGATGGTTTAGATTATATTTATGCTGAACTAACTTTGAGAAAAAAAGTGAAAGAGTATTCATTAATGGATAAAATAAAAATGCTAATGAATATGGAATTTGACTATTGACTACCAGAGCAATTGAATCAAACCCTCTTAGAGGGTTTTTTAATATCAGGAGTTATTATTTTTTGGGGAAATAAGCCCTGAAGGACTTTTTTAGATGCCATACATTGCCATTTTATGAAATTTTTCAATAGTTAACTCAATTTCTTTCATGTATATATTTAAGGGTTCATTTTGAAGTTTTTCAAGTTTCAGGGTTTTATTTTTTCTATTTTCTAATAATGACATAATAGACAAAAGTCTATCTTTATGTTCCGGCATAATTTCTAGTAGATTATTATAGTATACATGTGAACTTTCACCTTTTCCATTTTTGAAATGAGGAAAATGCCTTACAAGATTAAATAATTTATTATCGAAAGAAACAATCCAATTATCTAATTTTTCGCCATCAATTCCATTAAAATCACCAATGTTACATATATTTATAAGTGCTAAATCAAAAGAGCCATTTGATGCTATGGACTTCATTATTTCTAAAGGTGATAACTTTTTAAATGACTTCGATTCTTTTCCAGAATAAAAATTCTTTTTAATATCTTTAATTAATTCTTTATAAGGACCATTGTTTTGTCTTACAGATGATGAGTAGAAAACAATACAAGCAATAAAGAATTCTTTCATAGACACTAAATCAAGTTCATCTATAACAATACGAATATAGAGATTAATTTTGTCATCAAAAGTTGAGTTGTTTAGATTCTTTTCAATAATTTGAATTAATAACAATGAACAGTAGGAAAAAGAAGATATTAATTTTTGCCCTGAAGTGAAATTATCTATCGTTTTTCTGGTTTGTTGCTTATCAAATGTATCATCATTGATATTATCTTCTTCATAAGCACATTCGAATTTAAATTTTTTATCGAATAATTTTAGTTTTTTATAGCTATAATTTGCATATTTACCGGGCATTTCAGATAAAGAAAAAAAAGGGCACCATGCAATATTTGAGTATGAGTTTAATCCCAATAAGTTAAATAACTCTATTAAATCATGATCTTTCAAAATTCTAATTCTATCTTGGTCATTATTTACTTTCTTATCAGCACATTCTTCCATGGCTATAAGAATATTTGTATCGGGGATTAAATTAGTTGTAATTCCGTTCTCATAGTTATATTTTATTCGTTCTAACGTGAGTGTTTGCACTTTTTCACTTGGATATAGTGATGGTTTAATAAATCGAAGTTTTCTTGACATGTTTCTTATCTCTTATAATTCAAAAAAATTATCCTTATTATATAAAAAATAAATTTTATGTGATTGACTGTCGCTGTGTAGCGACATATAATACGCCTATATTGCGGTTTTCGCATCCAAATTAAACCCCTGCTTACTCAGTTGGGGTTTTTTATTGCCCAAAAATTATGGCGAGAGATATAAACGCTATTACTCCACATTAGCTCCACAGTGTTTATATCGCTGCAACTCGCCGCCTTTCTTTATTTGGAACATGTTCGTTAATTATACTCACTTATTAAACATTTAAATTAAAAGGGTAAAACATGCAAGAGCCAGCAACTACATCAGCATTTTTAGCGGTAATGTGCGCTATTGGTGTTGTGTCTGGATCTGACGCATATCCAGTAATAATTAGTTCATTTGCCGGCGCAACACTATATATGACATCTAGCCATAATATTAGTTTGAGTCGGCGATGGTTGTATTTTATTTTGTCATTTTTTCTCGGTATCACGACATCTAACGCGGTTGGGAAAATTATAGCTGCATTGGTTCCATTTGTTCAGTTAACTGTTGATCAGTCATTAGGTGCGTTGTTGTCCTCCGCATTTATTGTAAAAGTGCTAGTGTATTTCTTAGAGAACAAAGATGTAGAAAAATCTATTTTTAGTTCAATTATAAAATGGCTCTCCAATAGGAGGGATGATTAATGTATCTATTAGCTAGTTTATTTAACTTCGATATGAACTCGGTACAACCTTTCCTTAAATGGATTGTTGTTTTATTGAGTTTATCATCTGCAGGTGTGTTGTTTTGCTATAGACGTGGTAAGTCAAAATTTAGATTCTTTCCATCTCTTCTGGCCTATTCATTAATGCTTGCAATGATTTCCGACCCTATTTTGGTATTTATAGGTCAACCTAAAATAATTGATCTTACGGAAATATTGGGTAGAAGTTTTATTCTGGCTGTTTTGTTGGCACACAACGGTAATGTTGTTGGCGCATTTAAAAATTCAACTTGGCCAAGGATATTTAATTTTAGGAGGAAGAATGAAAACAAGCATTAATGGAAAATCTAAATTAAAGTCGTTTGAGGGATTACGGTTAATAGCATACCAATGCTCTGCAGGTGTTTGGACTATCGGTTGGGGTCATACTACAGGAGTAAAAGAGGGCGATAAAATAACAGTAGGACAAGCTGAAATTTTCCTAACGGGTGATTTAGTTCAGTTTGAAAATGCAGTGAATAAATTAGTTAAAGTGCCGATTAATCAAAATCAATTTGATGCTCTAATTTTGTTGGTTTTCAATATCGGCATTACTGCATTTACTGGTTCAACATTATTAAAAAAATTAAATGCGGGTGATTATTCAGGTGCATCTAATCAATTTTTAGTGTGGAACAAAATCAGGGTAAATGGTGTTAAAAAAACTTGCAATGGTTTGACTCAGCGTCGTCAAGCAGAAAAAGAGCTATTTGATAGAGCGTAATCATGAATAAAAAAATAGCAATAACAATCTTTGTTCTGATCGTGTCGTTAATTTCAAGTAATGGGTTTTGGATTTATAACTCTGAACGCCTAAAGGGCAGAATTGCAAAAATACAATTGAGTTACGCTCAAGAAGATTTGAAGCGAGAGAAAGAGTATGTTGGTAAGTTGGAATATCAGCGCGAACTGACAAAAAGTTCAATCGAAACAGTTGTGCAAGAAACAAATCTTTATATGAACTTAAACGAGCAGTTACAAGGTGAGTATGATGTATTACAGAAAGACATGGATGCATTACTTAAAAGTGACGATTGCGGCAATAGTAATATTGCTGATGATGTTCGCCACAGGTTGTTCTCAACAAACTAAAATTCAGTATGTAACTCCGACTTACGTTCCATTGCCAGATGCCATTTCGAAACAAAATCCTGAACCGGCAATAACAGAGCAAAATCTTGTTAAGTGGAAAGATGCGCTTAAGTTAATGAATGAATATAAAACATGGGGTGAAAAAGAACGGAATCGTGCTAACTCATGTATAACTATTTACGAAAAAATGATTGGTGAAAATAATGCAAACAGTAAAGATAAACACAAATAACAACACAATTATTAGCGAATGTGATTCAGTAGTGATAGCTAGACCTGGTCAGTTAATGTTTGATTCAACAATTGCCGAGGCCAAAAAAAAGGGGTATGAGAGACCAGAGCATATGATTTGCTATGGGAGAGCCACTGAAATTGAAAAAGGCGTTTATCGCGATGATAGTAAGGTTTTTATTATTCCTCGTTGCATCAACGATAATACGATGATCATAGGATTAGTTTGTTTATCAACAGATGATAAAAATGATAAAGAGGAACTTTCATATTTGTTTATTTATGAAGGTGAAAGCGTCTTTATAACAAACTCTAATGGTGTCGAGATTGAGGTGTTGAGGTGAGATGTAAGGCAAAAGGCTGTTGTGTTTGTGCGTATTCAGCAAGTGGTTATTGTGATAAACATTTATACATGATCAAGGTGAATAAAATAAAACGCAAAATGGATTGGTCTGTTTGTAGTAAGAAGGGATGTAAGAACAAAACATCGCAAGGAAAACGTTACTGTTCTCAACATAATTGGTTTGTCTAGTTTGTCTAATTTGGAGTAATATGCCAGCTCGCACACCGAAAGCTTGTAGAAAACAAGGTTGCCCACGGGTTACAACTGATGCGTCAGGTTATTGTACAAGTCACAAACCAACTGAGAACGGTTGGGCTAGGTACCAAAAGGGTCGTTCAAGACATGAGCGAGGTTATGGATCATCTTGGGACAAGCTAAGAAAACAAGTCTTGCAGCGTGATAAATATATTTGTCAGTGTGATGAATGTAAGGGATTGGGTTTGGTTAAAGAAGCCACTCACGTTGATCACATCATTGCCAAGGCTCATGGCGGAACAGATGACCTAAGTAATCTGCGTGCAATTAATAAGCACTGTCATGATAAGAAAACAGCAAGAGAGCGGCTTAGGTAGGGGGGATCAAATCTCTGTAGCTTTTCTTCCTGAGTACCGCCCCCCTAGTCAAATTTTTACAACCGCGAAAAATGAACTTTAAATTGGAGATGTTATGGCTGGAGCAAGCGGACGGTCAGGACGTAAGCCAAAACCAGTCGCAATAAAAAAAATCACTAATAATCCTGGTAAACGAAAACTCAACAAATATGAGCCAACATTCACTCCGATTGTGGGAGTTAGTCCTCCTGAATGGTTCGTAGAAGCTGGTTTACAACTGGCAATACTCATGTGGGAGCTAACAGCAAAAGAGCTGTGTGCCGAAGGACTATTGTGTGTAACCGATTTGAGTATTCTTGAGCGTTGGTGTGTCGCATATGAATTTTGGCGTAGAGCTGTAATTAATATTGCTCGGCAGGGTAATACCGTGATCGGCGCAACTGGTGGACCAGTAAAAAATCCTGAGTTAACTGCTAAAAAAGAACAAGAATCTGAAATGAACACAACTGGTGCACTGCTGGGTTTAGATCCTAGTAGCCGCCAAAGATTGATTGGTTTAGCGACTAAAGAAAAATCAAATAACCCATTTAGTAATTTATAGTTATGGCTAAAAAATCATATAAAAATGTTAATGCTGCAAATCAATATGCAAGAGATATTGTTAAAGGGAAAATTATTGCGTGTAAATATGTAATTGATGCATGCCAAAGGCATTTAGATGATTTAGAACAAGAAAAAAATAAGTCGTTTAAATATAAATTTAATAAAGATCTTGCGGAAAAAGTATGTAAATTTATTCAATTATTGCCACATACAAAAGGTGAGTGGGCATTTAAAAGGATGCCGATCACATTAGAGCCGTGGCAATTATTTATATTTTGTTGTGTATTCGGATGGGTTCATAAAAAAACAAATTTACGTCGATTTCGTGAAGTGTACACTGAAATTCCGCGTAAAAATGGGAAGTCGGCAATTTCAGCAGGAACGGGGTTATACTGCTTTTCGGCGGATAATGAATTTGGTGCAGAAGTTTATTCTGGTGCCACAACTGAAAAACAAGCGTGGGAAGTTTTTCGCCCAGCTCGATTAATGTGTAAACGAACACCTCTTCTTTGTGAAGCCTTTGGTATAACCGTAAATGCTTCTAATCTTAGTCGAATTGCAGACGGTGCTCGCTTTGAACCATTGATCGGTAATCCTGGTGATGGTGCTTCTCCTAGTTGTGCAATTGTTGATGAATATCATGAACATGATACCGATTCACTTTACACAACAATGCTAACCGGTATGGGTGCGCGCAAACAACCGTTGATGTGGGCGATTACAACCGCAGGTTATAACATTGAAGGTCCTTGTTATGACAAGCGTCGAGAGGTGATTGATATGCTAAATGCAACAGTCCCAAATGACGAACTGTTTGGCATTATTTACACGATTGACGAAGGCGATGACTGGACAGATCCCTCCGCGCTTGAAAAGGCCAATCCCAATATAGGTATTTCTGTTTATCGTGACTTTTTATTAAGCCAACAACAAAGAGCAATTAATAATGCAAGATTGGCAAATACGTTTAAGACTAAACATTTGAACGTGTGGGTTTCAGCAAAATCAGCATTTTTTAATATGATCAGTTGGGCAAGCTGTGAAGATAAAAGTTTATCGTTAGAGCAATTTGAGGGGCAATCAGTAATACGTGGATATGATTTGGCCAGAAAATTGGATATGAACAGTGGAGTCAGGCTATTTCACCGAATTCTTGATGGTAAACGCCATTATTATTGTATTTCTCCAAAGTTTTGGGTGCCCTATGACACTGTTTATGGTGCAGATGTTGAAGATAGAAAAACAGCAGAACGATTTCAAAAATGGATTAATACTGGGCATCTAGATGTTACTGACGGTGCCGAAATTGATTATCGTGAAATATTACATGATGCTATTGAGTCCAACAAAGATAATCCTGTCACAGTTTCAGCGATAGATCCGCACGGAGCTACAAACCTATCACATCATTTAGCTGACGAAGGATTAAACCCAGTCACAATTATTCAAAACTTTACTAATTTAAGTGATCCAATGAAGGAATTGGAGGCTGCTATTCAGTCGGGTAGGTTTCATCACGATGGTAACCCCATTTTGACGTGGTGTATTAGTAACGTTGTTGGAAAAAACGCACCAGGTAATGATGATATTGTTCGACCAATAAAAGAGCGAAACGAAAACAAAATTGATGGAGCGGTAGCGTTAATAATGGCTATCGGTCGAATTATTCTATCTGAACAAGATGACGAAGATTCAATTTACGAAAAAACGGATGTCTTATGCTAAACATAATTATTTTTTTAATTGGGGTTCTGGGAGGGGCGTTAGTCTCTTACGGAGCATGGCTTATATTGCCCGCATGTGGTTTTATTACTGCAGGTTGTATTTTTATCATGTGGTCATATTTTGCTTCAAAGGTGATTGCTAACTCACAACAAATTGAAAATAAAGAAGGTTAATAATGTTTACTCCCTCAATGTTCAAAGGGCATAAAATTCAACAGAGTGGAGCTTGGCGTTGGATTAGCTCTATTTCTGGAAGATCAAGCTCGGCAGGGGTGATGGTAAATCGTGAAACAGCATTTGCACAAAGCGCAGTTCAGGCCTGTGTTACTCTTTTAGCCGAGTCTGTAGCACAGTTGCCCTGTGAACTCTATCGTCGTGGTAAAAATGGACAGCGAGAACGAGCAACAGATCACCCTTTATATGATTTAATTCATAATCAGCCAAATAAAAAAGACACTATTTTTGAATTCAATGAACAAAAGCAAGGCTATCTTGGCGTTGATGGAAATAGTTATTCATTAATAGAGCGTGACGGAAGTGGTTATGTAACAGAGTTAATCCCTGTAAATCCTAAAAAAATTCAGGTTTTAAAAGGTCCTGACGGATTACCGTATTACAACCTTTTAGATCACAATGAAATTGTCCCCATGCACATGATGCATCATGTTAAAGCATTTTCATTTGATGGTTTTGTGGGTGTTTCACCGCTACAAACTAATGCCGATGTTATCGGTTTGAGTATTGCCGTTGATCAGCATGCATCACAAGTGTTTGCTAATGGCACAACAATGAGTGGCGTAATAGAACGTCCTAGTGATGTCAAACCGATTGAGTCCCAAGAAAAAGTTGACGCTATTTTAAATAAATGGAGAGAAAAGCATAGCGGTATACGCAATGCATTCTCAGTAGCGTTACTACAAGAGGGCATGACTTACAAACAATTGGCTATGGATAACGAAAAGGCACAACTACTAGAAAGCCGCCAATACGGCGTAATTGAAGTCTGCCGATTATATAAAGTTCCTCCTCATATGATTCAGTCCTTGGACAAAGCCACATTTAGCAATATTGAGCATCAAGGGTTACAGTTTGTTATTTATACCTTATTGCCTTGGTTAAAACGTCACGAAGCAGCAATGATGCGTGATTTATTATTACCGTCAGAACGTAAAGATTTATATATTGAATTTAACGTGTCGGGATTGCTTAGAGGCGATCAAAAAGCACGGTATGAATCATATGCGATTGGCAGGCAGTGGGGGTGGTTATCTGTCAATGATATCCGAAGAATGGAAAACCTAACCCCAATATCTGGCGGCGATACTTATTTAACACCGTTGAATATGATTGATACATCAATGTTAACAGGAATTAAAAAAGCAACGCCATCTCAAATAAAAGAAATAGAGACAATATTATGCCGAAATTAATTAATTATCCTCATCTAGCAAATCAGGTTTTTGGAGTTCCTCATTATGCAACACCGCAAACATTGAACGCAGTAAAAGCGGTTGTCGTTCCTCGTATGCTAAGCGGTTCATTGACATTATCAGATCTTGAATTGAATAAAATCAATTTAAGCACGAATGATGTTGAAGTAACTGCTGTGACAAGCACCGCTAGCCCTGTTAAAGTTATCCCTATCCACGGTTTGTTAACTACACGTCGTGGATCAATCAATGCCGCCTGCACTGAGCTTGTTAGCTATGAGAAATTACGTACTGATATCAATCAAGCACTGAATGATTCCTCAATAAAGGAAATTGTGCTTGATATAAATTCTGGAGGTGGATCCGCAACAGGTTGTAAAGAGCTGGCTGATTTTATTTTTCAAGCAAGAGAAATAAAACCAATAACGGCTATTGTTAATTATTGCGCTTTTTCTGCTGCTTATTTCATTGCTTCGGCATGTTCTAAAATTATTATCAGTGAAACATCAGGAGTTGGATCAATTGGTGTAATTCTAGAACATATGGAAATGTCAAAGCTGGAAGAAAATGAAGGTGTTAAATTTACAACACTCTATCGAGGTGATTATAAAAATGCAGGTTCAATTCATGAGCCATTAAGCGATCATGCTCTGGAATTTCTTAACGCACAGCTTGACTGGATGTATAAATTATTTACTGAATCAGTTGCTAAATATAGAGGTGTTGATGTTCAAACGATTATCAATACACAAGCAAGATGTTATTTTGGTAATGAAGCAATAAGCGCAGGACTAGCGGATGAATTACAAACGCCTCAAAATGCAATTAATTTAATTGCATCACAGTATCAACAACAAGCAAAAGCTCAAAATAACATTAAGATTCGTGCACAGGCAATTGATCACGCATCACGAATTTAATAATTTTTACTCTCATCAAGCGACTTCGGTCGCTTTTTTTATATCTAAATCAAGGTGAAAACATGTCTAAAATTCTAGAATTACGAAGAAAACGTTCAGAAGTAAATGATAAAGTGCAAGCTTTAGCTAAAAAGTCAGAAGCGGGGTTAACGAGTGATGAGTCCGCTCAATTCACTCAACTTTGTACTGAATTTGATGAAATTACAGCGCAAATAGAACAACTTGAAAAAGCAGAAAAAATGCAAGCAGCTATTGCACAACCAGTTAGTGCCGTTAATGCTCCGGCAGTTGTTGTTAAGCAAGATCTTAAACAATATCCTGGTGCCGGGTTGGCTAGAATTGCCATGTCTATTGCTGCAGGTAAAGGTAATCTTCAAGATGCTGCAAAATTTGCCGAAACAGAAATCGGCGACAAAGGCGTTTCAATGGCAATTAGTACTACACAAGCATCGGGTGGTGCATTAATTCCGCAAAATTTATATAGCGAAGTGATTGAGCTTTTACGTGATCGTACTGTAGTTCGAAAACTGGGGGCGCGTTCAATCCCATTACCAAATGGTAATTTGAGTTTGCCTCGTATGTCAGGTGGTGCAACAGCTTCCTATGTTGGCGAAGGTAGTGATGCAAAAGCCACAGAGTCAAAATTTGACGATGTTAAATTAGCGGCTAAAACAATGATTGCGCTTGTTCCGATGTCTAACCAATTAATTGGTCGAGCAGGTTTCAATGTTGAACAAATGGTATTAGCTGATGTGCTGTCAGCAATTGCAGTGCGTGAAGATAAAGCCTTTTTACGTGATGATGGTAGTAATAATACACCGAAGGGTTTTAAAGCCACGGCCTTGAGCAATTCACGTAATGTTGATTGGTCAGGGGCTGTGGATTTGAACGCAGTTGATAAATATTTAGACTCATTAATTTTAAAACTGATGGAATCAAACAGCTTGATGATTAAGTGCGGCTGGGCAATGTCGCCTCGCACGTGGATGCATCTGTATGGGCTTCGTGATGGTAATGGCAATAAAGTTTATCCAGAAATGGCTCAAGGGATGTTGAAAGGCTATCCAATTGAGCACACAAATGCAATCCCATCGAATTTAGGTGCTGGATCAAATGAAACTGAAATTTATTTTGCTGATTTCAATGATGTCGTAATTGGCGAAGATGGCAATATGACAATTGACTATTCACGAGAAGCAACATATATCGATGCTAACGGTAATCAAGTTTCTGCTTTTGCTCGTAATCAGTCCTTAATTCGTGTTGTTACTGAACATGATATCGGATTCCGTCATCCAGAGGGGTTGTCATTCGGATCAAAAGTTACTTTCTAATTTAGGTAATTTTGTCTAATTAAAACATATCAATAATAAGGCCATCAATATCGATGGCTTTATTTTTAGGAGAATATTATGAGCAAAACTAAAACCTTAGTGGCTGATGCACAATTATCTGTATTATCGATAAACAAAGAGCAAATCGTAGCAAATGGGACAGATCAAGCTGTTATTACAATCCAATTAAAGGACTCTGACGGTAATGATATTAAAAATCTGTCTAGTGAATATAAAGTAGCGTTAATTTCTGAAAGTAAAAGCATTTTGTCTGCACTAACAAGCAATGATAACGGTACATATACATGCACAGTTTCAACAACTAATGTTGGTGCAGAAACATTTAGCTTTAGCGTGAATGATGTGGTTAATCAAAATTCAATTGAATTGAAATATATTGAAGAAAAAAGTCCTGGTTTGCCGCCGTTACCGCCTGATGATAAAAAAACACAGCAACAGCAAAAAGGTACTAAAAACGATACTAAAGTTAAAGTTATTGTTGAATTTATTTGTCCTTTTAGTCGTTATTCACGTGGTGATATTGCGGGTTTTGAAGCTAGTTATGCAAAAGAATTAGTTGAAACACGGAATGTGGCCAAGCTTTATAAAAAATAATTGGTGCTTCAATGATTGTTGACTTAATTGATGTGAAACGCTTTCTTCAAATTGAAGATGATATAACTGAGCACGATCCTGTTATATCTGCATTGATTGAAAGTGTTCATAAAAGAATCGAAAGAGAGTGTAACTGTATTTTTTTACCAAAAGATACAGAGTTTCCTTGTTGTGATGGTAAGCGTTATTTTATTGCCGAAGCTGATGTTTTACTAGCAATAAAGATTCTTGTTTGCAATCTGTTTGAAGGGCGAGGAGGTGGTAGTATTCCCGCTCATGTTGAAGTTATGCTACATCCGTTCAAAGAACATGCAATTGGATAGGTTTATGCAAACTGGTCGCTTAATAAATCGTATTGTTTTTCAACAAAAAACAAAAGAAAAAGACGAACTTGGACAAATAACAGAAAAATGGAATGATGTTATTACGCTGTGGGGGGCAATAACAGATCAGACTGGAAGAGAATTTAATTCAAGCCAGACCGAGCAGTCTGTCTCAAATTGCACAATTACCGTTAGAAAATATAAAAATGTCTTAATAACTCCTGATATGCGGGCATGTCATAACGGGATTATTTATGATATTAAAGCCGTTTTAACAAATGAAAAGCAGACTCATCTGCAGTTACCCTGCCAAAAAGGCGTACGTTATGATTAAACCCACGTTATCAATAGCTGGATTTAAAGAGCTTGAAGCGGACTTTAAATTACTGTCAAAAGCAGAGCAACGAAAAGTTTCAAAAAAGGCTGTGCGTGCAGGTGCTGTTGTTTTTCGTGACGCTATCCGTGCAAGTGCGCCAGTTCGAACTGGACGCTTGAGGCGGTCTATTTCTGTAGATACAGCAAGAGGCTCGCTAACAGCAGGTGTTAAGTTCAAAAAAATTCGAGTCACAAAGAAATCAAAAAAAGGGAAAAGTAAACAAACTTTGCCATTCTACTGGTGGATGATCGAAAACGGGACATCAAAAATGTCAGCACGTCCATTTGTGCGTCCCGCATTTGATGCAAATGTAAAAAAGGCAGAAGATGCAGCATTTGAACAGTTTTTAAAAGATATCGATGAGATTTTCTTAAAATGATAGAAGCTAAAATTAATAACACACTAAAAACATTGTGCAACGGTCGAGTTAGCCCATTAGTTGCGCCACAAGGAACTAGTCCGCCATACTTGTGCTACACAAAAGTTTCAGAAGTTTATGACGATGTTATGAGCGGACAATCATCTGTTGAGTATTGTTTTCAGATTGACATCTATGCAAAAACATTGCTCGAAGCTGAAACTATTAAACAACAAGCGTACGAAAAACTGAAACCGTTAAAACCATTCAATATCACTAGTCGCCAAGACTATGAAACCGAAACCGAGCTTTATCGCTCAACGTTAGAATTTTTCATTCAATAAATACACATTTAACCATTTTATGCCGCTTAACTGCGGTTTTTTTATTTTATTTTTGGAGATATTAATATGCCAGAAGTTCAAGAAGTACAAAGTGAATACACAAAAACAAGGGATGTCGGTGTTTTTGTTAGTAAAGATCCGTCCCTTAAATTTATCGCCTCAGCAACAGCAAAACTCAGCTTAGAATGCACTGTGACCGATTACTCAATGACAGCGCCTGAGGGTGAAGAAATCGACGTATCGACCCTTTCATCAATCACAAAAGAAACCATTAGCGGCTTACCTGCTGAAGCAACGGTTTCGATGAATGCTAACTTTGTTATCGGTAATGTGGCACAGCAAGTATTACGAAAATCGTACGACACGGGAGATAACTACGCATTTCAGATCAAATATGAAGACGGTAGCTCAATCGACTGGATAGCACGCGTAACAAGTTACGAGTTTAAAGGTGCAAAAAACGGCGTGGTAACTGGCTCTTTCTCATTCAAAGTTAAAGGCAAGTTCGTTTTTAATGCTCCAGCTGCTAATCAAGGACAAAAATAATGAATTTAAAACAAATTATTACAGCAAAAAATTCAGGCTTTCGCACAAAAACGGTCCATGTCGCCGAGTGGGGTGTGGAGGTTACTATTCGTGAGCCTTTGCACACTGATTTTAATCGGTATATTAAGACAATCAAAGATATCACAGATAATGAAAAACTGACTGATCGAGAAAAAGATTTACTAAACATTAAAGCGGAAGCAACGCTATTTGCAACGGTTTTGCTTGATGATAACGGTGATTTTGTTTTCAGCAATGATATTGATGATTTAGTAAAAAGCTACGGTCCAGTCCACACTCGACTAGTAAATGAGGCTTTTAATCTACTTGGCTTGAAAAGCGAGCCGATAAAAGAGGCTGAAAAAAAGTAGAAAGCGATCCTGAGCTGTTTTTTAAGTTAAAGCTTGCATTAAGGCTCGGTAAAACTCTTGCCGAGCTTGACCAAACATTAACGGCTAGAGAGTTTTATTACTGGGTCGCATTCGACAAATTAAACCCGATTGGTGACGAAAGACATGATTGGCACGCCGCACAAATATCTTCAAGCATTTATCGCTCACAAGGTGCAAAAGTCGAGTTTGACGACTGTTTACTTAAATTCAAAGAAGAAAAGAAAGAGCCTGTGAGTATCTTTGATGCTTTATCTAATTTACTTGGGAAATAACTAAAATGGCAACATTGCGAGAATTGGCAATCCGAGTTACTGCCGACTCATCATCATATCAACGAGAAATGAGCAGGGCATCACGACTTGGCACAGATTATTATAAAACAATGGAGGAACGCTCAAGGCGTTTTGATGCATACATTGCTAGCAATAATCGTTCAGTTCAAGCACTGAACATGCAATTAACACAGCTAAAATCATCAGCGTTAAGTGTAGCTACAGCATTTGCAGGTGGATTTGCCTTTACTAGCATTGTCAATATGGCTGATGACTGGGGACAATTAGCTGTTCGTGTAAAAATGGCGGTTGAATCAGTTAATGGTTCTGCTAGTGATTATGAAAATGTACAAGATAGACTTCTTACGATAAGTAATCGTAACGCTAAAGCTATCGAGGATTCACAAGAGCTGTATATTGCTACCGCTTCTTCAATGAAAGATCTTGGTTATAGCATTGACCAAACTGTTGACTTCATCGAGGCTATGTCAAATAGCTATACAATGAATGCGACTTCAGCTGACAAAGTAAAAGTTAGTATTGATACAATCAATAAAGCCATGATTACTGGGAAAATAACCGGTAAACAATGGACTCAATTGATGTCTTCAACATCAAACATTGCATCAGCGTTAGCAGACTCAATGGGGATAGCTGAAAAGGACGTTAAACGCCTTGGCGTGAATGGGCAAATATCAATGCAACAACTTGCTGATGCAATGATAAAGGTTAAAGATGAAACTGGTGCAATGGCCGATGCAATGGGTTTCACAGGTAAAGATGGTGTAACGATCCTGACTAACAGTTTTAAACACTTGATTGGTGAGTTTAATAAAAGCCATGGCATTACCAAAAGCCTTGCAAACGGGTTAATTCTAGTTGCAAATAATATTGAACTGATCGGTATCGCTGGGGTAGCCTTTACAGGTATCGGGTTATCCAGATATTTCGGTAATCTTTCTAACTCAGTCGTCAATGCTACAAAGACAACATTAGCAAATAGAGCTGCACAAATATCTCAAGCTCAGGCGCAACTAGCAGCAGTTAAAAGCTTGCAATTAAAAGCAGTTGCAGAAGTAAACGCAGCTCGATTTGAAGCACAGCGCGCAGTCGGTTTAAAAGCCAGTCTTGTTGCGCAAAATAATTTAACAGCAGCTATTAATCGTCAAACGCAAGCAAATAATGCGCTAACTGCTGCACAAACAAAAGTAAACGCATTAACTAGTAAATTTAATTTATTAACTCGTGCTGGTAGCGGTTTATTAGGTCTACTCGGTGGGCCAGTTGGATTGCTGACTACAGCGGTATCAGTCGGTGCGGCATTTTTTGCAATGGGCGACGGCGCAGATAAAGCCAAGAAGCCGCTTGAAGAATTACAATTGCCTGTTGACGAACTTCTCGCTAGATTTAAAGAGTTAAATAAAGGTAAACAACAGTCAGTTACATCAGAATTGACATTGAAAGTTAATGCAGACTCTAAAAGAGTTGATGATGAAATAGATAACCTGCAAAAACAACTTGAAAAAAAATTTAAAACGGCTTGGAAAGCGAACGGCAATTATTCAGTTCAACGGATCGTTACAAAGGAAGACCAATCCGCCATACATGACTATATTGATCAATTTAAAGCGCTAAAAAAATCATATGACGAAGGAGCTATAAGTAAGCATGATTTTGGTAACAAGGTCGGTGAGCTTAATGAAAAATTTGCAGATGCGGTTGGAAAAGGGCAGGAATTTAAAACAACATTAGGAAGTATGACATCGGCTGTGCATTCATCAATAGATGCTTTGGCAGAGAGCAAAGAAAAATTAGATGCGGTGGGCAAAGCCTCAGCTGAAACAGCTAAAGAAGTAAAAACGCTTGATGTGGCTGATTTTCCGAATTTAGAAAATCAACTTGGCGTACTTAGTCAGCAACTTGATGTCAGTAAAGTTAAGTCCGAAAGCGGGGCGGAAGCAGCGTATGTATTAGCTGGCTTACAACGGGCTGCCGGAGATGCTGCTATTGAACACGCTGCTGATTTAATTGCTTTAGCAAAAGGTCAGGAGCTAACTGGCAAAATGTCAGAAGAACTTACTGAAAAGCTTAGATTATATACAAAAAATCTACGTGAAAGCTTCAAACTACAAGAGGGCTTCAAACACTCAAAAACGATCAAGAGCGCAGCAGAGCTGTATAAGTCGCAGTTAGACAAACTAAATAGTCAAATCAACGCTTACACTGATATCACTGAGCTACAAAAAATCCGCAGGCAATTAGCGGAAGGGGAATTAAGTAAGCTAACTGATATTCAAAAGAAAGCATTAGAATCAAAAGCTATCGAGTTAGATAAGCTAAATGCGCAAAAAGAATATAAATCAATTATGGATTCTTTGCGCACTCCAGCGGAGCAACAGCTAGACACTTACAAGCAACATTTATCGATTATCGAAAAAGCAAATCTTTCATTAAAAGAGCGTGAAGAAATGCTTAATAGAATGGCTAAAAAAGCCGCTGAATCAGCACCGACATTTAGTTATCACAACTCTTACAACGGCTTAGGTAGCGATTTACTGAATGTAGCGGAGGATGACAAAAAACTTCAAGATTGGCATGAGCAACAGTTAAAATTGTTTGATGATTTATTGAAAAAAAAGGAAATCAAACAGCAAGAATACGCTGATGCTATTGTTAAGATTGAAGAAACTATGCAACAAAAGCAAAAGGATATTCAGTCTGCATACACACTCGCAACGATCGGAACATTCTCATCATTAACTGGCTCTATTGCTGATATGTTTAAAGAAACTGCAGGCGAATCATCTGCTGCATACAAAGCGATGTTTGTAGCTAGTAAAGCCGCTGCTATAGCACAAGCGATAATTAGTACAGAAGTTGCGGCAGATAAAGCATTAGAGTTTGATCCGACTGGCGTCATGTCTGGAATTACACGAGGTCTGGGTTATGCGTCAGTAGGTATGATCGCAGCTCAAACAATTTCAGGAATGGCACATAGCGGTATTGACAACATCCCAAAAGAGGGTACTTGGCTACTTGATAAAGGTGAGCGTGTAGTTGATGCTAGAACAAACGCTGATTTAAAGGATTTCCTGCAAACCTCGAATAAATCAGGCGGTAATATAACCGTAAATGTGCCCGTAAATGTTGGTAACAGCGGTTTATCAGAGGAGGACGGAAAAGCTGTCGGAAATATGATAAAACAATCAGTACTAGCAATTCTTGAAGATCAAATACGCCCAGGGGGACAGCTAAATAGGCGTTGATTTAATGGCTTAAATTTCATACCATTAGCCAAAAGTTAAGGAGATGGTATGAAAAAAATTGTATTTTTGGGGTTAATGAGTTTTACGTTGATAGGGTGCTCGTCGTCACCAGTGTCAAATGATGTAGCAGTAAACGTTCCGGAGAAGCGGATATATAACCAAGATATTTTTGCAAAAAAAGAAAATTCAGGGATGGTTATTATAAAAAGAGACAAAGGATTTGTAAGTAGCGCTTGCTCTGATTCTCTTTTTGTTGACGGAGTTAAGATTGCCGATTTAAATCCTGCGGAAAAAGTTGTTATTTATCCGATCTTAGGGAAAAGAATTTTTAGCATGGTGGCAAATGGAGTTTGTGGTGGAGGAGTGGTTGAAGTTGAAGGAGATGTTGAAAGAAGTCAAGTTTTAACATATAGGATTGCTCACTCCCTAAATGGCGGATATGGTATTTATAGAACGGCGTTCTAAATGGACTAATCATTTATAGGAGGATAGTATGAAAAAATCATTAATTTTAGTCATTATTGTTTCTTTTCTTTCTGGTTGCTCAACAACTCCTCTTTCATTAAATGAAATAAAGGATGTGCCGGGGGAGAGAATATTTGGCTATCAAAACAAAGTTGATAATTATGCTAACTTAGTATTAATAAGAGACAAAGGCTTAGTTGGAAGCGGTTGCTATATAAATGTATTTATTAATGGTCAAGAAGTCGCAGAATTAGAAACAAGAGAGCGTGTTTCACTGTATGCGCCAAGTGGTAATATAATAATAGGCTCATCTCTTCAGGGAAGTGGATTATGTAGCTTTAATCCTCCACGCCGTGAACGTGAATTTTCTTTCAAAGATGGAGAAAGAAAAGTGTTCAGATTATCTATAGATCAAAATGGAAATACAGATATAACACCAACAACTTTATATTAAAGCCATTTATAAGGAAACAGTATGAAAAAATTATTATTATTAACGTGTTTAGGTTTTATTTTCTCTGGTTGCAGTGTTCACCATCAATTTAGTGATAGGTTGTCTTATCAATCACTAAAGCAAATAAAATCAGAGATACATATAACTCAAAAACAAAACTTAGATATTACATGGATTCCTAATGATTTTACGTCACGAATTGATATACAAGGGGCATCAGGATTGCTAGGTAGTGGAACTCGTACTAGAATTCCAATCGGCATTGGTCTTTCATCAAGAATAGAAGAAGCAATTAGCACGTACGCAGATTTAAATTCTGGTGGTAGAAAGTTAACATTAATAGTTAATAATGCTAAAACAAAATTCACTTATGGAGCAACGAATATTGATAGTGCGAGTGTATATTTAAATGTAACATTTGAATTATCAGGCAATAGGTGGACTAAAGAATTTTCTACTAAGCAGAATGATAGCGGTGTAAAAGATGCAAAAGTTACTTCGGTTATTGAGTATGCGTGGGATCAGATAGCTTTAGATGTGGCTAGAGAAATAGCTACACACTTATAATCAAACCCTCTAAGAGGGTTTTTTATTGGTTATTTTGAAAAGTGCTTACCAAAAAACCATGCAAAAGCGAAAAATAAAATAAATCCAATGGGGTTACTTAAAAAGATACTCGTTAATGTGCTTTCAGGAACATTTCTCGCTTCAATCAGTAAATCTTGCGCAAATACAAAATTGCTAAAAAACAGCGATAACATGCATAGTATTAATTTATTCATTGTTTTCATTTTTGGTCTCCTTTTCTGGAAGATTTATTTTTAAAAGAATATTTTTTAGATCATCAAGACCCTCAGATATAAAGTTTAATGCTTTTTCTGTTTTCATTTTAATGACTTTTTCATTATTCATATTTGCTAATCCTAAGGCTGAATTCACTGTTGATTCATGTTGCCTCAATTTATTATTAGCCTCATGGTAGAGTTTTTTATATTTTTCAGAAAGAATAAGTTCATTGATTTTCATATCCATTTCATCAATTGAACACGCAAGTCGATTTTCTAACGCTATTGTTAGTTTAAGCCTATATGCGATTTCAGAGTTAAGGCTTCTGAGGTTGCTTTTCGAGCTATTTTCTAAATATGAACGTACGTCATCATCTAATCTCGTTGGGAAAGGCTTTATTGTGTTCATAGTGTGATTCCTTTTGACTCATTGCAATAATATAGTTTTTATAAGAAGTATTGACAACTGAATCATTATGATCCAAAATAAGCGTGTAAAATAAATGTAAACACAAAAAAGGGGGATCATTTTGATTCATGGAGTAAGTAAAATTAAACCGTTTCCAACAAGAATGCCTGATGATTTAAGGGAATGGTACGAGAAAGAGGCTGAATGTAGCCGACGATCGCTAAACTTTGTGATAGTTGAAGCTTTAGCAGAACATAAAGAAAAGAAAATCAAACAAAGAGAGGTAAAAAATGCAAACATCTAGAAAAGCAAAAACCCCAAGTGCGCCAACACCTGAGGTCTTAAGAATTAATCCCACTAGAAAAGGAACTAACAACATGAGAAACACTAACACAATTAATTCAAATTGTCCAGTAATAGCTGGAATCTCTATCACAACCGATAAAGAGGGTCGATATAATCTTAATGCTTTGCACAAGGCGAGCGGAGGAGAAAAGAAAAACAATCCTAGCTACTGGCTATCATTGCAAGGAACTCAAGAGCTTATATTAGAACTTGAGCAACAATTGAGCGATACCGAGATCTCGGTATCGGTTGTTCAATCAATAAAAGGGGGATTGAATCAAGGTACATTCGCCCATGAGTTACTAGCAGTATCTTACGCAGGTTGGATTAGTCCAAAATTTCAGTTAATGGTAAATCAAGTATTTTTAGATTATAAAAAAGGTGAACTGAAAAACATCCAAAAACCTTTTAAATCTTATTTACCTGAATATCGACAAGCCAAAGCAATAGAATTATCAGTCAGAGCATTAGATAAGATGTTTAGCAATCTGCCACATTTGAGCGAACAGTCTAAGCAAGCTATCTATGCCGATACAATTAATCCGATTGCTGGTAAAAATGTTATTCCGCTCCCTAAACTTGAAAACAAAACATTTTCAGCTAGTGAGGTGGGTGATTTACTAGGCGTATCCTCAAACAAAATTGGTCGTATAGCTAATAAGCTCAACTTAAAAACAGAAGACTACGGAATTTTCGTACTCGATAAGTCACGTTCTTCTGATAAACAAGTTGAAACTTTTAGATATAACGAAAAAGCAATAGATGTAATCAAAAATCATCTTATTAATAAAGAAATCGCTTAATCAATTAACAAATTATAAGCCCTCTAAAAAGGGGGCAATTACGAGGATATAGCATGTCAAATCAATTAATGTTTCACAGCACAGTCGTGCAACCAGTTAAACGTAATAATCAAATTTGGATCACGTCCACCGAGCTATCTAAGCTTTTACAATATGCAGATTCTAAATCAGTAACAAAGATTTATAGTCGGAATAAGGATGAGTTCACCGATAAAATGACAATGGTGGTCAAATTGACTACCAATGGAATAAACAACAGTCTGCGCAAGAAATCAGTCCGAATTTTCTCGCTTCGTGGAGCGCATCTAATCGCAATGTTTGCTAGTACGAATGTAGCAAAAGAAGTGCGTAAATGGTTGTTAGATTTAGCTGATAAAGAGGCAGGTCATTCACAAACAAGAAAAGATATGATTGAGGTAAACAGAACTAATTTGATTTGTTTAGTTCATCACATGATTTGGTTGAACGATTTCTACATAGATAATCGTTTATACGACGTTTTTAAAATGCTCGGCTCTAATTTTGGCGTCAGACTTCACGATCATTTTGGCGACGGGGCTTTTGTTGCTTCAATGTTTAAACAACAGCTAGAAAAGAAACAATTACGGCAAGTATAAGTTAACGACTGTAAGAAAGAAGGCAGAATCCTGCCTTTGGTTAAAAAACAATCACAATCAAATATACGAACAAACCACCTTAGGGTGGTTATTATTATCAGTTATCATTCATAATGAAGACGACTTAAAGCTAATGTGTTGATTTGTAAGGCAACCCAGATTTGGGTTACGAGTAGCGTGTAACAGTCAAAAATATAGCACCTATTAATTTTTGTGATTAGTATAAATTTTCTTTACTCTTTACCTTATGGTATTTATAATCAACTTAAGGTTGAGAGCTTATTAGTTCTCAGCCATTCTTATATAAAAACTAATGAGGTGAATTTATGGGTCACGCACAAGTAAAGGAACATCGTCTTTATATTCCTCCACGTGACAAACATGTAGAGGTTAAAGCAAAACCTGCGTTAAGTAATGACTGCAATCATAATGAGCAAGTTTTAAATGCCTTTGCCTTTGGGTTCGCTCGCTACAAAAAAGCCATGAGAGACTTATCAAAGGTTTAACGAATGCTAGTGTCACAAATTGGGGAAATAGTTGATGGAATCAATTTTCTTTCAGTTGATGATATAAAGCTTATCAATTCATTGCTAATTAAACTACAGACACCTAAAGAGTCTATATATGTTCGTGATGAGAATACCTTAGGCTCATCCCAAGCTAGACCCAGTCTTTACAGATATCACGAACAAACAGAGGATATTTTTAGGTTAGCGGCTGTTCTTATTGAGAGTTTAATTAGAAATCACCCTTTTGCAAATGCTAATAAAAGAACCGCTATGTTTTCTGGTTATCTATTTTTACTATTAAATGGGCAAGAGTTAAAAGCTCCTGACGCAGAAGTTGTTGAAATGGGCGTTGGAGTCGCTACAGGAAAGTATAGTGTGGAGGAGTTAGAAAACTGGCTTTTCGGTTGGTCACAAGAATTTGACTCACGAACTCTTTGCGTTAGTAATGCGCATTCCATTGAAAAACTGATGGGTTCTATTAAAAATTAGTAATAAATAAAATCAAACCTAAAGCTCGCAAATGCGGGCTTTTTTTATGTCTGGAGAAAACTATGGAAACATTTCACTGGCAAGTTTCGCCGAATATGAGTGAAAAAGCCGAGCCAAAAATAAAAACCATTAAATTCGGCGATGGCTATGAGCAACGAATTCGGGACGGCATTAACAACGATCTGCGCTCATACAGTGTCACGCTAAAAGTAGCACGAGAAGATGCGCAACACATCAACGACTTTTTAACACGGCAGGGTGGGCTTCATGCATTTAAATGGATAGAGCCGAACTCGCACAGATTAATAACAGTTAAATGCCCAAGTTGGACATCTAACGTTATGAACACAGCAACAACAATAACCGCAACATTTGAGGAGGTAGTCGCATGAGTGATTTAGATATCAATGTACACAATAAACCAATAATTGATAACAAATTTATTGCAGACGCTGAAATAAAATCATCAGCTATTAGCGATGTGATAATTGAAACAATTCATTACAAAGGATTACGAATAAGGTTGCACGAATTAAGTAACGGTGGTTATACAAAGGAAAAAAAAGATTACCCCTACAGCGACTTCGTGCCAACATTAAATGTATCAATCGAAATTAAAGGAATAGACAAAGCTAATCCGACGACAAAGCTGTTATCTAAATATGCTGAGGATTTGACTAAACATACTGTTATTGGTGAGTTTTATGATAATGCTCTTGCATATGCTAAATCAATTATTGATCAATTGAGGTAGTCGCATGATCCCCAAAAAAATGTTACTTGATATCACAAAAATAGCGCAAGATGCGATTATTGACCTATATGAAGTCGATTTAACGAAGATCGTGGGTAATAAAACGATATTTCGATTTCATAACGGATTAAATGAGCTGAGACGTCCAATAACGTGGCAGGGTAATATTTATGAGCCATATCCCATTAAAGTAGAGGGTTTTGAAAAGAGTGGGCAGGGTGTAAGTAACCGTCCGACAATGAGCGTCAGTAATGCCATGGGCTTTATTACTGGTCTGATTGCTGATTTTGACGGCTTACTTGGCGCAGTTGTTACACGTCACGAAGTGCCCGTTAAATACTTAGATGCGGTGAATTTCGAGAACGGCAATCAATATGCCGATCCGTTTTGTGAAATCATTTCGAACTATGTTATCGAACAAGTCAAACAACAAAATTCAATGGTGGTTACGTTTGAATTAGCGTTACCGTGTGAGTCTGATGGCGCCTTAATTCCTGCTCGTGTTATTGTCGCTAATACCTGTAGCTGGATATATCGCTCGTCAGAATGTGGTTATACCGGTGGAGCAGTAGCTGATGAATTTGATAAACCAACTAACGACATCACAAAAGACAAATGTAGCGGTTGCCTTACTGGCTGTAAACTGCGTTATGGCCAACACGGTATTCTTCCATTCGGTGGTTTTCCAACTGCCGCAAAACTCTCTTAATTAATTATGAAAACACAAATACTTAATCACGCCAAACAATGCGGTGAGGCTGAGTGCTGCGGATTTGTTATTGATAATAAAATTTATCTGCCATGCAACAACATCTCATCCACACCAACCGAAACATTCAAGATAGCAACCGAGGATTGGATAGACGCAGAACAAAAAGGGGAGATAACTGCGGTAGTTCACTCTCATCCAAATGGTTTACCAACACTCAGCCAAGCCGACCAGTTTTATCAACAACAAACGGGGGTGGGCTGGTGGCTAGTTTGTGATAACAAAATTCACAAATTTAGGTATATCAAACCGTTACTGGGTCGTGAATTTAATCACGGTGAGACCGATTGTTTAACACTAGTACGAGATGCGTACATGTTAGCAGGTATCGATTTACCTGATTATGAACGGCAAGATGACTGGTGGCATAAAGGGCAAAATCTCTATTTAGATTTGTTACCTAAAAACGAGTTTGAACAAGTGGATGATGTCCAAGAGGGCGATGTTATCTTAGTTTGTCTTGGCTCAACAACGCCCAATCACGCAGCTATTTATATCGGCAATCAATTTATCTTACATCACTGCCCAAATCGTCTCTCTAAACGGGATTTATACGACGGGTTTTGGCTTAAGTACACACATTCAATTTGGAGGCACAAACAATGGCAATTGTCAGGTTTTACGGCAATCTTAAACAATATGGCGATAAGTTCAATATGAGCGTTGAAACAGCAGCGGAGGCGATGAATGGCTTATATTGTCAAATTAAAGGCTTGAAAAAGCAAATCATGGACGGCTATTTTCGGGTGCGAATTAACGGCGTAGATATGAACGAGGACAATTTACAGTTTGGTCTACACAGCCGAATCCCACAAAATGCCGTTATTCATATTGTACCAAAAACCGAGGGTGCAAAAGGTGGGGCATTTAGCTTTATCGCTGGCGCGGTGATGTTTGTTGTTGGGGCTTTCTTGTATTGGACACCTGCAGGTTATCCATTAATGGCAGCAGGCTTGGGCTTAATGATTGGCGGTGTAGCCATGATGCTAACCAAATTGCCAAAAACGGACAAATCAGCAGACGGTGGCACGAATAAAAACACCTATTTTTCTAATCTGGACAACACGATAGCGCAAGGTGCGCCTGTACCGCTTTGTTACGGATTAACCAAAATCGGCTCTAAAGTACTGTCACAAGGGCTTGAAACATTAGACGACACGATAGATTCAGATAAACCGCCATTTTTCCCACCAAAACAAGATGGTAACAATATTGCTATTAAGGAGCCAAAATTACATGGGTAAAGGTTCAAAAAAGGCGAAAACGCCTAGCGAAGCTCGTGACAATCTCAAGTCACATCAACAGCTTAGTATTATTGATTTACTGTGTGAAGGGCAAATTGAGGGGCCTGTAAACGGACTACAAAGCGTATTTTTAAACGACACACCAATTCAGGCGTTCGACGGTTCGTATAATTTTAACGGCGTTAATGTTGAATGGACGTCAGGTATTCAGTCACAAGCGCCGCTTGAGGGCTTTCCTGCTACTGAAAACGAAGTGCCTGTTAATTTGGAAGTGAAAGCAACAACGCCGATTGTGAGAACCATTACCGACCCAAACATTGACAGGGTACGTGTCACGGTTGGTGTGCAGTCGTTAAGCTCAACTGATAACAAAGGTAATATCAACAGAACCTCAGTATCAATGGAAATTCAAATCGGTGTGGGTAGTATCTGGAAAACGGTAAAAACGGTAGATTTAATCGATAAAAAAACACGCTCACAGTATTTAACTTCGGTTGTTCTAGATGATTTACCACCCAAACCGTTTAATATTCGGGTATTGCGAAGAACACCAGATAGCACATCATCACTGTTAGTCAATAATACATTATGGAGTTCGTACACTGAAATCTACGATACTAAATTTTCATACCCGAATACCGCAGTGGTTGGACTAAAATTCGATTCATCGCAGTTTAGTGGTGTGCCTCGTCGTAACTATCTCATTAAAGGGATGATAGTTAAAGTGCCTGATAACTACACCCCCGAAACGAGAGAGTATAAGGGCTTTTGGTCAGGGAATTTCAAGCTTGCTTGGACCAATAATCCGGCGTGGATATTTTACGATATTTTGACCAATACACGCTACGGCATGGGGAATCGAATTGGTCAATTTGGTGTTGATAAATTTGCGTTATACACGATTGCTCAATACTGTGACCAACTAGTCGATGATGGTTTTGGTGGTAAAGAGCCAAGATTTACTTGTAATTGCTACATTACTGAGCAACGGCAGGCGTACGATGTTATTCACGACCTGTGCTCAATCTTCCGAGCCATGCCAATTTGGGACGGTACGCAGTACACTGCGGTGATGGACAGACCAAGTGACCCAGTCGCTATTTATGCAAATGCCAATGTCGTGGAGGGGCAGTTCAACTACACATCAGCAGCGCAAAAATCACGTCATACAGCAGTGCATATTCGCTATGTTGACCCGAATAATAACTGGGAGACAACGACTGAGTATGTTGCTGACGATGAACTAATTAAGCGATTTGGTTTAAATGTTGCACAAATCGATGCGTTTGGTTGTACGTCGAGAGGGCAGGCTCATCGAGTTGGTAAATGGTTAATTCAAACTGAAAAACTTGAAACACAAACGGTTACGTTTAGCGTTGGCCGTGAAGGTATTCGCCATTTACCTGGCGATATTATCGGTATTGCCGATAACGATTTTTCAGGCACTACAATCGGCGGACGAATTTTAGAAGCAAATGGTAGCACGATTACGTTAGACCGCGATATTGACATTAAAAGCATGAAAAGTGCGTATTTAAGTGTGACTGATACAAATATGCAGCTACAAAAAGTCAAAATCCAAGCACAAATTAAACCCAATCAAATTGTTTTGGTGAATAGCGTTAGTGTTGATGAATATTCTGTTTGGGGGCTATATGACAATAAAATCAAGCCACGATTATTTAAAGCTATAACGATAGCAGAAAATAGCGACGGCACTTACTCAATCACCGCGCTACAACATGAACCACAAAAAGAGGCGATTGTTGATAACGGGGCTAAATTCGAAGCTGAGAGTAATACAATTTTCGGCTGGTCAATTCCGCCTGTTGAGCAACTACAAGCTGAAATAATCCCAGAATCTGATTTATATCAAGCGCGATTATCATGGTCCACACCTCGCACGATTCAAAACTTGAAGTTTGAAGTGAAAGTGTATCGTGATGATAAATTGATTAGCAGAGAAACGGTTAATGATACTGAGTATTATCTATCGGACCTACAACAAGGTAAATTCAATGCGACCGTGCGAGGAGTAGCAGAAGACGGACGATTGGGCGATGAAACCACGATTGCTTTTTCGATTCTGCCGCCAGCTAAACCATCGGGCTTGGTACTCACGCCAAGTAGTTTTAATGTGGCTATACGCCCTGTTATGACTTCCGTATCGAGTTTGGGTACACAATTCGAATTCTACAAAGGCACAACAAAGGCAGAAGTTGAAGCAAAAGCTCATTATCTTGGCCGAGCAATGACGTTAACTGATGTTGATTGTCAGCCTGACACCGAGTACTGGTACGGCGTGAATGCAGTTAACGTAGTTGGTCGTTCAGAAATGTTCATCGCTAACACCAAAACGTTAATTGCAGAAAATGGTGCAGGTGGGTTATTTAGAATTCAAACACAGGACGGTAAATTCCCGACTAATAATGATGAAGCTACATTGATGTTTTATCGTGAATTTGGGTTTTATCCGGCGAGAGACACTACGCTAATCGTTTATTCATTAGACGGTGCAGGCAAAGTAGCACACTCTGAAGCAAGAATGTACAACGGCGCACAATGGGTTGAGCCTGCTATGTTTTTAGACGGTGATTTAATCGCAACAGGCACAATGCGAGGTGATAGATTAATTGCTGGCACTGAAATCAGAGCGCCATTAATAACTGGCGGTAAAATGGTTGCGGGAAGTGTTATCAGTTCTGGAAATCCGCCTGCTTTTGAACTCTGGGAGGACGGCACGCTAAACGCAAGACGAGCTAATATCTCAGGCAATATTTACGCTAACTCAGGGCAATTAAACAATGTTGTGATTAATGAGAATTGTCAGATTAAAGGAAAATTGACAGCAATGCAAATTGTTGGCGACATTGTAAAAATGTACACGTGCGCAAAAAACGGATCTGTGACTATTTGGCCAGAACCGTTTTGGAGAGATTTGGTTATTCTGCCTGTAACACTGGTCGCTGTCGGACACAAGGGTGAAAGTTGGGGTGATGAGCATTCAACCCCCAATTTTTGGGACTATGGTAGACTTGATATTATCATCAGAAATAATGTAAATTCAAATATCATCGTAAGAAAAATAGAAACTTCACAAGTAAATCTAACCGCTAGCGAAACCGTTTCAGTAACAATACCACCGAATGCTAAAGTGTCTGTTAGCACGCAAACAGACAAATATAAACAAGCTGGCATACCAGGGTTCATCACAATATTGACCTTTAAAACAAACCGACCGCTCTCGTAGCGGTTTTTTATTATCTGGAGAAAATTATGGCCAAAATATCAGGCGTTTTAACTGATGGCGCAGGCAATGTTATCAACAACTGTACTATCGAGTTGTACGCAAAAAAAACAACAAGCAAAGTACTAACACAAACACAAGCGTTTCAAGTGACAAATAACGGCAGTTACACGATGAACGTATTGCCGTGTGATTATGAAGTAAAACTAATTATAAACGGGTTTCCACCAAAGAGACTTGGCGCTATTCAAGTGTTTTCTGACTCAGCTGACGGATCATTAAATGATTTTTTACTTAATCCGTCCGAAAGTGAAATTACACCAGCAATACTACAACAAGTTATTGATGCTCGTAATCATGCCAATAAATCTGCTGAAAAAGCAGCAGATTCAGAGCGGAATAGCAAAACATCTGAAACGAATGCAAAAGTTAGCGCAAATAACGCAAAGACAAGCGAAACTAATGCAAAAAATATAGCAAATTCAGTTGAAAACTTGGTCGCTAATGCACGTAGCTCAGCACAATCAGCAAGTGAATCAGCAACAATAGCAAATAATGCGAGCACATCAGCTAAATCATATTCAGATTCAGCAAAAAACAGCGCCGATAGTGCGTGTTCATCAGCTACAGAGTCAAGTAACTCAGCTCAACAATCTAGTAATAGCGCAAATGCTGCTAAAGCGTCTGAAAACAACGCTAAAACATCTGAACAAAATGCTAAAAAATCAGCAGATGACGCTAAAAATTGGGCTTCTAGCATTGATACTACAAACCTCATCAAGAAAACAGATGAAGAAAGCCAGTCAATAGACGGGGCGTTAGATGTAAAAATTCTAACTGAACAAGACCAACGTGTTTACTCGCCGAATAATAAACCAACTGCTGATGATGTCGGCTCTGTTCCTGCGGTAAAATCTGTCGTTAATGGTTCACCCATCTACAATATTGGCAATCATATAGTTGTAAAAGACATGGTCGGCGACCAACGATTAATGCCATTCAGACGCGATGAGCTTCCCTTCGGGTGGTATTTTAGAAATGGCGACAACTACTTACTCGATTCTCCACAAGGACGAGCTTTAAATAGTTTATCTGCTAACTACAAAAGAGACCACAACATCACAATAAAAACAATTAACGGTAAACAATATATTAACGTGCCAACGGCGTTTGCACACGATGGACGCGGTTATTTTGAGCGTGCAGTCGATGGAACTACTCGACAGGCAGGTAGTGTTGAAGGTGATGCAATTCGCGATATTTGGGGTCATTTTGATACCGGTGTTGTAGATAATCATTCAAATTATGCAAGAGGTGCTTTTTTTGGAACGCGCGCTATTTATCCAGAAAACGGTGCATTTCAACCTAAAAAAGATTGGCATGCTTGGGGTTATGATTTTAGAGCATCTAATGTTGTGCCAACTGCAAACGAGAACAGATCAATCAACATCGGCATGACGCCGACGATATATCTAGGCGTTTAAACCCCCAAATAAATAGTAGGCGTGAGCCCAATATTGATAGGTCGGTTTTCATTTGCCGTAGGAACAACTCGTGACGCATCAAAATCAAAAAATGCCCAGCGAACCCTGCGATTACCGATTTGTAAATAGTCATCACCCATGCCCGATACTGATATCGCCCCGTCTCGCTCACCAACGTTAATATTTTCGTGCCCAAGAAAAGCACGACTGGGGCCGTTTGGCAATGCGCCTCTAATGTTACGCATTGCGTCATTCTCCACAGAACCTACCTGTCAGTAGGTGAACAAAAATAGGAAAATTTATGATTAATTATTATTTTGATAACACAAATGAACTAAGACCATTCACTCATGAGTTAGAAGCAAATGATGATACATTACCGCCCGATAATGCGTTGCGTATCGCTCCGAAATTTAAAGATGATTATTGGCCATGCGAGCAAAATGGCGCATGGATTTTAATCGAAGATAACAGAAACAAAACGGTATATAACATTAATACGAAAGAATCAAGTACGGTTGATTATTTTGGTAAGATTAAAGAAGAGTTTACACTACTTGTACCCTTCGAATTTTGCATGTGGAACGGCAAAAAATGGGTATTAGATGAAGATGCAAAAAATGAACATCTCATCAAAAACAATCAAAATTTAAAAAACTCATTAATCAATGAAGCTAACGAAAAAATAGCTGTACTTCAAGATATTATTGATCTTGATATGCAAGAAGCAGACGAAGAAGCGCAGCTAAAACAGTGGAAAAAATACCGCATTTTAGTTACTCGTGTTGATGTGTCAGACATTAATGCTGTGTTTCCTAAAAAACCACAATAGTATCATCGCATAATACTCTCAATCTTCAACTTACAATACTCAACAGCGTCTTCTAGCATCACAAAATCAGCGATATCGTATAGCGTTTTTGCTGTTTGATAGAACACGTAATTGTGATCTTCGTCGCTGTTGAGATGAAGTAACAAAATGCTCTGGAAAAATTTCACGTGCATTTCACGTGCATTTTTATGTCCTGATATAGTCTATTTTGAGTCAGTTTTATGTATAAATAAACAGTAGCTTTATTTTATAACCCTTTGATTTTATTGGTTGTTTTATTTTGATGGGTGGTGGAGCTGGCGGGAGTTGAACCCGCGTCCGAAATCTCTACATCCTCGGTACTACATGCGTAGTTTGTTTTTGAATTTCATCTACCCGCTGCGAACAAACACGCTACTGATAGACTAGCTTGATTAAGTTTAATGCTTCCGCCCCAAGCAAAGCTTCCACACGATCTCGTTTGGATTTGACTCCTCTTGATCCCCGTCCTACGAGCGGAGGCTAGGGAGAGAAGGCTCTATACAGGTTATTAAGCTGCTAGTGCGTAGTTTTCGTCGTTTGCGACTATTTTTTTGCGGTTTATTTACGAGGCCTACCGCACCTCGGCATGCACCTTGGGTTTCGCAAATCCCGTCGAATCCAGAATCAGCCCCAATTATTATTGGTAATTAAATACAATATCGCAGCATTATAGGTGAATTCAAAATTAAATACAAGTTAGCCTATTTTAGGATTAATTTAATTTTTATAGCACTATATCACTATTATTTTTAGTTTTGTTAAAAACTTTCAGGAGAGCTATGCGTTTAAGTATAAAATAAAGTTTTCTGCAATTAAATCAAATCCATTAATTAATAACCTTTTATTTTGATTAAAATTGATAGTCATATTTATAAATTATATAGCTTATTTGCAAATATCTCAAAAAATCAACAACAATTATTTACAATATAATCAATAAATTAGCAACAGCAAGATAAAATGTATGAAAAATATATAAATTAAAATTGAACTTTTATACATTTAGTTTGTCTACATTAACGGATTATGTTTTTCATTTTTTGCCTTCCACTCGAATTTTCGGGTGGTTTTTTTGTCTTCTATATTTTCAATTTAAGTACTTTTTATCATTTCTTTATTGCTCTTGCTTAATTTGCTCTTTATAGTATAAATAATAAGCCCCACGAGAAACCATTCGAAGTTGAAATATAAGATTTTCAATTAATTCTTGACGATGTTCTATGTCAAAATCAATCGCTTCAGCGCCTGCATTAAACGCTATAGTGACCATTGCCTCCGCTTGAGCTTCATTATAACGATGAGGCATGTTGTTAGCATTATCGAGATAATCAACAAGTTCGACAATAAAATGTTGGATTTCACGAGCAATAGCCGAACGAAATGCCGATGACGTTCCGGCTTTTTCACGAAGTAGCAATAAAAATACTTTTGGGTTTTTATCAATAAATTCAATAAATGTGGTTACTGATGTTTGTAATACACTTCCCCCTTTTTCGATACGTTTACGTGCTTGACGCAACAATTGCCGGAGTGTTAAACCACTTTCATCAACCATGGCTAAACCTAATTCATCCATATCACGAAAATGCCGATAAAACGAAGTAGCGGCAATACCTGCTTCACGCGCTACTTCTCGCAGACTTAAACTCGCAAAACCTTGTTCAGCATTAAGTTGATTAAATGCAGCTTCAATTAAAGTTCGGCGAGTTCTTTCTTTTTGTTGAGCTCGAATACCTCCGCCAGTCTTGATATTTTTCATTTAATAGCTTAACCCTAATCGTTTAAATGTAACCTACTATTAATTTTTTACTTTTAATAATCGCTCTTTTTCAGCAAGCACTTTTGGCATATGTTCACGGATAGTTTTAGCTATTGTTTCATAACGAGAACGTAATGGAGAACCAGGGCGATAAATCAACATAATACTGCGTGATGGTACTGGATCTGTACATGGAATATAGCAAATATTATCGCGAATTCTCTCATTAGGAGTTGCAAGTTCTGGAAATAAAGTAATACCTCGACCTGCAGAAATCATGCTCCTAAGCGTTTCAAGACTTGTTGCTTTGAACTGTTTATCTTCATCAATACCAACTTGAAAACAATATCCCATTGCATGTTCACGCAAACAGTGACCATCTTCTAACATTAAAAATTTTTGTCCCTTTAAAGCGGGTAATTTAACCGTTTTTTTGCTAGCAAGTTCGTTATCAGCACGAACAGCTAAAAACATAGGTTCATCAAATAATGGCAGTTCAATAAATTGCGCTGTTTCTTTAACTTGTGCAACAATGGCACAATCAAGTTTTCCACTTTCAAGCTGAGCAACAATACTTGCAGTTTGTGCTTCATGCAGATAAAGTTCTAATTGAGGAAAAGATTCATGTAAAACAGTAATAACATGTGGTAAAAGATAAGGCGCTATAGTAGGAATCAATCCTATATGCATTGGTCCTGACATTTCTTCACCTTGACGGCTTGCCATCTCTTTTAGAATTTGAATATTACGCAAAATCTCTTTGGCCTGTTCAACTAGCATCATACCCGTTTGTGTAAATAGCACTTTGCGACTAGTACGTTCTAATAACATTACGCCTAATTCATCTTCTAACTTTCTAATTTGACCACTAAGAGTTGGTTGACTTACATTGCACGCATCTGCAGCTTTACGAAAATGGCGAAATTCAGCCAACGAAACAAAATATTCCAAATCACGAATATTCATAATGTCCCCAATAAGTTATTAGTTAATGATATATACTCGAACAACTTCTATCTATAAGGTTATAGCAAATAACATTAAAAAGCTCTTCATAATTTCTTAACTATAATGTGTTATAAATTATAGTTAATAAACAAAAAAAATAAGTAAAAAAATTCTGAGTATAATTTTATTTATTTTAATTAATTAGTTAAACACAACAATCTGAGCAAACCAAATTTGTATTTGTTCATTAAATATTGTTAATATTGTTATATTAATGACTATTGTTGATAATTAAGTTTAAAAAATCAAATAGAATATTTAAGGTCTCTTGGAAAAATATAATTTTATTGAGTTAAAAACACATTTTAAGAAAAATGGAAACTTACTAGTAATTACGATATAATTGTACACTATATGTTATTAAGTCAATACACTTTTTGGGGTGCGCTATTTTTAAACAAGTTTCACGTTTTTATCAAAAGTTTTTTCGTCATGAAGTACCAAAAAAAGTTGGCTACGTGACTATTCCACGCAATGAACATAATATATCTCGTAAAGATATTAGTGCAAACGCATTAAAAATCCTGCATCGATTAAATAAGCAAGGTTACGAAGCTTTTTTAGTTGGTGGCTGCATTAGAGATCTCATCTTAGGTAAAATACCAAAGGATTTTGATATCACAACAAATGCAACACCTGAACAAATTCAAAAAATTTTCCGTAATTGTCGTATAGTAGGAAGACGATTTCGTCTTGCTCATATTATGTTTGGTAAAGAAATTATTGAAGTAGCCACTTTTAGAGGTGATCATAGCAGTCAGGATGAACAAAATAATATAGCTAAACGTTCTCAATCAGGAATGTTACTCCGTGATAATGTTTACGGAACCATTGAACAAGATGCTGCTCGTCGGGATTTTACAATCAATGCACTCTATTACAGCATAAAAGACTTTGCATTACGTGATTATTGTGGAGGATTAAAAGATTTACAAAAAGGCATCATTCGATTAATTGGCGATCCACAAACACGTTATCGAGAAGATCCAGTTAGGATGCTAAGAACAGTGCGTTTTGCGGTAAAATTAAATATGAAAATTGAACCTGCAACCGCTGGGCCAATTAAAGATCTTGCATCATTATTGAAAAATATCCCCTCAGCTCGACTTTTTGATGAATCGTTAAAACTATTACAAACAGGAAATGGTTATAAAACTTACAAGTTACTAAGAGAATATTGTCTTTTCGAACAGTTATTTCCTATTATTGATCGTTTGTTTGCCAAAAATCAGAACGGTTATTTAGAAAAAATTATTGAGCAAGTTTTAAAAAACACTGATTATCGTATCGCTAACAACAAGCGCATTAATCCTGCATTTTTATTTGCAGCCTTTTTTTGGTATCCGATAATTGAACAAACACAAGCAACATGTATCGAAAGTGGCTTGCCATTCCATGATTCGTTCTCTATGGCAATTAACGAAGTGCTAAGTGAACAATGTAAAAGTATTGCCATACCTAGACGCTTAACCACCATAATGGGAGATATTTGGCGTTTACAACTACGTATGAAAAAACGACATGGTAAACGTGCGTTTGCTATTTTAGAGCACCCTAAATTTAGAGCTGCTTATGACCTTTTAGAAATGCGCGCCTCAATCGAAAAAGGAGAGCTTTTGGAATTAGTGAAATGGTGGGATGAATTTCAATTCACTTCAATCGAAAAAAGAATAATAATGGTAAAACAGTTAAATAAAATGAATAAACGCAAGGGAAAACATTAATTTTTAATTCGCACTTTTATAAATAACCGTTATAATATTGTAATTAAAATAATCATAATAACTTTTAAATCATTGATGAAAAAATTAGCGCTTTCTCTTATTGCAATAATCATTACTCTCTCTTTGCATAACAGTCCTAGTTATGCTATTGGTTTACCAAAAGATTCTATTAGCAATAACTCTCAATGTCTGATAAATGTTCCAAGGTTTGATCGCCCTTTAGTCAATGGAGATACAAACACTTTACCAGTAAATGCTGAAGCTAATCAATTAGAAGCATTATATCCCAATATTGCCATATACAAAGGTGAAGTATTAATAGAACAAGGTAACCGCACTGTTCAAGCGGATAAAGTAACGATCGATACCCAAGACAACAATAACAGAATAGTAAAATTAGAAGGAAATATTACTTATCAAGATAATTTAATACAAATGAAAGGCGATAATGCATCAATGAACCTAAATAATAATGATGCAAATATGAGCCCTAGCCAATATCAACTTGTTAATAGACTTGGTCGGGGTAATGCCGATCAAATGAAACTTGAAAAGAATCGATATATTATTTTAAAAAATGGTAACTATACATCTTGTCCTGTTAATGACAATACTTGGAACATTAAGGGAACAACGGTCATTCATGACAATGAAGAACAATTGCTAGAAGTATGGAATGCCATATTTAGTATTGGCAAAATACCTGTTCTATACTCGCCTTATTTACAATTGCCAACCGGCGATAAACGTCGTTCAGGGCTATTAATGCCTAATTTAGGCTATGATAGTATTGACGGCATTGATTTTTCACTACCTATTTATTGGAATATTGCTCCAAACTACGATGCAACTTTCACGCCAAGAGTTTTAGAAAAACGTGGTGTTCAATTACAAACAGAATTTCGCTATTTAAATGAATTAGGTTTAGGTACACTTGCATTTGACTGGTTACAACATGATAGTAAATATAGTGAAGATAGAAAAAATCATATCAATGGTTATAATTATGATGACAATCGGCATCGTTGGTTATTCCATTGGAAAAATGAAGAATTAATTAACTATAATTGGCGTTTTTATGCTGATACAACTCGAGTTAGTGACAATCAGTATCTCACAAACCTAGACTCTAAATACACCTCTCAAACTGCAGGATATTTAACGCAGTTTTATAAAATTGCTTATAATGATGAAAATTGGGATATTACTTTAGGCTATAGGCATTTTCAACCATTTCATTCAGAACTGAAAAACTCACTTTACCAAACCGAGCCACAGCTGGATGTGAGTTACTATAATAACGATTTAGGACCATTTAAATTTAGAACATTTTCTCAAATATCTCGCTTTTTGACATCTGGGGAAAATAAACCTAAAGCATGGCGAGCTCATATCGAACCAACGCTAAATTATACCTTAACCAATTCTTGGTCATCATTAACCACTGAAACGGGATTTATGGCAACTCGTTATAATCAAGATAATATTCGAAAAGACATTGAACAATATAAATACTTAGATAAAAGTGTAAATCGTTTTTTACCTAAATTTAGTATCGATGGTAAAGTGATCTTTGAGCGTGATATGCCTTTTATCGATGGTTATACACAAACCTTAGAGCCACGAGTAAAATACATTTATATTCCATACCGAAACCAATCTAATATTAGCAACTATGATTCTACTATATTACAATCAGATTATATTGGTCTATTTAGAGATCAACCATACAGCGGTTTAGATAGGATTGCTTCAACAAATAAAATATCAACTGGGGTAACAACTCGGTTCTATGATAAGAATAAGGTTGAAAAATTTAACTTGTCAATCGGACAAATTACTTATTTTTCCAAATCAAAAACCAGTGAACATAATAATGATTTAGACAAAAACTCTGATACTGGTAGCATTACTTGGGCATCTGATAATTTTTGGCGTATAAGTGATAATATAATATTTCGAAGTGGCATCCAATATGATACTCGAATCGATACAATTTCATTAGCTAATACAATATTTGAGTACCGACCATCGAGTGACAAGTTAATGCAATTATCTTATCGCTACGCCAATCGTAACTATATTGACACTGTTGATAAAAACCCTTTTTATAGAGGTTATAAGCAAGATATTACTCAAGCAGGAATTATGACTGCTTGGCCATTATCACAAACAATCAGTGCTGTTGGCTCATATTATTATGATATTAAATTAGAACAGACTACCGATGGTTTCGTTGGTTTACATTATAGTGACTGTTGTTGGGGAATGACGGCGCAATATGGTAGAAAACTAACCGATTGGGATAACACTTCTCGGAGAAGTAAGTATGAAAATAAACTATCTATTAACTTCGAGTTACAAGGATTAGGTAATAATCGAGACACCAAAGCTAAAATGCTAAATTTTGGTAAGTTACCATATACAACAGTATTTGAGTAAAATATCTTTATAAATGTGGACTACTGATAAATTTATTACAGGCCGTCAATATTGTAACAACAAAATGAGTTAAATAAATATGAAATTATTAAAACTTTTTATCGCGTTAAGCTTAATCATTAATTTAGGAATTATGACGCCATTATCTGCCAATGCTGTACCAAAAGTTGTAGAACAAGTTGCGGCAATTGTTAATAACAATGTCATTTTAGAAAGTGATGTTACTGATATGTTAAAAACAATTAAAGCCAGTGCTGATCCTAAAAATTTACCTAATGATAAAGTACTTAGACAACAAATAATTGAACGTTTAATTATTGAAAATTTAATTTTACAAAAAGCCGCTAAAGCTAAAATCAAAGTTAGTGATAATGAGGTAACAAATACCATTAGTAGAATTGCTGCTGAAAATGGTATGACTATCGATCAACTTCGAAGCAGACTATCAACAATGGGAATTAGCTATAGCTCTTACCGAGAAAGAATCCACAATGACATGTTAATTGAAGAAACCCGAATACATGAAATAAGACCAAGAATCAAAGTTTCAGAAAAAGAAATTGAAAATTTAGCAAAGAATATTGCTCGTCAACCAACCAATAATATTGATGTAAAAATCAGTCATATTTTAATTTCTGTTCCAGAAAAAGCATCTAAACAACAAATTAATAATGCGACAAATAAAGCTCAAGATATTATCAATCGAGCTAAAAAAGGAGAAAGTTTTGCTAAATTAGCCACATCTTATTCAAATGATGATTTTGCTTTAAAAGGTGGCAATATGGGATGGCGTAAACTTAATGAACTACCTACTATCTTTGAAGAACGTTTAGTACGTGCAGAAAAGGGAAGTATCATTGGCCCTATCCGTTCTGGTGTAGGTTTGCATATTTTGAAAGTTGATGATACTCGTTCAGAAGCGCCAAAAACAGTTAAAATTAAAGAAGTCGATGCACGGCATATTTTGATCAAAACTAATGTATTGGTAACAGATAAAACTGCAAAACAAAAATTAACCGATATTCGAAAATCAATTATCAATGGTACAACAACCTTTGAGGCTGCGGCTAAAAGTAATTCTGAGGATCCTGGTTCAGCAAGCAAAGGAGGCAACTTAGGTTGGAGTCGACCTGAAGTTTATGATAATGGCTTTAGAAATGCTTTAACTAAGCTGAAAAAAGGAGAAATAAGTCAACCGATAAAATCGTCTTATGGTTGGCATTTAATTCAATTAATTGATACAAGACAAGTAGATGGGACAAATGCTATGAATAAAGATCAAGCCTATCGACTTATTTTTAATCGCAAATTTTCTGAAGAGTCTCAAGTATGGCTTCAAGAAATAAAAGGTGACGCTTATATTAAAATTACAGGTGAAGATAAACATGAATAGTCGTGTACATCAGGGACATTTTGCCCGTAAAAGATTTGGGCAAAATTTTTTGCATGATGATTATATTATTGAAAGTATTGTTGCGGCTATACACCCCCAAAAAGATCAAGCACTGGTTGAAATTGGTCCAGGACTGGCTGCATTAACAATACCTGTAAGTAAACATATTGATCATTTAACTGTTATAGAAATTGACAGAGATCTAGCTAGCCGATTAATTAAAAATCCACTTTTAAGTAATAAATTAACGGTTATTGAGCAAGATGCACTAACTTTTAACTTTCATCAGTTGTCAGATCAATTAGGTAAGCCATTAAGAATATTTGGTAACTTACCCTATAATATCTCTACACCTTTGATGTTCCATTTATTTGAACATGCAAATATTATTACTGATATGCATTTTATGCTACAAAAAGAAGTTGTTACTCGGCTTGTAGCTGCCCCTAATAGTAAAAACTATGGCAGACTCAGTGTTATGGCACAATATTATTGTCAGATTATTCCTGTATTGGAAGTCCCACCAACATCATTTAAACCAGCTCCAAAAGTAGATTCTGCAGTAGTTAAATTAATTCCATATAAAGAAAAACCTTATCAAGTTCATGATATAAAAATTCTTTCTCGATTAACTACAGAAGCATTTAATCAAAGGCGCAAAACTATCCGTAATAGTCTAAGTAATATGTTTACGGTAGAGCAATTAATCAAATTAGAGATTGACCCAAATTTACGTGCCGAAAACTTAACAGTACAGCAATACTGTCAACTTGCAAATTCATGGAATTAATAACATGGCAAACTTAATTATTGGCGATATTCATGGCTGCTATGATGAATTTATGCGAGTACTTGAAAAAGCAAAATTCTCAGCATCAGATACTTTATGGCTGACCGGTGATCTTGTTGCTAGAGGACCCAAATCGCTAGAAGTGCTAAGATTTGTCAAACATAACACCAACCAAATTAGGTTGGTATTAGGCAATCATGACCTACATTTATTATCTATTTATGCCAATGTAACGCCTGCCCAAAAAAAGGATAATCTTGAAGAAATCATTCGTGCACCAGATTTTGATGAATTGATGAATTGGTTACGTAAACAGCCATTAGCCCAAATTGATGAATCATTAAAACTCATTATGACTCATGCGGGCATTTCACCACAATGGAATCTTGAAACACTTAAAAAATGTTCTCATGATTTAAATGTTATGTTATCTAGTGACTCTTATGTCCTATTTCTTGATAAAATGTACGGTAATTTTCCAGATGAATGGCAGACAGGATTACAAGGTTTAGATAGACTACGTTATATTGCTAATGCATTAACTCGTATGCGTTTTTGCTATGAAGATGGTCGATTAGATTTCTATTATAAAAAATCACCTGAACACGCACCTTCAAAACTAAAACCTTGGTTTCTATTACCGAGCAAAATTCCTAGCGAATATAGTATCGCTTTTGGACATTGGGCTTCATTAAATGGAAAAGGTACTCCCGAAAATATTTATGCACTTGATACAGGGTGTTGCTGGGGTGGAAAGCTAACATGCCTACGATTTGAAGATAAAAAATACTTTAGAAAGAAAAATATCGAAGCAAAAATTAGATAAACTACTACGAAAGGATCAATTATTATGTCTGTTTTATCTTTCATGAAATCAATATGGAAAGTGATTAACTTTATTAGGGAAATATTTCTTAACTTAATATTCCTAATTATTATTATCTTAATCTTTAGCTGCATTGCATTAATTAAAGAAGCACAAAAACAAGAAATTACTCCACAATATGGTGCATTGATTTTAGATATTGAGGGTACTATTGTAGATAACACACTTTACAGTGATGAAATCTATGCCTTACAAAATAAAATTTATGGCAAAAAAGTAAATACTTCGCGCGAAAACAGTTTATTTGAATTAACGCAAAAAATAGCCCAAGCAACAGCGGATCCAAATATTACAAAAATTGTCCTTAAATTAGATAATTTTGCTGGTGCAGATATGAGTTCGCTACAATATCTTGGCAAATATCTAAAAAAATTTAGCGAAGCAAATAAACCAATTTATGCTTTTGGTTCTAATTTTAACCAAAGCCAATATTATTTAGCTAGTTATGCCAATAAAATATATTTAACACCACTTGGGTCTGTTAATGTATATGGGCTAGCTGCAAATAACCTATACTATAAATCCTTACTTGAGAATTTAAAAATTAATACACATGTTTTTAGAGTAGGAACTTATAAATCAGCTATCGAACCCTTTATTCGCAACGACATGTCTGAGGCAGCTAAAAGTAATACGACACGTTGGTTAACACTTATGTGGAATGATTATCTTAATGATATTTCAACACAACGAAAAAAAGCTGCGACACAACTAGTTCCGACACCAGATGTTATGTTAGAAAATTTAAAAGCAAGCAATGGCAATCTGGCTCAATATGCTATATCGAATGGATTAGTCGATGCGCTTGCATCCAATTACCAATACGAAAAAGAATTCAGTAATAAACAAGAAGTCAGCATCTATGATTATCAGCTTAAATCAAAAAAAGATAAAAAATCAAGTGGTGAGAACAACGAACAAAAACCTCTTATCGCTGTTGTTTTCGTCAATGGTACTATTACCAATGGTGAAAATAATAGTAACATTGCTGGTAGCCAAGACATTGTTGAACAATTAAGAAATATTCGTAAAAATTTAAACAAACATAACATTCAAGCGGTGGTATTACGAGTAAATAGCCCAGGAGGAAGCGTTGAGGCATCCGAAGCAATTCGTAGTGAGCTAGAAGCATTACGCAGTTATGAAATTCCTGTTGTTGTTTCTATGGGAGGAATGGCTGCATCAGGTGGATACTGGATATCAACCGCATCCGACTATATCGTTGCTAGTCCAAATACAATTACTGGTTCTATTGGTATCTTCGGTATTATTCCAACCTTTGAAAACTCGTTATCTCATATTGGCGTTTATAGTGATGGCGTAACAACCTCACCATTAGCAGGCAATACCGCAACAAAAAACCTACCTGACGAAATGAGCCAATTAATTCAAATGAATATTGATAACGGTTACCAAACGTTTATTTCGTTAGTAGCACAAGCTAGAAATATGACAAAAGAACAAGTCGATAAAATTGGACAAGGTCAAGTTTGGTTAGGTTCAGAAGCAAGTAAAATTGGGCTTGTAGATAAACTAGGTGATTTTGATGACGCCATTGAAACTGCGGCAACATTAGCTAATTTAACTGATTATGAAATTGACTGGCAAAAACCACAAGGAAGTTGGTTTAATGCATTTTATTCAGATCTGTTTGCCATGTTACCTAAATCAACAGCAGAAATATTTTTTGAACAACTTCCAGAAGCAAAACAACTTCAGCAACATGTTTCTTTATGGAATCAGTTTCACGATCCACAAAATCGCTATATTTACTGCCTAAATTGTGCAGATGTGCATTAATAAACAATCATTATCTATCACGAGAACGTGGTAAATAATGATTTATTCCTAACTTTAAATTTATAATTAATTGTTTTTATCTGTTAAACTATTTTTTCCTGATTGGAAAAAATAACGCATATGATCCATCGCTTCTTGAATATATTGATAATTAGGGAGGGCATTAACCTCCCGATTATGTAAATCCATATAATGGCTAATTCCCAATCGATTCACAAGATAAATATTATCAGTTGTTCTCACTGCATAAGAGCTATAATTAGACATTAAAAGCCAGTTACGATTAATTATAGGTTCAAATAAATCATACCCTGTTGAATAATCACTTATATCATTTTTACTTTATTTTATACTGAAACGAGGGGCATTCCTGAAACTTTTTAACAAACCAGTGCTTAAAAATACTCTAATAAAATGTTAACAAAAAAGGGCTCAATTTAGAGCCCTTTTATTAGAATTAAACACAATTATCGACGATCTGCAAAAATTCTTAACAACATAATGAATAAATTAATAAAATCAAGATAAAGGGTTAATGCACCTAAAATAACAAATCTCCTAAACATATTAGGATCATCCTGCGATAATTGATCTCCAAAATCTTTTAGTTTCTGTGTATCATAGGCTGTTAACCCTGCAAAAATGAACACACCAATATAAGTCACTCCCCACATTAACGGTTCACTTTTCATAAAGATATTAACTAAAGAAGCTATCACTATACCAATTAAGCCCATAAACAAGAAACGTCCTAAACCAGATAAATCACGTTTTGTGGTATATCCATAAAAAGCCATTGCAGCAAACATACCAGCACAAATGAAAAAGACACTAACAATAGATGAACCAGTGTACACTTTAAAAATGGGTGTTAAAGTTAACCCACTAATAACAGAGTAAAGCATAAACAATGTCGTTGCTGTACTACCTGATAATTTATTAATCATGCCAGATAAAACAAATACTAACCCTAGTTCAGCCGCTATCAAAACCCACGAAAATACACTAAGTGTGTGCAGTCCTCTAGGGGTAACAGAAAACAATAAGCCTTCCATCGCAGGATTAGATGATGCAAACCACGCAACAATTCCTGTTAAGAATAAACCAACAGTCATCCACCCATAAACATGACTCATGTATGTTTGAATACGACTACCTGATTGTTCAATGACTGAACCATTAGGTGAATAATTTTTCATTAATTACCTCTCATTAAAATGAATGATATAAATCCATATCATTATATCCTAAATAAATACTAATACCATTTTTTCAATGCTTCTTTATCTGTTTTTTTTGCTTCAACCCACCTTTCTCCTTGTAGAGTTCGTTCTTTTTTCCAAAAAGGCGCTTCATTTTTTAATACATCCATAATGAACTCTGCTGCTGCAAACGCATCTGAACGATGTGCGCTGCTTACTCCTACAAAGACAATCTGTTCATTTGCATTAATTTCACCTATTCGATGAATTATCGCAATTCGGCTTAATTGCCATCTTTCTCTAGCTTGATCGGCAATATTGGCTAAAACTTTTTCAGTCATGCCTGCATAATGTTCTAAAAACAGGTTTATTGTTTGTTTTTCAATACTACGAACTTTACCCATAAAAGTAACAATGGCACCATCTTGTGGTAATTGTGAAAGCCAATCATTTAGCTTATTAACATCAATGGGCTGCTCACTAACTTTAATAAGATCCATGATGTTATCCACCAGTTACAGGAGGAAAGAATGCAATCTCATCACCTTCTTGCACAATATAATTAAAATCAACCAATGTTTGATTTACAGCACATAGAACTGAACTTTCTTTGAACGCTAATAACCATTGATCACCACGTTTACTTAACTGCTCAATAAGGCAAGAAACTGAAAGTTGGCTAGCTTCTAACATAATACATTCAGTCCCAATTAATTCTCTAATTTGAGCAAAAAAAATAACTTTATTCATCTTATCTCTATTAAACTTTTTCGGCAATAAAGTCACCTGACTTACCGCCACTTTTTGTTAACAATCTTACTTGGGAGATAACTATATCTCTTTGAACAGCCTTACACATATCATAAATAGTTAAGGCAGCAACAGATGCTGCAACCATTGCCTCCATTTCAACGCCTGTTTGCCCATTCAATCTACAAAACGATTGAATTTGAACACAATTATTTATTTTATCTACTTCAATGTTAATTTCAATTTTACTCAAAAAAAGGGGATGACAAAGCGGAATAAGTTCCCAAGTTTTTTTAGCAGCTTGAATCCCTGCAATTCTTGCTGTTGCAAAAACATCACCTTTATGATGTTTACCTTCAATAATCATTTTCAGTGTTTTTGCATTCATTAAAACTAATGATTCAGCTCTTGCCTCTCGTGTTGTTATTAATTTTTCTGAAACATCAACCATATAGGCCTCACCTCGCTGATTAATGTGTGAAAATGATTCACTCATCCTTTAACCCCTAATATTTTATTAATCATCAATTTTTGTCAAGATAGCAAATTTTACTAATAGTTACCACCATTTGATTTTATCTTATAAAACAATTCATTCCGATGAGTAATCAATATATTCTATGTATATGTAATAACAAATTACTTCCATACCTTTTGCGGCTTAAATAAAAACTGCGTACAATATAGCTTTATATTAATTATAATATTTGTGATTTTTAATGCTTATCGCTCATATAGCCTTACCAGTACCAGTTTACCATCTGTTTGATTATCAGTTAACTAGCCCTGCCAAAGTTGGAATGCGAGTAAAAGTGCCTTTTGGCTGGCGTGATGCAATAGGAATCATTGTTAATATTGATGAAAAAACTGATTTTGATATTAAAAACTTAAAAACCATTACAACAGTTATTGATACAGTCCCTATTTTTACCCCATCTATTTGGCAATTATTAAATTGGGCAGCTAGTTATTACCATTATCCTATTGGTGAGGTTTTATTTCATGCTATCCCTGTTTTACTAAGGCAAGGGCGTGAAGCTGCGCAAGGCGAAGTTAAAAGATGGCAATTAACCCAATTAGGTAAAAATATTGATTTGAAATCACTATCACGATCTTCAAAACAAAAACTATTATTATCATCATTTAGAAATAATACAATTTCAGACAATGATTTTAGCAATACTATATATCGTCAATTACAGAAAAAACAGCTTATTGAGCAAGTAACAAGTCAACCAGATAATATTAAATGGCAAACAAACTTTTCAACTAACACTAGTTCAATTCAATTAAATAGCGAACAACTCTATGCTATAGAAAAAATTAATAAACAAAATGATCAATTTGGAGTATTTTTACTGGAGGGCGTGACTGGTTCAGGAAAAACAGAAGTTTATTTAAATATACTTACTAATATTTTAGCTACTGGTAAGCAAGCATTAGTATTAGTTCCTGAAATTGGTTTAACACCGCAAACTATTAAACGTTTTAAACAGCGGTTTAATGCACCAATTGATATTTTACATTCAGGACTAACCAATAAAGAACGACTTAACGTTTGGTTAAGAAGTAAAAACGGAGAAAACGCTATAGTTGTCGGCACTCGCTCATCACTTTTTACTCCATTTAAAGACTTAGGTATGATTATTATTGATGAAGAGCATGATAGTTCCTACAAACAACAAGAAGGTTGGCGCTATCACGCTCGAGATTTAGCTATTATCCAAGCTAAATTTAATAATATTCCAATTATTTTAGGCTCTGCAACACCGTCGCTTGAAACACTCAATAATGCACAAAATCACAAATACCATTTATTACAATTAACTGAAAGAGCCGGTAATGCAAAGCTTGCCAAACAGTCGATTTTAGATCTGCGTGGGTTAGTACTTACTGCTGGTTTATCTCAACCATTAATTGAGCAAATAAAAAAACATTTATCTAATAACAACCAAGTCATGTTATTTTTGAATCGTCGAGGATTTTCACCATTACTAATATGCCACGATTGTGGGTGGATTGCCGAATGCCCTCGTTGTGATAGACCCTATACACTACATCAAAAACAACACAAACTTATATGTCATTATTGTGATACACCAAGGATAGTGCCCAAGCAATGCCCAAAATGTGGCTCAACGCATTTAATGCCTATTGGGTTTGGGACAGAACAACTTGAACTGCAACTTGAAATTCTTTTTCCTAATATCAAGATTAGTCGCATTGATCGAGATACAGTGAGTAAAAAAGGCGCATTAGATAACTATTTACAAAGTATTCAACAAGGTGGCGCACACATTTTAGTTGGCACGCAAATTTTAGCTAAAGGCCACCACTTTCCTGATGTCACTTTAGTTGGAATTATCGATGTTGATGGTGCTTTATTTTCAAGTGATTTTCGGGCAACTGAACGATTTGCTCAAATTTATACACAAGTATCAGGAAGAGCTGGTCGTGAAATTAAGACAGGGCAAGTTATTTTACAAACATACCATCCTGAGCATCCTTTACTTAATGTTTTACTAACTGAAGGTTATCAAAAATTTGCCAAATTAACATTGCAAGAACGACAACATACCCAACTACCACCATTTAGTTACCAAGCATTAGTTCGTGCAGCAGATCGCAATAATCATTATGCTCCAAGTTTTCTACAACATATTTATGATTGGTTAAAACTACATTATGACCATACGCTATGGCAACTTGGACCAATGCCGGCAAATCAACCTAAAAAAGCGGGATATTATCGTTGGCAGTTACTACTTCAACATACAAATAGGCAACAGTTACAGAAAATATTAAATCAACTATTAATGGAAATAAATAAATGGACTGAAACATCAAGAGTAAAATGGAGTATTGATGTAGATCCTATTGATAATTAGATTGCTATTATTTCCACCATATTAATTGGTGGAAATAACAAATTAACTCTATAAATAAATTACTGTATTTACAAAATTGTACCTATTTTATATAAAACTTGGGTTAGCTAAGTTTGCGACACAAAGTAATATAGATTATTTAAGATAATTAGCTAATTACTTAATTTAATATCAATAACTTCAATATTATTTTTACCACCATAAATATCATACCAAGGTGTTGCATATTGTTTTAATATTTTGTTAAGGTGCTCAACATTTTCTCGTCCCGTTTGATCTAACCAACGTTTTAAGCCCTCTTTACCACCACTTGCATAAGCAGCAACACCTTCAAACCATGTTGCTCGACCACCTAAAATACCACTGTATTTTGCACCATTTTCACCTGCAAAAATCAGCTCATCATGGAAAGTTTTTGTCGGTACGCCAGCACTTAAATAAATGAATGGACGAGTTGCGGCATCACTTGCTTGTTTAAAATAATCAGCAGCTTGTTTTTGAGTATAAACAACAATATTATTGTCATTAAACCCTTCTACATTTTTAAACAATACAGGAACTTCGACTTTTAAAATATCAATATAATATTGATCTTTTGTAAATTCTTTAATGGTATCAATGACTTTTTTGGGTTTGATTTTGGCAAATTCAGGGCTTTTATCATCGGTTATCACGTTATCATATACAATCGGTTCAACAAAAACAGGAATATCAGCGGCTCTTGCTTCATTACCTAAACGTTCTAAAAATGCGTGCTTTTTGTCTAAAATATCTTGAGGATCATCGGGATTATAATAAACCAAGACTTTTGCGGCATCCGCCCCTTTTTTTATTAGGCGCTGTAATGAATCTTCCGGTAAAATATCCGGTAATCGGCCTGGGGTATTAGCATCATATCCTGTTTTCTCATATGACATGATTAATCCAGCATTACTATTTTTGGCTGACATTCCTTTAAAGCCATACTCTTCATCTAACAAAATTGCACTAACATATTTAGTTAATTCTTGAGAGACAAGTTCTTTAAACTCATAAACCATATCAATATGATAACGCTCTTTACCAACAGCTGACTCCATCATTTTAACCATTGAGCCACGTTGATCTATCGCTAATGCAGCAATAACGCCATCTTGGTTTGATAATTGTTGCATACGTGTAAATTTACCACGAGAAATATATTTTTTAGCCATCTTATGCTCCTTATTTAATAAGTACTTTTATTGTAGTTTTTTTGTTCGCCTATTTATTCATCATTTGTGCTAGTTTTAAAGATATGCTTCAATCATTATGCAATGACATCGAGATTAAATTGAATTTATTGTTTGAGTGAATATATTCTTTAAAAAAACCTTAGTTAAGGTATAGTAGTTCAGAATATCAAACGATTTGTAAATAAAAATTTACAGGAATAACCATGTCAAATGTATTAACTCACATACCGACAAGAACCTTAAATACTCAGGACTATAAAACATTGACGCTTTCTGCATTAGGTGGAGCATTAGAATTTTATGACTTTATTATTTTTATCTTTTTTTCAATGACTATTAGCCATCTTTTTTTCCCAAATGATACGCCTGCTTGGTTAAGCCAAGTGCAAACATTTGGTATTTTTGCAGCAGGATATTTAATACGCCCATTGGGTGGAATTGTTATGGCACACTTTGGTGATCGTTTAGGCCGCAAAAGAATGTTTACACTAAGCATATTGTTTATGGCATTACCCACACTATTTATAGGTTGTTTACCCACTTACACAAATATTGGTATTTTGGCTCCTTTATTACTTTTACTTATGCGCTTATGTCAAGGTCTAGCTGTAGGCGGTGAAGTACCTGGAGCTTGGACTTTTGTTGCTGAACATGTACCAAAAAATAAAATTGGCTTAGCTTGTGGTATTTTAACAAGTGGTTTAAGTCTAGGCATTTTACTCGGTTCATTAGTTTCAACAGCTATGAATAAATTTTTATCTTCTGAACAGATGATTGATTGGGGCTGGCGTATTCCATTTATTATTGGTGGTATCTTTGGATTGATTGCAATGTATTTACGTCGTTGGTTAAAAGAAACACCAATTTTTCTTGAAATTCAAAAACGTAAACAACAAGAATTATCTAAAAAAATACCTGTTATAACAGTATTAACGCAATACTTACCTCAAACCATTTTATCAATGCTACTCACGTGGGTACTTTCTGCGGGTATCATGGTGATCATGCTCATGACGCCAATTTTGTTACAAAAACAGTTTGCTTATTCACCGATTGATGCGTTGCAGAGTAATATATTAGCAATTATTGGCTTAATTATAAGCTGTACTTTCTATGGCATGATGATGGATAAATTTTCTATAGGCAATGTTTTGTTTATTGGATGTTTTATTGCTGCGATTATGATCATTATCTTTTATTTTTCGTTAGACAATCCTCATATTTTATTTATTACTTACTCGCTGACAGGATTTAGTATAGGTATAGTTGGTTCTTTTTCTTATTTTATGGTTAAAGTGTTTCCTGCACAAATTCGTTATAGTGGAGTCTCTTTTTCATTCAATATGGCTTATGCTATTGCTGGAGGCATAACGCCTTTACTGATTTCATTTCTTAGTGATTTCGTCAGTAAAATGGCACCCGCTATTTATGTGGTTGGATTATTTTGTTTAGGCGCATTCATTGGATTATTTCTATTAATTAATAATAATTGCCAAAAATATCTAGCTAAAGATATGGAATAAACGTAATTATTATCAATAATACCGTTAAACCGCATAAAGCATAAAGCGATTTCAGGGGAAACGCCTTATGAGTTTTTAGAGGATCATTTTAACCATGAAGTGTAAACAACTCGGTGTTTTCCTACACATAATGAAATAATTTGAATTTAGCTGGATTAGCACGATTGTATTGATTAATTGCAAAACTTTTATCAATTTTAGGAACTAATTTAAGTTTACCATGTACGGATATACCGATATCAACTAAATCATAAGCCAAAGAACCTGCCTCTTTAGACATTCCCAATTCTTCAGCCGCATTTTGATACACTGATTTTAAAAAGCCATCTTCATCGGTTATCCCTTCTTGAATACTATTAACTCCATGCGCTACTACATATGAGCCAAGTATACAACCCCCACCAGTTGAGCACATTGCAACCCCCATCCTCATCAAGCCAAAACCACCTAAAACACTTAGTCCCCGACCTACCCAGTGCAGGCTTTGAGCCAATAAACTCTTTTCTTCAGATTTTATCGCTTCTGAGCCTTGTTCATAACTCATCGCTCTGCTTTCCACTTGATTTACAATGCGCGTGGCGAAACCATCAACATTGTTAATGAAATCTTGTTTTATATCATCATGGTAAAGGTGTTTTTCACAAACTTCATGCGCACAATCAAGTGAATTTTGTGTGTCATTTACTGGTTATTTATTCAAAAACTGTGAAATGAATTTAAGTATGGCTATCAATCAAGAGGGAGATTGTTTAAGCTGTTTTTTAATCATTATTATCGATATAATATTAGCACTCTAAAAAATATTTTTTATCCATTCATTAAAAATGTTATCTGTATCACAAAACAGATAAATTTTATATTAACTTTGATAGCGCTATCACATTTCTATTGTTTTTTAATATCTATTATTACTCAGTATGTTAACTTATTAATCATTATTAATAATAACAGTTTTAATGGAGGTAAAATGTTAGAAACATGGTTAACCAGTAAAACAGTCAAAATTGTTGATTCGATCAGCAATTGGAAAGAGGCAATACAACTTTGTGCTGCTCCATTATTAGAAAATAACACTATTACACCAAATTATATTAATTCTATTATTGAGTTACATGAATCAATTGGACCTTATTATGTATTGGCACCAGGTATTGCTATGCCTCATGCCAGACCAGAACAAGGTGTAAACCAATTAGGTTTATCCATGTTATTGGTCAAACAAGGCGTTAAATTTAACTCTCAAGAAAACGATCCCGTTTATTTAATTACTTTATTAGCAGCGAATGATAATACTAGCCACATTGAAATATTAACTCAATTGGCTGCACTGTTTGGTGAGGCAAGTGATATGCAAAAAATTTTTAAGGCACAAACCTCAGCTCAAATATTGTCTGTTATCAATAACTATTAAATTAAACTCAACAAAAGGATAAACAAAATGAAAATTATGGCTGTTTGTGGTTCAGGTCTTGGTAGTAGTTTTATGGTTGAAATGAATATTAAAAAAGTCATAAAAAAACTAAATATTGATGCTGAAGTAACACATGCTGATTTGGCATCAGCAACACCCGATCAGGCTGATCTATTTGTGATGACTAAAGATTTAGCCGCTAGTTCAGGCATTGCTGATGATAAATTAGTAGTATTAAACAATATTATTGATATCAACGACTTAGAGGCAAAACTCGTTGAATATTTTGCAAAACACTAATCAAATTATGAGGTGTTGCTATGATTCAAGAAATAATAAAATTTATTGTTGATATTCTAAAAACGCCAGCTATATTAGTTGGTTTTATTGCTATGGCAGGGCTTATCGTTCAACGTAAATCATTTGCCGATACAGTAAAAGGTACAGTTAAAACTATTTTAGGTTTTTTGGTATTAAGTGGCGGTGCAACTGTACTTATCAGCGCAATTACTCCATTAGGTATGATGTTTGAACAAGCTTTTAAATTACAAGGAATTATTCCTAATAATGAAGCGATTGTTTCTTTGGCATTAACTAAGTATGGCACAGCAACAGCTTTAATTATGGCATTTGGTATGGTGGCAAATATTATTGTTGCGCGGTTTACCCGTTTAAAATTTATATTTTTAACTGGGCACCATACTTTTTACATGGCTTGTATGATTAGTATTATCCTAACTGTAGCTGGTTTTGAAAACTGGCAACTAATATTAACAGGCTCATTAGTTCTTGGCCTTATTATGGCTTTCTTCCCTGCTTTAGCTCAACCACAAATGCGTAAAATTACAGGAAATGATGATGTCGCATTTGGCCACTTTGGAACTTTAGGATATGTACTAGCAGGTTATCTTGGTAAATTATTCGGTAAAAATTCTCGTTCAACGGAAGATATGAATTTACCTAAAAATTTAAGCTTTTTAAGAGATAGCTCAATTTCTATCTCATTAACTATGATGATTATTTATCTAATTCTTGCCATATTTGCCGGTTCTGATTATGTCCAAGAAACATTAAGTAAAGGCGATAATTATCTTGTTTATGCAATCATACAAGCAATTACCTTTGCTGCTGGGGTTTTCATTATTCTACAAGGTGTTAGGCTTATCCTTGCTGAAATAGTACCTGCTTTTACGGGTTTTTCAGAAAAATTAGTGCCAAATGCTAAACCCGCTTTAGATTGTCCTGTTGTTTTCCCATATGCGCCAAATGCAGTTTTAATCGGTTTTCTATTTAGCTTTATCGGTGGCCTAATCGGTTTATTTGTGTTAGGTAAATTAAACACAGTACTTATACTACCGAGTGTTGTTCCTCATTTTTTCTGTGGTGCAACCGCTGGAGTGTTTGGTAATGCGATGGGTGGGCGCCGCGGTGCAATGATTGGTGCATTTGCTAATGGTCTATTAGTGACATTCTTACCAGTTCTTTTATTGCCAGTATTAGGTTCATTAGGCTTTTCAAACACGACATTTTCTGATGTGGATTTTTGTGGTATCGGTATTATTTTGGGTAATATGGCCAAATGGTTCAATAAAGAGATCATTATGGGCATTGTTATTGCCATCTTTGCACTATTAGTAATATTTAATTACGCTTTTAAACCTAAAAAAATTGCCGATTAAAATATATTTGTAGTTACTAGAAATCTTATGCCAGATAATTTGTCTGGCATTTTTTCATAAAGCTTCTTTAATTTTTATGCTTATCTTAGCTGCTAATAAAAACGCCATAAGCAATAAGAAGACTTACAATAATAATGCTTGAAACAGCAATAATCTTCATTTTTTTTACTTTATAGCTTTTCATTTCGCCCAAAGAAAGCTCAGTATTTTTATTTTTATGATAGTAATAATAATACAAAGGTAAACCAATTAAAGTTAGTACGATAGAGGCAATGCCATTTATAGTTTGGTAAACTAACATACCATAAATAACGTAAATGGAACCCAACATTGCAATAATAGGAATTATTGGGTAACTAATAACTTTATAAGGCCTTGGTACATCTGGATATTTTTTGCGAGCGATCATCACTCCGATAAATGTTAATAAATAAAATACCCAGATAGAAAACATTGAGATTTCTGATAAGCGATCTGCATCAAGAAGCGTTGAATACAAAAAAGAAAAAATAACTAAAACAATAATTGCATTAACAGGTGAACGGCTATCATCATCAATAGTACTTAAATAACGCGCTCCAATGATAGTTCCCCGCTCAGCCATACTAAATATAGTACGAGATAGCGTCATAATATAGCCATTAATGCCGCCCAGAATCGAAATCATAATACCAACAGCAACTAAATTCCCTCCAAAATGGCCAAACATACGTTGTGAAGCAACGGATGATGCATCATGACCAAGAGAAACCATCTCTTGCACAGGGAAAATTTTAAATAATGCAATATTAATACAAGCATAAACCACTACAAGAAAAATAATGCCAAAAATAATTGCTTTAGGTAATACTTTTGATGGATTATTTATCTCACCAGCTACTGATGCAACTTGTGCCCAACCATCATAAGCAAAGAGAGTTGCCAAAATAGCCACAGCAAAAGGCGCATACGTTTCAATACCTTGCCCACTAGCAGTGAATAATGCGACTTGACCATTACCTTCACATAATCCAAATATAGCTAACAACAATATAGGAATAAGTTTACAAACTGTAGCAATCGTCTGTAAATAACCAGCCTCTCTTATACCAATAGCATTAATAGAGGCGATAAAACCTAAAACTCCAGCACTTACTGCCATTCGATAAACATCATTAATATTAAACAATAAACAAAATACTGAACTAAAATAACCTACTAATGCACCAACTAAAGAAGGGGCAAAAATAACTGTAATCATCCATCCATAAAGATGAGCTAATTTAGCGCCATAGATTTTTTCTAAATAAACTAGCATCCCTCCTGTTTTTGGAAACATGACACCAAGTTCACACAGTGTCAAGCCACCACAAATCGATATAGCACCACCTATTATCCATGCTAATAATGCATAATTATAATCACCAGTAACTTCTAATACTGATGGTGGTTTCATAAATGCTCCTGCCCCCAAAACCATTCCAACAACCAATGATAATGCTGAAATTAGACCAAGATCTTTCCTTAGGCTATTTTCTAAATTATGATCTGCCATAAAAGCCCTCTTAAAACATATAAAATCAATAAGCGAAACTAGATTATGATAGGCATTTATTAGTAAAACACAAGAAAGATTAAAACTTTTTATATAAAAAGTATAAAAAAATAAATAAAAAATTTTATTTATAAACTAGCTTTTAGAATTGATAGTAAAATTAACTTATTTGTAGAAATTACTCGCTTTGTTTACATCTGTTTTAGAAACTACTGTAATGAATATACATAAAAAACTAACACCCTATTACAGACAAGAAATGTAGTACCGATATCGGAAAGAAAAATAACTGTCACTGATTTAGCTAAACGTTATAAAAAATCTATGCGAGCAAAATGTCATATTTCAAGGCTGAGCGTCTATCTAGAACTTTCTATTTATAACGCCAAAAAGTGCATATGGTATTAAATAATATCACTCCCATGAATATAAAACACCAAATAGGCGATGTAGTTTTTTACGTAAGTTTTGTACTAAAAATGGGGGATTTACATATTGATTATGAGCATAAACAAATAATATTATTATCTTGGCATCTTCTTGTTACAAGTTTCTGCTATAATGAATATTAAATATTAATCATCATTCCTTTAATATGCTAAAGCTTACTGATCAAGAATTGTTTCGTTATGATAGACAAATCACATTACGTGATTTCGATATTGATAAACAACAAATATTAAAAAACAGTTCAGCACTGATCATTGGTTTAGGTGGACTTGGTTGCGGTGCATCGCTCTATTTAGCGGCTTCAGGTTTAGGCAAATTAACATTAGTAGATTTTGACACGGTATCAAAATCTAACTTAAATCGGCAGATTTTATATACAGAAAATGCCATCAATCAATACAAAGTCGACATTGCAAAACAAGCCTTAGTCAATATTAATACCAGCATATTGATTGACACAATAAATAAACAACTTGACGACAACGCCCTGATATCGCTTATCAAACAACATGACATTATCATCGACTGTACTGATAACTTAGCAACACGAGAACAAATTAACCATTGCTGTTTTCAAGTAAAAAAACCGCTAGTTTCTGGAGCGGCTATTCGAATGGAAGGGTTACTAAGCGTATTTACTTACCAACCCAATGAACCTTGTTATCATTGTCTAAGCCACTTATTTGGTAAAAAGCAGCTTACTTGTGTTGAAACAGGAGTCATGGCGCCACTAGTTGGCATGTTTGGCTCAATGCAAGCCTTAGAAGCCATAAAAGTGCTCACTCAATATGGAAAGCCATTAACTGGACGTCTATTAATGATTGACACAATGACAATGGAATTTAACCAAATTAAAGTCACCAAACACCCTAATTGCCGTGTTTGTAGCAATGGCAATACCAATCAGGTTTCTCAATGAAAATTAATCGAATTATTTTAGCACCTATGGAAGGCGTACTTGATTATCAAGTAAGACAACTACTAACCGAAATTAACCAATTTGATTATTGTGTGACTGAATTTGTTAGAGTGACGCATCACAAATTATCTAATCGAACTTTTTACCGCCTTTGCCCTGAACTTTACCATAATGGAAAAACCCAATCAGGCACACCTATTCGTGTCCAAATTTTAGGACAATCCCCCGAATGGATGGCAGAAAACGCCATAAAAGCCATTGAATTAGGATCTTACGGTATCGACATCAATTTTGGTTGCCCAGCCAAAACAGTGGTGGGCAATCACGGTGGCGCTTATTTATTACAGTATCCAGAACAGATATTTAATATAGTCAGCCAAGTAAGGCAAGCAATAGGAAAATCACACCAATTATCGGTCAAAATTCGCTTAGGTTGGAATAACAAATCGCATTGTCACGACATCGCAAGCGCAATTGAACATGCGGGCGCCAATGAAATCATTATTCACGGTAGAACCAAAGAAGACGGCTACAAAGCTGAAAAAATAGACTGGCAAACAATTGGCCAAATCAAACAACAATTAAACATTCCCGTTATTGCCAATGGCGAAATTTTTACTATTGAAGATGCAGAAAATTGCATAAATCAAAGCCAAACGAACGACATTATGCTAGGGCGAGGCATTTTAACCATTCCCAATTTGGCCAACATGATTCTAACTAAACAACCTGCATTAAATTGGCAACAAGTAATGGCAATATTAATCCGCTATGCAACCGCATCGATTGATGACGTTAAACCTTTGTATCACTCTGCACGCATCAAACAGTGGCTTGCCTACTTAAAACAGCATTACACCGAAGCATCAGAAATCCTACAGAATATAAGAACACTCAAATCGCAACAAGAAATTGGTTGTTTTTTAACTAAGCATATCTAAAATAACAGCCTTAGGTAACAACAAAATAGCGGATTGAATTTTATAAATAATTTGGATAATTAAGTTAAGCAGCCGACTGCTTAACTTAATAACAATTATGGCTTTACTTTTTCCTTATAATAATTTTCTATATTTTATTTTAATTTAAAGGGTTGTAAATTTTACTTTCGTTAAAATAGTTTCGGTGGTTGTTCGTTATATAGGAAAAAAAATTTAAATATCCCTTAAAAATACCAATCTTCTACTTTAGTAAATAAAACACCTTGGGGGTTTACCGCCATAATGGCGTCAACTACTGATTTATGATAAAGATGTATAGTTGTGAATTCTATAAGTTTAAATACTAAACGTTCTTCTAGTGGGATTTTTTCCAATACTTTGCGGTCTAATTCAAATCGATCAATCCAATCTAACAAATCCGGATCATAGGGGTCTGCGTCGCATTTAGATTTTTCCCGATCGACCGCTTTAAGGTAGTTATAGATATGAATATAAAAATAATCTTCTAAAATATCGCCCGTATGGGTCTCTATTTCGGCAGGGATAAGCTGTATGCCTTTAATATCTAACGGTGCTAATACCTCGGCTATTTTTTTGGATACAATGCTTTCCGGTTCGGAAAAATAATCGCTAATGACCGGTTTTCTTGGAATGGGTTCGCAATACTTAAAATTGGTCATTTCTGGATTTTCAATTCTTGTTCTTGTTCTTGGGTACATCATTGTATGGAAAGAATCATCTTGAGGGCCAATCAAAGGGTAGGCTTTATCGCCTGCTCGATCAATAATGTAATATTCAAATTCATTCATATCTTTTAAAAACTCCATCTTCTACTTTAGTAAATAAAACACCTTGTGGGGGGGGTAATTTTCTTTTCCCTTATCCTGGATTAAAACATGAATGCAATTTTAAACTCGGTGGAGCAAAGAAAATAGACAGGCAATTTATACTAGCTACTTCGCACCACCACAGTTTGGAGATTGCTAGCATTATAATCACCTTTCTCGGAAGGAATGGTACCAGATTTTCGAATTATTACAATCCTGAAAGAATAAGAAAATAGCCGAGCGACTCAATAGACATCCCTCGACAATAAATCGTGACGCTATTTAGCTTTTTAAAGACTCTAACTGCTCCCATCTTTCAAATACGGCTTCTAGCTCGGCTTCTTTGTCTGCTAACATTTGCAATATGCCGTTAGTTACCTCATGTGATTGATTAAAAAAGTCACTATTACTAACTTGCTGCTGTAAATCGGCAATGTCACTTTCTAACTGCTCTAGCTTATTTGGTAATTGCGCCAGCTCTCGTTGTTCGTTATAACTCAGCTTAACCTTTTTTTTAGCGGTTGGTTTATTATTTTGATGATTAGCTGTACTTAATTCTTTCTTAGGTTGTTCGACATTGTTGACTGCTGTTAACTTAACCGGCTGTGCTTGCTGCTGTTGTTGCAGTGCATCGGCATAACCACCAGCATAAATACCAATACGCCCTTCTTCTTCAAAAAACCAGCATTGGGTAACCACATTATCAACAAATTGCCGATCGTGACTAACTAATAGAACCGTTCCTTGATAATCATTGACTAACTCTTCTAATAATTCGAGTGTTTCAATATCAAGATCATTGGTAGGTTCATCAAGTACTAATAAATTACTTGGTTTTAAAAATAGCTTAGCTAGCAATAAACGATTACGCTCTCCACCAGATAGTGCCCGCACTGGTGTTCTGGCACGTTTAGGTGGAAACAAAAAGTCTTGCAAATACCCCAATACATGACGTGATCGGCCATTAACCATGACCTCTTGCTTGCCTTCGGCTAAATTATCCATCACCGTTTTTTCAGGATCAAGTTCGAGACGATATTGGTCAAAATAAGCAACCTCAAGCTTTGTACCACAATGCACACTACCTGATGTTGGCTCTAAATTACCTAACATCAATTTAAGTAACGTTGTTTTACCAATACCATTAGGGCCAATCAGTGCTATCTTATCGCCACGCAATACTTGCACATTAAAATTATTCACGAGTAACTTATCTTCAACTTGATAAGTTACATTATCAAGTTCAAAAACAATTTTCCCTGAACGTAGTGCTTCTTCAATTTGCATTTTGGCATTGCCCATAACTTGGCGACGCTCATTATATTCTTGGCGCATTGCTTTTAATGCCCGAACTCGCCCTTCGTTGCGTGTGCGGCGAGCTTTAATACCTTGCCGAATCCAGACCTCTTCTTGGGCAAGTTTTTTATCAAATTGTGCATTTTGCAACGCTTCAACTCGTAGTGCTTCTTCTTTGCCTAACAAATAATTATCGTAATTACCACTCCAAGACGAAATATGTCCTCGATCTAAATCAATAATACGCGTTGCCATTTGACGAATAAACGAACGATCATGAGAGATAAACACAATACTGCCATTAAAGCTTTTTAAAAACTCTTCTAGCCATTTAATGGTCTCAATATCCAAATGGTTGGTTGGTTCATCAAGCAATAATACCGTTGGCTGACAAACCAATGCCTTTGCTAAAGCCGCTTTACGCAACCAACCACCTGATAACGAAGATAACAGTGCATCACCATCAAGCGATAATGAAGAAATCACATTACGAATACGGCTATCTAATTGCCAACCGTTTTGATGATCTAATTGTTCTTGTAGTTTGGCTAATTTAGCTAAATTACTTTCATTAGGATCTTGCTCAATACGATGGGATAAATCGTAATAATCTCTTAACAATTGCGCTTGTTCGTGCAAACCTTCAGCAACAAAATCAAATACATTACCTTGCACATCACGAGGGGGATCTTGTTGTAAGCGTGACACAATCACATTATTTTCATAAATAATTTGCCCTTCATCTAATGGCACTTCTTTATTTAACACTTTAAGTAATGTTGACTTACCAGCACCATTACGGCCAACAAGACAAACACGCTCGCTTGATTCAATAGACATATCAATATGATCAAGCAGTGGTGCATCACTAAATGAAAGGTAAGCATTGGTAAGATTAATTAATGACATATTATTGGTTTTTATTTGGATATTAAATAATAAAACACTATTCTATCATAAAGTTGCCTAAGACAACTAAGTCAAATAGCAAAGTTAATCTAATAGGTATCACAAATATTAGAAATCACCATTGTGACCTATTAAAAAAAACAAAAACTGTTTATATTAGCTAGCAAAATATTATTTAGATTTTAATATGAGGATAATTATGAGTCACATATGGACATTTCAGCGTGTCGGTGGGCTTGATCAAGTTGTATTTAAAAACGCCAATGACATTATCAATTTACCTGATTTAGACCCTAAATTATGGGTAGCTTTAAGTTGCCCAACTACAGGGCTTGATTTTGATGAGCGGACTTTAGCCTTACTTGATACAGACAAAGACGGACGTATTCGTATTCCTGATATTCTCGATGCTATTAGTTGGACACAAGACAAAATAACCTCGTTTGATAGTATTTTACAGTCAAGTGAAACCCTGCCTTTATCCGAAATTAACACTTCGACCCCACAAGGGAAAAAACTATCAATCACTGCTCACAGCATTTTAGCTAGCTTAAATAAAAACGACGTAAATTACTTAACGCAAGATGATATTAAACAATCAATAAAAAGCAATGCAAACAAACTTTATAACGGCGATTTAATCTTCCCTGCATCAAGTGAATTATCAGCAGACATGCAAACCTTTATCCAAACCGCTATCAAAACCACTGGTGCGCAAAAAGATATGAGCGGGCAAGATGGCATTGATCTAAACATTGCCACCACCTTTGTCGATAACCTAAAAACATGGCTACAGTGGCAAACGCAAATCAGCAATACCCCAACCCCATTTAAGGAAAATAGTGCCGAAATTTGGAAATTAATTGGACAACTCAAACCTAAAATTGATGATTATTTTTTACGTGTTGAACTTGCACAATATGCACCACAAGCACAAACCTCGCTTAATGTTGATGAAAAATTCATTGTACCTACCCAAAATGGGCTACTATCTGACAAAGATTTAGCTGAATTACCTTTATCAAAAATTGGCAACACCAATACCCTTGATCTTGTCAATGGGCTTAACCCGCTTTGGAAAGCAAAAATTAGCCGCTTCAAAACATTAGTAGAATCATCGCTATCCAATCCCGAGCAACTAACCCAACAAGAGTGGCAAGATATTCAACAAAATTTAAAAACTTATGCCACACTAATCAGCGCCAAACCCGAAATAGCGCAATTAACTGTTGCAACAAAACCATCTGCTAGTATAGAAGACATTCCCAATAGTACCATCGCTTATTTGGCCAACAGTAACTTACTTGACCAATTTAAACAAATGGTTGAACAAGACAATAAAACACCGATATCTGCATCAGATATAATCGTATTAGAAAAGTTAGTTCTATTTCACAAACACCTTTACCGCTTACTGGTTAACTTTGTCTCTTTTGCGGACTTCTTTTCGTTAAAAACACGAGCCGCCTTTCAGCTAGGAAAGCTCTATATAGATGGGCGTTGTGCTACGCTTTGTGTTGCTGTTGATAATATTGCCAAACACGCAGCAATGGCAAACTATTCTGAGCTCTGCTTACTTTATTGTGAATGCACAAGAAACGGGCAAAAACAGATTATTGCTGCAGCAATAACAGCAGGGCAAGGTGACTTATTGATTGAAGGACGTAATGGTGTATTTATAGACAACAAAGGCAATGATTGGGATGCCAATGTGGTCAAAATTATTACTAAACCCATTAGTATACAACAAGCAATTTGTGCACCTTATCAACGAATGGGCCGCGTAATTACTGAACAAATAAACAAATGGGCAAGCAATAAAGATGCCAACATTGAAAAATCAAGTGAACAAGCACTACAAAACCCAAATAACAAATTTGATATTGGCAAAAGTATGGGTATTTTTGCCGCAATTGGATTAGCAATTGGTGCAATCGGTACAGCATTAGCCACAATTTTTCAAGCCATTTTTGCATTGGCTTGGTGGCAAGTACCTTTGGTTTTTATTGGGTTATTTCTGATAATTTCTGGTCCTTCTGTTATTTTGGCATGGTTAAAATTACGTCGAAGAACGCTTGGACCATTACTAGAAGCATCAGGTTGGGCAATTAATGGACAAGTTAAAATCAACTTACTGCTAGGAGGCTTACTCACTAGCAAAGCACAGCTCCCAACCAATGCAAAACGCAATTTGCATGACCCAATGAAACAGCGTCACCACAAACTCGCTATTATTTTTTGGTTAGCTATTTTGCTAGGTATTGGGGCTACAGGGGGCTGGTTATGGCATGAAGGTTACCTTGATCATTATATTGAGGCACATAAACAAGAACAGATACCGCATAAAACTGAAACAAACGCCAATATTGACAATAAAACCAACTAAGAAAAACATTTCGCCGACAATTACCGGCTGTCGGCGAAATTAAGCAACAATCAATGTTGATATACTGGCAAACGTCGGCAAATAGCTAATACCTTTTCTTTTACTGCTTGGATGTTTTGCTCGTCATCGATATTATCTAACACATCACAAATCCAATTAGCTAAATCTCGCGATTCGGTTTCTTTAAAGCCTCGGCGAGTAATAGCCGGCGTACCAATGCGCACACCTGATGTTACAAATGGACTTTGTGGATCTTTTGGTACACTATTTTTATTAACGGTAATATTAGCACTACCTAAAGCCGCATCAGCTTCTTTACCTGTGATATTTTTATCGACTAAATCAATTAAAAACAGATGGTTTTGTGTTTCGCCAGAAACTACTTTATAGCCACGTTGTAAAATCACCTCGACCATAGCTTTAGCGTTTTTCACCACTTGTTGTTGATAAATTTTATACTCAGGCTCCATCGCCTCTTTTAACGCAACGGCTTTGGCTGCTATCACATGCATTAAAGGCCCACCTTGTGCACCAGGAAAGACAGCAGAATTTAACTTTTTATATAACTCGTCACTGCCACCTTTAGCCAAAATCAAACCACCACGAGGCCCCCCAAGAGTTTTATGCGTTGTTGTTGTTACCACATGTGCATAAGGAACGGGATTAGGATAAACCCCTGCCGCAACTAATCCTGCCACATGCGCCATATCCACAAACAAATAAGCGCCCACACTATCGGCAATTTCACGCATACGTTGCCAATCCACTACCCCAGAATAAGCCGAAAACCCACCAATAATCATTTTTGGTTTAGATTCTTGGGCGGTTTTAGCCAACTTGTCATAATCAATACGCCCGAAATCATCAACCCCATAATCCACAATATGATAAAGTTTGCCCGAAAAGCTAACGGGCGAACCGTGCGTTAAATGCCCACCTTCAGACAAATTCATACCTAAAACCGTATCGCCTGTATTTAAAAGCGCCATATATACGGCAAAATTAGCTTGTGAACCTGAATGCGGTTGCACATTAGCATAATCAGCACCAAATAGAGCCTTAGCCCTTTCAATTGCTAATTTTTCAACAATATCAACATATTCACAACCACCATAATAACGCTTACCAGGATAACCTTCGGCATATTTATTGGTTAATTGTGAACCTTGTGCTTGCATTACGCGTGGACTGGTGTAATTTTCTGATGCGATCAATTCAAGATGATCTTCTTGACGCTGCTCTTCACCTTTTATCGCATCCCAAAGTTCCTTATCGTACTCGGCAATAGCCATATCTTTACTAAACATCTTGACTCCTTATTATTTATTGCATCAACCCTTAAGTTATTGTTACACAATGTTTGTGTACATAATGTGGTAAAAAAACATCACTGCCAATTATCCTTACCTAATCCGCGTGTGATTTCAATCTTTTTTTGAAGTTATAAAAAATTTATATAAAAAAAGCGCAATAGTCTTCACTCAATCTGACATTTGCGTTATTTTATAACACAAAAGGAGAGTCAGAAATGAATCAAACTGCCAAAATCATTAAACCTAAATTAGGACTTTTAGAATTAGCTAAGCAACTCGGTAACGTTCAACAAGCTTGCAAAGTCATGGGATACAGTCGAGATAGCTATTATCGCTTTAAAAAACTGTATGAGCAAGGGGGTGAGCTTGCGCTTCAAGAAATCAGTCGCAAAAAGCCTATCGAAAAAAATCGGGTAGAGCCACATATAGAACAAGCCGTTGTCAATATGGCCTATGAATATCCAGCTTATGGGCAACATCGAGTTGCCAATCAACTCCGCCAAGAAGGCATCATGGTGTCAGGGAGTGGTGTACGCTCTATTTGGCTACGTCACGATTTAGAAAGTTTTAAAAAACGCCTAATTGCGCTAGAAACCAAAGTGGCACAAGAAGGATGTGTGCTTACTGAAAATCAATTGGAGCATTATTTTTCTCATCAGACACACATTTTGTTAAAATAAATGCCGATAAGTAATACGTGTCTATCAGATTTAGTTTGGACCACCACGCTTTTTTCAAAGCTAAAGCGAAACAGCCAAGATTTAAACCGAGAATCCCTAACGCGAAGCCAAAGTTCGCCGCCATCACTATAATCACCTGCTGTGTTTATTTTTTCACAGATAATGTTGTCAGTTTTTCAATTAACCTTGCTATGAATAATCTCCCAACATTTTTTAATGTATTGAATTATGCAAAACGAGAGCATCGTATCTAATGAAAAATACAAAACTGCTCGAGTATTTTTTAGTTGACGTTTTAAGCGTGAATTGTCTTGGATTACTTTGGATGAGTATAGAATTAATAATAAAATTGAAAGCAAAAAAAATCCACTTACCCCCTGCTGTCAAAGCTCGAAATGGACTTTTTGGGAGTATTGTGGAATTTACCATAAGAATTAGATGGCGGAAGCGCAGAGATTCGAACTCTGGGAGGGTCGCCCCTCGCCGGTTTTCAAGACCGGTGCTTTCAACCGCTCAGCCACACTTCCGCAATGACTGTGAATATTAAAGGAGACTTGCTTATTTGTAAATAGTTATTTTAAGATTTTTTATCGTTTGCTTTAAATTTCATCAAATTTTATAAAGGCAAATAATTGATGGTGCATTAGTTATCAAAATTAGTGTTGGTTTTTGATTAATTGAGTATAATACAACGCAAATTAAATAAATGTACTTTAAAAAATGTTAGAACAGATAGAAACCGACGATAAAGGTTATTTAAAAAATTGGCAGGATTGGACGGTTGAGTTGGTTCCTGAATTGGCCTCCAAAGAAGGCATTGATTTAACCGATGCTCATTGGGAAGTTATCTTATTTGTTCGTGATTTTTACTTAGAATATAAAACCTCGCCAGCGATACGTGCGTTAGTCAAAGCGATGGAAAAGAAATTTGGTATAGAAAAGGGCAATAGTCGTTATTTGTATAAGTTGTTTCCAGACGGTCCTGCTAAACAAGCAACTAAACTTGCTGGTTTGCCAAAACCCGTTAAATGTATATAGATAAAGGATAATATTAAACTAATGACAAGATGGAAGCTTCCTCTATTATTACTGCTTGTGCTTGGTTATCTACAATATTGTTTATGGTATGGCAAAAATAACGTGTACGATTATCGAGATAATGTCGAAATGTTAGTCAATTTGCGTGCTGATAATGAAAAATTAAAGGCTCGTAATGAGCAAATGTTTGCTGAAATTAACGATTTACAACGCGGTTATGAAGCAATAGAAGAGCGTGCACGCAGTCATCTAGGGATGGTTAAAGCTAATGAATCTTTCTATCGAATTATTATTGATTCGGATACAAAAAAACAATAATGCATAACGTAAATAACCTTAATAATATTATTGCTATTGTGCCGGCAGCAGGAATTGGTAGCCGTATGAATAGTCAAATTCCCAAACAATACCTAAAAATCGGTTCAAAGACGATTTTAGAACATACGTTACATAAATTATTAACACATCCTCAAATTACTCAGGTTATTGTTGTAATCAGTCCTGAAGATCATCTATTTAACACCCTTTCGATCGCTTTGCATGATAAAATTAAAATTACATTAGGTGGTGAAACTCGAGCTGATTCTGTCTTAGCAGGATTACAGTTATTAAATAATAAACAGTGGGCGTTAGTTCATGATGCAGCAAGGCCTTGTGTTGATCATGATGATATTACGCGCCTGATTGAAACGGTAACAAATAAAAAGCAAGGTGGCATATTAGCTACTCGTATTAGTGATACGGTTAAGCGTGCTTATCAAGATAATGATACAGTTATTGATTATTCTCAAGACCGAACTTATTTATGGGGAGCGGCAACGCCACAACTATTTAATGCAGGCGAACTAAAAACATGTTTGCAACACGCTTTAAATGACCGTATTGCCATTACTGATGAAGCTTCAGCCGTTGAGTATTGTGGTGGCCATCCTTTATTGGTTGAGTGTCGTCGAGATAATATAAAAATAACTCGCCCTGAAGATTTAGCCTTAGCAACTTTTTATTTAACTAAGCAAACTCCAAATAGGTAAAAGTATGAGAATAGGACAAGGTTTTGATGTGCATAAATTTGGTGGCGAGGGCCCAATAACCCTTGCTGGCGTAAAAATTCCTTATCAATATGGTCTCGTTGCTCATTCTGATGGTGATGTTGTATTACATGCCATTACCGATGCGTTGATTGGCGCGTTAGCATTAGGTGATATTGGTAAGCTATTTCCTGATACAGATCCAAAATATAAAGGCATCGATAGTCGAATATTATTGAAAGAAGTGTATGCCCTTGTTCAAAAAAAAGGCTATGAGTTAGTAAATTTAGATACCACAATTATTGCACAAGAACCAAAAATGCGGCCACATGTTGATCAGATGAGAGTAAATATTGCTGAAGATCTAAAGGTTCATTTTGATCAAATTAGTGTTAAAGCAACAACAACTGAACAATTAGGTTTTACAGGCCGTAAAGAAGGTATTGCTTGTCAAGCCGTCGTGCTATTAACCAAAAAGCCCCAAATAGATTAAATTTGAAAATAGGTAATACAGGTGTTAGCTCAACTTAATTATTTATACGGAAAACCAACCACCACAGGACAATATAAACAGCAATACGAAGATTTTATCGTTACTGAAGATCTTGGTTTTGAACTAACTGGCGACGGTGAGCATGTTTTAGTTTTTTTGCAAAAACGTGATTGTAATACCTTATTTGTGGCCGAACAGTTGGCCAAATGTGTCGGTATTTCGCCAAAGTTAGTAAGTTATGCAGGATTGAAAGATCGTCACGCTGTAACTCAGCAGTGGTTTAGCTTACATATGCCTGGCCAGCAAACACCTGAGTTTTCGGCATTTGATTTAGCAGGTTGTGAAATAGTAAATGTTACTCGGCATAATAAAAAATTAAAAATTGGTGCTTTAAAGGGAAATTATTTTAAAATTATTTTAAGAGATTTAAGTAACCAACCTAAAATCGAATCTAAATTAGCATTAATCAAACAACACGGCGTACCTAATTATTTTAGCGAACAGCGTTTTGGTCGTGATGGAAATAATATTACTCAAGCCATAAGTTGGGCTAAAGGTGAAATTTCGGTAAAAGATCGCAAAAAACGCAGTTTTTATCTTTCAGCAGCACGAAGTGCAATTTTTAATGATATTGTTAGCCAACGAATTGCACAAAATTTACAGCAAACCGTGCTTGATGGCGATATATTACAATTAGCACAGCGCAATAGTTGGTTTGTTGCACAGGATGATGAATTAACACTGTTACAACAGCGCTTAGATAGCGGTGAACTTAATATTACAGCACCTATGATAGGCGATTCCCCACTCGGTACTTTGTGTAAAGCACTAGAGTTTGAGCAAAAATGTTTAGAAGCTTGGTCTGAATTTAATGATTTATTTAAAAAAGAGCGAGTAGAAACAGCAAGGCGATCCATATTGTTACGAGCACATCAGCTTAATTGGCAATGGTTAGATTGCTGCACTCTTGAGCTTGATTTTTATTTGTCATCAGGTTGCTATGCAACAAGTGTGATTCGTGAATTAATAATAGAAAATGAGTAGCCCAATGCAAAGTTTAAAAATGCAATCCCTAATTAAATTCTTGCATCAACAAGGTATAAAAGATGAGCGTGTTTTAAATGCTATTGCCTGTGTTCCTCGGGAATATTTTGTTGATGAAGCGCTTTCGCACCAAGCTTACGATAATCGTCCACTACCAATTGGCAGTGGTCAGACCATTTCTCAACCTTATATTGTGGCAAAAATGACAGAGCTATTAAGATTAGAGCCTCACTCCAAAGTACTTGAAATCGGCACAGGGTCAGGGTATCAAACTGCTGTTTTAGCTAAATTAGTTGAAAATGTCTGTTCAGTAGAACGAATAAAAAGCCTACAATGGAATACCAAGCGCCGTTTAAAGCAACTTGATATTCATAACATTGCAACGCGTCATGGTGATGGTTGGTTAGGTTGGCCTGAGCGTGGACCATTTGATGGCATTATTGTTACCGCCGCCGCATCAGAAGTACCACAAAGCCTATTAGAACAGCTAGCCGATAAAGGTCGATTAGTGATTCCAGTCGGCGAAAATAAACAAGTTTTGCAACTAATTGAACGTGTTGGCGATAGCTTTGTAGCTAAAAATATGGGCGAGGTAATATTCGTGCCTTTGGTTAAAGGCGATATAGAATAACCAGTTTTCATTTCAAATAAAAAATAGAAAATAAGTGCTTTATTTTCTATTCAGATTGATGACAAAGAACTCGCTTTTTGGCGAGTTCTTTGATCTAATAGAGAAGAGTCCATTATTAAAAGGAATTCTTCTATG
>NZ_WTEX01000039.1 GCF_009795845.1 Gilliamella sp. Lep-s35 | reverse complement strand
TTAGGCAAACAGCTCTATTACCATTGGGATTAATGTCGTCATTTTCTTCCTGAATTCGGGTTTTATAATCGGTGTTATCACAACCTGTTAGTAGCGATAATAGGACGACTAAACTACAACTTGAAACTACATGTTTTATCTTTTGATTGTTCATGATTATTACCTGTTTTTTTGATTGCTTTATTTTATGACACCGCCCACATTATCGACTAATTCATCAAACCAACTGACCACCTTATATTGATAAGAAAGCAGATAAGGAAAGGCTTTGTTGCCTTGGCTATCTGTTTCAATTCTGAGTAAAAAGCATGCCGTGTAATTCATGTTTCAAACAAGTAACCTAATAATGATAAGAAAGTTATAAAACATATCTGCCACTTTCACCTGTTCTTAATTTTAAAGTACCATCACTTTTTTTAGAATAATAGTGAGTTCCTTCTGCTAGCTCATTTCCTGTCACTGCGGCTTCCATACTGCCATATCCCGGATATAAGCGATAAATCTCCGGATTTTTTATCCAATTGGGCACATTTTCCATATGGTAACTAAAATATACCATTGGCATATTTTTCAATTGATGATCAATTTCCAATATTTTTTCTACCACCACTTTGCCAAAACAGAAGTTAGTTCCACCCCACCATTTTTTATCAAGATATTTGCGACCTTCATCGGTTAAATCATAACGATATAGCGGTTTATCACCGTCATAACCCACTAGCTCCTCGGTAAATAATCCCTCTTTGGCATATAGGGAGAGTTTTAAATTAACCTCATTATTTGCCGCAATTTTATCATAGGGATCTTTGGGGTTTATCTCACCTTCCAGATAATGTATGGTATAGGGATACATATCTTTATAAATTTCACCCACTGCCAGACAGATAGCTCTATTACCATTGGGATTAATGTTGTCATTTTCTTTCTGGATTCGGGTTTTATAATCGGTGTTATCACAACCCGTCAGTAGCGATAATAGGACGACTAAACTACAACTTGAAACTAAATGTTTTATCTTTTGATTGTTCATGATTATTACCTGTTTTTTTGATTGCTTTATTCTATGACACCGCCCACATTATCGACTAGCTCATCAAACCAACTGACCACCTTATATTGATAAGAAAGCAGATAAGGGAGCGCTTTATTGCCATATCTGTCTGTGTCGCCTTCCGGTAAATATTCGAAAGTACAAATCACTTCAAATTTATCCACTACTCGACCGATTAGTTGTTTAATGGCAAATAAGCCAACATCAGGCGGTTTCGCTATAGATGAATTATTTTCAGTGTTTGCTGATGATTCGGTTGTAGTATCGTGATTTACCTCTGCCTGTTGTTTCTGGTCTTCTTTTTTACCTTCTTCTGTTTTGCCGCTTTCTGAAGGTGGCGTACTTATCGCCTCTTGCATTTGATACCACAATTGCATATCGTTGTTTACTTGTTCATTATTCTCTTCATTCTTTTTATTATTTTTAGCTGAATCTTCTAAATAGTCATATCGTTCTTGCTTTTTATCTCTAATCATGTCTTTATTGACTATTTCAAAATATTTAGCATTTAGCTGAACGGTTTCAATGTTTAATTCTTTTTTATCATGACTGACAGCTAATATGGTTTCCATTTCGCCTTCAGCATGGCGAATTACGACTTTACCTTTAAATTTAGCTTTACTTTTAACAAAATCGGGTAATTGCATCATCAGATATAGATTGTATCTGGTGCCGTTTGTTTTTGCTCCATTCATCTGTTCGATAATTTCTGTTTGATCATCCGTTCCCCAATCGATCGTTAGTGATTTTTTTGTGCGAAGCATATTTGGATTTTTGTTCCTTGCCTCGGTAACAAGGTCTTTCAACTCAACTTCGTAATGCGCCGTGCAACAAAACCCTTTACGGGACGCTAAATAAAAATCTTGTTCGGACAGGTAGTTACCTGTATCACTAATTGGGTATGGCGGAAACAGGTCAATACGGTTAAACTTGCCAAATATTGAGCGGTTCATCCATTTTTCCATTTCGTCCCATTCACTGGCATCATCATAGGTACCAAACAGAAAATTGATGATATGTGGCGCGAGTAAAAGGGCTATGCCCCATGGTCCTGACAACGCTAACCGTAACCCAATCCCGGCTGTCGCAACACCAATGATCGATGTCACTGTATATACCACCGCACCGGTATCCCCCCGTGCTAGCGCTTTAGATGCTTTACCCAGCTCACCAATACTATCTACTAAGGCAAGCACTTTAGCCACGCCCCCAATCGCTGTACCGACTTTGTTCAGTTTATTAAGCGTTTTTAATAGGTTGTCGCTACGTTCACCAAATAAGGCGACCAGTTTGGTACCCGTGACAATGGCTTCCGATACCGTTAAGGCAATATCAAGATGTGTTCTGAATATCGCTTTAGATACTTTATCAAGCAAGGCCGAGTCCGTTAATGTTTTGAGTTTTTTGTTTAACTCGCTGATTTGAATAAATTGATATGCCAACGTGAGAACATTAACAATACCCGTTGCTGAAGTGTCTAATACTTCTTTGCGCCAATTTTGTTCTGCGCCAAATTTCGCGGCTTGGAGTTCTTCGTATTTAATCGCTTTTACGTCTTCGAATGCATCAACGTTGGCATTGCCACGGCTGGTGGTCATTTTGCTTTCAAATTCAAGTCGTTCAATATCATTATCGAAGGTGAGCAGTACATCAAACTCGACAAATTGCCCCGTCGCTTTGGTTATGTCTCGTCCTTTCAGGGTAAACCGGTCACGGGTTGCCGAATAACGCCCACGAATACGGTCGCCTACGGTGGTAACCAAATTACCGCCGTGCTGATTTGGGTAGACCACCTTGGCTGAACTGCCCAGTTTGTCTAAAAAATCCTGTAAATTGGTTACCGGTACTTTTACGGGATAGTTGCCGTGACTTGCGGTGGTAAACATGTTCATCGCTCTGATGAGGTGCCGATTGGCCACCGGCGTCTTTAAATCATAAGTACCATTATGTGAAAGCGTTTTTGTTATATTGGTCATGGATAGTTTGACCAGCTCTTCCGTTAAATAAGCCCCAACTTTGACATTATTAGGTAGTTTTAGATTACTAATCGGATCGATATAACCAGTCAAGGTGTTAATACCTGACAGCGGGTTATCAACGTCGGTTGTACCTTGTTCTTGCCCTTGAGCTGCTATTATCGATTTGACATCTTCAGTTAATTGCCGGTCTTCTTCACCCACATTGCCCGAAGCAACATTGAACAGTGAATATGGATGACCTTCAAGTAAATGACGATAAATACTCGTTTTATTGTTGATTAGTTGTGTCCATAACCGAGCTTGCTCATCAAGGTATAGATTACCAGTAAAATCACTGTCTAAAATAACCAATAAGCTGTTTAAGGCATTAATATGCCGGTCTGACGTGTCGGGGGGGCATTCTTTTAACCAAAATTGTACGGGGTTTTGATTGCCAAACAACCATAGCAGATAGGTAAAATAATCCTTCGATACATTTTTTACATAGTTAGTTAAGTTGCTATAAAGCTGATTATCGAGTTGTTGATATTTTTGTAGGGAATCATCATTAACTCGTTTTCCATGTTTGTCTTGCCAAACTTGATTTCTTTTCCATTCGGCAACTTTTTCTTTGGCATTTGGGAATTTTACGACAACGACATCATAGTTTATTCGTTTATCTATATCAGGCTTATCATTATAAATAGCTAAGATTTGTTTTTTTTGGTCATCTGTCAGTTTAATGACTTCATATTGACCTAATGGTGGAGACTCTTCAAGATAATCACCAAATCCTTTTTCACTAACTAATCTAAAATAATAGAATCGTCCTAGTTTCGACATCCCACAATTGATAGTAGGAGCTCGAAGACGAATACTATTTTCCGTACAAAATTCCTTTTCGCCTACAATATCACTTAATGGAATATCATCAAGGAATAACTTATCGGATTCACCGCTACCGGGCTGATTGTTCGGTGATAAGATCAATTTGGCTTCTCGAATTGCACCCTGTCGGTGAAACTCAATCATTTGGTTATGCTGTTTATAGTCTGAATTATAGAACCCAAATAAAATACACTCTGAACCATCTTGAATCTGATTTTCACTTTTTAAGATATCTTTATAACTTTCAATACGGGTATATTGATTACGTGCGTAACTTGTTTCAGGTTTGAAGTATAGTAATGGTTTATTCTTGGCATTGGTTATCTGTTTATTAAAGTAATCTTCAATGGCTTTTTTGCGTGGCCCCATGATATTGGCCTTTATATTCGATATCCCTTGATTGATTTTTTTATTTAACCAGTACTCAGCAGGCCATCCATACCGTAAATATTCAGGAATGCGATTGACATATCGGTACTGTTTGTTGTAGTCCAAATCAATCAGGTTTTCAGTATAAAAGGATTGAATGATGCTTGGGTCTATTTCATCATCCATTCTGTCTTTTTCTTCCAAAATCAGTTCTTTAACGGTTTTGCCTAAATTTGCTTGTAACCTTTTTTCAATGGCAAGGGTTTGCTCTTGACTGCGACCAGCCAAACCATCCACCACCGGTGATAATAGCTGTCTGCGTTGGACAGCAAGCTCTTCAGCTATCCCTAAGCTGTCTTCAACTAAGATAACGCCGATTTCGGTCGTTTTGTAATTCGAGTTATCGTAAGCTTCCTCTTTATAGCCGTCTATTGTTTTGCTGAAATCGTCATTGAGTCCACCGACTTCTTTTTTTAAGGTATTAAACTGACTGGCTGAGCAAAATATATTGCGGTAGTTTTGCACTATGCTTTCTTCTGTGTTTTCAAGCTGATTTTTTAAATCGTAATTTTGCGCATAAAAACTGCCTTTGGCGATTTCTTTATTTAATTTGGTATCTTTTATGCCAATTGAAGCGGGTTGACTTTGTGCCTGGGTATTGCTGTTTTGGCGTGCATTTTTTTGTGCTTCGTCTTGTTCTTCTTTTGATTTTTGGCGTCTTGCATCTAGCTGTTCTTTATTGAAATAATCCAGCACTTCTTGTTTATTGCATTCCATTTCTAGCAGATAGCGTTTTGTCGGTCCTTCAACCGCTTTTGTCGATTCACTACCTTGTTTTTCGCCTTCAACAGGCGCTGCTTTGACCGGTGCTCGAGTAAAATCGCTAAATGAAAAGCTGCGTTCCCCCTTAGCCGTTAACTTTGATGGCTCGGTTTGTGTTAAATCAACCACCGTAAAACGTTTATTTCGGTCCTCTTCATCTTTGCGGTAGTGATCCACCACGTCTTTATCCCAACGGTAAGGACTGTAGGCTATCCACGCTTTGTCATAAATTTTATTGTCCAACGTGATAAATTTGGATTTAAATTGATGTCCTTCTGTGACACAGTTTTCCGGTAATTCTTTTGGTCTGCTGCCTTTTACGTCACGAAACTCTCTTAATCTAAATGCCCCGGATTTTGTCACTTCAAATACTTTGACTTTTAATAAATTTAAATCAGTACCTTGCCACCCTTTTGCCGATTTGTTTTTTTGGAGCAAAATATACACATAACCTTCACGTAACGTTCGATAAACATAGCTAAAGTGCGTAAAGGCGGTGGTCGGCTCATGACCATTTAGTGGCAACATGCCCGCATCCCAAATATTCGTTTCGCTATTTTTAAAAAATTTAGGCACCACGCTTTTTCGAACTAAAAATAGCGGAAATCCCGTTCGCTCACAGGCACCGCATTTTCCGTTACTTAGCGCCATATTTTCTTTCGCTTCGTGTATGAGTTCGGTTGTGACAACAGGGGCATCGGTGTTCGGTTGAATATCACTATCATTAAAATCCGTATTGGTGGTACTTGTCATTTTTTATCCTTATATACTCATAATTCGCTTTCGCATTACTTCAATAGCTTTTTAAAATCTGATTCAATCGCTAAAAAACGTTCTGCTAATGTTCCAGGTGCATTAAAAATAACATCATTAAGAATATTTTTGATATGTTCGTGTTGGTTTAAATTTCCGTATAGTATTGAGTAAAAGGCATAGATACTTTTTCTTTTTCAGAAAGTGAACGTTTGTCTTTTCCACAACCATAATCGCCAATTGACAAAATTTTAAGTGGCAGTTCAACTTTCTTTGAGGCTCCGCCTGTGTGTAAATCTAAACTGATATTCACGCGGGCAGCTAGGACTTCATTTTGAAAACTGTTTGACATAATTTCTTCTGAATTGCCATTCCCTTTAAAAGCTAAAATAAATAATTACCCTTAAGTTGTGAATAAATTAAACGATTTACGAATTAATTACAATCTTAACGATTAAATTAATTAATTTTTTCATTAAAAAAATTTATTAAAATTTGCTTATTTTTCTAGCAAAATAAAGGTTTTTTGTAGCTATCCCCTAAAATAGCACAGCAAAAAAGTAGAAAACCCTGCCAATTTTTGTTGTTTTTTGAACGATTTATTTTAATATGCATTAATGATGTAATTTTATATTTATCATATGGTTACTTATACCCAAGCAGTTTTTTTAGCGGTGCCTACTTTCGCAACTTTTCCTGTGCACCGAGCAGTTTTTGATAATAAGATAACATTTTTCTTTTTGGTAGGTGATTTTAACGATCTACTCAATATTGATCTTGCCTTTGCTCCCTTGCTTTGTTTGTTCGGGTCGCTGCTGCTGTTATCGCTTTGGCTTTGGTCGCCACTCTCCTCTTGCTTACCTTCTGGCCAGTAATTCACCTTGATAGTCACGTCATGCTTCCCTTTGATTTTACCTAAGCTCCATTTAATTAAATACAGACCAATCTTGGGTACGTTAAACACAGCTTTTTCACCATTTAAAACTAACAATTTCTAATTACTCTTCTTTGATTTCATCATTATAATCATATGCCCATTGATATGTACCGCTGACACAAGTCATGGTTGTTAACTTTCCATTACCAGACACGCTATAACTGTGCCATCCGTTAAATGGTTCTCCATTGACTTGTTCTTTAAAATATCCAAATCGTTTATAGATTTGTGGGTCTTTGACCCAATCCGGCACATTTTCAAGATGATAAGTAAATTGGACATCCCGCACCGTACCGCCCCCCACCCCGTTAATGGTGTCGTTTGTGCTAATTATTTTGTCCACCACCACCCGACCAAAACAAAAATTGGTATTATCAAATGACCAGTCAACGTATTTTCGCCCTAAATCGGTCAGGTCGTAACGGTACGTCGCCCTGCCGTCAACGTCGCCAGCGTACTCTTCGGTAAAAAAACCTATCCCGGCAAAAAGGTGTAAACTACCATTTTTTAATCGATTAAAAATTGCTTTTTGTGTTTCTGGCGAATATGGTAAATCCTGCCCTTGCATATAATAAGTAGTATACGGATACATGGATTGTGTCACTCTGCCCACCATCATGCATAATGCTTTATCGCCTGTTGGGTTATTGTAGTCGTTACTTTTTTGAATATTTTCTTTATATGTAATAGTCTTCACTCAATCTGACATCTAAGTTATTTTATAACACAAAAAGGAGAGTCAGAAATGAATCAAACAGCCAAAATCATTAAACCTAAATTAGGACTACTAGAATTAGCTAAGCAACTCGGTAACGTTCAACAAGCTTGCAAAGTCATGGGATACAGTCGAGATAGCTATTATCGCTTTAAAAAATTGTATGAGCAAGGGGGTGAGCTTGCGCTTCAAGAAATCAGTCGTAAAAAGCCTATCGAAAAAAATCGGGTAGAGCCACATATAGAACAAGCCGTTGTCAATATGGCCTATGAATATCCAGCTTATGGGCAACATCGGGTTGCCAATCAACTCCGCCAAGAAGGCATCATGGTGTCAGGGAGTGGGGTACGCTCTATTTGGCTACGTCACGATTTAGAAAGTTTTAAAAAACGCTTAATAGCCCTAGAAACCAAAGTGGCACAAGAAGGATGTGTGCTCACTGAAATTCAATTACAGGCCCTTGAAAAAGCCAAAGCATCAAAAGAAGCGCATGGTGAAATTGAGACACATCATCCGGGATATTTATGTGCACAAGATACCTATTATGTAGGGCACATTAAAGGCATAGGGAAAATATACCAACAAACATTTATTGATACCTATTCCAGACTCGCTTTTGCTAAAGTCTATACCGAGAAAAATAGTCTGATTGCTGCCGATATGCTCAATGATAAAGTGCTTCCTTTCTTTGACAGCGAACAAGTGCCGCTGTTACGCATTCTTACAGACCGAGGTACGGAATATAATGGCCATAAGGAGAGCCATGCTTATGAGCTTTATCTTAATCTAGAAGATATTGAACACACCAAGACCAAAGCCTACAGCCCACAAACTAACGGTATTTGTGAGCGATTCCATAAGACGATGAAAACAGAATGTTATGATATTTTATTTCGGCGTAAGATTTACACGCAATTGAGTGAAATACAAAACGATATTGAGCAATGGCTTGAATTTTACAATCGAGAAAGAGCGCATTCAGGAAAATATTGTTATGGGAAGACACCATGGCAAACATGGAATGATGCAAAGGGGTTGGTTAAGGAAAAGCAATTGGAGAGTTTATTTTGCTCATCGGACACGAATTTTGTTAAAATGAAAGCCGATGAGTAATATGTGTCTGTCAGATTAAGTTTGAGCTACTACACTTTATACGGATAAGTATCGCACCCAGTTAACAGTAAACTGCTTAAAGTCATGATTAGGAGTGTTGTTATACTTGTTTTAGTTTGCATGGTGATTTCCTGTTTAATCTTTTATATAGTGGTGTGACAGTAAGTACGGCGTAAGTTCTTTTACTGGTTTGGGGGTGT
>NZ_WTEX01000038.1 GCF_009795845.1 Gilliamella sp. Lep-s35 | reverse complement strand
ATATCAAGAAAATAGCGATAAAGCTATTTTTGTTACATTTTTTTAGGCTATTTTTTAATGTATTTAATAAAATCCAAATTAAAAAGCCTGTTTATGGTTTAAATAAAAAAATAAACCCCGAATTATATCGAGGTTTGTCATTAATCTGAACAGGGCAGTTGCCCTGTTTTTTTTATGTTTTATTAAGTTCTTTCTTTTTGTTCAAGTTTGTTAATCGATTTTAATAGTTTTTCAGCTTCGCTATTTTGGCCGATTTGATTAAGATAGGTTGCCATCGCTTTTTGATATGTCATATTATTTAATATTGCTCGTGGTTGCGCATGCCACCATTTGGTTAGTGCTTGCGTATCACTGTCAGTTGATAATTGTTTGATTCGGGCAATATAGGCCACTTGTTTAAACTGATCTAGTTGCGATTCATTATAAGCTTTAGCTTTATACATTGCTGGTAATAGATCGATAACAGCTTGATAATCGCCAGTTTCGTAATAAAGTTGATCGGCTAATCGGAGTACTTCAACGTTACGCGGTTTTTCGTTTAGTAGTTGCTCTAGCACAATACGTGCAGCTGCATATTCGTGATTTTTTAGTTGTAATCGAATTTGTACTAATTGAAAGGCAAACATCTCTTTAGATTGACAGGTTCTAGCCGCTTGTTCTAACGATTGGTTGGCTTGAATTAATTCATCGTTGTCAATTTGTGTTTGTGCAGCAAGTAAATACGATAACGTGGTGTTTTTTGCCCCTTTAGCACTTTTTGTAAAGAGTTTTGCTGCTTGTTGATAATTACCCTCTAATAATAAAATTTGTGCTTGTTCAAGGCGTTTTATCGATTTTTTAGGTGATTTTAAACGTAACCAGTTGCCTAGGGCTGTTTTAGAGTTAAATATTTTATTGAAAATACAATAAATTAAATAAAGGAAAAGCAGGCCAATTAATTCAAGTATCATAAATGAATTAAATGACATGCTGACACGGTAATTTACAAATTCAAATACTGCTGAGCCTTGATGGCCTTGTAATAACGGACCGAGGAAAAATCCACCTACTAGCACTAAGAAAATAATTAATATTTTTATCATGATTATTCTCCTATTTTGCCAACATTGAACGAACGCGAGTTTGCATTAGTTTTTCAAGTTCGCTGATACTAGTTAGGTTTTCAGGCACATTTTGATTGCTGATTGACTGATTTTGTAAATTATCAAGCTCATTAATAAATGCTTTAACACTTGGTGCGTTACCATCAAAATAAGCATTAACCCAAGTTGCAGTGTCACTAAGTGCGCGTTGGTAAATTAAGTCTTGATGTCTTGGCACTGCTTGTGCGGCAATCAATAGACGAAAACGGATGTTTTCACGCAGGTAAAGCGATTGTTCTATGCTCAATGGCGTTTTTAATATTTGGCAGTGGACGATTTGTTTTTCATCTTGACCTGCTTGTTGTAAGCATTCTTTGAAGTTATTATCTTTATTATCGAGCTTTTCAACGGTGATAAATTTATCCATAAAAGTCTTTGCACTACTTAATAAATTGCTAGACCAGTCGCTGACTGACGATGTTACTTCTTTTGTATGCTCTTGTTGATTGTTCTCTGTGCTAATGTTTTCGACTTGAACTGCTTGGGTATCATTTTTATTGGCTGAGTCTTCGTTATATTGTGTCATGCCAAGGTCAATTTCTTGATAATTGCCAACTAAAGGTAATTCAGTAAGGGCATCTGATAGTCCAATTAAATTAATAATAATGCCATCTGTATCAACAAAACTGATTTGAGCAAGTGAGTTTATATCTTTACTAATTGCTTGACGTGCTGGTAATAGGCTAGGGTCATCAGCTTGAACTAGGCTTTCGTCGGCACTTTTAAGTAATAGTCGTGCTGATGTGTAATCTTGGTCATTCCAAATTTTACGCCCTGCTAAATGGACTAAATAATTTGCTTGTGAAATTAACCAAATTTTATGATCTGTTGTTGACATAGCGGCTAAACGTTCGTTGATGTTTTGTAAACTTTGTTCGTTTAGCTTTAAGGTGTCATTCACTTGGTTGCTTAATTGTTGTTGTACTTTTTGCTGATCACCGAGTTGACGTTCTACTCGCTGTTCTAATTTGCTGAACTGTTGATTTTGTTTGTTAACAGCATCGTCAATACTGCTGTGTAAATCATTTGTTATGCTCTGCTTGGTTGTTTGTTTTAAATTGGCCAGTTCTGTTTGTAATGTTGAGATGGTCTTTTGCTGTTTTGCAAATTGCTGTTGCCCATAATAAAAACCAAAACCACCTAAACAAGCGGTTAACGCTATAGCTAGTATCGATAGTTTTGAAACTGTTGCTTTACCTGTGTTATTGTCATTACTACTATTAATGTTTTTATTAATGTTTTTGCTTTGAGCTTTCGATTCTACAGCAGGACTTGGTTGAGTAGTTGTTTGATCTTTTTTATCTTTTTTCATAGTTTCATTCGCTTTATTTTCAATCGCGGTTATTGTTGGTTGACTAAATGAAGTTGTGCTTATTGTTGAAAGTGTCGCATTGGCACCATAATATTTTAACGGCATAAATGACCTCATTTAGATTCATTAGAAATTGATACTGGCATTATGACATAGAGTTAACGTTGTTTTAAATAAAATTTGATTATTTGCCCCTTCTATTTGCAAAATTTTTTGCCAATTTAACTGTTGTGCTTTTTTTAAAATTCGTTCACTAGTAACAATGAGTTGTGCTTGCTGTTTGTGTTGTTCATGGCAATAAAGCTCAAGTCGCATTAAGTGCTCAACACTGGTAATAATAATGATTTGGTTTTTTACATTGTTAGCCAAAATATTATCACAATAGGGTATTGGTTTGCGGTAATAACATTCTAGTATTTTGACTTTAGCTTTCTGGGTTATTAATGTGTCGGCTAATAAATTTCTTCCTAAATTCCCCCGTAAAATGAGGACAGTACGATGTGTCAGTGTTGTACTTTTTAGCAAGCCTAATAAACCTTCACTATTTTCTTGTTTAGGATAATTAACTCTGGTTGTGGTTAGTTGGCTTAATAATTCTGCTGTTTTTTTACCAATTGCAAAATAGAGCCTATTTGCTGGAAAAGATAAGTTGGGCAAATGAGTTTTGATGGTGTGAATCACTTGTGGTGATAGTGCAATTACAATGTCTGATGGTAAAAGACAATTAAGTTGTTGCTCTAAATCAACCAGTTCAGCTCCGGGTAATATATCAAATAAAGGAATGTGAGTTGCTGATAAATTGGCAAGGTTTAATTGTTTAGTTAGCTCCTCGCCTTCTGGCGAGGGTCTTGTTACATAAATCATTCGCCATTTAATTCCTGTAATATTTTATCGGCACCTTGGTTTAATAGTTGTATTGCTAAATTGTGACCCAATTGTTTCGCTTGGCTTGCAGGGCCTTGTAATTGAGCTTTAATTATTTGCATGCCGTCAACACGTCCAACAAATCCTTGTAAAGTTAAAATATCGTTGCATAGTTGGCTATAACAAGCAATGGGCACTTGGCAACCACCTTGTAAGGCTTTGTTCATTGCTCTTTCTGCTTGGATACAAATTCGGCTATCTTTATCATCAAGTACTGAAAGAATCTCTAATATTTTTTTATCATCTGTTCGAGTTTCAATTCCAATTGCACCTTGACCAACAGCAGGTAAAATTAAGTCCGTATCAATATATTGTTTTATTCTATTTTCTAATTTTAGGCGTTTTAAACCAACAGAAGCTAAAATGATTGCATCATATTCTTGATTATCAAGTTTAGCTAGGCGAGTACCTATATTGCCTCGGAGATCTTTAATTTGTAGGTGTGGATATTTAGCTCTTAACTGGCATTGGCGTCGTAAACTTGATGTTCCAATAACGGCATTATCGGGAAGCTCATCTATGCTTGAATATTTATTTGAAATAAAAGCATCACGAACATCGCCTCGCTTGCAAATGGTAGCTAGTATTAGTCCCTTTGGAAACTCAGTAGGAATATCTTTTATTGAATGAACTGCAATATCGGCTTCGTTATTCAATATGGCTTGTTCAAGCTGTTTAACAAACAGCCCTTTACCACCAATTTTTGATAGGGGACTATCCAGCAATATATCGCCTTTAGTGACCATGGGAATTAATTCCACTGTTAAATTGGGGTGAGCAGCTAGCAGTTGTTGCTTAACAAATTTAGCTTGCCATAGCGCTAAAGGACTTTTTCGTGTTGCAATGCGAATGTTCAAGGGGATTTTCCGTTTTATTGTTGCTTAAATGATTTATGTTTATTGCATAATTTGGATATCGGTATTAATTAATACAATCACTTAAAAAAATTAATATAGCCAGATACCGTGTAAAATGTATCTAGCTAATTGAATTTAAGTGATTAATCTAAATTATCAACAAAACTAACTGCATAACCAATATAGTTAGCTGGTGTTAATTGTTTTAGTCGTGTTTTTTCGCTTTCGGGCAGATCTAATGAGTCAATAAATTCTTGCATGCCTTTGGCATCAACACGTTTACCTCGGGTTAGTTCTTTGAGTTTTTCGTAGGGTTTTTCAATGCCGTAACGGCGCATTACGGTTTGGATTGGTTCGGCTAGTACTTCCCAGTTACGGTTAAGTTCATCAAGTAAATGGTCTTGATTAACTTCAAGTTTATTTAAGCCTTTTAGAGTTGATTGGTAAGCAATAATTGCATAACCAATACCTACACCTAAATTGCGTAATACCGTTGAGTCGGTTAAGTCTCGCTGCCAACGAGAAATAGGTAATTTGCTACCTAAGTGGTTCATGATAGAATTAGCAATACCTAAATTTCCTTCTGAGTTTTCAAAGTCAATTGGGTTGACTTTATGTGGCATTGTTGATGAGCCAATTTCGCCAGCAATGGTTTTTTGTTTAAAGTGATTTAACGAAATATATCCCCAAACATCACGATCAAAGTCGATCATAATGGTATTAAAACGAGCCACACAATCGAAAAATTCGGCAATATAATCATGAGGTTCGATTTGAGTAGTATAAGGGTTCCAATTTAACCCTAGTGATCTAACAAATTCTTCGCTAAATTGATGCCAATTCACTTGAGGATAAGCAACCATATGTGCATTATAATTGCCTGTGGCTCCATTAATTTTACCTAGTATTTCAACCGATTGTAGTTGCTTTAATTGACGTTTTAAACGGTAAGCAACATTGGCAAATTCCTTACCTATTGTTGATGGTGTAGCAGGTTGTCCGTGCGTTCTTGAAAGTAGCGGTAAATCACGATAAGACTTGGCTTGTGAGGTGATTTTTTCAATCAATTTATTCCAATATGGCACTAAGACGGTTTCTTTGGCAGTTTTTAGCATTAATGCATAAGATAAGTTATTAACATCTTCTGATGTACAAGCAAAATGGATAAATTCATTGACAGCGTGTAATTCTTCATTGGTGCTGACTTTTTCTTTTAAAAAGTACTCTACCGCTTTGACATCGTGATTTGTGGTTCTTTCAATTTCTTTAATGCGATTTGCATCTTGCTCACTAAATTGGTCTACAATTTGATTAAGATGATTAATAGCTGATTGGCTTAATGTTGGAACCTCTAAAATATCTGCGTGTAAGGCTAGTTTTTGTAACCAACGAACTTCAACTTGAACACGGTATTTTAATAAACCATATTCGCTAAAAATAGTGCGCAATTCTGTGGTTTTGTCACCATAACGTCCATCAATTGGCGAAAGAGCAGTAAGTGCAGATAATTCCATCGGTTTAACTCCGTTGTTATTTTGAAATATCAGTAATAAAGTACAATTTAGTTTGTGCAGTTAATTTGGTCTAATAATTGTTGGGCAGCATCACAAATGCGTTTACGGCTAAATATAAACTGAAAACGACTGCCGCCAACTTGGTACCATAAAATGGCCGATCGGACACAACCCAAAAGTGCCGTTCTTACTTTTGCTTGCACTAATGAGTTTTGTAGAAATTCAATTCGGCCAGTAACTTTGATTTTAGTTGATATTGGGCTAACGAAATCAGAATAAATCCCCGCTAATGAATAGGATAGATCATCAACATTGATGCTAACGGTTTGCTCGCTCATATCAGAATAAAGTCCTGAAATACGTTTTAATCGTTGGTCTATCTTATCTAATGCGTCTTTATTTTTTAATAATTTACTTGTAATACTAAGAGCGCCAAACAAGTAACGAATAATTTGAGTTTGTTCTTTTTGTCCTGACGATAATAGTTGTATTAGCGTTTGTAACCCTGTTTTAACATTTTTAATACCATCATAAACATCGTCCGTTGTTTTTGGCGAGGTTTTAAATATACTTTTTATTGCTTGTTCATAAAGAGTAGCACTACAAATACCGGTATTAGCTAATTGCGGTACTAATATAGCACTTTGTGTCGCACCAGCAAGAGCAATGGCAATATGATGGTATTTATTATTCAATTTAGTACTCCTTGCAGCTTTTTATTTGTTCTTCAATAATACCACCACCTAAGCAAACCTCGTTTTGATAAAAGACTGCGGATTGGCCAGGTGTAACAGCCGCAACGGGATTATCAAATATGACTTTGATTTTGTCATCAGCTAATGGTATCACTTGGCAAGCGATATCATATTGACGATAGCGTGTTTTTACTGTGCAGCTAAATGGCTCCGTTACTACTTTACGGTCAACCCAATGTAGTTGTTGAGCGATTAATCCGTTTGAAAATAGTGCAGGGTGAGCATGACCTTGTGCTACAATTAATTCGTTATTAGTCAAATCTTTGTCAACCACATACCATGGTGTGTCATCGGCCTGTTTTAAACCACCAATACCCAATCCTTTACGTTGTCCTAATGTATGATACATCAGCCCTTGGTGTTGACCGATGACTTTTCCATCAACAGTGCGAATATTTCCTGCTTGTGCAGGCAAATATCGAGCCAAAAAGTCACTGAATTTTCGTTCACCAATAAAACAGATACCTGTAGAATCTTTTTTTGTAGCTGTCGCTAAACCAAGTTTTTCGGCAATTTGACGCACTTGTGGTTTTTCAAGCTCGCCAACAGGAAATAGGCTTTGGCTTACTTGTGTTTCACTCAAAGTATAAAGAAAGTAACTTTGATCTTTGTTGCTGTCTATACCTCGCAATAATTCAACTTTTCCGTTTGTTTCGCGTTTACGAACATAATGTCCAGTAGCAATAAAATCAGCACCAAGATCTCCTGCCGCATATTCTAAAAAAGCTTTAAATTTTATTTCTTTATTACATAAAATATCTGGATTTGGTGTTCTTCCTGCTTTGTATTCTGATAAAAAATGTTCAAATACATTGTCCCAATATTCGGCAGCAAAATTAACTGTATGTAATTTGATGTTTAATTTATCACAAACAGCTTGCGCATCAGCTAAGTCAATAGCTGCTGAACAGTATTGTTCAGTGTCGTCCTCTTCCCAATTTTTCATAAATAATCCAACAACATCGTATCCTTGTTGTAATAAATAAGCTGAGACAGATGAATCGACGCCACCAGACATACCGACAACGACTTTTTTTCGAGTGTTTATATTTGACATAATGGCTATATTAATAACTAAAATTAATAAAAAACTTGGTATCAATTTTAGCATAATTAAGGAAAAAAGCATAAAGTTATACTGATATTGATGGTTGTGTTGATTCGATTTTTATTTTAACTTTATACTAAAACACATGCTTTCCCAAAAGTTTTTAACATTTTTGGGGAAGCCAATTATCGTAAAAAAAGAATCAAACAACTAAGAATAATACAGTTTTATCTGTCAAAACTTCTAAATCTGTATTATTTAAAGAATAAATGGCATTAGTTGAAATCTTTTAAAAGATACACAACTAATCCAATAATGTTAAATTCTTGTGGTCCAGACCTATCACCAATAATGGCCGGATATTTAGGATTATCACAAAGTAATGCCAAATTAGCGCCTTGGTTTTGTATGCGTTTGATACTGATTTGATCTTCATATTCAACAGCATACAAATAGCCATCAATGGGTTTGTTATGTGCTTTGTTAATAATAATAATGTCATGATTTGATATTGTAGGTTCCATACTATCACCTTTTACCCATAGCGCAGTTAAGTTTTCGTGATTGCAACCATGATGTTTTATTAAAGTAATATCAAATGGGATTGATTTGATTTGAGAATAAGATATATTTGTTTCGTTTAAATGATGAAATGGAATATGTACCACTCCCCGACCAGCGGATTCAGGTAATAAACGGCATTCTCCTTTTCCTGTCGCTAACCACTCAATAGGGACATCACATTTTTGCGCAATAATAGCTAGTCTATTTAGTGCAGGGTAGGTTTTGCCCGATAAATAATCTCTTATTACTGCTTCTGACATACCCACTTTTTTGGCAAAAGCATTTCCAGATATACCTTCTAATACAAGATTTAATCTCTTTCTAAAGTTAATTACTCCTGTATTAGTTAAAATTCGAGTTTTTTCCGCTTCATCATGTTTTTTTACTTTGTTTTCTGTCATTTTTCATTCCACTTTATGTGTTTTTAATTTTTATTGTTTTAATTCGTTTTTTTATGTGTTATTCTCTTGCTATATAATTTTTTATCTTTAAAATTATGATATCGATAATCTTTACAATAGAAAGAAGTTAACTAATAGAGGATCTCATAATGAGAGAACAAGATCAAGACTGGACACCATCTAGAGTGGTTGGTGAAATTAAAATAAGAGGCGGAAGTCTAAGAGCATTGTCGAGAGATAGTGGATTGCAGGCTGACACTTTAAGAAATGCTTTATATCGACATTGTCCTAAGTATGAGCGAATTATTTCTGAATATTTAAAAGTTCCTGTTGAGAAAATTTGGCCTTCGCGTTACCGGCTAAAAAACCAAAAATAATATTAATTTAATAATAAAAAGACGCTATTAAGCGCCAGATTAATGACAAACCTCGATATAATTCGGGGTTTATTTTTTTATTTAAACCATAAACAGGATTTTTAATTTGGATTTTATTAAATAAATT
>NZ_WTEX01000037.1 GCF_009795845.1 Gilliamella sp. Lep-s35 | reverse complement strand
TGATGAATTGAATTAAAGATTGTGTAGTAAACAAACGATTATTATGCTTATCACCCTCATAAATATGAATGGTGGTAAGTAAACAATAAATAAAAAAATAAACCTAACAACTTAAACATCTTATAAAGGAAAACGAAAGCCTGATCCTCGCCAAAAAAGTGGATACAATTCGCCGCTATGATATAAATAAAAATGATAGGAGACAAATATCATGGTCAAAAAATTTAGTATCGAATTCAAACAGCAATCAGTGGATTAGGTAACTAGCCCCAAAAAATCCGCCAAACTCAGCGAGTATATCAAAAAGCAATATTGGCACCATAAGGCACGTTTGGGAGCACCGAGTCTGTTTCATGATGCAAGGGATGCCGGCTATGGAATAGCCACATTTTCAAACAAAAATGATAAAGGTGGGCTTGTCTAATATATTGGTGAGGATCACAATGCTCGCTTTTTAGGTTATATTTTTGTAAAAAATATTCAGGAGTCTATACCGTCTAAAGATTAAAAAAATGAAAAGAGTGATACGAACTTTGAATTGAGATATGATATAGCCAACAAATATTTAGCAATTTAAAGGATATAAAATAAAAGGTTAAGTGATTTTTTAAATTTTATTACAGTTAAACAGCATAAAACGATTTTGGAAAAAATATTATGCGTTTTAATTTTCATATTTGTGATCCAAATCTATTATTTTCTATACAAAAAAAATGTCAGCATAAATAAATTATTGTATATTGAATGAACAAAGCGAAATAAAAATTAGTTTATTTTGTATAGTTATCATTAATTAAAGAGAGTTTATTTATGCAGTCAATTCCTGTTTTATCGGTTGATTTGACTAGTAACGTAACTAACCAAAAATCTTCCGTTATCAATTTAATGGCTAAAGCTAGCCAAGCCTATTTAACAAATGTTAAAAGTTTTTTTGACGATGTGATGACTCATGAGCAAGAAATGGAAACAGATATGTTGCCAGATATTGCTTTGCCTCATGCTAGAAGTACAGCGGTTAATACTCCATTTATTGTTGTTGGTAAATATATTGATGGCATAGTTTGGAATAATGGTAATAAAATCAAGTTAGTGATTTTAATTGGTGCGCCAGACCATGCTAATAAAGAGCATTTATCTATTATTGCTAAATTAGCATCAAATTTAGCTGATGATGATTTTATTCAGGATTTACTTAACAGCGATATTCAATTTGTAGCTAATAAAATCAGAGGATTATATGAGTAAAAAAAAGATTGTTGCGATTTGTGCATGTACAGCTGGCATGGCGCATACTTATATTGCCAAGCAAAAAATTGAAAATGAAGCCAAAAAACGTGGTTGGGATTATAAGGTTGAAACGCAAGGCGCTGCAGGAATTGATAATCCATTAACCGAGCAAGATCTTAAAACTGCGGATGTTATTGTATTAGCTACCGATATTTCAATCGAAAATGCTGATAGACTGGAACCTTATAAAAATATCATTAAAGTTAATACGGGTGAAGCTGTAAAAAATACCGTTACAATTTTTAATAATGCGGATCAAATATCAACCAAAGAAGTTAAAGATAGTATAGGCAAAGAAATATTTAGAGCGTTAAATACTGGTATTAGTAAGTTTTTACCAGTTATCATCGCATCGGGAATACTTTTTTCAATTGTGTTAATGACAGGTGATGTTACTAATAACGATATCTTACCAAGCAATCAATTTTTTGTCGATTTAAAACAGGTTGCACTATATGGTTTTGCCATGATGGTACCCGTACTAGCGGCCTACATGGCTTATTCCATTGGAGGAAATGCAGCTTTAGCGCCAGCGTTTATTATGGGATATGTGGTGAATAATCCAATTGGTGTTAACCAAGTTAGCACAGGTTTTATTGGTGCGATGATTTTTGGAATTTTAATTGGTTATTTTGTTAAATGGTTTAAAACGGTTAAAGTTCATCCTGTGATAGAGTCGGTTATGCCGGTGATGATTATTCCGACAGTGACTTTATTAGTTATGGCTCCCATTTATATTTATGGCTTATCTTATCCCCTTGCTTGGTTTGTTAAAGCTATGGTGGCTACTTTAAAAGGTATGTCTGAGGTAAATGCAGCATTTTTAGGTATTGGCATTGGTATATTAGCTGCGTTAGATATGGGAGGACCATGCAGTAAGGCTGCTACAGCATTTACCTTAGCGGCAATGGCGGAAGGCGTTTATGGCCCAAATGGTGTGTTTCGTATGTGCTGTGCTATTCCACCATTAGGATTAGCGGTGTCATCATTGATAGTGTCACGCTCTAAATATACCAAAGAAGAAAAAGAGTTTGGTATTACAGCATTCTTTTTATCACTAGCAGGAATAACAGAAGGTGCCATTCCTTTTGCTGCCAAAGATCCTAAACGCGTTATAATTGCAATTGTGGTTGGCACGGCGATAGCAGGTATGTTAGGCATGATAAATGGTATAGATTCGCTTGTCGCCTTTGGTGGTTTAGTGGCATTAGGTGGCGTTACTAAGGGGGCTGTGTGGTATGTCATTGATATGTTTATAGGTGCATTTATTATCGCAGCTATTTTACATGTTACTAAAAAAGTCGCTGTTGAAAGCGAAGTAAATACGGAAGTTGAATGATAACAGGTAACTACACTGGCGATAGCTGCCAGTGTAGTGATTTACGGCGTTAAAAACATAAAAGTTAACGATGCATTTTGCACTATTGTTGATAAACTGTTTTTCCGCCAACGATAGTGGTTAGTACTTTCACATTTTGAATATCGGTTGTTGGAATAGTAAATGGATTACGATCTAAAATAATTAAATCTGCAAATTTTCCTTTTTCGATTGAACCAATATACGCTTCTTGTTTTAAAACATAAGCTGCATTGATTGTTGCACTGCGTAACACTTCGGTAATGGTTAAATTGCGATCACTGTCTAATCGAGGATGTTCGGCATCGATTTGTCTAGTCATAGCAATTTGAAAATCATACCACTCATTTAATGGATCAATAGGCCAATCACTCCCAAATGCGCAAGTTACACCTGCATTTATATATTGTCCGTGAGCTTCTAAACCGTTATAACGCTCAGGACCAAATAACGTCTTATATTGTTCAATCATTGCCGAACTACAGCCAGCCCATTGGAACGAAAAGACTACACAAGCGTTCAATTGCTGATATCTAGCAAATTGATGTGATGCACTAAGCTCATTATGAGCAGTGCTTGGACGTATATCTGCATCAGGCAATACTTTTCGCATTTTTTCAATGGCATTTAAAACAACTTCAATCGCACCTTCGCCTACTGTATGCATATGTGGGTGGAATCCAGCTCGAGATGACTCAAGAATTAAAGCATCTAGCATTTCGGTGGAATAATAAAGATCACCATAACGATCTTTTTCATTTTCTAGCAAATAAGGTTTTAATAGCCTAGCAGTCATTAATGGAGCTTGCATTACACCGTCTACAAATAACTTAGTATGTGAAATTTTGATTCCCGGTTTTGGTTGCCAGTTTTTATCGTCATAACGTGCCGCAAACTGCTTTACTTTATTGATGACATTTGGGATATCTTCAATTGATGATACATCATCTGGAGGCAGTTCATGAGCACCAAATAAGCGGACAGATAGCAGGTCTTGTTGCTGTAGCTTTAAAAAAGCATCGGCTTGGATTTTTGTAATTCGGGCATCCATAACTGCAGTAACACCTTGTTTATTAAGTTCTGCTTGCGATAGTTTAGCAATATTTACTGCTTGCTCATCGGTTAATTTAGAAATGCTATCAAATGCTCGCATGGCAGGAGCATCTTCTAAAATGCCGTTGAGTTCGCCATCTTCAGTGCGACCAATTTTACCATCGGTTGGCTCAGGTGTGTTTCTATCTAATCCAAATTTTTCTAAAGCAATGCTATTAGCAACTAACGTATGGCAATCGTTTGAAAATAAAATAACAGGGCGTTTTGTATTGAGCCTGTCAAGGTCAAAACGTGTAATATCGGTGCCAATTGGCAACACTTCTTGTCGTAACCAACCACGAACTTGTAGCCAGTGATTATTATCGCTTATAGAATCCTTATCTAAATATTGTTGTATAATGGCTAAAGTATCATCAATTGTTAAGCTTTGATAATTCAAATTACATGATGATAATTGCATTCCTCCCCAAAAAGTATGCAAATGCGAATCAATAATGCCCGGCATCATAGTTTTGCCTTGTAAGTCATAGATGGTCGTATGGTTATCGACATATTGACTGTTATTTATTTCTTGTGTGGTGCCTGTTGCAATAATATAGCCATTTTTAATTGCTACAGCTTCACAAACGTTGTCATGCTTGTCGGCAGTGTAAATGTAGCCGTTAATATAAATAACATCAGCTTTTGCCATTATGTGTGATTCCTTAAACAAAGATCAAAATGAAAGGTGAACGATAGCAGATTTATAAAAAATTTGTCAAATGCAATAATTTTCTTTATTGTGTGCCAAGATTATGCTAAAACTAGCTTAGTTAGTTACAGCGTCACAAGGTGGGTAAGTGAAATATCAGCAATTAGAAAACCTTGAATGTGGTTGGAAGTGGCACTATTTAGTAAAAAGACATCAAGACGGTGAACGTATTACACGGCATATTGAAAAAAGCGCAGCTGAGCATGCCGTTAATGAATTATTGTTGTTAGAACATAATCCAACAAAAGTTATCGATTGGATAAAAGCACATTTAAATCCCGACTTAGATAACCGTATGAAGCAAACTATTCGGGCAAGGCGAAAACGGCATTTTAATGCAGAGCAACAAAATACACGGAAAAAGTCTATCGATTTGGAATTTTTAGTTTGGCAACGACTTGCTAATTTGGCTAAACGCCGAGGATGCACGTTGTCGCAAACAATTACACAACTAATTGAAGATGCTGAGCAGAAAGAGCAGTATGCAACAAAAGTATCAACAATTAAAGATGATTTGCTGTCAATGCTTGATGTAGAGCAAAACAGTAAATAACGTAAATTACAGGATAAATAGGTTTAATTATGGGAAAGTCCCTTGTTATTGTGGAATCACCAGCCAAAGCTAAAACGATTAATAAATATCTTGGTAAAGATTTCGTGGTTAAATCAAGTGTAGGTCACATCCGTGATCTGCCAGTTAGTGGAAGCAGCCAACGCGCTGAAAAAACAGCAAAAGATACAAAAAATAAAACCGAGAAAAAGGTTAAACGTTCAGAAAAGCAGATCTTAGTTGATCGTATGAGCGTTGATCCTTATAACGGTTGGAAAGCACATTACGAAATTTTACCGGGTAAAGAGCGAGTTGTATCTGAACTTAAAAAACTCGCAAAAGACGCCGATATGATCTATCTCGCAACCGACTTGGATAGAGAAGGGGAAGCGATTGCATGGCACCTTAAAGATGTTATTGGGGGGGATGATAGTAAATACCGTCGTGTGGTATTTAACGAAATTACCAAAACGGCAATCAAAAATGCGTTTAATGAACCATCAATGCTTGATATGGATCGCGTAAACGCACAGCAAGCACGTCGATTTATGGATCGCGTAGTTGGCTTTATGCTATCGCCATTACTTTGGAAGAAAGTTGCCCGAGGATTATCCGCCGGTCGTGTGCAATCGGTTGCGGTAAGGCTTGTTGTTGAGCGTGAGCGTGAAATTCACGCCTTTATTCCCGAAGAATATTGGGATCTTTATGCGGATTTAAATACAGCGAAAAAAGAACAGCTCACTTTACAAGTTACACATTACAAAGATAAAGCTTTTGAACCTAAAGATAAAACCGCGATTGATATTGCTTTAGCCGAGCTAAACAAAAATCAATATCAAGTCACAAATATTGAAGAAAAGCCAACTAAAAGCAATCCAGCAGCGCCGTTTATTACCTCGACCTTGCAACAAGCGGCTAGCACACGTTTAGGTTTTGGTGTTAAAAAAACCATGATGTTGGCACAGCGGTTATACGAAGCAGGTTATATCACCTATATGCGTACTGACTCGACCAATTTAAGTCAAGATGCCTTAACCATGGTACGCGATTATATTGGTAAAAATTTTGGTGATAAATATCTACCTAAATCAGCCAATGTATACAGTAGTAAAAAGAACTCGCAAGAAGCGCATGAAGCGATTCGTCCATCAGATGTTACTATCTTAGCTGATAAGCTTAGTGATGTTGAAGTTGATGCCTGCAAATTATATCAACTAATTTGGCGTCAATTTGTAGCGTGTCAAATGACATCGGCTGAATACAACTCAACAACATTGACTGTTAAATCGGGCGATTTCATTTTAAAAGCTAAAGGTCGTACATTGCGTTTTGATGGTTGGACTAAAGTGCAACCACAACTAGCTAAAAATAGTGAAGATAAGATATTACCGCAGGTATCGTTAAACGATAAGCTTGATTTAATTAGTTTAAACCCAAGTCAGCACTTTACTAAGCCACCAGCACGTTATAACGAAGCTTCATTAGTTAAAGAGCTTGAAAAACGTGAAATTGGGCGCCCATCGACTTATGCAACTATTATTTCAACTATTCAAGATCGAGGCTATGTACGTTTAGATAACCGTCGTTTTTATGCTGAAAAAATTGGTGAAATTGTTACCGACAGACTTAGCGAGAATTTCAATGATTTGATGAGCTATGATTTTACTGCTCGTATGGAGCATGCACTTGATGAAATTGCGCATAAAAAACAAGAATGGCGTGAAGTACTTGACCAATTTTTTAGTGATTTTAGTCAACATCTTGAAGTGGCTGAACAAACGCCTGATAAAGGTGGTATGCAACTTAATCCATTGGTATTAACGCCTGAAATCAAATGTCCAAATTGTAGCCGTGAAATGGGAATTAAAACCGCGGGTACTGGCGTATTTTTAGCATGTTCTGGCTATGCTTTACCGCCTAAAGAGCGTTGTAAACAAACGATTAACTTAATCCCTGAGCATGAAACACTCAATCTTTTAGAAGAGTCTGAGACAGCCGAAACTGATGCATTAAGAGCACGTAAACGTTGTCCAAAATGCCACACAGCAATGGATAGTTATTTACTTGATAACGAACGTAAATTACATATTTGTGGTAATAACCCAATTTGTGATGGCTTTATTGTCGAAAAAGGTAACTTCAAAATAAAAAGCTATGAAGGCCCCATCATTGAGTGTGAAAAATGTGGTTCAGAAATGCATTTAAAATCAGGTCGTTTTGGTCTTTATATGGGCTGTACTAACCCTGATTGTAAAAATACACGTAAGATCTTAAAAAATGGTGAAGTTGCACCACCGAAAGAAGATCCTGTTGATCTACCTGAACTTCAATGCAGTAAATCAGATGCACACTTTGTATTACGTGATGGTGCTTCAGGAATCTTTTTAGCTGCGCATAACTTTCCAAAATCAAGGGAAACACGAGCCCCTTTAATTGAAGAGTTACAACGCTTTAAAGATCGCTTACCAGAAAAATTTATTTACTTAACCGAAGCGCCAAATAAAGATCCTGACGGCAATCCTTCTATTGTTCGTTTTAGTCGTAAAAATAAACAACAATATGTTACTTCAGAAGTTAATGGAAAATCGACAGGTTGGGTAATGCAATATGTAGATGGTAAATGGATTAATAAGAAAAAATAGGTAATACCATGAATTTTATTTAAAATTTTCAGGAGTTTATACTGTTTAGTTCAAAAAGTTATTTTTTGTTTGCGCTAGGCTGTAAAAGAACCTTGTAACTTCTCCCTTTTAAGATATTATTAAAAGGGAGAAAAGCATACAGTTAAAGGAGCTTTTATTTGTCATGAAATTGCAGCAATTACGTTATATTGTCGAAGTCGCAAATAACGATCTTAATGTATCGTTAACATCTGAAAAACTGTATACCTCTCAACCCGGTATTAGCAAACAAATAAAGCTATTAGAAGACGAGCTCGGCGTTCAGATATTTACTCGAGTGGGTAAACACCTTTCTCAAATCACACCGGTTGGTGAAAAAATCATTGCTTTTGCCCGAGAGATCCTCAATAAGTCCAATGATATTAAGATTATCGCCAAAGAGTTTAGTCAACCAAATCAAGGTTCATTAACAATTACCACTACCTATACTCAAGCACGTTATACCTTGCCAGTTGTGATTCAACAGTTTATGCAACAATATTCAAGTATTACATTGCATATGGAGCAAGGATCATCCCCTCAATGTATTTTACAAACTCAATCAGGTCTGGCTGAATTTGCTATTGTGACCAATATCTCACAGCTTAGCGATGATATGATTGCCTTACCTTGTTATCACTGGAACCAAGCTGTGATTGTGATGAAAGATCATCCGCTTGCCAAAAGTAAATTAATTTCGATTGAAGAGCTTTCAAAATATCCGTTAGTTAGTTATGATTTTTCTAATGATGGTTCAGATTTAAATCAAGCTTTCTTGCGTGCTAACCAATCACCAAATATTGTTTTTAGCACAACCGATGCAGATTTAATTAAAACCTATGTAAAACTAGGCGTAGGGGTGGGGATTGTTGCAAAAATGGCGGTAAGTAATAATTCAGATAATAATTTTGTTGTTCTTAACGCAGGGCATATCTTTCCTTACAGTACGACCTATATCGTTTTTTCGCGATCGTTATTTTTGCGTAGTTATATGTACGATTTTATCCACCTTTTTGCCCCTCATTTGAATCGACAAACAGTTGATAAACTTATGTTATGTGAAAACAATACCGAAGTATTAGCAATGTTTAATGGGGTAAAATTACCCGTTTGCTAAATCAACCAACCGTCACTTTTAACAGAGGAAATACACAAAATTTAGGATGGAGATAACGCATTGAATTTCATTCAAAAACAATTACCTTTAATAACAACTATATTAGTTGGTACTTCATTAGCTTTCTTTTTTATCCTAGTTGGTAAAGAGAAAATTTATGAAGTAAAAACTTTTATATTATTCCCTTTCAGTTTTTGTATTTTTTACATTTCATATAACTAGGTTAAATTCAATGAATATTTGGAAAGATTTGAAAAATGCTTTTAGCGGAAAAGACCCTAACCAAGCATTTAAAGAAAGAATGCAGCAGGAACAACAACAGGTACTAGATAGTAAAGATAAAGAAGGAGTTCGGGATAAAATTATAGGAAGTAAAGATTTTTTTACTAAACAGATTGATCAAGTGCAAAAACGGATTATCCAAATGAAACAGGAATATGACGAAGATAAAGCGCTTAATAACCCTGATTTTGACTTTTCTGTTTATTTTACCAGTTTCAATATAAAATATTCTCAACTTATCCGAGCTAAATATAGCAGGGGAGATGGGGTAAAAACCATATTTACGGATTGTGCTGTACTTATGGAAACTGTAACCAATTTTTGGACGCCTGATATGGATTATTCAGACGGAGGTGATATGAATTTAATGGCTTTAATGGATGCTATTTCTTTGGGTATATTAGCTAATATTGATAATGATGCTTTTAAAGAACTAGGTAAAGTTATGCAGGAAAAAGAATATAAAGACTTCATAATTGATTATCTTATTAACTCTCGATTTCCTGATTATCCTATAGGAGAAGAATTGCAAGTGCCTGATAGTAAATCTTTGCAATTACTTTCTGAAATCATAAAAGAGAAAAACAAAAGTGAGGCAGTAAAAAAACTCAAACTTTACTTAGATAAATATTATTATACTCTTGAAAGTTTAGACTATGAATACAATACGCATAAATTTGAAAACGGTAGAAACTTCTACGGATACTGGTGTTGGGAAGCAGGAGCTTTAGTAAAAATAAAAGGCTTAGATGATAGTATTTTAAGAAATAATCAATTTTATCCTTATGATTTTGTTCATTGGAAAGATCAAGATACTTCTGTGAAACAATCTGTAAATACCCCCATTTTTAGCACAAAACCCACATAGAAAATTACGCTGCCTGTTTTTGTGTTTTAAATTCAATCGGCGTCATATTATTTAGTG
>NZ_WTEX01000036.1 GCF_009795845.1 Gilliamella sp. Lep-s35 | reverse complement strand
AAATTTATTTTAATCATTAAGTTGCTTGTTTAAAAATAAATAATTTAGCGCATTATCAATTAAGTTATGACACAGATAGCCAAGGCAATAAAGCGCTCCCTTATCTGCTTTCTTATCAATATAAGGTGGTCAGCTGGTTTGATGAGCTAGTCGATAATGTGGGTGGTGTCATAGAATAAAGCAATCAAAAAAACAGGTAATAATCATGAACAATAAAAAACATAAACATTTACTTTTAAGTAGTAGTTTAATCCTATTATCGCTACTGACGGGTTGTGATAACACCGATTATAAAACCCGAATTCAGGAAGAAAATGACGACATTAATCCCAATGGTAATAGAGCTGTTTGCCTAAGAGTTGGCAAACTATTCAATAATATGTATCCCTACACGATTCAATATCTGGAAGGAGAGATAGACCCCAAAGATCCATGGGATAAAATTAGACAGAATAATAGACTTAATTTAAAACTATCCTTGTTTGCCAAAGAAGGATTATTTACCGAAGAATTAGTCGGTTATGACGGTGATAAACCGCTATATCGTTATGATTTAACCGATGAAGGCCGTAAATATATTGATAAAAGATGGTCGGGAGGCACCAATTTCTGTTTTGGTCGAGTGGTAGTGGAAAAAATAGTGAAAGTGGATCATCAATGGAAAGATAAGCCAATGGTGATATTTAGTTACCATATGGATAATGTGCCTAACTGGATAAAAAATCCGGAGATTTATCGCTTATATAAAGGTTTTGGCAGTATGGAAACGGTAGTCAAAGGCAATAAACTGGCAAAGGGCATTCATTACTACAGCATAAAAAGTGATGGCACTTTAAAATTATCTCGTGGTGTAAGTGGTGGACTTGTTTTATAAATTTATTTTAATCATTAAGTTGCTTGTTTAAAAATAAATAATTTAGCGCATTATCAATTAAGTTATGACACAGACAGTCAAGGTAATCAAGCCTTTCCTTATCTGCTTTCTTATCAATATAAGGTGGTCAGTTGGTTTGATGAGCTAGTCGATAATGTGGGCGGTGTCATAGAATAAAGCAATCAAAAAAACAGGTAATAATCATGAACAATCAAAAAATAAAACATTTAGTTTCAAGTTGTAGTTTAGTCGTCCTATTATCGCTACTAACCGGTTGTGATAACACCGATTATAAAACCCGAATCCAGAAAGAAAATGACGACATTAATCCCAATGGTAATAGAGCTATTTGCCTAAGAGTTGGCAAGATATTTAATGATATGTATCCTTATACCATACACTATCTAGAAGGCGAGATAAACCCCAAAGATCGGTGGGATAAGATTGCTGCAAATAATGATGTTAATTTAAAACTCTCCCTATATGCCAAAGAGGGATTATTTACTGAAGAGCTAGTGGGGTATGATGGTGATAAACCACTGTATCGTTATGATTTAACCGATGAAGGCCGTAAATATCTAGATAAAGATTGGTGGGGTGGAACTAACTTCTGTTTTGGTCGAGTGGTGGTAGAAAGAATACAAAAAGTGGATTATCAATTGAAAAATATGCCAATGGTACATTTTAGTTACCATATGGAAAATGTGCCCAACTGGATAAAAAATCCGGAGATTTATCGCTTATACGAAGGTCATGGTTCAGTACAATCTATGGGGAAAGGTAAACGCCTTCTGACAGGTCTCCACTATTATTCTAAAAAAAGTGATGGAACTTTACGATTACGCAAGAGCGTAAGTGGTTTTTATATTTTATAACTTTCTTATCATTATTAGGTTACTTGTTTGAAACATGAATTACACGGCATGCTTTTTACTCAAAGTTAAAACAGATAGCCAAGGCAATAAAGCGTTTCTTTATATGCATTAAGTTATTGTAGGTAAATTAACTTTTACTATAAAAAAATAAAAACACAGTAAAATTAATTGGTTAAGAATATCATTTTGCAAAAAAATATTATTGTTTCTATAAAATTGGGTTAATATATGTAAAAAATTTAAGGAAATAATAAAGGAAATAAAAAGAATGAGTAATTTAAGAGGTGTGATTCGTCTTGGTGATGCAACAAATCATGGAGGAAAAGTTATCACTGCATCATCAACAATGAAAGTTTTAGGTATACCTGTAGCAAGGGAAGGTGATTTAGTCAGTTGCCCCAAAAAAAATCATGGAATTAACCCTATTATCGAAGGTGAATCAACTTTTACTGATCAAGGCAAAAAGGTTGCTTTAGACGGTCATAAAAGTGCATGCGGTTGTTCTTTAATCTCATCTGTACCAAAAGTAGGGAAAGGTTAATGCCAGTTGATTTAACATTATTATCTGATCCTAAACCTGAAGTAAAAAAATTTAATCGTTTGTTTTGGGGAGTTTTACTTCTGGTATTCATTTTGATTGGAACTATCATCACTATTGCTTTGAGTTTTAGTTATAGCGTTCCTAACGATCAGTTTATATCAGGAATAATTATTTATCCTTTATTGGCTTGGGTTTTGCTTTTTTTATATAACTATTATCTTTATGGTTATCGTAAAATTTATAATCGAGAATGGAATATTCGTCGTGAAACGCGTAAACAAGAATTGATTAATTATGCGCAACGAGGTTTATATGTTTTAGAGCATTCTCTTGTTACTGAATATGGTAAGTTTGAAAATGCCAGTAAATTAAAAGAAAACAAATTAGTCATGACTAAAAAGTCTCATCCTAAATCTTCTAGTGCGACGAATCATTCAAGTTTACCTATTCCTGATAATTGTACTAGTGATGATTTTTGTGAACGCTTAAAACCTATTTTTATCACATGGGAAGAGTTATTAGATGAAAAGCTAGCTTTAATTCCTCGTGATATAAAATTGCATGTGAGATTATTTGTTGAGCCAACAGAATCAAGCGATAAGATAACTAAATTATGGTCGAAAACATTAGGTAAAATTGTTCGCCGACCGTCAAGTATTATTATTGAAAATCCCAATAAATCAGATACCTTTATTGAATCATGGTTAGACGATAGCGATCATGATCATGAATTATTATTACTTATTACCGCCCGAATGTTTTATGCACCCACTGATAAAGATGGTGAATTTGCTTCGATGTTTTTGTTAGCAGGCGAAAAAGTTGATAAAAAACTGTTTCTTTTAAATGATCATCCATTTTTGATTAAAGTCCACCGTTGTGAAAAAAAATCCACACTCCCCCAAACAATTGATGATGCATTGCACTGGGCAAATAACATCGATTCAAATTTTGATGCTGTTTGGTTTAACGGTGTCTCATATGAATTAGAATCAATTATTAAGGATCATTTAAATAAAATCGAGTTTGAATCTGAAAATATTTTTAATATTGAATCTTCGATAGGTTATGCAGGCTGTTGTACTTATATGTTAGGGTTAGCATTGGCGATTGATAATGCATTTCTTACGAAAAATAAACAATTAATAGTAATAGGTAAGCCTAACCTTGTGGCTTCGGTTGTGTCCTGTTTGCAAGAAGAAAATAAGAGAAGTGAAAAAAATGAAAAAGTTTAGATTTGTTTGGATGATGTTGTTGCTAATAATTGCAATCGTTTTAATTTTTTTGATTTGGCAAGACACCTTTTCATTTTTGATTTGGCCAACTGAAAAAGTTATTGGAACTTTGAGCGTTTTAGTTATTGCGCTACTTCTAAGTCACATTGATAGTCTTACATATTGGGGTTTACTTAAAGTTTTAAAATTTACTTTCCGTGAAGATGATAAAACGAATATTGATATTGATACCAAAAAACAAAAAAAAGAAAGCGTTACTGATTCTTTTTTGGAACCAGTCAAATTTATGCGTCATCGTCATGGTCTTTTTTGGCGTTATAAAATTAGAAAGTGTCTTGTTATTGGATCATATGCTGATGTTGAGTCTGTATTCTCTAATTTACAAGACGATAAATGGCAATTATGTGATAAAACGTTGATGGTTTATGGCGGTGATATTGAACATGATCTTGATACATCTTGGTTATTGACATTAAAAAAACGTTTTTCTCGCTGTATTCCTTTTGCGGCTAAACCGTTGAATGCAATTATATGGGTAATGCCTAAATATTATCTTGACAGTAATCGACAACAGCAAGTGTTGGTTGAAAAGGCTTTACAACAAATAGAAGCATGTGACAAATTGTTGAAGTGGTCAGCTCCGCTCTATTTAGTTGCGCCACAAAATAGTGAATGGCATCAAGTAGGTCGTATCGAACAAAGTGTAGGCGTTATTTTCCCACTATTAAATCAAGAATCGTTGCAATCAGTCGACACGTCATTGTATAAATTGTCTCAAGAATGTTGTATACGAGGAATGCAACAAGTTAAAGGCTCAATTACTCACGATTTTTTATTAAAAATAAGTCAAAAATTAACTAAAGGTGATATTGAAAACATTAAGCGTTATTTGGGAATGTTTACAGCTTTTCCATATTCACCTTATGTTCGAGGGTTATTTTTTGTACCTCATCAAGTCTTTTCAGAACATGAAGAATTAAATTTTGATAACTATTTAGTGATGACCCCAACTTGGCAATCAATTAGTGATGATGCCAATGCACAGTTAGGAAAACGTATGGGCATTGATTGGGGAATGGTGTTTTGCATCTTTTTGCTTGGTGTTTCAACGCTTTTTGGTTTAGGTGCTTTAAACTCATATTTCCGAAATTCAACACTTATCAACGATAGTATTAAATTAGTAAAAAATGCGGATAGTTCGGTTCAACAAGACTTAACAACCAAATTACAAATCCAATTTGCATTACAACAACGTATTGAGCAGTTACTCTATCGTAAGCAACACGGTGCTCCATTTAGCTATCGATTTGGTTTGAATCATAATAATGAACTTTTGGGAAAACTGTGGCTTTCTTATCGAGTGACCAATTCCAGAAATATTGCAACGCCATTTCATAATCTAATGACAGATTATTTAACCTTGCTAACTGAGTTACCACCAGATAGTCCAGAGCGTTTGAAATTAGTCGATTCAGCTTATGATTTTTTAAAGGCTTATTTAATGTTAAGTCATCCGGATAAAAGCGATGGTATTTACTTAAGTCAATTCGCTTCACAAAAATGGCGAGCACCAGAAGGTATTAGTGATGGTGATTGGCAACGATTAATGCCAGATCTTATCCGTTTTTGGGGACAAGTATTAAAAAGTAAACCAGACTGGGCGCTTCAAGAAGACAAACGTTTGGTCAATGGCATACAAAAAATATTGATTAATAAAATTGGTGTTCAAAATGCCGTTAACACGCTTTATCAAAATATTATTCAGCGTGCAAGTCAACAATATACCAATCAAAATTTAAATCAATTACTTGAAGGAATTGATAGCAATATTCTCTTTATTAATGATGTTGAAGTTCCCGGTATTTTTACCCGAAAAGCATGGGAAGATACCATTAAAAATGAAATTAATAGTGCAGCTAAATCACGTAAAGAGCAAATTGACTGGGTACTGGGCGAAGATAGCCAAAGCAATTTAATTGCTTCAATATCTCCCGATGTTTTAAAACAGCAATTAAAAGATCGTTATTTTAGTGAATATGGAGCATCTTGGGCGTATTTTTTAAATAATATTCAATGGCAACCAGCTAATAATGTGTCTGATGTTATTGAACAATTAACTTTACTGGCTGATAATCGTCAATCACCTTTAATTGCATTAATCAATGTAGTTAAATATCAGTCTGAAGTTGATTATTCTGGCGATGGACTGTCAGATAATTTAATTCGTACTACACAGCAAATCATGGGCAAAAAGAACCAATCTGTTATTCCATTAGCAAATAATGAGGCTTCAGGACCTTTAACTGAAACTTTTTCACCTATCGTAAGCTTAATCAAAAATGAAAATAATAATAATCTTTCATTACAGACATATCTTTCACGAGTCACACAAGTACGCTTAAAATTGCAAAATGTTACCAATAGTGCAGATCCTAAAGCAATGATGCAAGGACTTGCTAAAAGTGTATTTAAAGGTACTTCAGTTGACTTGACCGAAACACGAGATTACGGAAATTTAATTGCCGCTAATTTAGGTAATGAATGGTCTGGATTTGGGCATAGTTTATTTAAACAACCGCTTGAGCAATCGTGGCAGGTCGTTTTAACCCCTGCGACTGAAAGTTTTAACGAAATTTGGCAAAATTATATTGTGCATCAATGGGAAAAGTCATTTGCGGGTCGTTATCCTTTCAAAAATAGTGAAAATGAAGCTTCGTTTGCTGAACTTGCTCGTTTTTTACGTAGTGATACAGGCATTATCGACAACTTTATCATAAATGAATTAGGTGGTGTCTTAGAAAAGAAAGGGGGCAGATGGGTTGTCAATACGGTGAATGCTCAAGGGCTTAATTTTTCACCGAAATTTATCAAAGCATTGGAGTTATTTAACGATTTATCATCTGAATTAATCACATCGGGTGATGTTAGTTTAGCCTTTGATCTAATGCCACGCAGTGGTAATAATATTGTCCGAACTGAATTAATAATTAATAAACAAAAATTAGAATATTATAACCAAGCACCAACTTGGCAACGATTCAATTGGCCTGGTGATGGTTATTCACCTTATTCACAGTTAAGTTGGAGTTCTGATGAAACAGGATTAAAGCTCTATGATTATTTCAATGGTGATTGGTCTTTGATAAGACTACTCGAAAAAGCATCAGTTAAACCACTTGATTCAAGTCGCTATGAGTTGGTTTGGAAAGTATCAGAGAAAGGTAGATTACGATATATTTTACGTACACAGTTGGGGCAAGGACCACTAACGTTATTAAAATTGCGTAACTTTACATTACCTAATAGAGTTTTTGAAAATTAATTAAATGATGGAAGATTATTATGTTTAGCCAATTGTTAAACCGTTTATTTGAATCACAAGATTCAAGTGAATCAGCTAAAAAAAATCTAATTTTACAGTGGGCTGATTGGCTAAAGCCAATTAGTCTCGATAAACCAACGGGTGAAGATTTAACCTATCACGATACTTTTCAGGAAATAAAAGAAGAAATCGCCAAGCTTTCCGGAATTGATTACGAGTTAGTTGCAATGGAAAGTGAAAATATCTTGAAGAAAAATAGTAAAGATGTGCGTGTTGTTACTTATTATTGTTTGGCTCGGTTACATCTTGATGGCGCCAATGGTTATGCCGAAGGTGTTGAAATATTAGCAGGTTTACTTGAAAAATTTGGAACATCTGTTTACCCTTCTCGGCATAATATTCGTAAAAATGCGATAGAATGGCTAGCAAATGCAAGGTTTCTTGAGCCACTTACCCAATTACAACCAATTTCAGAAAAGTGTCTTTCGCGAATTATTTTAGCACTAAATCAGATCGATAGTATTTGTCAAACGCTGTTTGTTGGTGAAACACTGGAACAAAAGCTTGAAGCGCCCGATCTTTCTGCGCTTGTTCATTTTTTTAGCAATAATTTAAAGCAACCCGTTAAAAGTACTCAACCAGAAAACGCATCATCATCTATGCCCGTTTCTGATTCAATGCCAGAATCTTTTCCAAAACTATCGGATGCTAAAATTAGTTCCCAACGAGACTTACTTGATCAAGCTCGCAAAATGGCTGCATTTTTAAGAGAGAAGCCAGAAGGATATCTTGCAGCAGGTCGTTTTTTACGAATATTACGTTGGGATACCATTGTCGATTTGCCTCCTGCAGATCATCGAGGACGAACTCGTTTACCAGCACCAAGAACAGAACTTAAACAAAATATTAGTCGTTTAATCATCCAACAACAATGGGCAGAGCTTTTTGAACGTGTGGAAGCGGCTTTTATGGAAGGTGCAAACCATTTTTGGCTTGATTTACAACGAGCAACAGTAATGGCATTACAGAAAATGGGGGCACCACATCAAGCTTGGGCGGACATATTTTTAGCGGATATTGGATTGATGCTTGAAAGATTAAACGGCATAGAACGGCTTTCATTTGATAATGGTACACCGTTTGCCGATGATGAAACGCTCAATTGGATTGCAACCAATGCGCGCATTCATCATTTAGATGAAGGCGACAGTATTGAGCCAATTTCGATTTCTGGCGAAAATGACTGGAATGAAATTGAAAAACAAGCGTTAGAATTGGCGCATAGTGAAAGTATTGAAAAGGCATTTCAGTGGTTGCAAAATTTACCTACTTTACGCTCGCCTAAACAACGTTATCTGCTGCAATATACGCAAGCAAGAGTCGCTGAGCAAATGGGTAAACAAGATATCGCTATGAAATTATTGCTTGGTCTCAATAGTCAACAGCAAACAATGACACTTTTACAGTGGGAACCAGAATTAATATTTGATGTTAAACGGTTTTTATTAAAACTAATGAAGCAAAAAAATCAACTGAAAGATAGCTTTAAACCCGAGCTTTCAGAAAAAATTGATTTGTTACAGCACGAATTAATGCAACTTGATCCAGCTAGAGCATTAAGTGTTATGTAGAGTTAATCAAGGACCTTATTAATGGGGTAGTTAGTTTCAGTAACGATATTACTAAACAGAATATATAAAAAAATAAAGAGATGAAAAATGGATGATTTAATTTTACGCTATTACGAATCAGAAATGCGGTATTTGCGAGAAGCAGGAAAAGAATTCGCCAAAATACATCCTGATAGAGCTAGTTTGTTAAACTTAGATCGTGTCGGTGATCGTGATCCTTACGTAGAGCGTTTATTTGAAGGGTTTGCTTTTCTAACTGGTCGTTTACGTCAAAAAATTGATGACGACTTACCTGAATTAACGGAAAGTTTAGTGACATTACTTTGGCCTCACTATTTACGACTGATCCCATCATTATCGATTGTGGAACTTACGCCAAATTATACGACATTATCACGTGAAGAAGTCATTCCAAAGGGATTGCAAGTGCAATCTGAGCCATTAGGGCATGTCGGTACACGGTGCCTATTTAGAACAACACAAGATGTCACTTTACGACCTCTTAAAATAAGCCAAGCAAGATTAGGGCTAAGCCATGATGGTCGTAGTATGATTACTGTTCGGTTGAGTATTACTGAACTGGCTGACTTTGAACAGTTGGATTTATCATGTTTACGTTTTTATTTAAATGCAGATGCCCCCATCGCATCAACACTACATCATGTTTTAACGCAGAAAGTTGGCTCAATTCACGTTCGTTACTCTGATGATCCTGAAACAAGAGTTTTGTTAAATGGTCATATTACCCCTGTTGGATTCAGCGAAGACGACCGCTTATGGTTAAAACCTGATAACGCATTTTCTGGCTATCAACTTCTACTTGAATATTTTGCATTTCGTGAAAAATTTATGTTTGTTGACTTACATGGTTTAAAAACAAGCAATATATCAGAAGCATGTACTTATATTGATATTGAATTGACGCTCAATCAATCATGGCCAACCGATATGCCTTTTGGAGATGATAATATTCGTTTGCATTGCGTGCCAGTCATCAATTTGTTTGATATGGAAGCCGATCCTATTGTAGTAAATCAGCTAGAAAGCGAATATTTACTTCGCCCTTTATTACGTCAAGATGGGCATGTTGAAGTTTATTCTGTTGAACATGTAGAAGCTATTACACGTGATGGACGTTATCGCTATGTTCCATTCACGAGTTTTAAACACCGTGGAGGTATGCTACGTCATGATGCGCCAGAAAGATATTATCATACTCGAGTAAGAAGAGGTGCTTCCGGTTTACATGACACATGGCTGATTTTGGGCGGTAAAATTTGGGATAAAAATGAAATGCTCGAAACCGAGACTTTATCGTTACGTATAACAGGTACTAATGGTATGTTACCTCGTAAAGCTTTACGTAATGCTCGAATTCATGATCTTTCTGACTCAAATGGTAATATTGCTAAAGTACGAAATCTTTGTTCTCCAACAATACCTTGCTATCCACCAACAGAGGATCGTTTTTATTGGCGTGTTCTTTCGCATCTTGCCCCAAATTATTTGTCACTAATGAATGCTGAAGTTCTACGAGGAACACTAGCATTATATGACTGGACAGATAACGAACTTAATCGTAGAAGATTAGAAGGTATCGTTGAAGTTTCTCATCGAATGATTAAACGTACAGTTAAAGGTATGCTGCAACGAGGTATTGAAATTGAAGTAACTATCAATAGTTTTCAATTTACCGGGGAAGGTGATGTAATACTGTTCGGTGAATTATTACATCAGTTTTTTGCTTTATATGCCGATGTTAATCTATTTACACAGTTGGTTATTATTAGTCTACCTACAGGAAATAAAATTGTATGGAACCAGAGCAAAACATCGAAAACAGTCCTTTAATGCAGATGCTTGAAAAGCAACTGCCAAAAATTAATTTTTATCGTTTTTGTCAGTTACTTGAGCAGTTATATGCAGACGAACCTATATTGGGTAAAAGCGAATCACCAGCTGCAGATCCGTTGCGTTTTGCTCCTTCAGTGGATATGTCTTTCCCAGCAAGTGAGCTGAAATATATAGAAAAAGCACCCTATATAAATCGTCCAACAACAGTTAGAACGCGTTTTTTAGGGTTGTATGGGGTTGATGCTGTATTACCGCTTGGTTTGCTTGACAAAATTATCCGGCGAGAAGAAAATTATCAATCCATGACTGATTTTTTGGATATGTTCAATCATCGGTTCATTACTCAATTTTATCGTATTTGGTTGAAGTATCATTATCCAGCATGTTATTTAAGTGGTGGGCGCGATCCAGTATCAAAATGTTTGTCTGGTTTAATAGGATTAGGTGTAAAAGGTACCATTGAACAAATAGGTACGCCACGATCTCGATATTTTGCGCTATTAGGGTTAATGTCTCAAAAAACACGAACAGCAGAAGGCATTATCGGATTAGTGCGTGTGATGGTCGATGATGCGCAAGTAAGTGTAAGCGAATTTTATCCTATTTGGCAGTCAATTGATTATCCAGCAAAATTAGGCGGTCAAGGGCCACATCGAATCGGATTAAATGGTGGTGCTGCATTGGGTTCACGTTTTAAAGAGTGTAATCAAAGTATTCATATTGTTATCACGCCTCAACACGAACATCAAATTGCTGAGCTATTGCCTGATGGACAATTATTTCATGATATTTTAGCTTTATTACGTGCTTATTTAGGCTATCGTGTAGATGCCAAAATAACGCTGTGTATTAAGCGAATTTTTCTACCCAGAAGCCAACTAAAATCAAGAAATAGCAGATTAGGATTAACTGCTTCATTTATTAAAACTGGCAGAAATAATCAACCTGTTGAAGACGAAATCAAAGTTTATTTGGGTGGCTATTCAGGTATTGATTATCAAGTATATCAATCAAGGGACTAAAAATGAGAATAATTAAAACATTACTTGTTAGTTTATTAATTATTTCGCTAATGGGGTGTGGTATAGCTCAAAGTGTAAGCGAAACGGCAGTTGAAATCAAGGATTCTGTTTTTAAATGGAATGTCAGAACATTACATTTAGATCTAAAAGCAAGAGCTGAATTAAATTCAGATGATGATGGGCGATCATCACCCGTTGTGATCCGAATTTATCAATTAAAAGATGCTGATAATTTTAACGCTGCTTCTTATCAGGAACTCGTTGATAATGATAGTGAAATATTACAAGAATCACTCATTGAAAGTAAAGAAGTTGTATTAAAACCAGATACATCTATTTCAATTGATACGCCATTTGATAAAAAAGCAGATGCAGTAGGCGTGATAGCGCTTTTCAAAGAACCGAATCTAAAAGATAACAGTTGGCGAATAGTATTGGAACGTGGTGATCTTTATATTACTGAACCACGCCAAATTATCGCTAGCCAATATAGCATTAAACTTATGGAAGAAAAGTAAATGAGTGCTTCATTATATGACATCTTATATGGCTATTTTGAGTCTGGTATTCCTATAGATGAAATAGCCGAAAATGAACAAACCATTATAAGTGTAATGGATAATATCGAGCGTATTCTAAATAGTCGGGTAGGGGCTATTAACCACATGCCTGATTATGGGTTACCGGACATGTCCATTATCTTTCAGGCATTACCGTCATCAGCTTACGTGTTAATGAGAGCTATAGAACAAACATTACTCATTTATGAGCCACGACTCGAATCGATAAATATCAATATTGATGAGAAAAATAAAGATTCTATGGTGCTTAGCTATGAATTAGTCTGTTATTTTAAAGAAGGTGGACTGGTCAAATACGGTACTTATTTTATGCCAGATGGCAAAGCACAATTAAGATACACCAAAAAAACGGCACAAAATTAATGAAGGAAAGATAAATAAAAAGCATAACAAACTGATTAATAATAAAATAGAAATAAATCGTTTACATCTTGTAAATACCCCCTAGTTAGTCCAAAACAGATGTAGAAAATTTTTGCTGTACTTTAAAACACCCAAAACTGTGTAAATTTTTTTT
>NZ_WTEX01000035.1 GCF_009795845.1 Gilliamella sp. Lep-s35 | reverse complement strand
ATTTGATGTTCAGTCATTTTTTTCATAATTAAATCCCCTTTACTTTTATCATAGAGAATTTTCTACTTTTTTGTTGTGCTATTTTTGGGGGGGTTACAAACTTTTATCCACTTTTTTAGCGAGGATCACTGAATATATAATTGAATCTATAACAAAGCAAGGAGGGAGTTATGTACAAAAAATTTGGGATGGGGGCAAAAACTCATAAGGCGTTTTTCCTGAAATTATTTTATGCGGTTTAACGATATTATAAAAATTAATAAAGTGTTTAAGTATTTGTTTCCTATCTTGTGAATCGCTAAATATATGCTGATTATGCACATTTCAATTTAAAGTTCTTATCACGTTTTCGGCTTTCCATTCTTTTGTGAGCAGGTGATTTTTGTCGATTTTTGATTGATACTCTGGTTATTACGCAGTTTATCTAAACAAATCAAGACAGCGTCATTTTTGTGAAAAAGTTTCAGGAGCACCCCGTTTATGTAAAAAACCAAATAAAATCAAATTTATATCAATAGACGGTATTATCGAGTTTGCTGTTTTGTTTCATTTTTAAGTAAAGGTAAACCTTTGGTATCAACGTGTAGCATTTCACCCGGATAGGTTTTGTTATAGCTTTTAGCTTGCCGTCTTAATTTATCTTCAATAGATTTTAATGGTAGGAGGACTGACCATAAAGCGTTTAGTCAAATTGGTGACCGTTATTTTTTTCTTTATGATATAAGCGCCATATCTATTGTCTGTGATAAGGCGTTAATTTTGTTTTTTTATGTATATTCATTACAGTCGTTTCTCAAATTACTGTAAACAACGCGAGGAATTTCTACATATAATGAATCACTTTTGCGCCATTTAGGTAATATTGACTCATTATTGGAATTTGTTAGGCTACTATTCGTCCTTAACTTACTCATTTTTATTACTACTCCTTAATCTAAAATTTGGTGTATATGATATCAATTTAATATCTTTGATAAAGTGATCATTGTCACACAAATAATAAAAAGTTAAATATAATCAATACAATAAATAACATTCAACTTGATACTTAATAACTTAAATACAATTAAGATATCAATTTTGATCCGAAGAAAGCAAAACTTGTTCTAACGTAAATTTAGCTAAGATTAAATGAAAGCCATCTAAAAGCAATAGTTTAAAAATAGACATTTATACTGCAGATATGATGAACGTTTATTCCCCAAAAACGGGATTTCTTAATATTTAGCTCATAAGATTACAATTAATTTCACATCAAAATAACGATAAAATTGCTTTAGTGTTGCGCTTGGTACTGTTAAACTAACTCACATTTTTATTATATTTATAACTAAATTATTTTTTCGGGATAAATTTATGCGAACCAGTAAATATCTTCTTTCTACGTTAAAAGAAACCCCTGCTGATGCAGAAGTCATTAGTCATCAATTAATGCTACGCGCCGGTATGATCCGAAAAGTTGCAGCAGGTTTATATACTTGGCTTCCCACTGGTTACCGAGTCCTTAAAAAAGTTGAAAATATTGTCCGTGAAGAGATGAACAAAGCAGGAGCAATTGAAGTGCTCATGCCCGTTGTACAACCAGCAGATATTTGGCAAGAAAGCGGGCGTTGGGAACAGTATGGCCCAGAGCTATTACGCATTAAAGACCGTGGCGATCGCGATTTTGTGTTAGGGCCTACTCATGAAGAGGTCATTACAGACTTACTGCGTAACGAAGTCAGCTCATATAAACAATTACCGCTTAATGTATATCAAATTCAAACAAAATTCCGTGATGAAGTTCGCCCACGTTTTGGCGTTATGCGCTCACGTGAATTTATTATGAAAGATGCCTACTCATTTCATACCACACAAGAATCACTACAAGAAACGTACGACGACATGTACAAAGCCTATAGTGCCGTGTTTACGCGTACAGGGTTAAATTTTAGAGCGGTTCGTGCTGACACTGGATCGATTGGTGGCAACTGGTCACACGAATTCCAAGTATTAGCCGACAGCGGTGAAGACGACATTGTGTTTTCAACTGAATCAGACTATGCTGCTAATATCGAAATGGCACAAGCACAAGCACCAACACAAAAAAGAGCAGAGCCAACTAAAGCCATGGAGCTTATCGATACACCTAATGCCAAAACGATTGATGAATTAGTTGAACAGTTCAATGTGCCGATTGAAAAAACGGTTAAAACATTAATGGTTAAAGCCACAAAAGAAAGCGGACACCAACTTGTTGCATTATTGGTTCGAGGCGACCACACCTTAAACGAAATCAAAGCCGAAAAAATCGACATCGTTGCCTCGCCATTAGAATTTGCAACCGAAGACGAAATCCGCGCCATTGTTAACGCAGGACCAGGATCATTAGGACCAATTAACTTAAATATGCCTATCATTATCGACCGCGATGTCGCTGTCATGAGTGACTTTAGTGCGGGTGCGAATATCGATCATAAGCATTACTTTAATATTAACTGGCAGCGTGACGTTGCCCTGCCGCGTATTGAAGACATTCGCAACGTTGTTGAAGGTGACATCAGCCCAGACGGCAAAGGCACATTACAAATTAAACGTGGTATTGAAGTTGGGCATATCTTCCAACTTGGTACTAAATACTCACAAGCAATGAAAGCCACCGTCCAAGGTGAAGATGGACAAAACCACGTTATGATCATGGGGTGTTACGGCATTGGCGTTAGCCGAATTGTGGCAGCAGCTATTGAACAATGCCATGACGATCGTGGTATTATTTGGCCTGAAGCAATCGCCCCATTTAGTGTTGTCATTATTCCAATGAACATGCATAAATCTGAAAAAGTTCAAGCGATTGCAGAAAAACTTTATACGGATTTACAAGCTGCAGGCATTGAAGTCTTATTCGATGACCGCAAAGAGCGCCCCGGTGTAATGTTTGCTGATGCTGAATTAATTGGTATTCCACACACAATTGTGATTGGTGAACGCAACCTTGAAAACGGCGAAGTAGAATACAAACACCGAGCTGGTGGCGATAAAGAAATGGTAAAAGTTGACAATATTATCGATTTTATCAAACATCGCTGTCAATTAGCTTAACTTTTGAAATAACCGTCAAAACACAACAGCAATAAGCCAATTACTGTTGTGTTTTTATATCTAGCTATCGAAACGACTATCTCATAAAGATTAAATTCGCTTTAAAAATTCAAAGTGATATTGTGCTTTTTTTCAGCTAAAATGTATTGAAATAAATCTTATCTTAATTGGTTGAAATAATGTTAAAAAAAGTCATCGCATTTACACTATCTACCTCGTTACTGCTACAAAGTACCCCTATCGTTTATGCTGATAATATCAATCTACCTGATATAGGAACCGCAGCAGCTGCAACCCTTAGCATTGGCCAAGAAATGGAAATGGGTGACTATTATATGTGCATGTTGCGCGACAGCACCCCAATAATCAATGATCCAGTTTTAAACCAATACATTAATGATTTGGGGAAAAAATTAGTCGCTAAATCAGAATCGGTAAAAACACCTTTCCATTTTTATATTATGAAAAGTGATGTACTTAATGCCTTTGCCTTTTTTGGCGGTAATGTTGTTATTCATTCTAAATTAATATTAGATACCGATAATGAAAGCCAATTAGCCTCGGTTATGGCTCATGAAATTGGTCACGTTACCCAACGCCATTTAGCGCGAGCAATGGAAAACCAAAACCGCACAAGCCCTTATGTTTGGGGAGCTACATTAGGTTCCATTTTACTGACTCTAGCCAACCCAGAAGCAGGCATGGCAGCAATGACTAGCACCATGGCGGGTTCAGCACAAAACATGATCAGCTTTACGCAAAGTAATGAGCAAGAGGCTGATCGTGTTGGTCTTAGAACACTGTCAAAAGCGGGATTCGATCCTTATGCCTCATCTGAGTTTTTACAAAAACTAGCCGACCAAAGTCGTTTTAGTAGTAAACCACCTGAAATATTACTTACTCACCCACTACCTAATAGCCGAATAACAGATATTCGCAATCGTTCCTTGCAATATAGTAAAAAGAACATAACACCTTCATTAAATTATTATTTAGCTAAAGCACGCTTAGCGATTTTAATTAATAACAAAAAAAATGCAGGAAAATTGCTAATACAAGATTATAAAAAGCTAAATAATGAACAAAGTAATATTGCCGCTATTTATGGTAATGCTTTAGCTGATAGTCTAAGCGGTAACAACCAAAAGGCCAAACAACAACTGCAACCATTACTGGACAATGACCCGAATAACATATGGTATATTGATTTAATGACTGATATTGATTTAGCACTCAACAATAGCAGTGCTGCCATTACGCGCTTGCAAGCGGCACTAAAAAAAGCCCCCGATAGCTCGACATTACAATTAAATTTAGCAAATGCATATATAGAAAGTAAAAATTACCAACAAGCGGTGAGTTTGTTACACCGTTATACTTTTGACCATAATGACGATATCAATGGTTGGGATTTACTTGTTACTGCTTATGGAAAAATACGTTCCAGAGCGCAAGAAATGAGTGTGCAAGCAGAAATCAGCGCATTAAGAGGTAATTTTAAACAAGCGATTACAATTTTACAAAATGCAAAAAACCAAACCAAAGGCAATCAAACGATGGTTTCGAAAATCGATGCAAGAATCAATCAATTACAACAACAGCAAAAACGTTACGCTGCTTATGCACGATAACAAAATTAAATTGTAACAATAATACCTCGACTCGTGATTAAAGTACTCACCCATCGAGGTATTAAAAACTCTTATTTTTCGGTCAAATGATCGACATTATTGTAGAATTTCACCGTAAATTCACCAGCAGCGTGATCATCATCTTGCTTATAGTTGACCACACTAATGCTGGTATTTAACATTCGTGGAAAGTACTCCTCATCACGATGTAAACGCCAATCGCCACCATTTAAAACACAAAGCAATATACGCAATACCGTACCATGCGACACAACTAAAATATTTCCTGAATCTTGTGGTGCATTTTGCACAATGGTATTTAATGCTTGCTTCATACGAGCTAAAATATCAGCGTAATTTTCGCCTTGATTGACTGACGCATCAAAATTAGCTGGATCAGTTAAATAAACGTTAAACTCGGGCACTTCTTGTTTTAAAGTAGGCACATGCTTGCCTTCCCAAAGTCCAAAATCCATTTCGCGCAGATCGGCAAGCTCAAAAGTATCAATAGTCCTATTATTTTCATTCACAATATAATTACGGGTATCGACAGCACGCTTTTGTGGGCTTGAATAAGCCTGCATAAAAGAAATATCTTTTAAATGTTGCCCTGTTAATTTAGCGCCTAAAACTCCTTGCTCAGTTAATGGTGAATCTTTTGAGCCTTGCATCTGGTCTTTAATATTCCACTGCGTTTGACCATGTCTAATTAAATATAAATTGAGATCTTTCATTCGTACTAACTACCTTTTTTATTTTAAGATTCTATCTGTTGATATTTATCTTTTCTAAGATAAGTTAAACAGCTCTGTAGAGCATCATCCATATGCGCATTTAACTGCATTTCTTGCCCAGTTTTAGGATGAATAAATTTGACGCTTGCTGCATGTAAAAATAAGCGATTAAGCTTAGTGTAAGTTAATAACGCATCAAATTGCTTATCACCATAACGATCATCAAAAGCAATAGGATGACTCGCGTATTGAGTATGAATGCGAATTTGATGTGTACGCCCAGTAACGGGGCTGGCTTTAATCAAAGTGGCAAAATCAAAACGTTCTTCAACTTTAAAGCGGGTTTCTGACGGTTTGCCCGCTTTATCGACTTTCACCACTCGTTCGCCGCTTTTCAACACATTTTTAAGTAAAGGAGCCTGAATCACCTTACATTCAGAAGGCCAATTCCCCTTAACAAGCGCCAAATAATTTTTTTGCATTTGCTTAAGGCGTAACTGTTCGTGTAACGCTTTTAATGCCGAGCGTTTTTTGGCGATCAGCAACACACCCGATGTTTCGCGGTCAATACGATGCACTAACTCCAAAAACTTCGCTTCGGGTCTTAATGCACGCAAGCCTTCGATCACGCCAAAACTCAAACCACTACCACCATGAACAGCAATGCCTGATGGTTTATTAATCGCTAATAAAACATCATCTTCATAGATAATAGCTTTTTCTAAATCAGCCACCTTATTAAGCTTGGTTGAAATTTCAGGTGTGGTTTTTTCAGCGATGCGAATAGGAGGAATACGAATTTCATCACCAATATTTAATTTATACTCAGGCTTAATCCGCTTTTTATTAACACGTACTTCGCCCTTTCTTAAAATACGATAAATCATACTTTTTGGAACACCTTTTAAATAGGTGATTAAAAAGTTATCAATACGTTGTGTCGCATTTTCCTCTGAAATGGTAACAAATGAGACTTGCAATTTTGTTTGTGGAGCATTTGATTCCATAAAAAGTGATTAATCCGCCATCAATAAATAAAGTCGTTTACATTATTCAAAAATAAATTACACTATTGCTATTAAGGAATAACGATAGATAATATTCATATAATTAAAGTAAAATAATTATAACGGAATATGGGGGAATAAAATAGTATGTTATCACTGCTTAATCAATACTCAAAAAGCAGATTCGCTTGGCTCTTATTGTTCTTTTCCACTTTTAGCTTTGAAATAACCGCGCTTTATTTCCAATATGGTTTAGGACTGGCACCTTGTACGCTTTGTATTTATCAGCGTTGTGCCATATTTGGCATTATGTCAGCTAGCATTATTGCACTTATTGCACCTAAATACACAATTATTCGATTAACCAGTATTTCTATTTGGCTTTTTAGTGCTTATAAAGGGTTTACTTTAGCGATATTTCATGCCCACCTACAATTTGAACCAAGTTTAAATGATACTTGCTCAATTAAAGTCCAGTTTCCAACTTGGTTACCGTTAGACTCATGGATACCTAGCTTATTTAATGCTTATGGTTCTTGCGCTGATAAAATTTGGACATTTTTAACTATCGAAATGTCACAATGGATGATTATCATCTTTGCTTGCTATCTTATCGTTGGTTTATCAATATTAATATCACAGTTTTTTTCATCTCCTAGGGTCTCAATCTGGAGTAAGTAACTCTATTTATAAAGCTAGCGCTTTTCGTTGATTTTGTTAGAATGTGTGATAATTTTATTTTACAAATTGTCACACAAAAATGCTTTTGGAATATCACCCACCTATCGAGCCTTGGCTTTCTATTTTATATCAAGACGATCACATTGTTGTTGTCAACAAACAACCAGGCATCTTATCGGTATCAGGAAATAAACCGCAATTTATTGATAGTATTATTCACCGCCTACAACAAAAATATAGCTACGTCGAATCAGTACACCGACTCGACATGGCAACTAGTGGGATTATGGTTGCAGCCTTATCGAAGCTTGCCGATCGTGAAATAAAAAAACAGTTCAGAGAACGCATTCCCAAAAAAAACTATATTGCTGTTGTTCATGGACATCTTGAGCATGACACTGGTCGCGTTGAATTACCTCTAATTTGTGACTGGCCCAATCGCCCAAGGCAAATGGTCGATGTAGAAAACGGTAAGCACGCACTAACAGAGTACCAAGTCATTGCTCGCAACCCTGACAACACAACGCGAATACAATTATTCCCATTTACAGGACGATCACACCAATTACGCGTTCACATGCAAGCGATTGGCCATCCTATTTTGGGTGATAAATTTTATGCACATCCTGAAGCTTTTGCCATGTCAAAACGGCTGCTATTACATGCCCAACTCCTAACAATCAATCACCCCAAAACGGGGGAAAGTATGACTTTTAGTTGTGAACCCGAGTTTTAGAACGAAAATAATGCAAATAAAACGGCTTACGCTAATAGCCAACTCCCATTAAAATAAAGGAAATTAAAATGCAAAAAATTGTATTAGCAACCAACAACCAAGGCAAAGTGAATGAATTGCAAAAGTTACTTGCTGATGCTGGTTTTGATATTGTTGCACAAAGCCAATTTAACGTTCCCGACGCTGACGAAACAGGCTTAACGTTTATTGAAAATGCTATTTTAAAAGCAAGGCATACCGCCAAATTAACAGGCTTACCCACCATTGCCGATGACTCAGGCTTAGCGGTCGATGCACTTGGTGGAGAGCCAGGGATCTACTCAGCACGTTATGCCGGTGAACATAGTAACGACAAAAGCAACAATAACAAGCTTCTTGTTGCATTACAAAACGTCCCTAAAGAAGCCCGCACAGCTTACTTTTATTGCGCACTGGTCTTTATGCGACACGAAGTCGACCCAACGCCTATCGTTTGTTTAGGCAAATGGAATGGCATAATATTAAATGAACAACAAGGTGAAGGTGGCTTTGGTTACGATCCGCTTTTTTATATTCCAGAATTAGGTTGCACAGCAGCGCAGCTAACCAAAGAACAAAAAAGCCGAATATCACACCGAGGCCAAGCTCTTAAACAACTAATAGCTCAAATAAAAACAGAATATTAATGGTTGCAATATTATTTATATTCAAATTTGTATATCCTAAAACAAACAGTATATAATTAATGTATTAATGAGATTGGAGTTAATATTGTGATTCTAATGATAGTAAGTGGTCGCTCAGGTTCAGGCAAATCAATAGCCCTACGAGCGTTAGAAGATATGGGATTTTATTGTGTTGATAATATTCCCGTTGCGCTATTACCGCAATTAGCCAACTCATTAAAAGACAACAACACGCCAGTGGCAATTAGCATTGATATACGAAATTTGCCTAAAAATTTTGACGTCAATAATGACATTTTTCAACGCTTACCGCAATCAGTAACGCCAGAAATTATCTTTTTCGATTGCGGTCGCAACACCCTAATTCGACGCTATAGCGAAACACGACGCATACACCCACTCTCTAACCAACAATACTCCCTTGAAGAAGCTATTGACCTTGAAGAAACTTATTTAGAATCGTTAAAATCACACGCAAGTCTTGTTATTAATACCGATAGCCTTTCGGTTCACGAACTATCGGATCTATTAAGAGAACGCATTTTAGGTAAAAAAGAGCGCGAATTAACCATTATATTTGAATCATTCGGCTTTAAACATGGTCTGCCCATTGATGCCGATTTTGTATTTGATGTTAGGTTTTTACCTAACCCTCATTGGGATGTCAGTTTGCGTCCACTAACAGGGCTTGACCAACCAGTCAACGCGTACTTACAAAAACACGATGAAGTATCTTACTTCATCAACCAAACGGCCAATTACCTTAATCAATGGTTGCCATTACTAGAAAAAAATAACCGCAGTTACTTAACCATCGCCATTGGTTGCACGGGCGGACAACACCGTTCTGTTTATATTGCGGAACAATTGGCAACATTTTTTAAAGCCCAAAACAAACAAGTGCAAATACGCCACCGAACGTTAGAAAAAAGGTAAAAATTATTCATCTTCAATTTTAATATTCGATAATTTATAAAAATTTTTTTTATATTTTTCAAAAATATCTTTCAGCATTGTTTTATGCAAAACAGGCGTGGGCATTGTCGTAATTAATTGGCTTATCTTGGCCAATTTAATATCCTCAGGTAAATTAGCTAACTTTTGCTTTAACACATTGATTGTTTGTGGATAAGGATGGCCAATAACAATAGCAACGCCATTTTTACGTGCCAGTTTTACCGCCAAATCAAATTGCTGGCTAATAGCACTTTCTTGTTGTTGAGAATCTAAAAATACATCACGCGTTAACACAGGGATGTTATAATAGCTTGCAGCTTTTTTTATTTGAGTTTTACCAATTGTTTTGCTATCTAAGAAAAACAGTGAATAATTACTCAATGTTTTCATCACATGCTTCATACCGGTAAGATTTGCCGTCATTAAACTTCCCATATGATTATTAACGCCAACAGCATGGGGGACCAACTCAATCGCATTTGTTACAATTTGATTTACTTGAGCTTCATTCATAAAGGGAAATAAAGTATCCTTTTCTAGAGGTTGTTTACCTAGTGGTGCCATAGGTAAGTGAATTAGTATATCATTACCATGCTCACGCGCCTTATTTGCAATGCGTTTAGCATTGGGTGAATTGGGTAAAACTGCAACAGTAATATTAGGCGAAAATGAAATTATTTGTTCTTCATTATGTTGATGATAACCAAAATCATCAATAACTATTGCAAGTTTTGCAGCCCAAACACAATGTGTATTTAGCAACAATAAACTTGCAATAAAAATGGCTATAAAATAACGCACTATTTTAACCATCCACTTGGATCAAGCGCCTTGCCATCACGACGAATTTCAAAATATAATCCAGCTGTATTTTGCCCACCACTTGAACCAACCAATGCAATAGGTTGACCACGTTTGATCTTATCACTCACCTCAACCAACATGCGCTGATTATAACCATATAAACTCATATCACCTTTACCATGCTCTAGCGCAACAACAAAGCCATAGCCTTGTAGCCAACTAGCCAAAATAACGCGACCATCAGCAATGGCTTTAACTTCAGTTCCCTCTTTTGCATTAATTACCATTCCTTTCCAATGTAGTTCACCTTGAAGTAATTCCCCGAATTGATGTGCAACACTACCATTCACGGGCCAACTAAACTGGTGTTGCGGTTTACCAATACCACTTACACGAGCCATTAATGCTCGTTCATCAGAATTAAGAGTATAACTGTTATTTTTCTGTTTTTCTTCAATATATTTTGCTTGTTTTACTTCTTCTTCTGCGATGCTTCTATTTTCACGTTCTGCTTGAGCAATTTCTGTTTGTAATTTAGCTTCATTATTACGCAAATCAGCTAATTTTTGTTGGTTTAGTTGCATTGCTGATTCAAGAGTGATTATTGTATTTTGTCGATTTTGACGTCTTTTTTCAAGCCCTGCTTGTTGTTCTTTCTGTTTAATTTGTAATGTTTTATGCAATACATGTTTTTCTTGTAATTCAACTTTTTTCTCGTTTAATTGGGTTTGTGTATCTTGAAGATCATGAATTTGTTGTTGTCTAACTTGGTTAATGTAACCATAATAAGCAATTATGCGATCATTTCGTTCACTTTTTTCGTTCGAAAAAATCATCTCTAAACCTGTTATATTTCCAAGTTTAAACGCGCTTTCTAGCTGTTTTGATAATATAGTCCGTTGCTGTTTTTGTTTTATAGTTAATAAATTAATTTGTTCAATTAAATTATTGATTTCTTGATCAAGCTTTACAAGTGATAAGTCATTTTTTTCAATTGATGTTAAAAGTTTAGCAATTTCCGTTTCTTGTTTTTTTAGATTATTAATCAGTTCGTTATGTTCTTTTTTTTGCTGTTCTAAACGCTTCTCTTGTTGTTTAATTGCAGAACGTAAAGATTCAAGCCGCTGATTATAATCAGCATGCAAAAAACTTATTTTCATTAATCCAATAAAAATAATAACTACAATTTTCTGACAAATAGACATGGCGTTATATTTATAATTTATAATTTATAACCAAGTAATAATAATTGTTGCCACTATACCGATAAATAAGTAAAGATGCAAAATGAAAACCACATATCAAGTATGTTGCAATCTTATTTTGTATATTTGCTAGTTTTTAGTTTGATTTTTATTATCGCTACACTCAAAAATTATTTTTATTTTATTAAAGTTTTTCTTTGTCTTTTAATTAAAATAACAAGATTTAATATACAGATTTTATATTAAAAGAATCTAGCTAAAGTTATGGAATTTTGGTTGACAATTTTTAAGCTCGATCTTTTAAATATAACTATAAGGCAATTAATTATAGCAACAAATATTCAACCAAATTTAAAATATAAATAATTAATCATTAGTTATAATAGATACCTAATCTTGTGCCTATTAATTTTATTTACTAAAAGTCACATAATGACCATAACTTTCTATAATACCTTGGATCCTATCAAGTGTTTCTCTTGGTGGTGCCTCTACGCCTTCTAACTTATATTCATCTCCGAGGGTATCCCATTTATAAGCTCCTAATTTATGATAAGCAAGTAATTCTACACGCTCAATATTATCCATACCTTGTATAAATTTACCTAGTAAATGTGCTGAATCATCATCATCCGTCCACCCTGGAACAACTACATAGCGAATCCAAGTTCTTTTATTGATTTTTTGTAAATATTTTGCGAACTCAAGAACCCTTTTATTAGGCACACCAACTAATTTTTGATGAATTTCATCATTAACTTGTTTTAGATCTAACATAACAAGATCTGTTACTTTCATTAATTCTTCAATAACACTATCAAGCTGTCTTGCATAACCATTAGTATCTAAACAAGTACTAATTCCCTCTTGATGACAAGCTTTAAACCATTGAGTAACAAATTCAGCTTGTAGCGTTGCTTCACCACCTGATGCTGTTACACCTCCTCCATTAGGCATAATAAAGCTTTTATAAGAAATAATTTCTTTCATCAATTCTTCAACAGTGACTTCCTTTCCGGCTTTTAAATCCCACGTATCACGATTATGACAATATAAACAACGCATTAAGCAACCTTGAAAAAAAACGATAAAGCGAATTCCAGGACCATCGACAGTACCAAAAGATTCAAAAGAGTGAATGCGACCTTTAAGAGGTGATTTTGTTGTCATAATAATATTTTGTTGTTCCATAAATACTCTCTAATCATTGCTTATATTGCTTTTTATAATTTTAACTCAGATGTCTTTTTAATTATACCAATTGAATTAATCAAATATCATTTTAATTTTTCAAATACAGCGACTAAAAACAAGAAAAATTAGATAATATCAGCTAATAAAAACAGTTAATACGATAAATTAATTGATGACAAATATTATCACTATGATATCCAATATAACCTGTTGCATTTAAAAATAATTTAAATACAACAAAAAAATAAGCTACGTATGTTTTAAGGAACAATAAACGTTTGAGGACTGTTTTAGTTATCGATGGATTTGTTTAATCTTCTTTCCCTCGGATCTTCCGAGACAATCGCTTAAACCCATGAGTAAACTTCTTAATTGCCATTGCAAAAAAAGGAACCTTAATTTTGATATCAAAACGTTCTTGCGCCTCTATCGCATCATTGGCTTTGGTTAACCATATAAAGCCTGAGTTAGTTAAATCTATGGCTTTGATTTTTCCATCTGGTGTTAAAATAAAATTACCACCGTGCACATCATTAGACACTAAATTATAGCTGTGCAGTTTTTCAATGCAGTTTTTGACTTGATCACCATACTCTCTCATCTCTTCCCATTTTAGGGAGCGACCTTCAATAAAATTAAATATCATATAATGACGTTTGGTTCTTTTATCGAAAGCAACCAAATAAAGTTCATAAGCAATATCACATTTATCAAGTGATATTTTTGCCAGTTTACGAATTAAATTAAAATAAAAATCACCAGTTATTTTGGCGATGAGTTTGCGTTCTAAACGGTGCTCAACACCACCATCAATTTTAAAAATAAATTTGCTTTGATTGTGATTGATTAAATAAGTATATCGTTCTAATTTATCGCTTGGGTCAAGCAATTGATGACGCCCTTCTTCAGCTAAAAACTGGTCAAAAAGGTCTAGATAATTTATTTCATCATTTTGTACATAAGCGAACTTCATATCTCCACGTTCGACTTCAATAATTTTTGCAAAATTGTTCAAACTTTATTATCCCAAAGTACATCAAAAAAGTAGGTTTATCTTAAACATTATCAGCATTAAAGTAAATGAAACAGTAATGGTTAACAAGGCAGTATCGTTAAATAATATGGCTATAGAATTTAAAAATATTGGTTAGATATAGGAAAACGCCTAGTTGTTTATACTTCATGGTTAAAATAATCATCTAAAAACTCATAAGACGTTTTCTCTACAATCGCTTTATGCGGTTTAACGGTATTATAAAAATTAATAAAACGTTTAGTTAAATTGTTGATGGTTATTTTTTTATGATATCAGCGCCCTATCGCTTGTCTGTGATAAGGTATTAGTTTTGTTATGCTATAACGATATCGATTTGCTTTTAGGATAGCGATTTTCGCCCTATTATCAGTGCTGCTTGCTTTAAAATATCGTTTTCCATACGGAGTTGTTTAAGCTCTTTCAATACCTAACGCCTCACGATTAAAGTCATCGATGACATTGAATGTCCTAAAGCGACGTTGATTACGGCTGCTGTCACTCATAA
>NZ_WTEX01000034.1 GCF_009795845.1 Gilliamella sp. Lep-s35 | reverse complement strand
TGAATCGAGTTATGGTTGTTTTTTGCAGAATTATTATAACTCATATCATGCCGTCTAAAAAATAATCACCAAAGATCAACACGCCCTAGTATTATATTAAAATAATAATACTAGTTTTTTTGTTTATGTTTAGCCATTTTTTGATAGTAAATGACTAAATAATGATGCTTAAATCAAGATTTTTTAATGAATAATAAAACTTAGTAATCGCTTGAGGTAATATATAAAAAAAAATTATTATTATGATATTTTTATATAAATTTGCTATTTAAATATGTTAAGGTTTAAACCTATCTTTAATAAATAGGAAAGTAGTATGGCACACTCATCTCATCCACTGGTTCGTTTTTATTTTAAAGTTGGGTTGGTATTTCAGATTTTATTAGGTTTAATATTTGGCGCTATACTTGCTGCTGTATCTAAAAATACAGCGCTAAATATGTCATTATTAGGCGATCTTTTTATTAATGCCTTAAAATCAGTTGCCCCTCTTCTTGTGCTTATTTTAGTAATTTCTTCAATATCAAATCACCAACACGGTAAACAAGCGAATATGAGATCGTTAATTACTCTTTATCTTGTTGGTATGATGTTAGCGGCATTATTAGCCACCGTTGCCAGTTTTTTATTTCCATCACAAATTTCATTTGGTGACACACTAAATAACCTTGAGCTTTCTCCGCCTAATGGCATTACCGAGGTGTTAAAAACGTTACTAGGCAAAATGATCGACAATCCAATTAATGCGCTGATGAATGCAAATTATATTGGCCTTATTGTGTGGGGAGTTGGTATTGGCTTGGCATTAAGACATAGCAGTCAAACCACTAAAACGATGATGAATGATTTGTCTTATGCTATTTCGTTTATTGTCAGAATTATTATCCGATTTGCGCCTTTAGGCGTCTTTGGACTTGTTGCTTCAACATTAGCCAAAACAGGTTTTGATGAACTCTATAAATATGCGCATTTATTAATTGTATTAGTTTCTTGTATGGTGATTGTTGCATTGGTTATTAATCCATTACTCGCTTATCTAGTTATGCAAAAGAATCCATATCCACTTGTATTCACTGCTTTAAAAGAAAGCGCGATCCCTGCTTTTTTTACACGTAGCTCAGCTGCCAATATTCCTGTCAATATGGAAATCTGTAAAAAATATAACATGGATGAAGATACCTATACCGTTGCAGTGCCACTCGGTGCGGCAATTAACATGTCGGGTGCAGCTGTTACCATTACAGTGCTAACACTAGCAACCGTGAACTCAATGCCAGTTAGTGCCGGTATACATGTTGATATCTATTCTGCGGTATTGCTTTGTATTGTAACTTCAGTATGTGCTTGCGGTGCATCGGGCATTGCAGGTGGATCGTTACTGCTTATTCCAGTTGCTTGCAGTATGTTTGGTATACCGAACGAAATCTCGGCTAAAGTCATTGGAATTGGTATTACCATTGGTGTAATTCAAGATTCGGTTGAAACCGCATTAAACTCGTCAAGCGATGTGGTGTTTATTGGTGCGGTTTCATCAGCAGCGCAAAATAAGAAATGAAGCTCAGCGCAGATTAAATATTGAGTTCTATTTAAGTTAAATTCATGCAATGCAACTGTTTGAAAAGTTAGCGGTGTAATGTAACATTTACACCGAGTTTAAAATTGCACTTCATGTTTTAATCCAGGTGTTTGAAATTGATGAATTTCATCGTATAACTTGTGATAATTAGCCAAGGCAATGTTTTGGGCTTCAATATATTGATTATAAGCAGTATCAAGGTTATTCATCAGTTCGGGCAATTTAACAAAGTCATCCAGTTGATATTCTCCATTTAAAGAGTATTTTAGCACTTCATAAAAAGCCAACCCTAATTCAGCATATTTATCACTAAACGCTTTGCTTGCGGGATCAAGTTCTGATAGTTCTTGTTTAAGGGCTACTAATTGAGTAATGTATTTTTTATATTGATTAAAATCATTGGGTGAAAGGTGTTTATGAGAAAGAAAAGAGAAAGAATTTGTGCTTATATTTTTCTTCACATAATCTATATCAATTTCACCTTTCTTATTTCGGATACTTCTAAGAAAGTTGTAGGCTGAACTTGGGATGTAAATACCCTTTATTTTGCTAGAAAAACAAGCAAATTTTAATAAATTTTTTTAATGAAAAAATTAATCAATTTAATCGTTAAGATTGTAATTAATTCGTAAATCGTGTAATTTATTTGCAACTTAAGGGTAATTATTTATTTTAGCCTTTAAAGGGAATGGAAATTTAGGAGAAATCATGTCAAACAGTTATCAAAATGAAGTCCCAGCTGCCCGCGTGAATATCAGTTTAGATTTACACACAGGCGGAGCCTCAAAGAAAGTTGAACTACCACTTAAAATTTTGTCAATTGGCGATTATGGTCGTGGAAAAGACAAACGTTCACTTTCTGAAAAAGAAAAAGTATCGATTAATAAAAATAATTTCGATGCTGTGTTAAACGATTTTAGACCAGAAGCTAAAATAAGTGTACCTAATACACTTGCAGATGATGGTAGTGACATCAGTGTTGATTTGGTGTTTGAATCTATGAAAGATTTTTCACCAGAACAAGTCGCTAAAAAAATCCCACAACTTCGTTCTTTACTTGCTATGCGCAATTTATTAAGAGATTTGAAATCAAATCTATTAGATAACGCTACTTTCCGCTATGAACTTGAAAAAATAGTGAAAGATCAACAGCTTTCTGATGAGCTTCGTGCTGAATTAGAATCAATTGTATCTGAAAGTAAAAAATAAAATTTTAATCAATCAAAGCTAAATTTGCACAGCAAAATATAAAGTTTGATAAAAATTAAGAGATAAAAGTAATGAACGTACAAAAACAAAGCAATGCTAGTAAAGCAACCGTAGTAGAAGAGAATGGTAGTGTTTACCAATCTTTATTCGATAAAATCAATCTAAGCCCAATCAAAAAAGCGGGTGAAATTGATAAATTTGAAGATAACGAAGTATTATTTGAAGCTTCACAAGATGAACGTGTCACAATGGCGATTGATATATTGCTAAAATTGATCCAAAGTTCATCACAAAAAATTGAAAAATTAGATAAACACTTATTAGATTATTATATCAGCCAAATAGACCAAAAATTAAGTCGCCAACTTGATGCTATTATGCATCACGAAACGTTCCAAGAAATAGAAGGAACATGGCGTGGTTTAAAATTTTTAGTTGATCGTACTGATTTCCGTCGTAATGTCAAAATTGAACTTTTAGATGTCTCAAAAGAAGAGTTACGTCAAGATTTCGAAGATGCACCAGAAATCATCCAAACAGGTTTCTACCGTCATACCTATATTCAAGAATATGACACACCGGGTGGTGAACCAATTGGTGTAACAATTTCAAATTACGAGTTTGATCGCAATTCACAAGATATTGCTTTATTACGTAATATTTCTAAAGTTGCAGCTGCTGCACACATGCCATTTGTAAGCTCTGTTGGTCCAAAATTCTTTGGTAAAGAAACCATGGAAGAAGTTGCCGCAATTAAAGATATTGGCAACTATTTCGACCGTGCAGAATACACCAAATGGAACAGCTTCCGTGAAACTGATGATTCACGCTACATCGGCTTGACTTTACCAAGAGTGCTTGCTCGTCTGCCTTATGGACCAGATACAATACCGGTACGCAGCTTCAATTATGTTGAAGATGTAAAAGGACTTGATCATAACCGTTATTTATGGACTAATGCATCCTATGCGTTTGCTGCAAACATGACTCAAAGCTTCATTCGTAATGGTTGGTGTGTACAAATTCGTGGACCGCAAGCAGGTGGACTAGTTGAAGATTTACCAATTCATCTTTATGATTTAGGTACTGGTAATCAAGTAAAAATTCCTACCGAAGTGCTTATCCCTGAAACACGCGAATTTGAATTTGCTAATTTAGGATTTATCCCATTATCTTTCTATAAAAATAGAGATTATGCATGTTTCTTCTCTGCGAACTCAACGCAAAAACCAGCACTTTATGATACAAAAGAAGCAACAGCAAACAGCCGTATTAATGCTCGTTTACCTTATATCTTCTTATTGTCACGAATTGCTCACTACTTAAAAGTTATTCAACGTGAAAATATCGGTGCGACTAAAGACCGCCGTATGTTGGAGCTTGAATTAAATAAATGGATAAGCAACCTTGTCACTGAAATGACTGATCCAAGTGATGAAGTTCAAGCTGCTCACCCATTAAGAGAAGCAAAAGTAATTGTTGAAGATATTGAAGATAATCCAGGATTCTTCCGTGTTAAAACATTCTTAATTCCTCATTTCCAAATAGAAGGAATGGATATTAATTTATCAATGGTATCACAGATGCCAAAAGCTAAATCATAAGTATTAGCTTTTATTTGATTTCATTAATATCTTTTAAGGAGTGTTAGGACACATGAAAATATTTCGTCCTTTATGGAATGAAGGTGTCTTTCTGACGCCTCAGCAATTTCAACAACAAGCGTTGTGGGAGCAATTCACTTCACAAAAATTAGCCACTCTAGCGGTGGCTAACCCATGGGGAATTGAAAGCCTATCTATTGATTTGCAGGCACTAACCCTCGATCGATTACAAGCAGAATCAATTAGTATCCGATTTCCTGATGGCGTTGTTATCAATACCGATATAGCAGACAAACTACCGGAAGCAAGAATATTAAATACCGATATACCGGTCGAACTTGAAGAAGTAACCGTATTTATTGGTATACCATTACTGCAAGCTAACGGCGGTAACTGTTTACAAGAAAATCAACGTCTTGAACGTCCACTGAGGTATAGACAAGAATGGGTAGAAGTTGCCGATTTATTGGGGCAAAATGTCGAAACTATAGCTGTTGAGCATTATGCGTTAACATTCCTATTTGATTTTGAAAATCAAAGTGACTACCTAACTTGTCCTGTAGCTCGTTTAAAACGAGATCTAAGCGGGCGATTTGTTCTTGATCAAGAATACCTTCCACCAATGTTAAATCTGTATACACAAAGCGGAACATTAGTTAAAGAACTTGAATTATTATGTGTTCAAATGCAAGCCAAACGGCAACATTTAACAGGAATGCGTCATGAGCGAAATCAACAAATGGCTGAATTTGCTACCGCTGATGTGTCATTATTCTGGTTATTAAATGCATTAAATACCTATGAACCTCAACTCAAATTTTTACGAGATAATCCAACGATTCATCCTGAAAAGCTTTATCAAACATTAACAGCGTTGACGGGTGCGTTATTAACTTTCTCATTATTAAATAATGTGGATGGTATTCCGGCTTATCAGCATGATAATCTTAATGAAGTTTTCCCTCCATTATTTGGATTAGTGCGCAACTTACTGGAAGAAAGCTTACCGTCTCGTGTAATTAAAATTGAATTAGTTCATGATAAAGACACATTATGGACTGGACGATTAAATGATTCTCGTCTAGTTGAAGATGCTGACTTCTATCTTTCTGTACGCTCAAGTATGCCAGGTCATCAATTACAATCACGATTCCCAATCTTATGTAAAGCAGGCGCACCTGATGATGTAAGACAAATCATATATTCTGCGTTATCTGGTATTCCAATTAAAGCACTTAGCCATGTTCCGGCAGCTATACCTGTGCGTTTGAACAATCAATATTTTGCATTAGATCTTTCACATGAAGCGGCAAAAAATATGTTACTTACACGCTGTTGTGAATTTTATGTACCACGTGCAATGCCTGATATTTCGTTAGAATTGTTTGCCGTATTACGGTCATAGGATCAAATTATGAGTATAGAATCAAAAGCAATTAATATTGACCAATTATTACGAGATTCCATCTTAGTTGTAGTGCAGTTAAAAGCAAAAGCTGATATTCCATCGGGACATAAATTGTACGAACTTTGTAAGCAACAAGTTATAACCGTACGAGACAAATTACATCAAGCACAGTATAGCCAAGATGTTATTGATGATATCAGTTATGCTTTATGCGCTTTATTAGATGAAACAGTATTACTTTGTCATCGAGATAATCCGAAAAATCAAGACTATGATGAATGGTTAGGTTCTCCATTACAAGTTATCTATTTTAACATGCACAGCGCGGGTGATGACCTATTCGATAAAATTCGTTCTCGCTTAAAAGATGATAAAAAAGAAGGAGTTGTTTTAGCTTGTTTTGACCGAGTACTAGGACTTGGTTTCCAAGGCTGTTATCTTGATAGACCTCAAATGGAACGAGAGCACCTGATACTCGCGCTACGTGAAGCTTTACGAGAATATGAGCCAGAACAATCATATCCAATCATTGAACAGACCAAAACATATCGTTATCAGTTTAGAAAAACCATTCTACTAGCTTGTACTGTCGTATCGGTTATTGTCGTTATTGGGCTTTACTTTTTATTGGATAATCAACTAGACAACTTAGTTAAGCAACTTGTTGGTTAAAAAGGTTTATTATGAGCGATTACCCTAAGCGCATTCAAATTATATATGCAGTTGTATTGAGTTTATTATTATTGTTTGTTTTCCTACCAATAACAATTGGCTGGAAAATACTTGGATCGATTCTCGTCTTTGCTATTGCCGGAGGTTTTCTTTGGCAAATGCGACGTTATCGACAAGTGCTAGCATCATCAACAGCAAATATCCAATTTTTAACTCAAAAGCTTGATTTATTACCGGCAAGACAGCGTTATCGTTTACCAATACTTATGGTTACGGGTAGTGCGGCTAAAGATTTTTTTCCAGATGATTTATCGCTTGCCGAATCTAATGTATTAGTTTCGTCTGAAGCAGTGTGGATCTATGTTGATGAATTTTCACATCTGCCTATAGTTTATGATTCGTTAGTTGCAAAATGGCCTGATATGCTTGGTCGTGTAGGTGTTTTTCTTGCCTTAACACCAGAAATAGAAGACAAACAGGGCTTATTTGTAGCTAAATTACAAGCATTTCGTCAATCATGGGTGGATACTTGTCGAATAGCTAAATACCAAATGCCTGTTTACCTTTCAACACATATTGGGCTGAACGACTTAATCTATGACGAAAATAACCCATTACCTGTATATTGGTTTCAATTATTAAATCAAAAATTATATTTGTTAGATCGTTATTTGTTGCCAATTACAAATTGGGTTAATGACATCAAAATTTCAACAGATGAACGTGAACGACGATTAAGACTTTGTCCATTTTTAAGTGAAACAGAAAATTGGATCGAAAACGTAGTATTAACCACTTTAGTTGATGACAAGCAACCTATTGCTAAATGTATTCCTACTGGTGTAGCAATCTATCCTACCAATCAATCGATTGTTCACGATAATCTCATGCAAAAAATATGGGAAAATGCGACAAGTTTATCATTACCAAATACGCATAAAATACAAGACGGTGTCACCCCACCAGATGCATTAGTTAAATTTATGCCAATTGCATACCCATTTTCGCCTATTAGTTCAATGATCTGTGGTCTAGTTATTATCACATCATTATTTTTAATGGGAAGTATGGGGGCGTCATTTTGGAATAACATCAAGTTAATCGATAGAATTCAAAATGACATTCATCATTACCATTTAGTCCCAATGGACAATTATGATGAGAAAAAAGAGGCACTTGAAGTATTACGAAATGATAAAACAATGTTAAATGAATACTATGCTAAAGGCGAACCTATTCGTTTAGGAATGGGATTATATCGTGGATTACAGCTTGTTGAACCGCTCAATATAGCCATGAGTAACTACGTAGCTAAACCACCTGAGCCTGAAAAAGTAATCGTTGAAAAAATGCAGATTATTGTTAAAGAGCCACCTCCGCCAATTCATCTAGATAGCTTGGCGTTATTTGAAAGTGGACAAGCAAGTTTAAAATCTGGTTCAGAAAAAGTGCTAATTAATGCATTAATGGAAATACAAAAACAAATTAATGCAAATCCTGGTACAGGATGGTTAATGATCATTACAGGTCATACCGACTCAGTTGGTGATGAAATCAAAAATGAACAACTATCATTTAATCGAGCCATGTCGGTACGTGATTGGATATTAAAAGCCAGCGACATACCAAAAACCTGTTTCGCCATCCAAGGGTATGGTGCAAAAAAACCTTTAGTGGATAACGATACTCCAGAAAATCGTGCAAAAAACCGAAGGGTAGAAATAAATTTAGTTCCTCAAGCGTCAACATGTATTTTGACGAATGAAAACTAAGAGTGTGAAACAAAAACAATAAAAGGAGATAAACAATGGCTGTACCAGCTTATATGTTTTTAAAAGATGACGGCGGTGCCGAAATCAAAGGTTCTGTAACCGTTGTTGGCCGCGAAGGAAGTGTAGAAGTGGTTGAGTTCGATCACCGAGTATACATCCCAACCGATGGTAATACAGGTAAATTAACAGGAACTCGTGTACATAAAGCGCTTGAATTTGTTAAGGAAGTTGATGCATCTTCACCTTATCTATACAAAGCTGTAACTACTGGGCAAAACTTAAAATCAGTTGAGATCAAATGGTACAAAATCAACGATGCAGGACAAGAAGTTGAATATTTCAATACATTAATGGACGGTGTAAAAGTCGTATCTGTTAAACCTGAAATGCATAACATCAAAGATCCAACGAAAGAACAATACAATCACTTAGAACGTATTGAACTTCGTTATGAAAAAATTACATGGACTTATAAAGATGGCAACATCATCCACTCAGACAGCTGGGTAGAAAGCCGAGGTTAATTTTAACTTACACAGTCCCTATTTATAGGGACTGTATTTATTTTATTAATGATTAAGGGAAGAAAATGATAGCTGATCCCTCTGTCTTATTAAGACGACTAAATCCGTACTGTGCGAAATCGCTTGAAGCTGCGGCTGGATTATGTCAAACACGAGCACATACCGAAATTACACTTGAACATTGGTTATTAAAATTACTAGAACAGGGGGCAGGTGACATAACGATAATTTCAAGACATTATCAACTTGATATGGATAAAATTTGGACTGGATTACTCAATTATCTAGACGCACTACCGCATACTATTAACACAAAACCAAGTTTATCGCCATCGTTGATAGCTGTAATGCAATCAGCATGGTTAAAAGCGTCGCTAGAAAATCATGAAGAAGTCATTCGCTCAGTTCATATATTGCAAGCATTGCAAGAAATGCCACATTGCTTAAAAGCTCAAGATGCATGGCAACTACTTAGCTTATCGCCGATTTCATTGCAAAAAATGCGTTTACAATTGGATGAAACTTCCGACGAAAACCCAGCTAACCAATACAGCTATCAATCCGATACAGCGATCAGTGCTACAGACAGTTTTGGTATTGATTCTACAGCGAACTCAACAATCGCTACAAACAAAACACAAAAAAACGATGCGAATGATGCTACAAATAATAATGATAAACAAATCGCACACCAAAAGCATCATCAAGCTGCGCTTGAACGTTTTACCGAAAATATCACTGAAAAAGCCAAATCAGGTAAAATTGATCCCGTTTTTGGTCGTGACAGTGAAATCAGACAAATGGTGGATATTCTATCCCGTCGTCGCAAAAATAACCCAATTCTTGTCGGTGAACCAGGGGTAGGTAAAACTGCGCTAGTTGAAGGTTTAGCACTTCGAATTGCTGAAGGAAACGTACCAAAAAATCTTGCTGATGTTAGTATCCTAACGTTAGATCTTGGATTATTACAAGCTGGAGCTGGCGTAAAAGGTGAATTTGAACAAAGATTAAAAAATGTTATTGATGCTGTTCAACAGTCTCCAACACCAATATTGCTATTTATTGACGAAGCCCATACTATTATCGGTGCGGGTAATTCTGCAGGTGGCGCAGATGCGGCAAACTTACTAAAACCTGCATTGGCACGTGGAGAATTACGCACTATTGCAGCAACAACATGGTCTGAATACAAACAATATTTTGAAAAAGATGCCGCTTTAGAGCGTCGTTTCCAAATGGTCAAAGTAGACGAACCCGATGACGATCGAGCATGTTTAATGTTGCGTGGCTTAAAATCACGTTATGCTAAATATCATGGCGTACATATCCTAGACGAAGCTGTCAAAACAGCCGTTTCACTATCAAGACGTTATATCAGTGGACGACAACTACCCGATAAAGCGGTTGACCTGCTTGATACAGCCTCAGCACGTGTACGTATGGGATTAGATACGATACCAGAATCAATTACACAGCTTGAAGCTAAAATTGCCTCACTGAAAATTGAACAAGATGCAATTAACGCAGATCTTGCATTAGGTGAAAATTTAACGAGCGATCGCTTAAAAGAGATAGACATTCAGTTAGCAAAACTACAAAACAAATTAACTATTCAACAAACTCAATTTGAAAAAGAGAAAAAACAAATTGAAACATTGATAGAATTACGTCAAAAACTCACTAATAAATCAGATAGTAAGCTACTTAAAAAACTCAGTGATGCTCAGCAAGAATTAAATGAGCTACAAAGTCATAACCCATTACTTTCACTTGATGTTGATAGTCGCACAGTCTCATCTGTCATATCAGACTGGACAGGCGTTCCATTAGAAAGTTTGCTAAAAGATGAGCAAAGCCACTTACTTGCTCTTGAAGATGATTTACGTCAACGTGTTGTGGGACAAGATAATGCCCTGTTTGAATTAGCTAAACGTATTCGTGCAGCAAAAACTGGACTAACATCAGAAGATGCACCAATGGGCGTATTTTTATTAGTTGGTCCGTCAGGTGTCGGTAAAACTGAAACAGCTTTAGCGTTAGCAGATACCTTATTTGGTGGTGAACAATCACTGGTAACCATTAACATGTCAGAATACCAAGAAGCGCATACCGTATCACAACTTAAAGGCTCACCTCCGGGATACGTAGGTTATGGTCAAGGTGGGGTATTAACTGAAGCCGTTCGAAAACGACCATACAGTGTTGTGTTACTGGATGAAGTCGAAAAAGCACATCGTGATGTACTTAACTTATTCTATCAAGTCTTTGATCGTGGCTTTATGCGTGACGGTGAAGGTCGTGAAATTGATTTCCGTAATACCTTAATATTAATGACATCTAATTTAGGTAGTGATGAGCTTATGGCGCTTTTCGAACAAATGCCAGATGCCGATATTGCCACACAACAAGAACTTCTACGTCCGATAATTCGTGAACATTTCCAACCAGCATTATTAGCACGTTTCCAAACAGTAATCTATACACCACTTGGTAAAGACGCATTACGCAAAATTGTTGAAATGAAACTAAATAAAGTTGCCAGCCGACTACAAAAACATTACAAAATTGTATTTAACGTGGGCGAAAAACTTTACGACACCTTGGTATCCGCGTGTTTACTACCAGATACAGGTGCACGAAACATTGACAGTATCTTAAATCAACAAATTTTACCAGTGGTATCAAATTTATTACTACAACGAAGCAGTACAACTAACAATCAAATACCAACGTTAATTCTTGATTTTGACGAATCAGAAGGAATCGTACTTGAATGGGAAAGCGAGCAAACTAAAGCTAAAACAACAAAAGCTAAAACAACAAAAGCTAACTCGGACGAAGCAAAACCGACTAAAGCAAAAGTTGTTAAGCTAGCAAAAACAAAGCCAACAGAAGAAAGCAAAGGTAAAAAAAAGGCCGTTAACAAAGCCTAAAATATCACAGACGTTGAATTAAAAACCGAAATAAAAGGATATAAGGAGAAAAATATGGCGAAAGAGTTAACTAACCTCATTAGTCAATTTGGCGAAGGTTTAATGAATAGGCTAACAGGTGAGGTTAGCCACAACCGTTATACGTTAAAGGTTGATGGCCTCGATTCGCCAATTTCAGTACTTAAAGTAAAAGGAGAAGAAAAGCTCAATGAACCGTGGAAATACACAATCACATTTACCAGTGCTGATAAAAGTATATCAATAAACACGATTCTCAATAAAAAAGGAACGTTCTCGTTCAATCCTCTAGCGAATAAAGCGCTAGGAAATGCAATTCGATCACTAAGTGATTTACCTACAGAAAGTGATTCTCGTGCTATCTATGGTATTGTCACAGAATTTAATCAGCTTTCAGTAAATAAAGACGAAGCACATTATCAGGTTGTATTATCGCCAAGATTAGCAAGACTTGCACTTAATCGCAATAGTGCCATCTATCAAAATCAAAGTATAGTAAGCGTAGTAGAAGAAGTATTACGAAGTCATGAATTTTCAGGCATTGACTACCGTTTAGAATTAAAAGACACCTATCCGGCGCGAGAATTTATTACCCAATGGGAAGAAAGCGACCTCGAATTTATCCAACGCTTATTAGCGGATGTCGGAATCTGGTTCCGATTTGAAAGTCATGCGGAACATAATTGTGATGTCATGGTAATAAGCGATTACGAGCAAGGTTATCATCAAGTTGGCAATATTGATTACAAACAGCCAAGTGGCACTCTTGATGGTAATACCGAAAGTGTTTGGGATCTGTCGTTACACACGCAACTTGTTGAAAAATCAGTAAAAGTTCAAGATTTCAACTATCGTAATGCAGGGGGGAATTTAAAAGGTGAAGAAAATACACAACCTAAATACATCACAACTTATGGTGTGGATTACCGTTATGAAGAACACTATAAAGGTTTGAATGATAACGGTCATGCTAAAAAACAAAATAATAACAACGAAAATAGTCAAACCAATAACGATAACAGTATAGAAAGTGGTAAGTGGTATGCTCAAATACGTCATGAGCATATGATAAGTAAACAAATTATCATAAAAGGTCGAACTAACCGCTACAACCTTATACCGGGTCAATGTATTACCATTAGTGGCGCGCCAATATCGGACATTGATGATGGCATTATAATTTTAAGTGTAGAAGGACAAGGTAATCGTACTGATTCTTATGAATTATCTTTTACGGCAATACCATTTAAAGTATTAATACCGTATCGACCTGCGCCTATTCGTTGGCCTGAAGTGAGTGGCACCTTACCTGCCAACGTGACAAGTCCAAATAACGACACCTATGGTTACATTGACACTATGGGACGTTATCGAGTTAAATTCAATTTTGACTTAAAAAATTGGAAAAAAGGAGAAGAAAGTTTATGGTTAAGACTTGCTAAACCTTACTCTGGTGATACATATGGTTTTCACTTTCCGCTAATAGATGGAACCGGGGTAATGATAGGGTTTACAAATGGTAACCCCGACAGACCTTATATAGCCCATGCAATGCATGACAGTTCGCATCCTGATCATGTGGCAACGATTAACAAACACCGTAATGTGATTCGAACACCTGCAAACAACAAGCTCCGTATGGACGACAAACGTGGTCAAGAACACATCAAATTAGCAACCGAATACGGTAAAACTCAAGTCAATATTGGTCACTTGGTCAATGAAAAGAAAGAAAAACGTGGCGAAGGGTTTGAACTACGCACTGATGAATGGGGTGCAGTCAGAGCAGGCAAAGGGTTATATATAACCAGTGAAGAGCAAACACAGGCAAGTAATGTTCAATTACAAATGGACAGTGTAGTTAAACAACTAGCACAAGCGAGCGAAATGGTAAAAAGGCTTAATGAACTAGCCGAAGCCGCACAAGCTGAACTTGCTGATTTACAAGTTCAAAAACAGCTATTTGAACAAAGTCTAAAAGATCTTAAAGAACCCGGAATTTTGACTTATGCGCCAGCTGGTATGGCGGATGTCAGTCCTAAATCTATCCAACACACCGCCGGTGAAAATATTATTCAAACGGCTCAAAATACCATTGATGTTAACGCATTTAAACGTTTTATGGTCACAGCGGGCAACTTGATAAGCTTGTTTGCCAACAAAATGGGTATCAAGATTTTTGCTTCAAAAGGAAATATTGATATACAGGCGCAAAATGATCAAATTCTTTTAACTTCAAAACAAGATATGAAAATTACTAGCACTGATAGCGAAGTAATCATATCAGCTAACAAAAAACTGACATTAACCTGCGGTGGGGCAGCAATTGTCCTTGAAAATGGAATGATAAACTTAATAGCACCAGGTAATGTGGAAATTGAAGCAGCAAGTTTTGCTGTAATCGGTCCAGCTTCTTATGAAGCACCTAAAGTTCAGTTACCGGAAGGAAGTAAATGCTCGGAGTCAAATAATGGATAATTTACACACAATATTAAATAATGAACAAAACAGAAAAAACTATCGTTATTTATTGCTCGATATGCTCGGCATAACTAGTGAATTGAGTAAACTTTATCTACCAAGTTTAAAGCAACAGTTACCACAAAAAGATATCGCTGTAGTCGAGCGACCAGGCTTATTACATGAATTATCTTCTTGTCCACATTTGATATGTATTGGATATCCAAACCGAGATATCAACACGGATCTATTGTATTCCTCACTCTTGCAAATGAATCAAGATTTTTTAACAACAAGATCATATGTTTGTGGTTGGCTTGTGACACACCAATCTATTGATGAACTGTCAGAATGGATACCTAAAGCAGGCTTAATGAGTGGTCAATTATGTAATATGCGTTTTTTACCTTTTTACGAACCATTTAGAATGCAACTTTTACAAGATACAAACTTAACCGATCTTGATTGGATAAATGTATTGTTCCCTTTGGGATTAACCTATTATTATGTTGATGTACAAAAAAAAGTGAGAGCAATTCAAGCAAATAAAGAAAGCAAATTACTGCCATCAAAAATAGATCCTAAAATAGTTTTTTGTCAAAATGAATCAGCAAACCTATTTAATCTTTATATTAATTGGTATGACATTAAAGAGCAAACCAATAGTACAGTCGGCGATAATGATTTAATCAACATAATTGATTATTATTACGAATCAAATTTACTTGGTTTACAAGACATTAAGGACAGAACAATTTATGTCTTTTACTCAATACTATACGGAAATTTAAACCAACACGAACATATCAAAAATATTCTTAATGATGTTATTTTTAATGCAC
>NZ_WTEX01000033.1 GCF_009795845.1 Gilliamella sp. Lep-s35 | reverse complement strand
ACAGCTCCATAAGGCGAAGCTTACTAAAATTGTTATTATTGTTTTTTTATTCAAAGGTATCATCCTGTAAAATAATTTGTTTATACAGTCTTTGTAAGGTGGCTTCTGTTATCGACAGATAATCTAAATTTCGAATCATAATAAGAGCTTGCTTCCAAGTTGCAAATTTACAAGCATGTTTTAAATTCTGTTATTTCGAATTTTCTCATCTGGTTTAACCCTGCTTTTGTATTGTTCTTCGTCCTAAATAAAATAATAAGAGTAAAACAACAACATAAACCGTTAAGGGAATTTTATAAATTATATTAACTACATTTTCTCCTATTGCTTCATTTTCATCAGACCACAGAATAAAATAAATGCTTTCTATGTCTAAATTATCATTTTGATAAACATAATTTTCTAAAACAGGATTTAACTTGATTGCTATTGAAGCAGTGGGATCATCCTTATATCGAAGGACCACCGTAAAGCACTTAATTAGTAATAATAGTATTACTAATATTTTTAGTGAATTAATCATAGAATAAGCTTTAATCCTCCTTTAATTTAATAATGTTTAATCTTCAATTACATTATTTTTTTAAAAATAAAATATGTATGATTAATAGATAAATTAAATCAAAAATAATCACTAGACTAAGCGTGCTTAACATATTGTATACCTTACTTAATAAACGACTTAAATCATCATCATTTTCCATTTGGTATTTTACAGTAAGAAAGGCATTTAATATTAAAGCCACTTCAACTACGACTATAAGAATAAAAAAGATTGTTATAAATGTTTTCATAAATGTTTTCATTTTGATTTAGTTGGATGAACCATAACTACCACCACTTGATTTAGGGCTACTACCACTACTTGATTTTTCCATACTTGATGAATTTGCTGAACTTCCTGAAATTTTACGCGTACTTCCAGAGGTTTTAGCTCTAGAACCTACTCCTTTTAATTCTTGTATTGATTCAATCTTTGGATAAGCAAATTTCATATCTTTCGTAAAATCTTTTATATTAGAATTTGTTTCTTTTTGTTTAATAAAGAAATTATTTAAAGAAATAGGTATAACAAAATATTCTTCATAATTCTTAAATTTAAAAACGGCACTTCCTGCTTCCTTCAATGCGTTGCAAGTTTTTGTTGTACAATTATTACCGGATAAATCATAAGTATCAACTACCCTTCCATATTTTTTTGTGTCCTCTGACGTATCCTCCCGAACAGTTTTTTCATTAGAACTATTCCATTGTTTATCGAAAATTTCAATGAGTTTATCTTCTTTTACATCCTTGATTTGATAAAACTATAGAAATTATCAAAAAATACTCCCTTAAATCACCGGTATCAAATAGTAACCAAATTATTTATAAGCTGAAAATATTTTGTTAACTCAACGCAATAAACTATTAAAAATCATTGACGAATTGAAATAGCCTTATATAATACACACCGACTTAACCAATAAATCTCCGTCTCCTTAGCTCAGCTGGATAGAGCAACGGCCTTCTAAGCCGTAGGTCACAGGTTCGAATCCTGTAGGGGACGCCATTAAAATCAATAACTTAAATTAATTCTCAATATTTTATAAAATTTAATTGCTTAAGTATCTATTCTGCTGCTATTAGAACAATTAAAAAAATAAACATTTGCCCCGTCCATGTGTAAATACCCCATTTTTAGCACAAAACCCACATAGAAAATTACGCTGCTTGTTTTCGTGTTTTAAATTCAATCGGCGTGATATTATTTAGTGCCTCATGTGGTCCTTCTGTATTATAAATGGTTAGCCGTTCTTCAGTCATTCTCCTTGTTTATTAGGAACCGATAACTTTTTGGGGGGCGGGGGGAATACGCTGTTTACGATTCCATTGATAACCGAGCTTTCTAATGCCATGAAATGTAATAGGCTTTACTTAATCTGACATTTGAGTTATTTTATAACACCAAAAGGCGAGCCATGCTTATGAACTTTATCTTAATCTAGAAGATATTGAACACACCAAGACCAAAGCCTACAGCCCACAAACTAACGGCATTTTTGAGCGATTCCATAAGACGATGAAAACAAAATGTTATGATATTTTATTTCGACGTAAGATTTACACACAATTAAGTGAAATACAAAACGATATTGAGCAATGGCTTGAGTTTTACAATCGAGAAAGAGCACATTCTGGAAAATATTGTTATGGAAAGACTCCATGGCAAACATGGAATGATGCAAAGGGGTTGGTTAAGGAAAAGCAATTGGAGAATTTATTTTGCTCATCGGACACGCATTTTGTTAAAATGAAGGCCGATGAGTAATATGTGTCTGTCAAATTAAGCTTGAGCTACTACAAGTAGATGAAGTTATGTATGTAGCTGCCATTGTTAAATCGTCAAGATTTATTAATGTTCATGATATCTAACTTTAAAAGTAAGTATAAAACATAACCACTTTGTAGATGGTTATTAAAAATAGAATATTTAGACGAAAACAATAATAATTATTAGCATTATAGAAATAATTAACAATTTTTATGAAAATCAAACAAATAATCAATATAATATAAGGCAATAAATATGAAAACCTTCAAAAGTAAACTAAATAATCACTCGGAACATGTAAAAAAAGTTGGCAACCACTGCACTACAGAAGAAACAACAAAACAAGCTTTAATATTACCACTTCTTGATATATTAGGTTTTACACCATACGATCCAACCAAAGTAAAAGCCGAATTTAAAGCAGATTTTCCCGGAGAAAAAGCTAATGAGCGAGTTGATTACGCTCTTTTCTGCCAAGATTTACCTGTAATGTTCATAGAAGCAAAATCATGGAATGAAGAATTAACAAATCACTGCCCACAACTTTCTAGATATTTCAATGCAACGCCAGAAGTAGCCGTTGCCGCAATAACTAACGGTAGGGAATGGAGGTTTTTTACCGATTTAGAACAAAAAAACATTATGGACGCTACTCCTTTTTTAAAAATTAAAATTGAAGATTTACAAGACAATGATTATGAACAACTTTATCAATTTAGATACGACCAATTCAAGCCGGAAGCATTAAGGACATTAGCAGAAGAAAGTATTTATTTTTCATTATTTACTAAAACAATAACTTCAACACTAAGAGAGGCGCCAATTGATTTTGTTAAATATGTAGCAAATAAATCAAATATCTCAAGACAACTAAATCAAAAATTTCTTGATAGCATTACACCGATTGTAAAAAATGCAATTGAAAGAGCTGTAAGTAATATGGTTGTTGTCGGTTTAACAGGAAAAAAAGAAATTTCAGACGATACACCAAGCGATCAAGAAGAAGCAACAATAATTGATGAAAAAGCAGATATTATAGATCCTGAGAATAATAAAATTATCACAACTTACTCTGAAAGAGTTTTATTTGATCACATACATTCAATAACAAATGACGATGAATTAACATACAAAGATACCGAATCATATTTTAACGTGCTTTATCAAAATAAATCCAACAGATGGATGGTTCGATATTTTGATAATAAACAACGCCCATCAATTCAATTGCCAATTGAGTTAACAGATAAGATAAAAGACGAAGTTAAGAGAGCTGGATTAGAAATTGGCGCAGGAGATCAAATTATTATTGATAAACCAGAAAATATATTAAGAATATCTGGGTTAATTCTTGATGCATATGAATACACAAAAAATGATGAAAATTTTAAAAGAAAATAAATATTTTTTTAATGTCTCTTTACAAAGCCCAATTAGGGCTTTTTTTATACTTAAAATTCTCCATAAATTCAAATTTCATCACTTTTTTGTTTAAAAGAAAATCGGTAAATAACTTTAGAAAATTAATAATAAACCTCTTCGTTTAATTAAAGTAAAACGAAGAGGGATAATTTTATTTATTAAGCAACACCAGGAACGGTGAAATCCATAATAAGGAGTAACGTTGGCAAAATAAAGATAGATAAAACTGTTGATGCAAAGAAAATACTCGAAGCCTGTTCTTGCTCAACATTCCAATTATAAGCCAAAATTACTGCTGTTGATGCTGTTGGCATGGCTAATAAGAAGACTAACTCTTCGGCCTCTATACCTGTGATACCAAATAAATACACAGAAATAAGTGCAACAATTGGTGTAATAAAGCTTTTCAAAACCACGTTGATCATTAATGGTTTTGATAATTTTAACTTAACGCCGTGAATACCTACACCGACCGCAATAAGCGAAATGAAGTTACACGCATTAGACATAATATCAAAAGTGTTAAATACAAAATGCGGTAACCATTTAGTACCATCAGTAACGCTCACAATTAATCCTAAAATAACAGCCAAAAACATGGGTTTCATGAGTGAGTTTTTTACTGCACTAAAGATCATATCACCAGTAACTTTACCACCAGATAATTTAGTATCACATAATTCTAGTAAGAAAATTGTCATCGGAATCAATGATAATGCAACAACAAAATTAGCAATCGCGACCGAAATGGTAGACGCAGCCCCAAGCATTAACGTCAAAAAAGGCACTCCCATTCCGCCCATATTAGGAAAGCAACAAAGCATGGCATTCATCGCTGTTGATTTTAACTCTTTATGCAAAATGTATTTATTAGTTAAAAAGCAAATTATCCATAAAAATGACATAGTGCAGAAAAAGGCTATCATCCAAATGCCATTAAATATCTGCGATGGTTTGGCATGAGATGTATGCACAAAAAGCAATGCAGGAAAGACAAAGTTTGATACTAGTCCTGATAATAATTTTTTAGAATCTTTTGTAAAAATACCTTTTTGTACACATAACCAACCAAGAAAGATTAACAAAAAAACTGGAAGACAAGAACTTATAACTTGCCCAACTGCAGACCAGATTAGATTCATTTTTTAAAACTCCTAAAATAATATTACTTAAAATACAAATTCGGTAATGGTCGGTAACTTAAGATTAAAGATTATATTTATAGACCGAGCTAAAATAAGTAGGTACAAAATCAAATATATTTTATTACATATAAAACGGCATTCTTCTTTATTGTAAATTGATATTATTAAATGCTATTTCACATTTAGCATACTTAATAAAAGACATTATTAATATAGAAACCTTTTATTCTATTTCAATGAACATATCGTAACTTGAAGGCATTATACTTATTCTTATAAGCCTTGTGTAAACCAAGATTTCTTAACTGCCTTAAAACACAAAAAAACAGAAACATTTAACTTATTATTTACGAGAAATAGAAAGATTTTTCTTTAAAAAACAACAAACAAGAAAAATAAAAAAACAAACGTTAAAGTATAGTAAAAATTAATCTTGCACAAAAATTCCCTAAATAACGGTTTTTATCGTGCTTTATTTGTTATAAAAAAGACTAAAATTACAGTTAATAATTTGATTTAATTTGCTTATATCAAATCTCTGCCGCAAAAATATTTTTCTGACGTTTATATAATGAAGATAAAAAAAGAAAACAATAGATAAAAATTTGTTTATCAACAATCAATAAATGATTAACATAATGTAAATCATTTATACTGCATTGTAAAATGCATAATGTAATTTAAGCTGATTCTAACTTAAAACGCCTTATTTTTTATGTTTATCAAAGTCCCCTTTTTGCCTTTTAGTGATTAAAAGATGTTATGATCCCATATTGACAATTGAACTACGAAACCGTCTTAAAGCAATTAAGAAGAAAACAGTACCAATTGCCAATAACCACGCAAACGAACTCCAAACCACACTTAAGCCTGCGCCACGATAAAGTATCGCCTGCCCTAATTCAACAAAATGCGTTGTTGGTGCAAACATCATAATATTTTGAACTATTTCGGGCATACTTTCTCGTGGCGTGCTGCCTCCTGATAGCATTTGTAGTGGTAATAAAACTAAAATTAGTAACATTGCAAATTGGGCGGTTGATTTAGCAACGGTTGCCATAAAAATACCAAGTGACGTTGTCACGAATAAGTGCAATGCCGCTCCTACTAAAAACAAGCTGACCGAACCAGCAATAGGCACATTTAACCAGCCATGAACAACCAGTAACAATGCAACCCAAGTTGATATTAAGACAACAAGCCCCATTGACCATACTTTCGATATCATAATTTCAAATGGTGTGACAGGCATAGCAAGCAGGTGATCAATCGTTCCATGTTCCCGCTCTTTCATTAAAGCAGCGCCAGTTAAAATAATTGAGAGTGTTGTCACTATATTGATGATTTCCATTACCGAACCAAACCAAGAACGCGTTAAATTAGGATTAAACGCGGTATGCACTTGTATGTTAACAGGCAAATTCGTGACTTTACTGTAACGATTAACATATTCAGTCACTTCGCCTGTAATAATTTGCATTATGTAGCCATTACCAACAAATGCCTGCCCCATCCTTGTTGCGTCAATGTTGAGTTGAATTTCAGGGCTTTGGTTATTGAGCACATCGCGCTGAAAATTAGGAGGAATATTCAACGCAAACGTGTATTTATCTGTATCCATGCCACGATCGACATCATTCATTGAATATAATTTAACGGGAGTATTGAACATTGGCGGATAAAAAGCTGCAATAATTTGCCTTGATAAGGGGGAGTTGTCTTCATCAACAACGGCAATTGAAGCATGATGTAAAGAATCAGACGTTGCTGTTGCAGCAATATAGATATCAAAGGTAAAGCAATAAGCTATTAATAATAACATGATAGGATCACGCAATAATCCCCAAAGTTCTTTAATGCCTAAGCGATAAATATTAATCAAACTTTGCATAATACCTACCCCTCTTGCTTTTTAAGAAGAAAAATACTGGCACCAAGCACAATTGGTATTGTTACCAATAAAATAAATATCGAATTATGCAAATCCATAAAGTCGAGCGCTTTGTTAAATACACCACGAGCAATAATTAGCATATGCGTTGTTGGGTAGATTTCACCAATGTAACGACCTCCACCTTCTAATGATGAGACAGGATTTAGCAGTCCTGAAAATTGAATGGCGGGTAACATTGTTCCCACGCAAGTTAAAAAGATAACCGCAATTTGGCTACGTGTGACCGTTGAAGCCAATAAACCAAAGCCAGTAGAAATAATACAATAAGCAAACGCAGCAAGGCATAGTGTAAACAAACTGCCTTTTACTGGAACACCAAAAATGGTGATTGCCATAAATAGCAATAATAAAAAGCTAAACATGGAAATAACAATATAAGGTACTTGCTTACCTAACAAAAATTCGGCTTTTGTTACTGGTGTTACATATAAGTTGATAATCGATCCCATCTCTTTTTCACGCACGACCGATAACGCGGCTAACATTGACGGAATCATTAATAATAAAATCGGAATAACCGCCGGCACCATAGATGGCAAGCTTTTGATATCAGGGTTATAACGGTAGCGTGTTTCTATATTTGCTAAGCTAGTAGATGATTTTCCTGTTACTTCTTTTACTTTTTCGTCTAACCAAGCAAGATGCATACCTTGTACATAGCCTTTAATTGTTTCTGCCCGCAGCGGCATAGCACCATCAATCCAAATTGCAATATCAACACGATCGCCACGCTGTATATCACGGCCAAAATTCGGCGGAATTTCAATCGCTAAAGCAATGTCATTACTGCGTAACCGTGCATCCATATCGTTATAATCAGTGATAGGTGCCCTTTCAATAAAATAACGTTTAGAGCCTGATAAATTAAGCGTATAATTTTGACTAATGACACTTTGATCGCGATCAAGCACTGCAAAACGCAGATCTTCAACATCCATTGTAATACCGTACCCCATAACCAACATTAAAATTGCTGAACCTAATAACGCTAATAATGCCCGTAATGGATCGCGTGATAATTCAAGCGTTTCACGCCATAAGCAACCTATCAGGCGTGTAAAACTAAATCCTTGAAAGTGATTATTTTGTGATATTTCAGTAGTGTTATTGGTTATGGCTTTTGGCGCTTCGGTTGTTTGTTCTTCATTGTGACTATCATCAGCCCCTGCATCGACAAGATAACGAATAAATGCTTCTTCTAATGTTTTCGCCTTTTTAGCGCTGATGATATTATCAGGTGTATCACTTGCTAACACTTTACCTGCATGCATTAATGAAATTCTGTCGCACCTTGCAGCCTCATTCATAAAGTGAGTTGTAATAAATACGGTGACTTTGTCTTTTCTAGACAATTCAATGATCAAACGCCAAAAGTCGTCTCGTGCAATGGGATCAACCCCAGATGTTGGCTCATCAAGGATAAGAATTTGTGGATTATGCACAACCGCAACAGACAACGAAAGCCTCTGTTTTACCCCTAAAGGTAAGCTATCGGGCAAGCTTTGTGCATCTTGCTCTAAACCAAAGCGTTTAAGCAATTCGTTAATACGCGCAGGTATTTTACTTTCCTCAATACCAAACAAACGTGCATGTAAAACTAAATTTTGTTTGACCGTTAACTCGCTATACAAAGAAAAGGCTTGAGACATATAACCCAAATGACGCCTAACATTTATATCACTAGCATCAACAGGTTTACCAAATAGCCACGCGTCACCTGATGAAATCGGCAATAAACCCGTTAACATTTTCATGGTGGTTGATTTACCACAACCGTTCGATCCTAAAAAACCAAATATTTCACCCTGCTTAATTGAAAAATTGACATGATCAACCGCAATAAAATTACCAAACTGTTTTGTTAAGTCTTTTGCTTCTATTGCTATTTGCAAATCTTTATTAAGGTCTAACGGTGGAATTTCGACAGTTTGATAACCTTGCTTGGCATTTTCAGGCATTAGCTCAATAAAGGCGTCGTCTAAATTGTCTTTTTTTGTTTTAGCTAGTAATGAACTTGGTGTGCCAGTTTCAAGAATTTTACCGCCATACATCGCAACTAGCCAATCAAAGTTTTGCGCTTCATCCATATAAGCGGTTGCCACAATTACGCTCATTTGTGGTCGTTGTTTACGAATTTTATTGATTAACTGCCAAAATTGCGCTCTGGAAAGGGGATCAACCCCTGTGGTTGGTTCATCTAAAATCAAAAGATCAGGATCATGAATTAACGCCGAGCATAAACTCACTTTTTGCTTCATTCCACCTGACAAACGCCCTGCAGGTCTTGATAAAAAAGGGTAAAGCCCAGTGCTATGCGTTAATTCATCAATCCGACGGCGACGCTCTGCTGCATCATTGCCAAATAAACGAGCAAAAAATTGCAAGTTTTCTTCAACGGATAAAGTCGGATAAAGATTTTTGCCTAATCCTTGCGGCATATAGGCAATGCGCGAACAGACATTTTTGCGGTGTGATTTGTCTTTCATATCACCGTCTAAGACATACACTAAACCATCTTGAATAACATGTGCCCCTGCAATGAGCGATAACAAGCTAGATTTGCCCACCCCATCAGGCCCAATAAACCCCACCATACACCTTGGTGGAATGGCTAAATTAATATTATTAAGTGCACAGTTTTTTTGGTAATGCAGTGTAACATTGCTTACCTTTACCATAGCATCATCAATGGATTTAGCTTCATTTAATAAAACTAAATCCTTATTGTCTGAATCTGACATATGCTATCTCCAATTATTCGGTTGGACATTTTGCAATATCAGATAAGCCATCTGGCCACGGCGTTTTAGGATTAAGTTTAACCCAAGCTACACCAGGTAAACCAGTTTTAACTTGATTTATAAAACATTTTAATAATTCAGGGCTTAATTGCGCTTTAACTCTAAACATCAGCTTTTGACGTTCATCTTTTGTTTCAACCGTTTTTGGCGTAAATTGTGCAACACTTGAAACAAACGAAATCTTGGCTGAAATGGCTTTATCAGGTAACGCATCTAAAATAAGCCTAACTTCGTCACCAATAGCCACTTTGCCAGCTACTGTTTCTGGCAAAAAGAAAGTCAAATAAACATCATACAGATTTACTAAATTTAAAACCTTACCACCAGACGGTAAAACCTCGCCTAATTGTGCAATACGATACTGAATACGCCCATCAACAGGAGCAACTAAAGTACTATCATCAATATCTGCTTGTATTTGTCTTATATTAGCACTGGCAACATTGATCGCAGCTTTAGCACTATCAACACCAGCCTGAGCAACGGCAATTGCAGCATCTGCTGCGGTAACTTGCGATTTTGCAGAATCTAACGCCGCTTTAGCGCTATTAAATTTAGCGGTATCATCATCGAATTGTTGTATAGATAATGCGCCTTTTTGATAAAGCGTTGCAGTTCGTTGTAAATGCTTAGATGCAATATCTACATCGCTTTCACGCTGACTTACCCCTGCTTGAGCTGCAACTTTATCGCTCATTTTTAATGCCACTTGTGCTTGAGCGCTTATCTCATTACTTATTGCTTGCCCATATTGCGCTTGTGCTTCATTTAATTGCGCTTGTAAGGTATCAGTTTGCATAACAACAAGTGGTTGTCCTGCTTTAACAAAATCGCCTTCATCAACGTTAATTTTCTCGATTCTGCCAGCTAATTTTGCCGAAATATTGATTTCGGTCGCTTCAATGCGCCCATTGCCACTGACAAAGTCCGCACCATACCCGTCTGTTTTTAATTGTTGCCATAAAATAAGAACGATAGAGACAATAACGACTGTAATAATGATCCATTTTTTGCTTATTTGTTTCATGAATAGCACCTTATATTTTAAAGTGATTTATAACAAAGCTTAACGAAATAACAAATCGTTATAGGCTATAATTGTATTGATTAAATAATATCAAATGTTTATGGCAAATAATATCTGTTCACAAAATAAACGCAATAAATGTTAAAAAATTTAATTTAATAAAAATTCTTTATCGATACTGAAAAAACTGATTATTTATATGCAAAAAATAATGTAAATGCTATTCTTATAACCTTATAAAAGGCATATCTTCAATTTATCATTTAAAGGTGATGTTTATGGCACTTCCCTCTTTTTTAACGCTTTACAATGAGCTTATCTCGACTCCAACAATCAGTAATGTCACTAACGAAGAATTAGATTATTCTAACAAACCGCTTATTGATAAATTAGCCAGTTGGTTTGAAGATTTAGGTTTTACGGTTGATATTCAACCTGTTCCTAATACTCGCCACAAATTCAACATGCTAGCCACTTATTCCAATAGCGAAAATACAACACAAGGCGGTTTATTGCTAAGTGGACACAGTGACACCGTTCCATTTGACGAAGGGCAATGGACTAAAGATCCCTTTAAACTAACCGAAGAAAATAACAAACTATACGGGCTTGGTACTGCCGACATGAAAGGTTTTTTTGCCTTTATTTTAGATGCTCTGCGTGATATTGATCTTAAAACATTGAGTAAACCGATTTATGTTCTTGCAACTGCTGATGAAGAAACATCCATGGCAGGTGCCGCATTTTTTGCCCAAAATACCAAATTACAACCTGACTGTACTATTATTGGCGAACCAACATCGTTAATCCCCATCAGAGCACATAAAGGATTTATCTCTAATTCCATTAAAGTAATTGGTAAATCAGGACATTCGAGCGATCCCGATAAAGGCATTAACGCTATCGAAGTGATGAATTTAGTCATTGAGCGTCTATTGGTACTCAAACAAAAATTCAAAGAACAATATCATAATGATGGGTTTAGTGTTCCTTACCCTACCCTAAATTTAGGCGTTATTCACGGCGGCGACGCAGCTAATCGTATTTGCGGTTGTTGTGAACTGGTGATTGATATTCGTGTCTTACCTAATAACGATGTTGATTCACTGTATCATACACTTTGTGAAGCGCTACAACCCGTTATGGATAAATACCCAAATCGAATTGCTATTGAATATGAAGTAGCCCCAATTCCTGGTTATGAATGTAAAAAAGATCACCCCGTATTACAACATATTGAAACGTTAGTCGGCCATAGTGCACAAACAGTTAATTATAGCACCGAAGCTCCCTACCTAAACCAAATTTCACCAACGATTGTATTAGGCCCTGGTTCAATTGAGCAAGCACACCAGCCCGATGAGTTTATTTCAATGGACTTTTTAAAACCAACTAAAAAGACAATAGAACAATTGATTAAGGATTTTTGCCTTTAGAGAGTAAATTATGCAAACGCCGACAATGTCGGCGAAAAGGCAAAATAGATTAAATAGTGAATGTTGAAAAATCGGTAGCAATTTCAGTATTAGCAAAAACGCTTCTTGCCTCATTAACCAATTTATTATTATCATCTAAACTATATCTAGGACTAATATGTGTCATAATAAGTCGCTTGGCATTGGCTTGTTTAGCAATAGTTGCTGCATGAATGGTTGTCGAATGCCCACGTTCGATTGCTTTGTCTTCTAGTGCATTTTCTTGTGTTGCTTCATGAACAAGCAAATCCACATCGTTAGCAAGCGTAATTGACGCTTGGCAAGGTATGGTATCACCTAAAATAGCAAGCTTTTTGCCCTTTTTTATTTTACTTTGATAATCAACACCTCGAATAATACGCCCATCATCTAAAGTTACTGTTTTACCCTTTTTTAGATCATTATAATAAGAACCAACCTGAATGTTATTTTGTTTTAATTTATCGATATCAAGCTGAACTGGCAGATCTTTTTCAATAATGCGATAACCAAAACACGGCACGCGGTGTTTTAATAATTTAGCTTCCACTCGGAACCGTTCATCTTCAAAAACAGTGCTGTCTTGTTCAAGCTCAATAATATTAAGAGGATAAGTTAACCAAGAGTAGCTAATTTCGATCACGGTTTCGATAAATTGCTTAACCCCTTTCGGTGCAATTAAAGTTAATGGAGATTGATTTTGCATCAAAGAACGCGTAGTTAATACACCAGGTAAACCAAACAAATGATCGCCATGCAAATGCGTTAAAAAAATGACTTCGAGTTTGGCAAGGCTGAATTTGGCTTTTTGCATTTGCATTTGAGTTGATTCACCACAATCAAAAAGCCATAATCCATGTTGCTCTTGCCTAAGATCTAACAGCATACTGCTGACATTGCGCTGCGCAGTTGGAGACCCAGCGCTTGTTCCTAAAAAAGTTAAATTCATAACAACCTAAATATTTTTACGTTCGATGGTTTGTTCACCCCAAAACAGTTTATCGGCATTTGTTTTAGCAAAAGCACGTTTTAAGACTTCATCACTGCCTTCTGACCAAATTTGTTCGGCAAGTACTTCATTATGATTAGCAAGTTCAAAAATCGCTTCGGCAATTTCTATTGATGTATCACGAACAGTTGCCCAAGCACGGATATCATGTATATCTTTTTTGGTTGAGTTCATTTTATTACCCCTTTATGATGAAATTAAGTGTAAAATAAACCTAATTGAAGAAAATTACAATAGGTTATTTTTTATGCTTACCGTGATATCACCAGCTAAAACACTTGATTACCAAAGCCCGTTAATTACTAAACAAAACACTTTGCCTCAATTTATACACCAGTCTGAAAATTTAATTGAAGACTGTAAAAAGCTAAGTGCTAAAGAGCTCGCTGCATTAATGTCAATTAGCCCAAAATTGGCCGAACTTAACTATGAACGTTTTCAAAACTGGCATTGTGATTTTAATCTTGAAAACGCAAGGCAAGCAATACTTGCTTTTAAAGGTGATGTTTATGAAGGATTACATGTTGAAGATTTTACTGATAAAAATCTAAAGTTTGCACAATCCCATTTAAGAATATTATCAGGTCTTTACGGTATTTTAAGACCACTTGACCTAATTCAACCTTATCGGTTAGAAATGGGGATCCGCTTAAAAAATGGTAGTAACACTAATCTTTATCAATTTTGGGGCGATAAATTAACAGAACACCTTAATAGTGAACTAGCCAAAACATCACATCGCACATTAATCAATTTAGCCTCAAACGAATATTTCAAAGCGATCAAACCAAAACAATTAAATGCAACTATAATTCAGCCTATTTTTTTAGATCAAAGCAAAGATACCTATAAAGTTATCAGTTTTTATGCAAAAAAAGCACGCGGACTAATGAGCCGATACATTATAAAAAATTGCATTGAAAAGAGTGACGATATTAAAAGTTTTAATCTAGAAGGCTATCAATTTGATTCGAAACGATCAACTGACTTAGAATGGTACTTTATACGCAATCATCAATAAAATAATAATGATGGAATTTCTTACTACATTATGGGCACAGTTTTTATCTACTTTGCCTTTATTTATCTTAATTTTATTAGGATATTTAGCTGTTAAAATTGGTCGTTGGCAAAAAACAGTGACCGATAGCTTAACTAAATTTACTTTTTATATTGCATTCCCCATAATGCTGTTTCAGATTATGAGTCATTTTTCTGAACAGTCGCAAATCAATATAAAAGTGTTATTTGTCTTTTTTGGTGGATCATTTATCGTCTTTGCGTTTGGTTGTTTGATTGCATCAAAATTATTTAAATTAACAGGTTCAGAAAGTACACTTTTGGCTATGGGTGGTATCTATACTAATACTGTATTTGTTGGCATTCCCATCATCAAAATGCTACTTGGCGAGAAAGCAATCCCCATTGTAGCCATTATTGTTATATTTAACGCTCTGATTTTATGGACACTTGCTACCGTATCAATTGAATTTGTTCAAATGGGTAAATTTTCTGGACGGAGCTTTATCAAAGCATTAAAAAACGTATCAAAAAATCCTATTATTATAGGTATTTTCACTGGGATTGTCGTAAATTATATTGGATTACCTATGCCCAAATTTATCAATCAGTCAACAAAAATGGTCAGCGATATGACTGCACCACTCTCATTAATTGTGCTAGGTATGGGACTGGCTGAATATAAAATTCGCGACAAATTACTTATTACGACTTCTATCTGTATTTTAAAATTAGCTGCATTGCCAATTGTTACTTACATTATGGGTAAACTATTAGGTTTACCAACTTTGGAATTACAGGTTGTGGTATTACTTAGTTCGGTTTCAATTGCAATAAATTGTTATATGATGGCAAGACAGTTTGAAGTGTTACAAGGACCTATTGCTTCAAGCTTACTAATATCAACGACGCTGTCTTCTATTACAACGCCGCTAATTTTATCGATTATGACACATTTACCTTAACTGCTTATTGTGCTTAACTCAATGATCAATTTTTAATTTTGTAGTGTAGCAATAGTGCCAATACAATAACTACACTACCTAATATAAAGCGTAACCAGTCTAATGATTGATGCCAAATAACCACATTCACTAAAATCCCTGTTGGGATAACCACATTATTCATAATAGCCAAAGTCCCCGAATCGACTTTTGTCGCGCCAAAATTCCATAAAAAGTAACACACACCAGAAGCCACTATTCCAAGCCAAATAATAATTCCCCATTGCAAATTAGTTGTTGGTAATTTTGATGCATCGCCAAAAAGTAACCAACCTACTGTTGCCACAATTACCGCCCCAAAGTAAACCCAAGCAAAAGCCTGATGTTGAGGCATTGGATAAACCTCCATAATCCTTTTATATCCTACTTGCCCTAAGGCAAAAACAATATTGGCCCCTTGAATTAATAAAAAACCAATAATAAAGTTGGCACTAATATGATCATAACGAATAATAGCGGCACCAATAACTGCTATTATTGCCGTAAAAAGGTAACTCAATCTTAATGGATGACCTTGCAATAAATCATAAATAATCGTGACATAAATTGGTGTAAAAATAGTAAATAGCAACACTTCAGGTACTGAAATATATTGGAAGGAATTATAATAAAAAAAGTACATAATTCCTAATTGACAAGCTCCAACCCCCATTAAAAGAAACATGGTTTTAAGCTTAATATTTCTAAAACGTAAAAAAGGTAAAAAGGTAATAAATGCTAACAAAACTCGCATAACCACAGCAAACCAAGTATCAACCTGTCCACTGATATAAACACCAATAAAACTAAACGAAAACGACCAAATAATCGTTACAAAAATGAGGTAAACCATAATTAATTGATATAAACAATGATAAATGAATTGCATCGTATCAATTCACTTGACAGTTGTAAACTTTATATTATAAAAATTGATTACAATATAAGGTTACATGTAGGAAAACACCGAGTTGTTGACACTTCATAATTAAATTAATTCGCTAAAAACTTATAAGGTGTTTTTTTGAAATCGCTTTATAGATTTTAACGGTATTATAAAAATTAATAATACAATTAAGATTTTTTTCTCTATTTTTTATTCATAAATGGTTACTAATTACTAATTTAGCAACCACTTGTTAACATGCGCATCACGCTTTCGGTTTTCCATTGATTTATGGGCTAGATATTGGTAAATTTTTGATTGACACGATAATGTCATACATTTTACCTAAATAAAAAAACAGCTCAATTCTTGTTAAAAAGTTTCAGGAGTGCACCGTGTTTAAGTAAAAAACTAAAAAAATCATACTTAATTGATAGAAATCCGGTAAAATACTACTTCAATAATCCCGATAAAAATGTTCAATACTGGGAAGTAATCCCCGATGAAAATTAAAATATATAAATTATGAAATACTTATTATTAATCTCTCTACTATGCTT
>NZ_WTEX01000032.1 GCF_009795845.1 Gilliamella sp. Lep-s35 | reverse complement strand
CAAATAGTCCGATACAATCGAGTAGGACTTGCCTTCGCATAGCTTTGCGGTGGGGACTAAACTTCCTTCCTCATAAACCCAAGTGATTTATAAATTTTTTATTTGGGTTTTTCATGTTTTTTTATAAGCTTTTTATAATATTGAATAATATACAATAATTCATTTGTTAAACTATTAGTATAATCCCAAGAATCAATAATAAAATACTGTATTTTATCGCCTGCAGGTAAATCAATATATTGATCTGATAAAATATTATTTTTTACATTATCTAAATATTTATTAATAACACATTTCTGATTTTCACTTATTTTAATATCATTATCTAAAATACTTTCTTTTATATTTTCTATTTTTAATAATAAATTTTTCATTCTTTAAATCTTAATTAATATCAAGCAATGCAGTATCTGGCGAATCTAAAATGTATTTTTGAACTTTCCCACCAGGTAAACCTAAACCTTGCGAAGAAGCCCTACCTTCAAAAATAGTAGTACCTTGTTTAATTTTAAATTGACTAATATCAGTCATTTCGTTCCAATCCATTTTTATTGCTAATTCACTTCTAGTAGCAGGAAAAGTTTCAAATAAGTATCTACCCTTTGGCCACGCGTTTTTTCCATTATCATGATACCTTAAACCAAATTCATTAGCTGTAGCTTTTCTGATGATTATATTTTCACTTTCAAATGATTGTAAAACCTGTTTTCTTATATTTCTAGGTAGTCCTAACTCTTTCATCATCTTAGACGCCTCTTTCACTCCTTTATAAGGATCGGGCATCTTATCCATCCCACATTCTCTTTTACTAAGACCAAACGGGTCAACTTCTGAATTGGAATCATGCACATACGCATAAAAATTCGGGTTATTACCTGCTAGCCCGATAGGATCTTGGCTTATATAAGTTCCTGTATTACTATCGTAATACTAGGATCTATTGTATTATAACCTAGCTCTTGATTTATATTATTTCAAATAACAATTTTCTATTTTACTATTTTTCCTGTATCAATATTACTCAATTTAGTCAATGCGTCTTTATCGCTTATAAGCAAGCTATTCCCCACGTGGTGGGGAAAGGGGGATTGTTTGTTTTTTTTATAAAATATAGGCTTATTTTTGATTCAAATTCTATTCACTAATGGATTTTATCAATGATAAATAATCTTTTTTTTGATAATCGTTAATATTATTTTTTTCTAAATAACCATAAAATATTTTTATTATTTGTTCTTTCATATTTTCAGGAACTATATCAATACATAAACTGATAGCTCTATAAAAATATTCTATAGATTCATTTTTAGGTGATATTTGAGGAACAGATAATAAATAATTCCATTTATAATCCCATTCTTTAAATTGAGGAAATTTATATATATTTTTAACTATAGCCATTCTTACGATATTATTCTCATTTTTAATATTATATACAATAAAATTAAATCCTAAATCATCATAAAAAGAATACCTTGTACATATAAAACCAACTGCCGATATAATATTTCTAAGAATCATAGCATTGTTTTTATACTCTTTAGATATATTTATTATCTTATGTAAAAAAATAGAGGTAGCATAATGCTCCTTTCTATATGAAGTGAACTCGCTAACAGATTCTAAATTAATAAGCTTTGAAAGTTCTAAAACTTCATTTTGTTTTAATTCACTAATATGCTCAATTAAATATTCTATTTTTTTAAAATTTATATCAAACTTTTGTCTTGTTTTATCATTCATCTTTTTCAATGACATTTAATTTTACCTTTACTACCTACATCTACAGTCTTTCCTGTTTTCATTTTCTGATCAATATCAGCCTGACTTAAAAAAGTCCTTCCTTCTGCTAGATTATCAGGATTATAACTATGGTAATATCCTTCTGAAACAGGCCTTGGAGAATTTAATAAATTTTTATTTCTATCATGGAAAAGTGCAGAACCTTCCAGATTTCTAGCATCAACTCTTGTTGTTAAATTATCTACATAACTAACTTGATTAAACAACTTTCCATCACTAATATGTTCTCTCAAACGCGCTTCTATAGTCCGGTCTGTGATACCATGATATACTACGTTACCATTAGAATCTTTTAGTTGATAATAAGTCCATAATCCAAACGGATCCACCCAAGCATTACTATCATGCACATACGCATAAAAATTCGGGTTGTTCCCTGCCAGTTTTATGGGATCTTGGCTAATATATAAGCCGGTTTCAGGATTATAATACCTAAACCGATTATAATAAAGCCCCGTTTCTACATCTTCATACTGCCCCAGTTGCCTGAACGGAATAAACGGCTGATTGTTAAAAGTATCTTCCCGTATTCTGCCATAGATGTCAAATTCCACCTGCCAAACCAGTTCCCCTTTGTCATCATAGGCCTAAGCGGGTCGGCCCAAATAGTCCGATACAATCGAGTAGGACTTGCCTTCGCATAGCTTTGCGGTGGGGACTAAACTTCCTTCTTAGATACATATATCTGTAAGATTTTTATAAAATATGATTTTATTTATTGATTTTACTTTTCCAACCGAAACTATTTTTATGTTTTATAAATTTGAATATTCAATATTACCTATCACTTTCTTTCGAACATTATAAAAAATATCTTTAAGCTCATTTTGATTAATATTGTATTTTCTAAAAACTTCTCTTACCCCTTTTTCCATACACATGAGAAATACATTATAAATTTCCTCATCTGATTGAATTTCTTTGAATGGCATATAAATTACATACTCTATTACTTTATATCGCTTAGATATAGTTGGCCCCTTTACCAAAAAATCATTTTGTTCTCTTGCTGAATATAAAAACACTAAAGTATAATCTCTAAATTTTTTTTCATATTCTTCTGATAAGGGTACTCTTTCTTCTAAATCACTCCATATCAATTTAATAACTTTATGGGAAACTTTAAAAGATATGCCCACTTGAGAAAATATTGCACCAATTCTAAATTTCATATTATTTACAATCTGTTTTAGGTTTAAAACTTTTCTTATTACCTTCAGGCACCTCACCAGTTGTGTCGAAATGCGCTTGCAGTCTTGCAGTTTCTATTGACTTTGCTTCTAACGTTGTTTTTAATCCTTTTTGCACTACTTCTCCTGAAATAACTTTATCAGGATGAATTTCTTGTAATTTTCTCAACTGTTGATGTAGTCGAGTAGGATTTCCACTACTTTGTGTAATACGGGCTAAATCAGCTTTACCAATTTTATATAATTCTCCATCGATTTTTATTTCGTATATGCCAAAATTCCCCACTGCACTATTTGAATTTAAATGTAGTCCAAATACATCAACTTCCGAATTGGAATCAAACGTATACGCATAAAAATTCGGGTTATTACCTGCTAACCTTATCGGATCTTGGCTAATATAAGTTCCTGTATTACTGTCGTAATACCTGAAACGATTATAATAAAGTCCATCTAGTTCTTGGTCTTCATACTGCCCTAATTGCCGGAACTTATCTTCATAATAAAAAACCAACCTGAATGGTTGGTGTTGTTTATTTTTATTAACGAGATACTATTAAATTACCAATATCTCCATTCATAGGATCAAATGAGAACCTATAGTCTTCATTATTAATAATGATTGAAAAATAAAGAGTATTTGTAATATAGTATAAGTCAGATACAGCAATATTATTATTTATAAATAAATTTTCATATTTATTTTTTATTAATTTTAAAATATTCCATTTTATACTTTTATCACCATTGATGATATATGCTTTATTTTCCTTAAAGTTAAAAGGTGCTTCTACAATTCCTATTTCTTCTTCGCCTTTTAATAATATAGCTATAATTTTTTTTTCATTTACCAATTGATAATTTTTTCCATTATAAGTCCAAGAAACACCTTCAGATAAAAGATCATATATACTTAATCTATCTATATTTTTTGATTTATCATAGCTCCCTAGAGAATCTATTAATTTAAATTTTGTTATTTTCATTATTTTTTATGGACAAGTTATTTTTTTAGGTTCTCCAATAGGTATTAATTTAGCTCGATCTTCATAATTAAGTATTTGCACTTGATTTCCTCCTCCTTCATAAGTTACTTTATTATAAGTTTGTGGACCAACTGTACCTATCTGAACTCTAGTCCCTTCTGGGATTAAAAATTTTTGAACATGAGAAACCTCTGGTTTAAATTCAGGGGTAACAGCTAGTTGATTTCTCACATAACTTACATCTTTTATATGGTCTAATGTTCCCCATCCCCCTGGTTTTATCTGTCCAGGAGCCATAGCCATATTTACTATCATACCACCCTTAGGAACAATGATAGATTCAATTTTTGTTCCAGGCATCCAAGGGTTTGAATTCGTTGGAGATGGTAACATTAACATCAACCCGAACACATCAACCATCGTATTCGAATCATGCACATACGCATAAAAATTCGGGTTGTTACCTGCTAACCCGATAGGGTCTTGGCTTATATAAGTTCCTGTATTACTGTCGTAATACCTGAAACGATTATAATAAAGCCCGCCTAGTTCTTGGTCTTCATACTGTCCTAATTACCTGAACAATATTATCCTATTTATAAAAGCAAAAGCAGCAATTTTTTATATTTTTTAATCAATAACTTCAATTATTCTATCCTTTAAAATGCTGTTATTATCCCTTTTCTATTTCCATCTTAATTTATTATATTTTTTTGATATTTCATTAACCTCTTTTATTGTTTTACATATATTTTTCTTATCAAATAATAAAAGCAATTTATTAAAATTATCATGTATGAAACTAGAGTAAATTGAGGGAGTTATCTCATTAAAATTAATAGATGGATTTAATAATTTTACTAAGTAGAATACATCAAAATATTTATCATATTTATTAATACTTTTATCAGTCAAAATATCCTCTGTAGATAAAGAAATAGATAACATTCCTTTTTCAACTGTAAAATTAAAAATAAAACCTGTTTTTTGATTTATGCAGTTCACTGATGAGAACAAAGAACCATTATTCTCAAATGCTGCATCTTTAAATCCATTTTCATATAATACCTTATACTCTGCATGTATTTTTTCTAGTAGACTATTCATTGTTTATATTTAAACTATCATTTGCATTTTTTCACTAAAGCCCATTGATTTATCCATTTATACCCATTTTCTTCTAAATATTTAATTTCTTTTTCTAAATAAGAATCTGGTCTTATTTTATTTTTAGGAACATTTAATAGTATTTTATCTCCTCTCTCTGTAATAACATCTAAAAATCGCTCGTTTAAAACCCAAGGGTCTGTTACTTTTGAAACCTCATTCCACATATCACCTATATTAAAATAATTAGCTTTTTTTCTTATTGCTTTTTCAATATATGATTCAAAAATTTCTCCCTTATTCTTATTAGGGAAATGTCCTAAAACTGTAGTTGTTTTAGAATTATTTATATTTTGAGTAACTACTTTCCATGCTTCTTCAATTATGTCTAACCCAAACGGGTCAACTTCCGAATTGGAATCAAACGTATACGCATAAAAATTCGGGTTGTTACCTGCTAGTTTTATCGGATCTTGGCTAATATACAAGCCGGTTTCAGGATTATAATACCTGAAACGATTATAATAAAGCCCTGTTTCTACATCCTCATATTGCCCTAGTTGCCGGAACGATATGGAATATAAATTGCCGAATTTATCTCATCAATTTTCATTCTCCATTTGTTCTAAAAATATATCTTGTAAATCACCGCTTATTACTTTATCATTTAAACGTAACTCAAATAATCCCTTTTGATTAGAAAATGAAGATATATTATCCAATTTTCCTAGTATACTGGAAATTGTATCAATCATCACTAAACGAATAAAAGATTTTAACCTTTCCTTTTGTTTATCATCTAAACTATTATATAATTCTTTACTATCTAGCCAAGATTTATCTGTTCCATTTAAACTCTTTTTTAAAGAATCAAAATAGTAATTATAGGCCTCATTTAATATTTCTTTTTTTAAATTTTCAATAAATTCTTGATCATTCATAATTATTTACATTTTGTTTTTTTAAATGCTTCGGGATACATTTTCTTGTTAAGTTCTATAAGTTCTTTTAATTTTTCACTAGGTATATCTGGATATACTTTTCTTAATTCTTTGATATCTCTAGCTAATAAATCTCTAGCTGAATTAATTCCTTTAGTATTTCTGGATACTATACCCACTCCATCTCTAGATCTTGTATGTATTTTTTATTAGACCTAAAAGTTATACAATAGTAAATAAAGTTTAAAGAGGATTATAATCTTCCTCTTCTTTTATATAGACCTTGCAACGTTGAAATAGCAAACTATTTAATATTTCAATATATAAATACCAATCTTTATCTTTACTATCAAATTTAATTAATTGAAAATCTTTTTCCTTAATTTGGATATCCACATTACAAATTTCTTTTTTATTATTAAGCCAATTTAAGCATTCTACTTTTTTTATAAGATTACTACCTAGTTCTATTTCAACAACATCATAATCCTTCTGCCAAACTCCCCATTTTTCAACTTCTATTGCTGGTCTTACATTAGTTCTGATTTTTAAAGTATAATTATCTAGATCGGTAGAAAAATATACAATTGAAACATTATGAATTCCATGAGGATAAAGTTGTTTCAAGAAGTGATTATTAATAATAATATCTATTATATTCATGATTCTATATTATTTACATTTTTTAGGAAAATTATAATGTCCATGAGTACCCTCAACATGTCCCGTATTTAAGTTAGCATCTCTTACATTGAAATGAGGTTCAGCCCCATGCCCTGGAGTTGCTTTTGTATGTCCTAAACTATGTTCTTGGATCGTAATAATTTCATTATTTTTACCTTTAAATTCATAATTTCTTGTTTCTACAATGGAACCATTAGAGTTTCTTACATACCCTCCTGAACCATCCTTTAAAGGCCTTTTATAAATATTACTAGGTTGTTGACTCATGGGGATTCTTGCATCTCTTTTGGCTTGTCTAAAAGCATCTCTACGACTGACACCATTATAAGAAGTTTTTTTATCAGCCATCAACCCAAACGGATCCACCCAAGCATTACTATCATGCACATACGCATAAAAATTCGGGTTGTTCCCCGCCAGTTTTATGGGATCTTGGCTAATATATAAGCCGGTTTCAGGGTTATAATATCGAAACCGATTATAATAAAGTCCTTCTTGTTCTTTATCTTATATTCAAAACCAATCTTAATGGTTAACTGGTTTATTTTATTTTTCCTCTAACCTCTCCCAAAAAAGGTCTAGTAAATCACCATTTATAATTTTACCATTAGAACGTAATTCAAATAAACCTTCTTGGTTAGCAAAAGATGAAATATTATCTAATTTTGAAAAAATACTACTAACAGTATTAACTGTTATCAAGTTAATAAGAGATTTAAGCTCTTCTTTTTGAGAGTTATTTAAACTATCATATAACTTTTTAATTTTTAACCAGTCAGTGTCTTTAATTTCTTTATTATTAAGAGATTTAAGGGTATCTATATAATATGAAGATTTACCTTTTATAACTTCATTAATAATATTATCTACAAATTTTATATCATTCATATTTATTTACATTTTATTTCAGGTTTTTTAAACGCTTCAGGATACATTTTCTTGTTAAGCTCTATAAGTTCTTTTAGCTTTGAATTTGGAATATCTGGATATACTCTTTTAAGTTCCCTAATGTCTCTAGCTAATAAATCTCTTGCTGAATTAATTCCTTTAATATTTCTAGATACTATTCCAACAACCCCTTTCTCTGTATGCCCTATTGAAGGGACAAGAATAGCAGGCGCTTTCATTGGATCATATCCAGGAATAAATTTTTTCATTATTGCTTTTTGTCCTACATGATGCGAATCCAATCCCGTTCCTTGATTAATTTTAATTAAATCTTCATGTATTCCTACTTGAAAAGGTTTACCAGATCCTGCTTGAGCCATCAACCCAAACGGGTCAACTTCCGAATTAGAGTCAAACGTATACGCATAAAAATTCGGGTTAATACCTGCTAGCCCGATAGGGTCTTGACTTATATAAGTTCCTGTATTACTGTCGTAATATCGGAAACGATTATTTCTTACAAGTTATTTTCTCTAATCCTCTATTATTTCAAATTCTGGAGATTGTTTTATAACAAATTTTAATCTATCCGTCATATCTATTATATACTGAGCATTACCCTTATAAAGTACATCGTTTATCTCTAAACTAAACAAATCTAACTCCTCTGGATTTTGCATAATTCCAAAATAAAAACCTAATATATTATCTGTATAGATAAAAGGAACTTCATCACGTAAGTAATTAGCTAACCCGTAAAACATTCCTTCTTTATCAAAAATTAACTTAGATAATATATTACCTACTTTAATAATATCCTTTTCAGAATATTTAAAAATCACTTCACCTTTAAAATATTTCATTTTTATTGATTACTTTAATATTATACTTATAAAATATTTGCACCTTCATCTATTAAACTTCCTATTTTCCCTGATTTAAATATCCTTATATCCATAGGTTTTTTAGGATCAAATCTATATCCAGAAAAACTATCAATAAACGCTTGTTCCATTTTGTTAACAATATCGCCTGCTCCAGTTTTTCTCATTCCTCTCCACCAATCATTTTTAGAAAACACATCTGAATCATATAATTTATCGCTAACAACAAAAACATCAATATCAAAATTTTGGGGATCAAAAGGTACATTTCCTTTATGAGGACCTTTTACACCCGTTGCAGCAGAACCTCTAAAACCTATTTGAGCATTAGGATCTAATTTCTTAATTTTATCTTCAAAATCTTTTAAAATATTTTGTATCTTTTTATTGACATCTTTAAATCCACACTCACTAAGCCCGAACACATCAACCATCGTATTCGAATCATGCACATACGCATAAAAATTCGGGTTGTTACCTGCTAACCCGATAGGGTCTTGACTTATATAAGTTCCTGTATTACTGTCGTAATACTAGGATCTATTGTATTATAACCTAGCTCTTGATTTATATTATTTCAAATAACAATTTTCTATTTTACTATTTTTTCCTGTATCAATATTACTCAATTTAGTCAATGCGTCTTTATCGCTTATAAGCAAGCTATTCCCCACGTGGTGGGAAAAGGGGATTGCTTGTTCGTTTTTGTGTTTGTTACATGCTGTAATAAGTAATAATAATAGTATGAATAATGGTAAATATTTACGTTGGATGTATCTGCAAGGTTTTTATTGGTTTATTTTGAGTTACTCATAATTAAATTTCTTAATTTAATACACAAAATAAATATTTTCCTTAAAAATAAAAAAAACTAAAACTTTTATTGAATTCATCTACAAATTTTTGATTAATAATATCATCATTTATATCTAAACCTAGCATTTTCCAAAATCTGATTTTTCCTATAGTTGCATACATATTGCTAAAATCCTGATAACCAATAGTCTTAGGTTTTTGATTATCATTCAAATATAATGATTTCATTCTATTAATATTGACTAAATCCATAGTAACAATATCATATAACATTTGATAATCAGCATCTATTATTCCTTTAAATTGATCAAAAAGATTTTCTAATATGTTTTTATTACCCAATATGATATTTTTATTAAAATTATTATTTAATAAATAATCTGCCAAAATTAATAAGTATACTTTTGAATAGTTTTTTAATTCATCATCATCATCGATTTTAATTTTATTAATTAATAAATTTAAAGAGGCAAATAATATTTTATTTTCAGTTTTAAAATTATAATTAGAAGCCACAAGAAAAAATAAAGCATCTAATAAATCAAAGTAATCTAAAGATGAAAATTCTTTTGCTTTTTCATATTTGTGACAGGATTGAATAAAATAATCTAAAGATTTATCTTTTAATGATTCTAATGGATGATCTAAACAAAAGCTTAATTGCAAAATATTCTTTTTTTCATATAAATCTTTACTGGACCCCTCATAAAACTCACTTTTTAATGAGTTTAATAATCCTTTTGTCGAATAGAAAAACCTAATATGAGACATACAATTATTTACATTTTGTTATTTTAGCTATTTCAGAATCATCTAATACTTCTATAGCGTCTTGAAGAATAGCCCCTTTAGATAAAACCTCATTTGCTCTAGTAGCATTTCTTAATGCTAATGGATCTTTTTTAACAGCTTGAATAACGTTTTCATGCTGAACTACACTAGGAACTTTATCAGGATTTATTCTCACAGCCCCAAAACCACCATCATAAGTTGCATCAAGTTTACCCTTACTCATAGAAATATATCCAGTATCAGTTTTACCTTGAACATGTTCTAATATTTTACCAGAACCAGTGCCCGTTCCTCTAGGTTGAATTCCTGTTCCTGCTTTAATATTTGCAGCATCTGCTTCTGATAACCATCGATAATAAGAGGTATCTTCCCCTCCTTTAGCCATCAACCCAAACGGATCCACCCAAACATTGCTATCATGCACATACGCATAAAAATTCGGGTTATTACCTGCCAGTTTTATGGGGTCTTGGCTTATATAAGTTCCTGTATTACTGTCGTAATACCTGAAACGATTATAATAAAGCCCTGTTTCTACATCCTCATACTGCCCCAGTTGCCTGAATGGAATAAACGGCTGATTGTTAAAGGTATCTTCCCGTATTCTGCCATAGATGTCAAACTCCACCTGCCAAACCAGTTCTCCTTTATCATCATAGGCCTGAGCCGGTCGGCCCAAATAGTCCGATACAATCGAGTAGGATTTGCCTTCGCATAGCTTAGCGGTGGGTACTAAACTTCCTTCCTCATAAACCCAAGTGGTCAGGTTTTCGACCGGTTCGGGTCGGTCCAACATAAGCATTCCCAGCTCGTCAGTAATGGCCTTAGGACGCCGTGCATGCTGATAATGCCATTCATGCAATAAAACATTGCCATCCCAAAGATAGCGATAAATCTTGGTGTGGACAATTTTTGCTGTTCTTCTTCCTAAAGCGTCGTATTCAAAGCGAATCCATTCCCCTTGTGGGTTGCGCACCGCTTTGAGCATGCCGTTTCCTTGCCATTGATATTCCCAATCACCCCGCTGCCATTGTGGCGGTTCAGCATTTTCCAGCGTTCTGTTTTTTCGTATTTGGTCGTATTGTTTAAGTTCAGACTTAGAATATCGCCGTATTTCGGCCTTGCGGTCAAAATCATTGTCATCTAAATCTTCTATCCAGAAACCTTTGGGAGTGGTGGGCGAGTCAAGAGCAAAAGGAGAATTTTTTAACCGGGTGTGGGCCAACGCAGGAGGGAGGGGCACTTTACGAGAGGTTTTTAAAATAAGATTTCCCGATGGGTCGTAAATGTAATTCCATTTTTTATCCTTTAAAATTTTACCCGACGCGCCGTATACGGTGTCGGATTGATGGGGATCAGAATAGAGGTTTCCCACTTCGTCGGGAAGTTTGTAATCGTAGCTTCCATCTTGGTAACAAGCAGCGGCTAAACTTCCGAAGGAATCATAAGTAAATTCAGTTTTACCCTTGGTTAATCCGTTGAGGATGTTTTTAAGTTGATGTCCCGGGCTCCAGTTATATTGTCGATTATAAGTTTCTTTACGGCCTTGATACACTTGATGAGAAATAATCCGTCCCTGTTTGTCGTAGGCGGTGGTAAGTTTGATGCGCCCGTTGAGCTGTTTTTCTATTTCTTGCCCGAGCCCGTTACGAGTTATTTGAGCTTTCCATTGGGCGCCGGTTTCTTCCGCTTCTATATCGGCAGTAAGAGTAAGCAAATTTCCTTGATCATCAAAAGTATTGCGTATGTATGCCCCCGGTGAACTTTTCAGCTGCGTTCGATGGCCTTTATCATCGTAGGAGCTGCTAACCCGCTGTCCCTTATCTCCCGGTAAACCGCTGCTTTGTATTTCTTCAATAACACGTCCGACGCAGTCTCTTAGCAGTTTTACACAATTATCTTGATTGCGGGCTTCAACAAGTTGTCCGTTTTTATTGTATTCGAACGTTTCCCAAGTTCCATCCGAATATTCTTGCCGAATGATGTTTCCTTTAAGATCGTATTCGTATAAAGTCCAAGTTCCTCCACTTTTGTTACTTTTAATGATTTTTCCCGCTCGGTCTCGTATATAATCGGTAGCCGTGCGGTCAAAAGCAATTTCCCGGTTGATATCGCCCCTGGGATTTCTAATGAATTGGTAGATTTCATTTTTTTCGTTTCGAACTGTAACTCTTAGATAAACTCAACGCTTAAATAAAAAAGCCAACTTTTATAAGTTGGCTTGGGTTTTATTTTGTTAATGAAAATTCTGAGAAATTATGATTTTCAAGATTAAAAATACATTTTTTTTCATAATTTGAATTATCATTACTTAATAATACAACATTCTGTAATATATTACCTTCTAAATACCAAATAGAGTAAATACCATAAAACTCAGGTGATGGCATACTCGGATTTGAAATACAGTCACCTTTTCTATCATATATAAACATATTATTTTTTCCCTTTTCTCTATAGTCTGCTATAATTAATATTTGGGATAAAAATCTAATTTCTACAGCCTGAAAAATTTTTTTCTCAAAACTTTTGCATACTATTAAACCATTATTATACCAAGAAACATTTTTTTCAGAGGTATCAATTTTAAAATTACTAATCATGTCATCTATTCTATTTTATAATCTGAAATGGGTTTAAGATAATCCATTCTTTCAGCTGGTGGCACATCTAATTGGATTTGATTTCCTCCTCCATGATAATAAGTACCATCTAATCCATCGATTTGAGGACCAACAGTGCCTGTTTTTACAGGAAGTTCTTTTATTACTTCATACTCTTGAACATATGCTATATTTTCTTTAAACTCTTTAGTAACTGCAAGTTTCTCTCTAACCATATTTACATCGGGAATCTCATCAGTAGTTGCCCAACCTCCTGGTCTATTTGAAGGCTGCCCTTCACTCATAGCCATTCTTATTTTTTCTCCAGGGCTTAATGTTTCTTTTTTAGGAGCGTAATCATAAGGCCAAGGACTTTTATTTACTTTTAAATCATTATAAGCCCTAGATGCTTCTGACGAATTTTTAAAAACTCCTTTATGCTGCTTTTGAAACTTATTCCAACTATTTGATCCACACTCACTAAGCCCGAACACATCAACCATCGTATTCGAATCATGCACATACGCATAAAAATTCGGGTTATTACCTGCCAGTTTTATGGGATCTTGGCTAATATATAAGCCGGTTTCAGGATTATAATACCGAAACCGATTATAATAAAGCCCCGTTTCTACATCCTCAGAATTTGGTGACAGGGTCAACCGTCACTTTTAACGGATAAATACACAAAATTTAGGATAGGGTCATTTTATTATTATTTTTTGACTTTGTTATTTAATAATTCTTACATCCACTTTCTCTTTTAAGCTATCTATTAAAGTGTAATCAGTAATTTTTTTACACTTTTCAATGAGTAACTCTTTCAATTTTTTGAGTTCTTTTATTGCTCCTATATTTTCTAAAGCGTTGTTCCGAGCCAGAGATAAATCCTTCAAAGGAAGTTTTTCTATTCCTGCTAACGTTTCTATTTTCGAGCTATAAATATGAAGTCTTTGTAACTTTTTTAATTCTGATAGTTCATTAAGATTTACATTTGGATATTTTAAAAGTAACAAACCTTGCAAAGAATGTGCTTTATTTATATTTATTAAGCCTTTCCAATATTCGCTACCCAAATACTCAATTTTAGGAAACTTTGAAATATCTATTTTAAATTTTTGCTTTTGTTGAAAATAAAGTTTTTCAATTCTCTGTAATGAATAAATTGAATCTAAATTTTTAATATTACCTACTACGCTTACAAAGGATATTATTTTTAAAAAATCACCAACCTTTTCAAACTCTTTAAAATCCACTTCTTTTTCAGATACCAAAATTATTTGAACTTGGTTAATTTTTAATTCAGAAGCATATTCTATTCCTTCTTTGAAAGAATCACTATATATTGTTAGATACTTTCCATCTAAATTTTCTCGTATTTTTTTGTCTAATGACATTTTATTCCTTTTTGATTATTAAATTTGGTTTCAAAGTCATCTGCTTTTTTCATAATATCATCATATAAAGCCCTATCATTCTCATATACGTCCACTAACATTTTCTCTCCGGGCGAATTAATAGCATTATCAAAATTTAAAGATATTACTGCATTTTTCTTCCTCATCATTGCTGCTTCTACCATTAATCCTATTTTGTTATCCCCAAAATCAACGTGTATTCCTTGAGTCACATTAGCTTTACCTCCAACTCTTTGTTTCATTGAAGCATACATTCTATTCACAGGACCTTTTCCTATATACCATCTTTTACCGTCAGTAAACATATATGTACCTGTTAATCCAAATGGGTCTATCCAAGTGTTGGCATCATGAACGTAATTATACAAAGCCATACCGCCTGCCAATCCTATAGGATCTTGACTTATATAAGTTCCTGTATTACTGTCGTAATACCTGAAACGATTATAATAAAGCCCCGTTTCTACATCCTCATACTGCCCCGGTTGCCGGAACGGAATGGAAAACTTATCTTCTTAAAAAATAACTTTAAAAAGTTGGTTTGTTTTTAATTGTATTTACTCTATTATTCCCTTTATAAAATCTCTTCTATTGAATTTATAAATATTTCATTCTTCTTAATTTCATTAGGAAGTTTCTCAATAAACATATCAAATTCTTCTTTTCCTAAAAACTTTTCAATATTAAATAAAAATAAAGGCAAATTAGATGATTCTAAAACATTATTAAGTTTTACTAAATAATTGTTTGATAAATATTTTAAGGCTATATTTTTATCAATATTTAATACAAAAGAAAAAATATATGGGTAATCAGAACTATATTTAATTAACTCTTCAAGTTCATTTGTTGTATAACTAAAAGAACTATTATTTATTGAGGTAATAAACATTTTTAATTCATGTTTTTCTTGTTCTACTAATTTAATCCTGTCTATTACATCTTCCATTTCTACAAGTTTTTCTTGAAACAATATGCATTCTCCAATAATGTTAGGACCATCCATAAAGTTAAATTTTAATCCTTCTTTTAATATTTTTTTCGGGGCTTTTTCTGACAAAAAAAATACTTCGTCTGCTATTGTCCTATATCCCTGATCTCTCGGCGTAATATTAAATTTAAAACCAATACTCCAACTTTCTTTTAATTCTGGTAAATGAATTTGAGTATGTAAAACTTTCGTTGATGGTAAAAGTCTTTTTTCTCCATCAAATATATTCTTATCCCAATTAATTAGTGATTTCATTTTTTACATTTTACTCTAATTGAATTAACTTTTTTAACTTCAGTCTTTCCATTTAAATCAGCAACCTCAATAGCTCTCGCGGGACCTATTCCGTCTAGGTGATCTACTTTATATGCACCTTTTGCTACTGCATCATCTACATCAAAAGATACTACATAAAATTTTGAATCGCTGCCATGCCCCATAGTCTTACCCCATTCTACAGCATTGTCAAAACTTTCAGCAAACCATTTTGCCCCCATACCTCCAGTATCTCCGCCGGCTTTCCAACCATTCTGAATAATATCAAAATATTCTGCTCTAGTCATTGATCTAAATAATTCCATCAACCCAAACGGATCCACCCAAGCATTACTATCATGCACATACGCATAAAAATTCGGGTTGTTACCCGCCAGTTTTATGGGATCTTGGCTAATATATAAGCCGGTTTCAGGATTATAATAACGGAACCGATTATAATAAAGCCCCGTTTCCACATCCTCAGAATTTGGAGATAGAATCAACCGTCAACTTTACTTAGCAAATACACAAAATTTAGAACGTCGTTGGGGCGCCGAATCAATTTACTAATGTATCTAATTTTCTAAAATAATTTCTCCAATTTCAAAACCAATAATATTATTTTCTTTTAATGCATAAATTAGTTCTTCTGAAAAAAACATACCTTTTCCTTGTATATTAATAATATCATAATGATATTTATTAAGTAGAAATAGATTCAATGCTACTAGATTAAAATTTATCTCATTATAATCTTGATAACTTTTAAACTTAACTTTTTCATTTCTTTGTGTGTCATAAAAAATGGATTTCTCTAAATCTATTTCGGTATCAGGAATCATCGGGAAACCTATCAAATAAAATTTATCATTTTCCCACCCTTCAATATCTATATTAATTTTATTTAACAATAATGGGATCCTATACGTTTTAATTATATCGTAAGCCTTTTCCGAAATTATATAATTTAATCCTAACTCATAAGGCAAATAGCTTATAAAATCTGTTCTTTTTATTTTTTTTCGCGTTGGATAATATTTTATTGAAGATATTTGTTCCTCATTAATAGATTTGAAAGTTTTTAAAAAAACTCTATCTCTATTATTTAAATTCTCATCAATATATTTGTTAAATTTATTTTTTTCCTCTTTAGAGATGAAAGATTTATTTTCTTTTAATTCTAATTGTGCTCCACCGTTATTAATTCCAGTAATTACTGGATCATAAGAAACATCTAATTTTTTATATCTCATTTTTTTCTCTATATTATTTGCACCCACCTTTAAAAAAATCATTTAATTTTTTCCCGCTTATTTTAGCTTTTTTTATTTTATCTATCAGATGATCCTGTAGTTTTTTGATATTTTGTAAGTCTAACTTTCCAGTATCTACTAATTGTTGTACCTTTTTTCTAACATAATCACTATATGCGGGATGATTTCCATGAAATGGTTTTGGTAAGTCAATTAAGTTACTAACATCCACTGCTTTTTTAGATACATTTTGTATATAACCACTAACATTTTTGAAATTTTTTCTAAACTCCTTAAATATCTGATTGGGTATAATATGATGTAAATCCAACCCAAACGGATCCACCCAAACATTGCTATCATGCACATACGCATAAAAATTCGGGTTATTACCTGCTAGCCCGATAGGTGTAAATACCCCATTTTTAGCACAAAACTCACGTAGAAAATCACGCTGCCTGTTTTTGTGTTTTAAATTCAATCGGCGTCATATTATTTAGTGCCTCATGCGGTCTTTCGGTATTATAAATGGTTAACCATTCTTCAGTCATTCTCCTTGCTTGCTCTAGGTTGTTAAAAAGATATAAATCTAACACCTCGGTTCGATAAGTTCGGTTAAATCGTTCAATATAACCGTTTTGATATGGGCTACCAGGCTCAATATAATCAATAGTAATACCATGTAATTTAGCCCAATTAGTAAACGTTTTTCCAGTAAATTCCGGTCCATTATCGACCCGTATTTTTAATGGATACCCATGATATTCGGCCAGTT
>NZ_WTEX01000031.1 GCF_009795845.1 Gilliamella sp. Lep-s35 | reverse complement strand
TGTTCAGTTATTTTTTTCATGTTTAAATCCTCTTTTACTTTTATCATAGAGAATTTTCTACTTTTTTGTTGTGCTATTTTGGGGGGGAGTTAAAACCAAAGGTTTACCTTTACTTAAAAATCAAACTAATTTGTTTTTTATATATTATTAATTTTTTTAATACGGTTAAACCACATAAAGTAATTTCAGGAAAACACCTTATGAGTTTTTAGTTGATTATTTTAATCATGACGTGTACAACCCGGCGTTTTCCTACTGATTGGATGTTTTTGTTTAAATGTTTGTGACAATTTATGCTGTCACAAGCATTTAAATTAATTTAATGGGTATTTCAGCCATGGACTTTCTTCAGAAGTGGTACATTTTGTGTAAATATTAAATAGCCCATAATTGGCATCATCAGGCAGACTCACTGCACGACCTAGTATATAACTTTGACCGAACTCTTTCCAGTTGGCAAAATATTGTTTTACTGTTGGTAAAACTGAGTTAATCGATTGCCATGCTTGATCTTTATCGATATAGCCCGCCACATAACTTGCTCTGGCTATATAAACAAGACGACCTAAATCCCATGCGATAGAGCCACGAAGTAAGATTTGATGCAATTCGTCTTGGTTTTCGGCTACTTTGTTTTCAATTAATATTGAAGATGCTTGATCTAAGCTTGCGCAATAGCTCATAATAATCTCACGGTAATCTTCTGGAACTTGCTCATTAATACAACTTTGCCACTGTTCTTTAGGAACGTTAAGGTAAATGTCAATTGCCACATCAATGAGTTTGTGAAGTGTTCCAAAAGAGGATAAACATTCAGTAGCACTTTCTGAAGAAAAAACACCCCAAGCGGTGCGCAAGCGATATTTCTGTTCTCTTTTACCGGAGTTTCTAGCATCGCTTTCTAAGCTATCCCAACAAAACATATGTTGTTCAGCAATAATGAGTCCGGCTGATAGTGCATTTTGCTGTTCAATTGTCAGTTGTTCGTTTTTTTTCAAATTTTGAGAAAAAGGCTTGTGTCTTAAAATTTTAATGAGAAGCAAAACTTCTCTATTATATCGCATAAGTAATGACCCACAAAGTAGCAAAATAATAAGTAAAAATTCCATATAAACACCTTATTTTTTTGATATAAATCAATTAAAATAATAAAAAAATAGCATAACTAATACTTTACAACAAGATAAAATTTTGGGATTTTTATTTTGTAAAAATTAAGTTGTTTAATGTTTATTTAGATATCAATGATTTTTTAAACGAAGTGGTTTTAAAAAAGTAAGGTTCGCCATGATACAGATGTTACAACTTTAAAAAATTGTAATTGTCACCAACGGCTAGGGTAACATATTTTAAACGATTGCCGTTATTGAGTTAAATTGGCAAAATTTTAAAAGTGTATGTGATCAAACGCACAAATTATAGATTTATTTTGATTTTACACTTTGTATATAAAACTTGGTATAATGCAATGTTTCTACCATAATTTTGAGAGTAATATATGTTAAATCAGTTAAAAGCAATTATTCAGTATCTTCTTCCTAAGCAGTTATTAACCGTGACTTTTGGTTGGCTAGCAAAAAAGCAGTTAGGTAAAGTCACAACATGGATGATTATACTTTTTTGTAAATTGTATAAAGTTGATTTGAGCGAGGCAAAAATTAGCGATGTTAACGAATTTAAAACATTTAATGATTTTTTTGCTCGCGAATTAAATGAAGATGCTCGCCCGATTGATACTGCTGACAATACCGTTGTAATGCCTGCAGATGGAGTCATTAGTCAGTTTGGTTCTATTCAAGATACGGAATTATTACAAGCTAAAGGGCATTTTTATTCTTTAGAATCATTACTTGCTTGTCATCCTGAGATGATTAAGTTTTTTAAAAATGGCTCTTATGTAACAACTTATTTGTCACCTAAAAACTATCACCGTTTTCATATGCCTTGTGATGGTATTTTGCACGAGATGATTTATGTCCCTGGCTCATTATTTTCAGTCAATAAAGCCACAACCGAAAGCATACCGAATATCTTTGCTCGTAATGAGCGGGTAATTTGTTTATTTGAAACTCAATTAGGTCCAATGGCGCAAATTTTAGTAGGTGCAACCATTGTTGGTAGTATTGAAGTTCCATGGGAAGGTATCATCACACCACCGCGTGAAGGTATTATGAAACGTTGGACTTATAGCGACGAAATAAAATTAACTAAAGGACAAGATATGGGCTGCTTTAAATTGGGTTCAACCGTAATTACTTTATTTGCATCAAATGCAATTGAGTTTGATAGCCACCTTAAAGTAGGCAGTATTGCTCGTATGGGTCAAAAATTGGCTGATAGGATATAACGTTATGTGGATGCGTGGTGTTTTTTGTTTTGTTGCTGTGCTGTTTTCTTCACTCACTTTTGCCGAGGAGTCTACACCAATCATTAATAATGAAGATGATCTTTCGCAAGTTGTTTATCAGTTAAGTGATAAAAATGATGAGCTTCGCCAAAATATGGAGTTACAAAAAAATCATTTAACTAATATTGTTAATGAGCAAAACAATATTACCACCCAGATTTCTCATGTGCAAAACACATTAGCAACCCTCGCCGAGCAAGGCGAGTGGTTGAGTTTTTCAACTTCTTTGGGTGAAACTTTACGTCAGCAGTTATTGCGATTACCTGAAAAGCCTAAATCGCAAGCTCTTGATGCTGAAATTGCCGAAGCAAAAGCTCAGCAACTTAATTATAGTAATACTTTAACTTCTTTAGATGGTTATCCAACATTAACTAGCCCACTTAATAGTGTTAAAGGGGCAACACAATATCGTCGTTTGCTTCGTGAACAGAGTGAATTGCTTAAAACGCTTATTTCAGGAACTGATACTACTATTTTAGAACTGACCAAACTAAAAATTGCCAATAAGCAGTTAACCAATGCAATTGATGAGGTGAACGATGCTGCTCATAGATACTTTTTTTGGGTAGCAAATGTAAATCCTATATCATTGAGTTATCCGATCGATTTAACTAAAGATGTTGTTTATGTGATTTTTTCGATCGATACTCTTTCACAGCTTTATAATGCTAGCATTGAAGTATTAAGCGCACCCAAACCTCTGTTTTTAATTATTTTGTCGTTAATGTTTGTTTTTGCACATTTTAAGATGCGCACTAAATATAATACCTTTTTAATTAAATCAGCTAGCCGTGTGGGTAAAGTAACGCAAGATAGTTATTCTTTAACTTTAAAAGTAATTATATTTTCATTAATTATGGCATTACCTATACCAATTTTGTGGGCTGTGTTTGGTTATGCCTTACAGATTAATTCTGATTATCCTGTCGCATTTGCTTTAGGTTATGGTGTGAATGCAGCAGCGCCAATTTTATGGGTATTTATTATTTCAGCTCATTTTGCATCATCTAATGGGCTTTTTATTACCCATTTTGGTTGGTCAGAAGGTAGTGTGCGATCAGCAATGAAATATTATCGCCTTTCAATTTGGCTTGTAATTCCTTTGGCAATGATTGTGATGAGTTTTGACGAATATAATAATCGTCAATTTGCAGCGACCATTGGTCGTACTGCATTTATTTTTCTTTGCTTTGCACTTGTATTTATGACTAATTCGATCCATCGTGCTGGCGTTCCGCTTTATATCGATAAAAAAGGATCGGGTGATAATTTATTAAGTCACATCTTGTGGTTTATTTTATTAAGTGCACCATGGCTAGCCATTATTGCTGCTTGTTTAGGTTATTTATCAACAGCCCAAGTATTATTAGGACGCCTTGAGGCATCAGTTATTATTTGGTTTGCGCTGTTAGTGGTTTATTTTATGATTCGCCGTTGGATGTGGTTTCAAAAGCGTCGCATAGAATTTGAACGCACAAAACAACGTCGTTTAGAGCGAATGCAACGAGCTAAATCACATGAAGAAGATTCTAATTCACTTAATGAAAATGTCGATGAGCCTGTTATTGATTTAGATGCTATCAGCGCTCAATCTTTACATTTAGTCAGATCAATAATTATGATGATTGCACTCATCAGTATGATTTTACTCTGGTCCGAGTTGCATTCAGCTTTTGCATTTATGAATAATATTAAACTGTGGGGAACCAGTGTCATTGTCAATGGTACTGAAATTGAGCAATATATTACTCTTGGTGCAGTATGTATTGCTATTTTAGTGATGACAATTACCGTCCAGTTGGTTAAAAATCTACCTGCTTTATTAGAACTAGGAATTTTACAACATTTAGATTTAGCCCCTGGAACAGGTTATGCAATTTCAACGGTTTCAAAATATATTATTTTGATGATTGGTTGTATGATTGCATTTTCATTTATTGGTATCGATTGGTCAAAAATTCAATGGCTAATTGCTGCACTAGGTGTGGGATTAGGATTTGGCTTACAAGAAATTTTTGCAAATTTTATTTCTGGTTTAATTATTTTATTTGAAAGACCAGTGCGCATTGGTGATACCGTGACAATTCGTGATTTAACTGGCAACATCACCAAAATTAATACTCGAGCTATCACCATTGTTGATTGGGATCGTAAAGAAATTGTAATGCCCAATAAAGCCTTTATTACTGAGCAATTGGTGAATTGGTCGTTATCTGATTCGATCACTCGAATTGTATTAACCATTCCTGCAACTATTGATGCTGATAGTGATCTAGTTATCAAGCTTTTACAACAAGCGTCAGATGAATGCGAATATGTGCTTAATGATCCTGAACCGCAAGTATTTTTAGTGGATATTCAAGAAGGAATTCAATTATTTGAGTTACGTGTTTTTGCTGCCGAGATGGGGCACAGAATGTTGCTACGAAGCGCTATACATAAGCTGATACTTGAAGCTTATCGTAAGCATCATTTAACACTACCATTCCCACCATTGCAAACCAATTTAGAAGCTTTAGGTCGCAAGAGTGGTCGTCGTGGCTATACAGTTGGAACCGTTTAACCAAAAAGTGTTTCTAGCCATGGTACGCCAAAAGCACCGGGAGCAAGCAATACAAATGCCCAAACAGGTGCCGAAGCAATATTAGCCACATTAAATTTGGTAGCAGGCATATGCATTGTGCCTGCAATTAATGGTACTATTGCTCGTAATGGCCCAAAAAATCGCCCAATAAATACCCCTAACGTTCCATAACGCTGAAAAAACTGCTCAGCACGGTAAACTAATTTAGGGTGTTTATTAAGTGGCCATGATGCAATAACTTGCTGGTGATAGTGTTTACCCAACCAATAAGAGACTAAATCCCCCAAAATAGCCCCCACTGAAGCAGCAATTAATACGGGTACAAATGATATCGCTCCGCTACCTATCAAAGCTCCCACACCGAATAAAATCGCCGTTGCAGGAATTAAAAGTGAAATAACAGCCAAAGATTCGCCAAATGCCAATAGAAATATAATTGGTAATGCCCAAACTTGATGATGCTCAATAAATTGCATAATTGCTATTGTGATCTCGTGTAGCGACATAAGTTCATGTGTGTAAATTATTAATTGATTATGGCGTACTATTTTACCATAATACTAGTCGTTTAGGACTCAGCACGGTACTTATTGATAGAACATTACAAGGCGTTAACATTTTTTTAGTTTTATTAACGTTTAAGATTATGTTTATCGTAGTCCTAATAAAAATACTCCAATTAATAAGAGACAAATCATGACAGTTGGCATTGAATCAATCCTAGTACGGAAATTTAAAAACGGCGAATTTAAAGTTCCTCAGCTTGATAAACTGGCTATTGAAAAGCCTGTTGCTTTAATTTATAACGGGATTTCACATGTTGTGATGATGGCAACACCAAAAGATTTGCATTATTTTGCAGTTGGGTTTTCGTTAACTGAAAATATTATTCAGTCAGTTACTGATATTTATGGTATTGATATTATTGAAAATCAAAAAGGCATAGAAGTACAAATTGAACTTTCATCACGGCGTTTTAGTGAGCTAAAAGAAAAGCGTCGTAATTTAACTGGACGCACGGGCTGTGGTATTTGTGGTAGTGAGCAGATAGACCAGGTTTGCCAAACCATTCCTGCTTTGCCACTAATGAACCAAATTAATTTAGCTGATTTTAGCAATAGCCTAAATGGTTTATCGCAAGTTCAACATGTTGGTAATCAAACTGGATGCACTCACGCAGCGGTATGGCTCGATTTACAAGGAAAATTTATCGCTGGATTTGAAGATATCGGTCGACATGTAGCTTTAGATAAATTACTTGGATTTAGAGCAATACAATTATCTAATCATCCCAATTATCAACATGGTGTAGTGTTAGTATCAAGCCGCGCTAGCTACGAGATGGTGCAAAAAACAGCTAATTGTGGCGTGGAATTTTTATTAGCTGTTTCGGCCGCAACTTCAATGGCGGTTGATTTGGCTAAACAGTGTAATTTAACTTTGGTTGGATTCTTTAGAGGAAATAACGGCGTTATTTATTCTGGTGATGATCGTTTAGTTTAATCACTATTCTTGTTTTGAATAATTTGGGCAAACAAATTAATTTTAAATATAACTAATTGAATAATAAATAAAAAACTATTTTTTTATTTAGTTCATTCTAAGATATCACAATTCACACCTTTCATTATTAGGCAAATATCATCATAATGTATGCGAAAAACAGCAATTGCTTTGTTTTTTAATTATTTTATAAACCATTGCTCAATAAGATTATGCAACTGGTTATTATTTTTTATTATCTAGTTTCATCTTAGCATCTAATTTTTAAAAGGGTACTATCATGCATCAAATATCAGACATTCAACAAGCCGTTAACTATATTCAACAACAAACAGACAAAAAACCAACAATTGGGATTATTTTGGGTTCAGGTTTAGGCCCTTTTGCCGACACTCTTGAAGATGCTGTGCATATCAGTTACGACAATATCCCTCATTTTGCCAAATCAGCGGCTGTTGGTCATGCTAATGAATTAGTAATAGGAAAAAGTGGCAATAAAACCATTGTTGCGATGAAAGGTCGTTTTCACTACTACGAAGGATTTACTTTAGATCAAGTTACCTTTCCTGTGCGTGTCATGAAAATGCTTGGCGTTGAAAAACTGATTATTACCAATGCTTGTGGTGCAGTCAATACAGGATTCAAACCAGGTGATTTAATGCTTATCACCGATCACATCAATTTAACCGCCAACAATCCATTAATGGGACCAAATAATCCAGAATTGGGAGTCCGTTTTTTAGACGTAAGTGAAGTTTACAATAAACAATTACGCTCAATTGTTGTAGATGTAGCAAAAGAACTAAATGTCACTTTACAACAAGGTGTCTATGCGTGGTGGACTGGCCCTACATATGAAACTCCTGCCGAAATTAGAATGATCCGCGTTTTAGGTGCTGACGCTGTTGGTATGTCAACCGTGCCTGAAGCAATTATCGCACATCACTCTGGTATTAAAACTATCGGAATTTCGTGTCTAACTAATATGGCTTGTGGAATTTTAGATCAACCTCTAGGACACGAAGAAGTGATTGAAACAGCCGAACGAGTTAAATCAACTTTTTTACAACTTATTACTAAAACGATTGAGCGTTTTTAACCAATACTTTTTATTTGTGATTCTATAAAAAGTTTACTTTATTTTAGGAACAAATAATGGGCATAAAAAATAGATTAGAATTAATGATGTTTTTCCAATATTTTATTTGGGGAAGTTGGCTAACTACATTTGGAGCTTATCTATTTAATACATTACACTTTTCTGGTGTTGAAGTATCTATGATTTTTAGTACTAAAGGTTTAGCCTCTTTAATTACACCATTTATTATTGGGATCATTGCTGATAAATTTTTGCAAGCTAAATATCTTTATATGTTTTGTCACTCGGTTTGTGCCATTGCACTTTTTTATGCTGCATCAATTAATAATTCAGCTATTTTATTTTGGGTTATGTTAGTCAATGCGTTAGCATTTATGCCAACTATTGCATTATCAAACTCAATTAGTTATCACTGTTTAGATAAAAATAATTTAGATACCGTCACTCTATTTCCTCAAATACGCGTATTTGGCACTGTCGGTTTTATCATTGCTATGTGGACAGTTAGTTTATGCAAATTTGAATTGAGCAATACTCAACTCTATATTGCTAGTGCTGCATCTGTTGTACTTGTAATTTATAGCACAACATTGCCTAATATTACTGTATCAAAAAGTAAAAAACAGTCTTGGGTTTCTCATTTAGGGTTAGATGCTTTTGTGTTATTCAAAAACCCCGTAATGGCGGTATTTTTCCTTTTTGCAATGTTACTTGGGGCGATATTACAAATCACCAATACCTTTGGCGGGGCATTTTTACATAACTTTGATAAAATACCTGAATTTAAAGAAAGCCTAGTTGTTCAGTACCCAGCTATTTTATTGTCATTTTCACAAATGGCTGAAGTCGCATTTATTTTGACTATCCCATTTTTTCTCAAAAAATTTGGCATCAAAAAAGTCATAATGATAAGCATAATTGCTTGGACGCTTAGATTTGGTTTATTTGCGTTTGGCGATCCAACTCCTTTTGGCTTTGTATTGTTAATGCTTTCAATGATCGTCTATGGCTGTGCGTTTGACTTTTTTAATATTTCTGGCTCTATTTTTATTGAAAAAGAAGTTAGCTCAAATATTCGAGCTAGTGCCCAAGGACTATTTATGACAATGGTAAATGGTATTGGTGCTTATTTTGGCTCGATTTTAAGCGGTTTTATCGTTGACATGTGTACACATAATGGCATTAAAGATTGGCAAACAATTTGGCTAATTTTTGCATCTTATGCGCTTGTACTTGGTATTGTTTTTTATTGTTCATTTAATTATGAACATACTAAAGATCGATCTGATGTATAACTATTTAAATATTCATATTAATGAATATTTAAAATATTATTTATTATTTTAATTTAATTTATAAAAAGCCATAAGGGGTGTTCCCCCCCTAAGGGCTTTTATTGTTTTTTATTTCCATAATTTTGGACATGTTTTTAGTTTGATGAGATTTAAATATGCAATATAAATTTTTAGGCGGTTTTCTGGTTTTTTTAGGGGCATGTAGCTTTGGTGTGCTCTCTTCTATTGTGAAAACAGCCTATAAGGCAGGCTATTCGCTTGGTGAAGTTACCGGTGTGCAATGTTTTTTAGGGATGTTAATGTTATGGAGCATTTACTTTATTGTAAAAAAAATACACAATCGAAAATCATCAACATCAGTTGACACATCAATGGCGACTTCAACCACAATAAAAAAGCAATCCTCTAAAAAATGGAAAGTTTGTGCTGTTGGTATTTTTCCTGGATTGGTTGGTATCTGTTATTACCAATGTGTGCAACTAGTTCCTGCCTCAATTGCCATTATTTTATTAATGCAATATTTGTGGATCAGCGTGATTATCGATTTTGTTATTTTTAAAAACAAGCCAAGCATAATTCAGCTAATAGCGATTATTGTCATTATTGTAGGTAGTAGTTTAGCAGCAGGTATTTTTAATCAAGATATTAGCTTAAATTTGACCGGTTGCTTTTTTGGTTTTTTAGCAGCATTAATGTATTCACTTTTTATTAGCACTAGCAGCAATATTGGTAATGAGTTACCTAAACTTGAAAAAAGTGCGTTAATGATTACTGGGGCATGTATTATTACGTTTTTAATTTTTCCACCTTTATTTTTTTTCAAACTTAATATTAGCGACAAGTTGTATCAATTAGGATTTTTATTAGCACTACTTGGAACTGTACTACCACCCTTTTTATTTTCAGTAGGAATTCCAAGAATTGGTATTTCATTAAGTGCGATTTTATCTGCTGCTGAACTACCTGTTGCAGTCACTTGTTCCTATTTTTATTTGCAAGAGTCAGTGTATTTTAATCAATGGATTGGCGTGGGGATAATTTTATTGGCTATCGCTTTACCTAATTTAAAACATATCAAAAAAAACAGATTAATTTTAAATTATTAAGTGGGGTAAAAGCCCTGCTTTTTAATTTAATAGCTCTAATTGTCAAATACGTTAAAAATTATTATGGTAGATTCATTAGCTTTCTTTACTGCATATTTATATGTAAAATTTTAAGAAAATTATTTTAATAAAAGGTTAAACCTAGCAATATTATTGAACTTTCTAAAATTAAATATGTCTTATAGAAATAGTTATTATGAAATAGTATTGATAATATCCTGTAATTAGCCTTTAAAGAAGGTTTGCATATAAATAATATTATTTATATTAAATTCTAGCCATTTTTCCTGGTAATAGCCGTTCTCGTGATGTTTTATTTTTAAGCTTTTGTGCTTTGAAATTTAAATTCATTAATTTGAATATCTAATAGATAAATCATTAAAATTTGAATTTTTGTTTATTTTTATATTTAAGCATTATGTTAACCTAAAACATTTCACATAAAAAGTGACATTTATTTTCATTATTGAATAATTTTGTTACCTTTTTATCTTAATTAAGAAGGAAGTTGCAGAATGAAAACATATAAAAAACCATTATTTACCTTAGTACATAGCAATGATGCAATACCTGAACACAGAACACTGGCTTATTTAGATCCTACATTAAATTATTATACGGATCATGTCGATGAGATTATTGCTTTACGTGTTAAAGAACTTAAATTACATCACTCTGAATATAGGGAGTATCACGATATTAACAAAGCCAATAAAAACGGGTTTTCTTTTGTTTTCAGTGAGATATTTGAGTCAGAACACCATAAAAAACAAATTGGCATGCTAAAAGATGATATTGCCATTGCTAAAGAGTCAAACAAAGTAAAAGAATTATTAAATAGTCGGATAAAAGAAATTGCTAATGTTTATCCTGAATTGCAATTTAATTTTAATGATATGCACATTTTACCAACTAAAGTAAAAGAGCACCTGTTTGCTCCACCTTTAATCTTAACTGAAGATAATGCCATTATGCTTTGGGATGATTAAAAAGACATTTTTAACAATAATTAATAAAAGAACAATAATTAATAAAAGAACAATAATTAATAAAAGAACAATAATTAATAAAAGCCATAATTTACAGGGATTAGTCCCTGTAAATTATTTTTACCAGACATTATAGTTAACTATTAAAAGCGCTTTCACCATGGCTATTGATGTCTAACCCTTCTCGTTCATGCTCTTCAGATACCCTTAATCCAACGCAGATATCTGCAATTTTATAAGCAATAAAAGCCACCACAGCTGTCCAAATTACACAAGTAATAACACTCATCACTTGAATTCCAACTTGGCTTATCATTGTGATACCTTCTGCATAACCAACTCCACCAAAAGATTCTGACGCGAAGATACCAGTTAATATACAGCCGACAATACCACATACGCCATGTACTCCAAATACATCACAGGTATCATCAACTTTTAGAATTCTTTTAAGTGTTGATACGCCCCATACTCCAGCAAAACCACAAATAAGACCAATTAACATAGCACCACCTACACCAACAAGGCCCGCTGCGGGTGTTACGCCAACTAATCCTGCTATCACTCCTGATACTGAACCAAGACATGATGGCTTGCCTCGTAAAAGCCATTCAGCTAAGGTCCATGCCAGAACTGCAGCGGCTGTTGCAGCAACTGTGTTAATAAAAGCTAAACCTGCAATTTCGTCAGCATGAGTTGATGAGCCTGCATTAAAACCAAACCAACCAATATAAAGGATTGCAGCACCAAGATAAACATAAGGTAAGTTAAATGGTTTGAGTGGTTCACGGTTATAACCAATACGATTTTTAATTAAATAAGCCCCTATTATTCCAGCAATTGCAGCGTTAATATGCACAACCGTACCACCAGCAAAGTCAAGCGCACCTTCATCACCTAAGATACCGCCACCCCATACCATATGAGCCATAGGAATATATGAAAATGTAAACCATAACACCATAAAAATTAATACAGCTGAAAACCGAATTCGTTCAGCAAAAGCGCCTGGAATTAAACAACAGGTAATGCAAGCAAATGATCCTTGAAATGCGACCCAAATAAATTCATAAATTGATCCCGAAACATCTGTAATACCAATACCCGTTAATAAAAAATGGTTAAAATTGCCGTAAAACCAATTTCCTTCACCAAAAGAGAGTGAATAACCATAAGTAATCCACAATACAGCAATAAGCGAAAAGATAACAAGCACTTGAGATAACATCGATAACACGTTTTTAGAGCGTAATAATCCGCCATAAAACAAAGCAATTCCCGGAACAGACATAAAAAGGACTAAGGCGGTACAGATCATCATAAATCCGTTATCAGCTTTATCAGCAATGGCGATTTCATCAGCAAAGGCAGAACTTGAGAATAAAATAATTAAAGAAAAAATGATTTTTTTCAACATAATGATATCCTTAACAATAATTTATAACGCCGATTCGTCAGTTTCACCTGTGCGTATACGCACGACATGCTCAAGTGAAGTAACAAAAATTTTGCCATCACCAATTTTACCTGTGTATGCAGCCTTGGTTATGATGTTAATCACTTCATCAAGCTGCTCATCACTAATAGCTAAATCAATTTTAACTTTAGGCAAAAAATTAACATTATATTCAGCACCACGATATAACTCAGCATGACCTTTTTGCCTGCCAAAACCTTTGACTTCGGTAACGGTTAATCCTGTGATGCCTATATTAGATAATGCTTCTCGAACTTCTTCTAATTTGAAAGGTTTTATAACTACAGTGACTAATTTCATTAATTACTCCTAATAAATATGAGATACAAAATCAATTATGCAAAGAGCGTGCCAAAATTGAGGGATTGAATAAAATTGAGTAATTTAAGTAGAATTACTAACAAATAGAAAAGGTAGCCTTTATAAAAACGCAGGTTTACTAGCTTAGGCCTAGTGCTTAGTGACTTAGCTTAAGCTATTAAATGCATAAACAAGCAAAAATATACTTTGATATATTTTTATTTCACTATGCACTCATATGGTGCTGCTTGTGTATTATTGGTGCTGAGTAATTATGGTCACTTAATACATAGTAAGGATTAAAACGTTACCATTAACTTACGATATTCATCGTAAGCAAAATGGTCTGTCATACCACTAATATAATCTTGTAATAAACGACATCGATAGTAAAATTCCATACAAGCAAAATTCGCTTCGTTTGAATTTAATTTACTAATTGCTTGCTTATAAGCTGCACAGTGTTTTGAAGATAATTTATGATATAAGCGCGTTTCAATGGGATAGTGCTTGTGATATTCGTTATCAACTAATTTTAAAAAATCATCTGTCGGCATAGCAAGTAATGGACTATAAATATCAAGCAATCCGCTAATAATTCGATATCCTTGCAGTTCAATATTTTCGACCGATTCATGATTAAACACATGTTCAAAGCCAACTGTTTTAAAAATATTAAGCAATTTATATTCTGTACTATGATCTTCAAGTAAGGCATGGTTAAACGAACCATGATAAATTGCTTCTATATTTTCAATAAAACGTTCAGCGGCATGTGGCACCAGTTTGCTAATAGCGTTGACTCGTAAATACATAAAAAATTGGTCAATGCCAATAGCATTAAATTCATTCTGTTTTAAATTTTCGTAAGGGCGGTTGACAACAAGATCAAACAAATCACCTTTTTTAAAAGGTCCCCATGCATCGGCTAGATAGGTGTAAAGCTGTTTTACAGTTAAAATCTTCTTCTCAACGGCATCTTCAAGATCAGCAATACAATATGAGATATCATCAGCGGCCTCCATAATATAGGTTAACGGGTAACGATGAAACTGTTTGATATCAAGTTGTTTAGATAACGCTTTTACAAATGGCTCTTCTGATAAATAATAACCTGGTTTTTTCATTAAATAAGAAAATTCAGGTGGTATCGGTTTAGACCAATAAGCAGGTTTAGAATATTTAAGAATTGAGGCAATTTGTGAATAAGTTAAATTAAGGCGTAATATGGAATGAACTAAACGAATTGCTTGAGCATTACCTTCAAAATTTGCTAAATCTTGGCGGATTTTAGTTTTAAGTTTTTTAATTTCATCATCATCATTAATGTGTATTTTTAACGCTGGATAAATGGTGTCGTTTTCAAGCCCTAATCGTAAATTAAACCATTGATTAATAGCTGCTTCACCAAAATGACCAAACGGTGGATTGCCTATATCGTGCATTAAGCAAGCCATTTCAACAAGACTTTCAACCGCCATTACGCAATTATCAAACCCGTATGTTTTTAATTTTCCTATTTTACCAAGGCGGTTGATAATTTCTTTAACGATGTAACGACCTACTTGTTGAACTTCCATAGAATGAGTAAGCCGTGTTCTGACCACTGAGTTACGCTCTAATGGAAAGACTTGCGTTTTTTGTTGAAGACGACGAATAGCAGCTGAATTTATAATACGCCCACGATCACTTTCAAAACAACGCACTATTGAATACTCATCAGATAGTGCTTCACGCTGTTTGCTAGCATAGCGTTGATAATTGATTTTTTGGTTAAAGTTGATCATAGTTCTATCTCTAATTTTATCGCTCTTAATTGGTTTAAATTACTAAATTGTGGTAATTTTTGTTTGCGCCCACTCAATGCTATTTTGATAATTGCTAGGTAATAGCGGTTTTAGATCCTCTAACGCTTTTAATAATTTACTAGGTTGGTTATGAGTCAAGTTTAAATGCCCAACTTTACGCCCTATTCTTACTTCTTTTTCGTACCAATGTAGATGCACCAAATCAATAGATAACCAACTAAGATTTAATTCTGTTCCAATCAGGTTAACCATAACTGATGGTGCAAATACATCGGGCTTAGGTAGTGGCAACCCCAGTATCGCTCGAAGGTGTAGCTCAAATTGGCTTATCGAAGCACCATTTTGTGTCCAGTGACCGCTATTATGTACCCGTGGAGCTAGCTCGTTAATTAGTAATTTATTCCCCACAATAAAGCATTCCATCGCCATTACACCAATATAATTTAATTTATGCATAATAGAGGCTAGCATTTTTTCGGCTTGTACTTGCAATAAAGGAGATTGGTTTGGTAGCGCAACACTCATTTTTAAAATGCCATCTTGGTGCAAATTGTTGGTAAGTGGGTAAAATACCGTTTCACCTTTTGCATTACGTGCTCCCACTAATGACATCTCTTTTTCAAATAATATAGCTTGCTCAACAATTGCATTCTGATAAATATCGTCTGGCACCGTAATTAGGTCATTAATAGCTATACGCCATTGACCTCGCCCATCATAACCACCAGTTCGACGTTTAACAATTAATCGATCTCCAAGCTCAGTAAATAACCTTGACCAATCTTGAGGGTGATCAAGCGAAAACCATTTCGCTGTCGGTAAACCTAGGTCGTCAAGTAGCTGTTTTTGCGTTAAACGGTCGGCAATAATCGGAAAGACATCTCGATTAACAAAATGCGGATGTTTAGCTAAAATTTGTGTAAACGGAGTATCTGACCATCGTTCAATTTCGGCAGTTATTACTGACTGTTGATATGGAATAGTAACAGGATCAGCATCTAACCCAACAGGATAGACTTTAATACCTAACGGTTCTCCTGCTTGTTTAAGCATTCGCCCTAGTTGACCATTACCTAATACACAAACAGATTGAGTTTTCATATTATGCATCCACTCTTGGATCTGGGTGATTCAACACTTCATCAGTTTGAGTTAATCGCCATATTGATAAACGTTGATAAATATCTTGATCGTGTAAAGCAAGAATTTGCGCAGCAAGTAATGCTGCATTAGCCGCACCAGCTTTACCTATAGCTAAAGTGCCAACAGGAATACCCTTAGGCATTTGAACAATAGAATAAAGACTATCAACACCACTTAATGCGGCACTTTGCACTGGAACACCCAACACTGGAACAAGCGTTTTAGCGGCTAACATGCCAGGCAAATGAGCGGCACCGCCAGCACCAGCAATAATTACATTAAATCCTTGCTGAGAGGCATTTTCAGCAAAACGAAATAGTTTATCAGGGGTACGATGAGCAGAAACGATTTCAACATGATAAGGAATTGTTAACGCATCAAGAATATCCGCTGCGTGTTGCATAGTAGTCCAATCGCTTTTAGAGCCCATTACAATGGCAATTCTAGGTTGAGTATGCATAGCAAATATATGAATAATTAAAATAAGATGTATGCGAAGTATACACTAAAATTTAGTTAATGGGTCTTTAAATTCCATAAAACTACTCACATATGAAAGCAAAAAGCTCAACTATTTCAGTGAGCTTAAATTCTATGCGCTAAAAACTGCATCTTAGACACATTATTTGTTTAAACGTTTAAATAGTCAAGTGTTCATCGCATTATTCAAGACTTCCGTGTTGCTGTAATTTGAAGATCCATCCCTAATGCATGAATAATTTTGAGCATAGAGTCAAATCTGGTTTTTTAGCTGATAATGTTTTATATAGGGTCAATGTAAATATTTATTAGCATTTTTAATCTAGCCATTTACTGGCTTGAGCGTATCAAGATTTAGTTTTAATGATTTTTGCTGCTTGATTGATTTATGACTCCTTTTTTACGTTATAAAATAACTTAAATGTCAGATTAAATAAAGACTATTACATTTTTATTTAAAAACAAAACAGCAAATTAAAAAATTTTTATTTGTCGGCATTAACCATGATTTTTTTGATATTTTTACTTAAACACGGTGTTTTCCTGAAACTTCTTAACAAAAATGGCACTGTCTTTATTAGTCATGATAAGATCATAAATAATATTAACTATTATTTGGATTAGATAAATTATCTAATGTAGATGTAAAAAAGCAGCACCCATTAAGTGCTGCTTTTTCTTTTATTAAATTATTTAGAATTACTAGAATGAATAGTTCACACCAATTTGTGCACCAATTTGATGATAGTTATTGCTACCAAATCGGTTATTTAATTGAGCATAACTACTGAGTGATTTGGTTAAATTGCCGTTAACACCTACTTTTAATTCCATATAGTTTTTATTTACGTCTGATTCAACATGTTTACCGTTGATTTTTGCTTCCGGTGAAGAAGAATCATACAACCAGTTAGCTTCTATAAATGGTAATACACCATAACCTTCTTTAGTACTTTGACCATAAAATCTTGCACCAAGGCGCATTTGCATACCATCACCATTAATATTACTTACCACACCTTGTTTACCTAACTTAAAGTTATGGCTGTCTGACCAAGTATAGCCTAACTGTGCATGTGGCTCAAGTAACCAATTTCTATCTACACCTTCGTGAATAACTAAACCATAACCGGCTTCAGATGATACAGTAATTGCCTTACCATTATAATCGTTTGAGAAGTGTCTTAATGCCGATAAATGCGTTGAGGTTTTGTTTTTAAACCAACTGTATTGAGCCCATGTGTCAACGTATAAACCTGCACCATTTTCTTGCTCATTCCAGTTACCATAAATTCCTAAGTTGTAGCCTGTAACGCTTCCATCCCCTTTACGTACACTGTGTTTTTGGTTGGTGTCAGTTGAACTATGACCATAACCACCATAAACACCAACTTTGTATTGTTGTTCTGATAATACATCTACACCCATTTCTAGTACTGAGGTTCGAATGTTTACAGATTGTTTGCCTCCAAATAAATCACTTTGTGTGCGATTATATTTGTAACTCATCCAAACATTCGATTCTGGTACATAAATTGATGTATCTCTATCATGTGCACTGTGACGGAACATATTTAATGCCGCCATCTGATTGGCAAATACAGAACCGGCCACTGGTGATTTACGGACATTTGAAAATGCATTGGTGTATTTTATTACTAAATGGCCATTCTCATCCTTACCAACTATGTAATCAAGGGCGCTATCTGGTTTTTCAATAACGTTCCATTGCGCTTCATCGTTTCCATTAACATCAATAAAATCGGTAATTTCACCTTTATCGATATTTTTACTATTGATTTCTACAATATTGATATCTGTTGTACCACTTGCATTACCTTTTACCACCATTTTGTCTGATGTTTCTTTTTCAAGATCGGTATAAATATTTAGTTTGCCATTATCACCATGGTAATCGCCATCAACGGTTAATACTGTATCTGCCGAGTTTTTACCTAAATCAATAGTACCACCATTAACTACATTACCCACTGTTTGATCATAATCATTTAAATTTAGTGAACCATCTTTACCAATATTATAATCAGAATCAGGGCTAAAGACATTTTCACCATTTGCATTCCAAGAACCACCGGTTATATTGGTTTTGCCTTTATAAGTATGTTTACCATTAACAAAGTTATCACCTGAAACAACGTTAACTTCACCCTCACCGCTTATATCCCATGATACTTGGTAATCGTCATCAGTATGATTGAAATTTAACTGACCGTCATGCTCTAAATTGATGATAGGAGTATCAATCGTACCGGCCTTTTCCGCTTCTTTGCCAATAGCTCCACCGATATTTACTGCACCATTTTTTCCGATAAGTATACCTTCATTATCACCATTTGCATCAGCTTTGACTTTCATGGTTGCATTATTAGAGACAGTTATCTCACTTGTTAAATCCGTTTTGGTGTGATTATACACTTTTACTTTTTTCGTGGCATTTAATTGTGAACCTTCACCATCAACTAAAATTTTACCATGTCTAACAATTAATTCTTTATAATATCCTTCTTCAACAACATTCAGACTTCCGCCATTAGTAATATTGATTTCACCATAACCTTTCTTGTTTGTGTTTTGAGTTCCAAGCCTCAGACCTGCTGAATTGAAAGCCGAGCCTTGGCCATCAATATTTATAATTGCATTTCCATCTTCATGACCTATAAATGTACCTCTAATGGAATTAACGACACCTCCATCAAGTATATTAACTACAGCATTACCATTATTAGCTATACTCATATCAGAACCTGAACTTAATGCACTTAATACACTACCGTTACCTGATACAGTTACTGTTGCATTAGAGCTACTGTCATATGCAATATTCGTTGAAAATCCAGTATTTGTAAAAGTGCCGCCGTTTGTGATTAAAATATCAGCATCGCCACCGCCCCCTAAATAAACACTACCCACAGCACTGGTAAGATGCCCATTATCAAGTATTAACTGACCTGAACTGCCTTCATTTTTTCCTACCATGATTCTCTTTGTTGTAAGTGAACCTTGATCACTAATAGTCAAGCTTCCTGTACCATCCATACCTACAAAATATTCATCAGTGCTAACCCCGCCTTGAATTGTTCCAGAGCCGTCACCTTTTATTGTTTCATTTGATTCTATCGGTATTATTGCCGCTAAAGCACCACCTGCAATAAATGTTGATATAGCTCCTGCTACAGCTGTTTTAATTAGTAAAGATTTTGCTTTTTTTCCTCTACCTTTAGCTAGTTCAGATACAGCTAGACATTCTCCTTGCCGATTTTTTATAACTCCATAAATTTTATTCATTAAAATTTTTCCCTTTTCTATTGTTAAACCTAAATATAATTCGTGATAACAGTAAGAATTATACTCCTCGCATTATCGTTCAAATTAATTAATTAATCAATCAATATTCAATTGATCCAGATTGATGACAAAGAACTCGCTTTTTGGCGAGTTCTTTGATCTAATAGAGAAGAATCTATGATAATAGGAATTCTTCTATGCTAAAAAAACCAACGCCAGCGACACCCGAAAAAATAGAACAAATTTCGTTAGATGCGCTTGTCCCTCAAAATCATCTTGTTCGTAAAATAGCTAAAGTCATTGATTTTGAATTTATTCGAGAAGCGGTAGCGCCACTTTATTGCCCTAATAACGGTCGTCCGGCAGAAGATCCGGTCAGACTGTTTAAAATTATGCTATTGGGGTATCTTTTTGGTATCCCTAGTGAGCGTCGTCTGGTTCAGGAAATTCAGGTCAATTTAGCTTACCGTTGGTTTCTGGGAATGGGATTAACCGAAAAAGTGATTGATGCCTAGGGACTCAGCCAAAATCGTCGTCGTCGTTTTAATGACAGTGAAATCTATCAACAGATTTTTGATAATATTGTTGAGCAGGCCATTGCCAAAGGGTTGATAAGTGGTCGGATTTTATATACGGACAGTACTCACCTAAAAGCAAATGCCAATAAAAACAAGGCACGTAATGAGCAGCGTATTGTTGAGCCCAGTCAATATGTTGATGCGCTTAATCAAGCCATCAACGAAGAAAGAGAATTAAACGGAAAAAAGCCTTAAAGCCATCGACGGTAGAGAAATATAAGGATGTCAAAGTCAGTACAACCGATCCGGATAGTGGCTTTATGCATCGGGAAGGTAAGCCTAAAGGGTTCTTCTACTTAGATCACCGAACGGTTGATGGCAAACATAATTTAATTACCGATACTTATGTCACAGCCGGAAATGTCCATGACTCTCAGCCTTATATGGCTCGATTAAAACGCCAGTTAGAGCGGTTTGGCTTTAATCCGGTTGGTGTCGGTCTTGATGCAGGTTATTTTACGGCGCCCATTTGCCATTTACTGCTGGTAGAGCAGATATATCCGGTGTTGGGCTATCGTCGTCCCAGTCATGGTGCGAATCCTATCAGAAAAAAGCAGTTTATCTATAACAGTCAAACCGATACTTATACTTGCCCAAACGGGCAATCATTAATATATAAAACGACTAGCAGAGAAGGTTATCGTCATTATCATTCTGATGCAGCAACCTGCAAAGTCTGTCCGTTATTGTCACAGTGTACACAGAGTAAAAATACACAGAAAGTCATCACACGCCATATCTGGGAAGCAGATAAAGAGAAAGCCAATGAGATTCGTTTAAGTCAGTGGGGTAAAAAAGTCTATGCTCGGCGAAAAGAGACCGTAGAGTGCAGCTTTGCTGATGCTAAACAACACCACGGACATCGCTATGCAAGATTTAGGGGAAGAGCACAGGTTCAAATGCAGTGTTTATTGGCCGCAACAGCTCAAAATATCAAGAAAATAGCGATAAAGCTATTTTTGTTACATTTTTTTAGGCTATTTTTTAATGTATTTAATAAAATCCAAATTAAAAATCCTGTTTATGATTTAAATAAAAAAATAAACCCCAAATTATATCGAGGTTTGTCATCAATCTGAATCAATATTCAATTGATTTATTTTAATTTTAAATGTAATAATTATTTTTATCAGTTTCTTTAATTTAACAGAATTTTGTTAAAAAATATTTATGGAAATGGAGGAAGGTTAGTAGGTAAACATAAAATCAACTGACCTGATAAAGGAACTTACCAATGCAGGGTGTATTCTGAAACGAGTTAGAGGTAGTCATCATATGTTTTACTCACCAATAACTAATAAAACGTTTCCAGTTCCTCACCCAAAATCGGATTTACCGATTGGCACAGTAAGATCAATCAAAAAATCGGCGGGGCTTTTATAGCCCGCCACCTTTGGAGGTATTATGTTTTTTACTCTTGGCATTGAAACACCGAACGATAGCAATACAGCTTACGGCATTGTCGTGCCTGCGTTATGTAATGAAAAATATAGTTGTTATTCTGCCGCCGACAAAGAAAGCGATATCCCAGCAATGGCGACTGAAGCTATTTTGTTAACTGTTCAAGATATGATTGAATCAGGCGATTATGATGTCAAAGATATTCACAACGATCATGTTTCGTATAAAAATAACGATGAGTATGCTCATTGCGATACATGGGTCATTATTGATGTTGATTTGTCATCATTTGTTGGTAAACAAAAAAGAATTAATATCACATTACCCGATATTCTTATCGATAGAATAGATAACGCAGTTAAAGCACCGAACTCTTTTTATAAAGATCGGAGTAATTTTTTGGCAGAAGCGGCTATTAATGAATTAGCGGCACAAAATAGAGTGCGTTAATTTCTAAACTGCCTACTCGGCGGTGAACTGTTTTAGTAAAAGCAGGTGAAGCGTTAACAGTTTCTAAACCGCCTACTCGGCGGTGAACTTTTGGTTATTTTTGTGATTATTAATTTTTCATTTCTAAACCGCCTACTCGGCGGTGAACGTATGGTTATTGCATACGCGCATAGCCTAAAATTTCTAAACCGCCTACTCGGCGGTGAACTCTATCGTGCATTAAAAACTTTACGAGAGAAATTTCTAAACCGCCTACTCGGCGGTGAACTTGGAACGGTTATGCAAAATCCGCCTGCGTGATTTCTAAACCGCCTACTCGGCGGTGAACAAGTGATAAGCGACAAGTACAGGCATGCCGTTTTTCTAAACCGCCTACTCGGCGGTGAACCACATTACCGACTGATGACGACTTTGAAGTGTTTTCTAAACCGCCTACTCGGCGGTGAACTAGATTATATCAGACATAGCCTTTTGTTTTAAATAAATTTTAGTTATTTTTCAAAAAATAACCCTTTTTTCTAGAATTAAAATTAATATATATTTTTCAATATATTAACAAGCAAGCAAAAAAAAGGGTTTTGTAGAATTTTGAATTCAAAATAGGAATGATCAAATCTGAGCGCACCTTTATAAACTATTTATATAACGAGAGCTTTCAATTTAGATAATCAATATTATGTAACACCACCCCCCTAAAATAGTACAGCAAAAAAGTAGAAAATTCTCTATGATAAAAGTAAAGGGGATTTAATTATGAAAAAAATGACTGAACACCAAATTGTATCGATATTAAAAGAAGCAGAAGCAGGTATTGCCGTTAAAGAGCTTTGCCGTAAATATG
>NZ_WTEX01000030.1 GCF_009795845.1 Gilliamella sp. Lep-s35 | reverse complement strand
ACCCAATCGCGATGGCAGAAGGTTTACGTTTTGCGATTCGTGAAGGTGGTCGTACTGTTGGTGCTGGTGTGGTTGCTAAAGTTATTAAATAATTTAGTTAAGCCTTAGCGGCAATAGAAAGGGTATCAGTCGATGCCCTTTCTTATCTAGTCTGTTTAGCAAAATGTTTTTATTAAAAGAGCATTTTGGAAAATAGATATTATTATAAATAACATAATATAGGTTTTATATGCTAGTGAGTAACGAGAGTCAAAATCCAAATACTATTCTAGATAAATTCAAATGGAGTTTAGTTCTAGTATTGATTACGTTTGTTGTTTGGGGAAATTTTTATTTTTCTGGACCTAATGATATATATCAACCTAATACAATAGTTCGAATTATTGCAGTTGTTATCATTTCACTATTGGCTTTATTTATTGCGATGACAACCAATACAGGAAAATCGTTTTTATTATTTTTACAAGAATCTAGAAAAGAGTTAAGAAAAGTTGTATGGCCAACTCGTAAAGAAACAACGCAAACAACTTTACTCATTGCAGTTATCACTATTGTTGCTGGTTTGGTGCTTTGGGGTATGGATTCTTTATTCCGTTCAGTAGTCTTTTATTTAACATTAATAGGGCGTTAATATGATTGAAACACAGCAAAAGCGATGGTATGTTATTCAAGCTTATTCTGGCTATGAAGCACGTGTTGCACAATCATTACGTGAATATATTAAATTACATAATATGGAAGATGCATTCGGTGAAGTATTAGTACCAACCGAAGAAGTTGTTGAAATGAAAAGTGGTCAACGTCGCAAAAGTGAGCGTAAATTTTTTCCTGGCTATGTACTTGTTGAAATGATGATGAATGATGCAACTTGGCATTTAGTAAAAAGCGTACCAAGAACAATGGGGTTTATTGGTGGTACTTCGGATAGGCCAGCACCAATTAGTCAACGTGAAGTTGATGCAATCATGAATCGTTTACAACAAGTTGGCGATAAACCGCGTCCTAAAACATTATTTGAACCAGGTGAACTCGTTCGAGTTAACGAAGGTCCGTTTGCTGACTTTAATGGTGTTGTAGAAGAAGTTGACTATGAAAAAAGTCGCCTGAAAGTATCTGTTTCTATTTTTGGACGTTCAACACCTGTTGAACTTGATTTTAGCCAAGTGGAAAAGAGCTAATCTTTAAAACAGATTTTGACTGAACTAATAGCGTATTTTTAAGAAACCACAAGATTTTAGCTTGTGGTTTTTACATTGATACATTAATTGTAAATAGTAGGGAAAACATCGCGTTGTTTGCGCTTAATAATTAAAATAATTCTCTAAAAACCCATAGTGGGATCAAAAAATTACTGTATGAGGTTTAGCTGTATTATATAAAGTTAATAAATCGCTAAATATTTGTTGCTTACGCCACATATCAATTCAAAGTTTGTATCGCTTTTTCGGTTCTCCCATTAGTGTAACTTTCCACCTAAAATAATATTGCTAGCTATGAACTTATAAATAAATTTATGTATTTATGGGGGCGTAATTTTACTATACTAATAGTAATCTTTTAGTAGTTTTGTGTGCCAAGCGCAAATTACAATTATTTATAGCATGATGTATAAGCTATTATCTAAATTCTAACAAATAACCCTAGACCCAATCCTCAGAATCGCTACAATATACGCCATTAGTCATATAGCAAATACTTTTTGCTATTTTTAACCCAATAAACGGATGATGTTTTATGGCGCAATATGTTTATACTATGAATCGAGTGGGGAAGATTGTTCCTCCTAAACGCTATATTTTAAAAGATATTTCTTTAAGCTTTTTCCCAGGGGCTAAAATTGGTGTGCTGGGTTTAAATGGTGCGGGTAAATCCACTTTACTGCGAATTATGGCAGGGGTTGATACCGAAATCGAAGGCGAAGCACGCCCACAGCCGGGAATTAAAATTGGTTATTTACCACAAGAACCGAAATTAGATCCTAAACAAACCGTGCGTGAAGCTGTAGAGCAAGCGGTTGGTGATGCTAAAAGAGCGCTAGCTCGATTAGACGAAGTCTATGCCGCTTATGCCGATCCTGATGCTGATTTTGACAAATTAGCCAAAGAACAAGCTGAGCTTGAAGCCATTATTCAAACGCAAGATGCCCATAACCTTGATAACCAATTAGAGCGAGCCGCTGACGCACTACGTTTACCTGATTGGGATGCTAAAATCGAAAATTTATCGGGCGGTGAGCGTCGTCGAGTGGCAATTTGTCAATTATTACTTGAAAAGCCAGATATGTTACTTATTGACGAACCAACTAACCATTTGGATGCCGAATCGGTGGCTTGGCTCGAACGATTCTTACATGATTATGAAGGTACGGTAGTTGCCGTTACCCATGACCGTTACTTTTTAGATAACGTTGCTGGTTGGATTTTAGAGCTAGACCGTGGTGAGGGTATTCCATGGGAAGGCAACTACTCGTCTTGGTTAGAGCAAAAAGATCAGCGCCTAGCGCAAGAAGCGGCGACTGAATCGGCACGTCGTAAATCGATCGAAAAAGAGCTTGAATGGGTACGCCAAAATCCAAAAGGTCGTCAAGCTAAAAGCAAAGCGCGTTTAGCTCGCTTTGAAGAACTAAACAGCAACGATTATCAAAAACGTAACGAAACTAACGAACTCTTTATTCCACCTGGACAACGTTTAGGCGATAAAGTCATTGAGGTAAACAACCTAACAAAATCGTATGGCGATCGTGTGTTGATTGATAACTTATCTTTTAGTATTCCTAAAGGAGCGATTGTCGGTATTATTGGTCCAAATGGTGCAGGGAAATCAACGCTATTTAGAATGCTATCAGGCAAAGAGCAACCCGATTCAGGTACGATTACTTTAGGTGATACCGTGCAACTTGCTTCGGTTGATCAGTTCCGTGACAGTATGGACGATAAAAAAACCGTTTGGGACGAAATTTCAAATGGTCAAGACATTATGCGCATTGGTAATTTTGAAATACCAAGTCGTGCTTATGTGGGTCGTTTTAATTTTAAAGGCGTTGATCAGCAAAAACGCGTGGGAGAGCTATCGGGTGGTGAACGTGGGCGAGTGCATTTAGCTAAATTATTACAAGTGGGCGGTAATGTATTATTACTTGACGAACCGACTAATGATTTAGATGTCGAAACCTTACGAGCACTTGAAAACGCACTCCTTGAATTCCCAGGTTGTGCTTTAGTGATATCACATGACCGTTGGTTCTTAGATCGTATTGCGACCCATATTTTGGATTACCAAGACGAAGGGCATGTTGAATTCTTCGAAGGTAACTTTACCGAATACGAAGAATGGAAAAAACGCACACTTGGTGCTGAAGCACTTGAACCAAAACGAGCTAAATATAAGCGAATTGCTAAATAGCTCACTTTTATACCATTCCGTCGATTAATCTTGACGGAATGGTTTGATCTTCCTGATATTGATTTCAAAAAATAGCTAAACAAACGCTTTAGAAGCTTTAATAATTTTAGCAAAAGTATCCATTAGCAAACGCGGTATCGCTTTTATGCCTCGTGATTTGGCATCGTCACAAACTGCAATAGCTAAATCAGGTTTTGAACTTTTATGAATTGCTTTTTTTATAATTTGGTGTACCGGCAAATCAATATGCTGTGTGGTATTATAAGCGGCAAGTTTATAGACATGACTAAATCCATGCTTAAATAAAAAATTTTCAATATCTCGTGCAGGTAAAACGGTTAAGTGATCATTAGGATTTTTATCCTCGCCACATAACGATTTTACGGTATCGGCATATTTTTTACCTGCCATATCTCCATCGGTAATGACATACCAATGAATACCCATTTTATTAGCATATTTTATAAGCGGTTTTAAACCACACTGGGCAAACTCAATAAGCTGAACACCTTCTGAACTCAAATGATAACCGCTCTGTTCTGCTAGTTCACGCAATAGCCAAACTTCGGTTTCACCCTCGACTAACAGCCAACAACGGGCAAATAAAGCACTGGCACGACGGTAAAAAATATGGAATAAAATGCGCCGACTATCATCAACGCCAAAAGATTGAGGAGTAATATATTTGGGTACAATTTTATCGGGTAGGCGAATTAATCGATACAGACACTCTAAAGGAAATAACGAAACTAAATCACTCGAATTAGACGTAATAATTTTTTGCGTTGGTAGATGTTTCAACAACCGAAAGCCAACCGACAAAATAATTGGATGTAACTGGCTTTCAGGCTCTTCTAAAATCAAAATAGGCACAGCGTGTTGTGAAAGCGTATTATGCCCCTTGGCATTAACAATCGCCCCTAAAATACCCAGTAATGCGGTACGCAAATAATCATTATCAAGATCATCTAACACATTATTAATACGTTCAAGCGAATCCCAATCCTCGCTACGAGGCGAGCTATTTTGGGCTACATGCTTGTAGTGGTAGCGGCGCTCTTGATCCGCAAAATAATATTCCAGAAGAGCTCTTGCTGCTTGCAAACCGCGGTGCAACTCATCGGGTGTTAGTTGGGTTGAATAGGCTTTTAATTGCTCACAAAGTTGCGCAGTATAGTATTCCGACAAAGGTTGATTGGTTATAGGTAGATTTTGCGGACTAATCGAACTTTTCAGCGCCATAATAGGATTAAGGCCTATTAAATGGGCAATTAATGTTTTATGCTCAGCAAAAGCAAAAGCCCTTTGTCGCGAGTCTACTAATGCATGTTGGGTTATAATCTTATCGGCTTGTTTATTTGCGGTAATAAGGTAAGTAATTCGGCGCAGTTTATCTTGTTCAACGGAGTAAGCAGCTGGCAATAATGGTTGGTAAATGGGATTGTTAAGCTCATTAAAAGATGACTCGCAATAGGTAATTTTAATCACAATCTTATTGCCATAAACATTGTATTGATCATGATAAAAATCAGAATCCACAAATTGATAAAACTGATTATCAAGCGACAACAATTGCAACGCACTAATTAAACTTGAACGCCCCCAACGGTTTTCGCCCATTAGTACGCTAGCACTCGGATTCAAGGTTAAAGATAGTGCTTTAATACCTTTAAATCCAGAAATATCAATTTGCTCAATAAACATAAAATCTCCTTATTTATTTAAAGATGATATTTTTCTGTCCTTTTACGAATTCGTTCAACTTTTCGATGCGTGCTTGCTATTAGCTTAGATTCATTGCGCAAAATTGTTTTTAAAGGTTGATCAAAATACACTTTCAAAAAGCGCCAAATATCACGATCGGTTAGTCCAATATTCATGGCTGAAAAATAAAGCCCAATTAAATCTTTATCACGCCAACGAACGGGAACGGTTTTACGGATTTGAGCTCGGTGTAAATCAATTACCGACAATTTTATTTGCTGATGATTTTCAAAAAACGGAATATCAAGCAAAAAATGGCATAAATAACAATCACGATGATTAACCCCAGCAGCATGCATTTGAGCCACCATTTTTGCCAAATAAATCACTAAAGAACGCTTTATATGATAGCTAGGAGGGTTAGTTAACCACGGTTTAGTAAAGTCTTCTAAACTGATGGTAGGGTTAAGATCTTTTGTCACAATAAATGAATGACGAGTCAGCGGATTTAGCCCCTTACGACCAAATGCTCGCCCATCCATCGTATTAACGCCCACTTGCTCCAAACGCTCAATTGCATTCCACTCTTGCTTAGCATCCAAAACAGGCAAACGTAACGAAATAAGATTTTTAACAATCTCTTTCACTGTAGTGCCGTGATGAATTTTAATAAAATATGATTCGCCACAAAGCTCAAAATTCAACGTCTTACGTTGTTTTACTGCGCGATAGACTTTGCCTGATATTAACTCAACTTCTGCAAAGGGATCTTTATCAGCCCATAACTGCTCAAAAAATGATTTTAACTTAATTTCATTCATGATTATCACAACCTAAAATAATCTCTGTGGCGCGCTGTGCTAAGTGGTATAAATCAGCCGTTTTACCATAATGTATTGCATTTTGATGCCATGTTAACAACTGATCGTGATTTGTTATAGCCTTTTGCACTGCTTCATTGAGATCTGTTTGTACAAAAGGCTCATCAAGCACAACACCAGCATTGGCATCATCAATATGATAAGCATAGCCCGAAATGCTTGACACAATCACTGGCACCCCAGCGGCTAACCCTTCAATAAGTACCATACCGGCTGCTTCTTGTCTTGCAGGGTGCAATAGCAAATCTGCCGCAAATAAAAAGTCAGGGATATCATTACGGCCGGCAAAAAAACGGACTTGATGCTCAATACCGAGTTGCTTAGCCAGTTTTTGATAAGCTTCGGGATTATCCTGCCCCACTACTAAAAAAGTCACTTTTTGTTTTAAATCGCAAGGTAGTGCGGCAATGGCGATTAAAGAACGATCCACTCCCTTACGCTTAAAATCTGATCCAATTTGCACAATCACAAAATTATGTTCATCAATTTGATTGGCTTGCCTAAATTGCTTACCTTTAGCTAGCGACTCATAATTGTATTGGCGATCTTGCGCAATACCGGGTGGCAAAAGGTAAAATCGAGACGGATCAGTATGATAATAGTGCTCAAAATCACTAATTTGCTGTTTTGTTAGTACCATAACTTTGGTTTGACTTTGTTGATTAAATACCGCATCTTCAAAAGCCAAATAGTGCTTACAGCGTTTTGACCATTTATACAAAAAGCCCTTGTGTGACACCTTTTCGGCATAACAAGTATCACCCGCAAAATAAACATCCAAATTAGGCATTTTATTAAAGCCAACCACACAATCAACAGGATTTGCTTGTAAATGAGCTTTCACCCAACGGTAATAAGATTGATTACGGCTATGATTAGACCAGCCTTTTCTAGGCACCAAAACCACATCAAAGCCTATTGGTTTATCGCCTTGCCATGACATCACATAAATTCGTACATGGTGACCTTGAGCTTGGCAAGCCTTAGCAATTTGCAAAAAATCACGTTGCAAACCACCAAAAGGAAAATATTTATAAATACAAAACGCCAGTTGCATGCAGATTGCCTCAAGTTTTAAAGGAGTATTATATACTTAGTATTTATTTGGGTGCAAAGTTTGATTTTACTAGAATTAATCTTACTGGAAAATTTTTGTCATAGTGACATTTGAATGCGAATGCTGTCTTTTGTAAAAATAATTCAGGATTCTATACCGTCTAGAAGTTAAAAAGTCAAAAAGAAAGATATTCAATTTTAATTGTTCTGTAGCAGAATCTACATATACTTGAATATTTAAAATATATAAAACAAAAATTAAATATTTTTTTAGGGATAGTTTTTTAAAAGTTTATTTTAATGATGAGGTATAAACAACTTAGCGTTTTTCCAAATATTAGGTTGTAAAATCGCATTCGCATTGATGATAAAGATAAACTCATGTAACGAATATAATACTTAAAAAATAAAAAGATTAACTGCAAAATATTACAGTTAATCTTTTCAAAAAAATCACAATTAAGCAATAATACTTATAATTAACACAACAGCTAAACCAACAATTGAATTAATTAGTTCTAATAAGCCCCATGTTTTTAAAGTATCTTTGATTGATAAATCAAAGTAACCTTTAAATAACCAGAAAGAAGCATCGTTGATATGAGTCAATGTGTTAGATCCCGCAGCGGTTGCAAGTACAAGTAATGCTGGGTTCACACCACTCATAATCCCGGTAGTAGGATCGATAACTGCAGCACCAATAATTCCAGCTGCTGTCATGGCAGAAACAACACCTTGCCCTGTTGCTAAACGAATTAACACAGTAATTAACCATGCCATAATATAAGGAGATACCCCTCCAGTTGACATTAATTGACCAATAGTATCGCCAATACCAGTATCGATGATAATTTGCTTTAATGCACCACCAGCACCAATAATGAGTACAACCATTGCAATACCTTTTACTGCATTATTGAAAGACTGCATAACCCACTCCATTGAATGGTTAAGTTTCTTCCCAAATAAGATAAAAGCAGCAATCATTGCAATGAACATTGCAATTTGAGATGATCCAATAAAGTTGAGAACGCAATAAGCTGTTGTGCCTTTTTCTAGCCATATATTTGCTATTGTGGTTGCTATCATGATATAAGCAGGAATCAAAGGAACAGTAATTGATGTAAAAAAAGAAGGAAGATTATTTTCATCAATAGGTGTTTCAGATTGTAAGAACTGTGGAGTGGGTCTTTCTAAATTGCCGAGAAATTTAGGAAGAATTATACCAGCACAAATTACAGAGGGAATTGCGACAATAAGTCCATAAATATAGACCATTCCCATATCAGCCCCATAGGCATTAACTAAAGCTACAGGTCCTGGTTGTGGTGGAAATAAAGAATGAGCTGTTGTTGCCGCCGCAACGCCAGGTATAGCTAATTTTAAAAATGGAATTTTAGCCTCTTTGGCTAATGCGATCACCAACGGTGCTAAAATTATGAATGCCGCTTCATAAAACATCGCTAAACCAAATATAAGCCCATAATAATAATGGCTATTTTTACATATTTAATGCCTAATTTTTTCAATAGCGTTTGAGCAATCTGATGAGCTGCGCCAGAATCAACCATTAGTTTACCAATCACAGCACCAAATACGACAATAATAGCTAATTCGCCAAGTGTTCCACCAAACCCTGATTTAATCGTTTTAAGAATGCTCAATAAATCCATCTTAGCCATCAAACCGACGAATATTGCAGCAGCTAATAATGCAACCATTGAGTTTATTTTAAAACGAATATTTAAAACTAACATTAATCCTATTCCAAGGCCAACCCAAAGAATATTTAAAAGTTCCATGAATAAAAAACCCCTATTCTTAATTTTATTGGTTAACATTAAGTTGGTATATAGATTTCTTCTTTAAAGAAGTTAATTAGATCTAAAAATAAAAGTTTTTAGTAAATAGTAAAACCAAAAACTAATAAAATAATGACAAATACAATTTAGGTATTGTATTTGTCTGTTTAAAAATATAAGAAAGATAACTAACTTTTTTCTAATTGAAAGTTACTGTGCTGAATTTTGTTTTCTCTGATAAAAATCCATAAAACAACTGCACCTATTACATCAAAGAAAGCTAAAGCAATAAAAAATGGACCAAAACCAATAATTCCAACGAATGCTCCGATAAAGAGGTTAAAAATTAGCTGACCAGTCCATGCACAGGCTCCAGCCATTCCAACAGCTGTTGCGACCTGATTTTTTTTGAACAAATCACCACCTAATGTTGATGCAACTGTAGATAATAATTGATGAGAAAAACCGCCAAAACTAATTAAAAATACAGCAAGATAAGGATTTTCAACAATACTTACAAAGCCAATTGTTATCATAATAATAGCGCCAATTGTAAACGTAATAAGCCTTGATTTTATTAACGAAAAACCTCTGTCATTGAAAAATTTAGCTACAAATCCACTAGCTAAACATCCCAAATCTGCCATTAAAAAAGGTAACCAAACAAACATAGCAATTTCTTTTAGGCTAAAGTGTAGTGTTTCAACAAAAAATATTGGTACCCAAAAGTTAATTGTACCCCAAGCAGGATCGGCAAGAAAACGAGCAATACCAATTCCCCAAAAGTTTCGTTGAGAAAGAATTGATGAAACAGAAACTTTTTCTTTTTTATCAATATTTAAATATTTATCTTGCCCTGCCTCAATATATGCGCGTTCTTCAGCCGATAGCATTTTAGAATCTTTAGGATCTCGATAAAAAGTAAACCAAGCAAGTGCTGCAATCAATGCTAAAGAACCTGAAACAACAAAAGCAAATTGCCAACCTTGAAATAAAATACACCAGGCAATTAAAGGGGGAGCTAACATTGCACCAAATGAAGTGCCCATATTGAATATGCCTGAAGCAATACCACGCTCTTTTGCGGGGAACCATATAGATGCTGTTTTTATACCGGCAGGTATTGCTGAGGCTTCACTGAAACCCATTATTCCTCTCATAAAAGCTAAACCTTGCCATGTACCAGTTAATGCATGCCCCATGGTTGCTAGCCCCCAAACTATAGCACAAATAGCAAAGCCAAGCCTTAATCCAATAGTATCAATAAAAAACCCCATAATTGGTTGACCAATTGTATAAGCTAACTGGAAGGCACTTACTACCCAAGAATATTGCTCTTTAGTAATACCCGTTGTTTCTAAGATAGTAGGGGCAGCAACCCCCAATGCGGTTCTGTCAAGGTAGTTAATGATGGTAATTGCACAAATAAGTAATATCATACACCACCTAAATTTTCGTACAGTCTTCATTATTACTCCTTATTATTTCATGTAAATATTAACTATTGTTACTATTTAGAAAAGTAGAAATTAGCATTATTGAAGCAAATGTCTTGGATCATCTTTCCTACCAAATTAAAATCAGCAGGAATTTCACCATTTTCGATCCAATTTCCAACCATATTGCACAAAATTCGTCTAAAATACTCATGCCTTGTAAATGAGAGGAAACTACGTGAATCAGTTAACATTCCAACAAATTGGCTTAATAATCCCATTTGTGAAAGCTGCATAAGTTGACGTTCCATACCGTCTTTTTGATCATTGAACCACCACCCTGATCCAAACTGGATTTTGCCTGCAATACCGGAACCTTGGAAATTGCCGGCCATTGTAGCTAAGACTTCGTTATCTCTAGGATTTAAGCAATATAGTATTGTTTTAGGTAACTCATCGGTCAGATCTAAAGTTCCTAACAATGAAGATAAAGGTTCAGCAATTGGTCTATCACCAATTGAATCAAATCCTGCATCTGGACCCAGCAATTTAAACATTCGTTGATTATTATTGCGTAGAGCACCTAAGTGTAATTGCATAACCCAGTTACGTTTATGATATTGCTTACCTAACCAAACAAGAACTGCAGTACTAAATTGTGCTATTTCTAATTCAGATAAAGATTGATTGCTTAGACGTTTTTTGAGTATTAAATCGAGTTGTTTTTCTGAAGGGATATCTGCGTAGCGTAATATTTCAATACCGTGATCTGATGCTTCACAGCCATGCTGTTCAAAGTGGTCAAGCCTTTTTAATAATGCAGTGAGCAGTTCTGAAAAAGTGTTTATTTCAATATCACAAACCTGACCTAATTGAGAAATATAGTCAGGAAATCCAGATAGTTCAATTTTAAATACTTTATCCGGTCGCCAACTAGGTCTTACTTTAGTTTCAAAGGTTTCATCCAAGCTTATTTGTTTATGGTATTGAAGTGAATCAATTGGATCATCAGTAGTACCTACTGCCCTAACATTCATTTGTTTCAAAATACCTTTTGTCGAAAATTCTTTTGTAGCTAATTGTTCATTAGCTTGAAGCCAAATTATTTCAGCTGTTTTTTCATTAAAAAGAATATTTTTTATACCAAATGGACGCCTTAACTCTAAATGAGTCCAATGATAAATTGGATTGCCCAATGTTAAAGGAACCACTTTTGCCCAAGCTAAGTATTTTTCGTAATCAGATGCATTGCCTGTAATAAATTTCTCATCTACACCGGCGGTACGAAGCACTCTCCATTTATAGTGATCACCAGCAAGCCAAATCTCGGCTAAATTACAGAAGTTTTTATTGTCCGCAATATCTTTTGGCGGTAAATGGCAATGATAATCATATATTGGTTGATCTGCTGCATAATCAAAATAGAGTCTTTGCGCGACTTCGGTTTGTAACAAAAAGTTTTCATCCAAAAAGTTTTTCATTATATTTAATCCGCTCTTAGTTTAATAACCTTAGTTTGATAAATTGCTGACAGTTTGTTTTGCCCCATATTTCATTAAAGAAAGATAATGTATTGTTACCTTTTCTTTAAATAATGCATTGTTCGGCAAATCTAAACCAAAGACGGCCTCTAGACGTAATAGAGCATTTACTCGTTCAACGCCATCGGTACTAGTTTTAACAATAGTTTGTAGTTTCTCACTCATTGGATCTCGTAAATCTATTGGCTGGTTATTATCATCAATGCCGCCGGCATAGCGCATCCAACTCGCAACCCCTAATGCTAGCAATGAAAAATCTGAACCATTTTTGATATGCCAACGGATTGAATCGAGCATTCTTTGAGGCAATTTTTGAGTACCATCCATCGCAATCTGCCATGTTTTATGTTTTAAAGATGGATTACTAAAACGTTCAATAAGTTTGTTTGCATATTGTTGCAAATTAACATGACTAGGGACGTGAAGTGTTGGTGCTTGTTGTTGCATCATCAATGTTAAAGTTGCTTTTTTATAATTAACATCATTCATGCAATCATTAATGTGCTCGTAACCAGCCAAATAGCCTAAGTAGGCCAAAAAAGAATGGCTACCATTTAGCATACGAAGTTTCATCTCTTCATATGGAACAACATTATCCACAAATTCAGCACCGACTTCATTCCAATTAGGGCGGTTAGTGACAAAATTATCTTCTATAACCCACTGAATAAAAGGTTCACAAGCAATACCACATGGATCAAACATACCGCCTAATGTATCTTCAATTTCAGTTAATGTTTCGGATGTTGCGGCAGGGACAATACGGTCAACCATAGTGCATGGGAATGTTGTATTAGACTCAATCCAATTTGATAATTGTGGATATCGAACGTTAGCTAATCCTAATATTGCTTTTTTTAAGACCAATCCATTTTCAGGAATATTATCGCATGATAAAGCAGTAAAGGATTTTAACCCTCGTTGCATTCTTCTATAAAGCGCCTCAACAATAACACCTGGGGCAGACATAGGCTTTGTTGGATTTGCTAAGTCAGCTTTAATTAATGCATTATTCAAATCTAATCCAGATCCACTAGGTAACATGCAATATCCTTTTTCTGTTACTGTTAATGAAACAATTTCAACTACTGGATCTGTCATCTTTTCTAAAATTGCATCTATGCCATCTATTGGTGCTAATAATGATTCTTTTACGCTACCAATAATAAATGCTTCTTTTGATGTTGCACCTTTTTCTAACACAGTATACAAATGGTCTTGTTTACGAATTTCATTAATTAATTCTTCACCACCAACAATATTAACTTCACAAATACCCCAGTCACAGTTTCCCTTGTTAAGTAAACGATCGGTCAATAACGCTTGATGAGCACGGTGAAAAGCACCGAATCCCAAATGAACAATTCGTGAGGTTATTTTTTGCCGGTCATATAAAGGTCTATGTTGGATTGATTTAGGAAGATTTAATAAATTTAACATTTTATTCACCGTGATTATCTGTGTAATTACTTTATTGGTTAGACATGTTTTCATTTGTTGGCAAACATTTCATCCCAATTTTTTCTTTTTTGCGATGTAAATCACATTTTTTGGTTTATTTTATATATGATGTTCAAAAAAAATCTATAATACGAAACTATATTGGCATGCCAATTATGAAGTTAAATCAATTTATCCCATAATTGACTTATAGTACTTGTAATAATTAGCGTATAATTACTCAAATTAGACCGAAATTAGAATAAGGATTATAAATAATGCTAACAGTTAATCGGCTATATCAAGAAATTGGTAATGAACTTAAATCACTATTAAAAGGTGGCACCTATAAAATTGGTGACCGATTACCACCAGAAAGAGATATTGCAGAGGCATTTGATGTAAGTAGAACCGTAGTAAGAGAAGCGTTAATTATGCTAGAACTAGAAAATCTAGTCACTGTCAAAAAAGGTTCTGGCGTATATGTAATTGGTTTACCAAATGAAATATTATCAGAAACAGATAAAAAAATTGAAGAAGAGGATTTTGGTCCTTTTGAACTATTACAAGCTAGACAATTAATTGAAAGTAATATTGCCGCTTTTGCCGCTTCACAAATAGTGAAATCAGATATTATTGAGTTAAGAGCTATTTTAGAACAAGAACGACAAATTTTAGAACAAGATATTTTAGATGATTACAGTGCTGATGAAATGTTTCATATTGCAATAGCAAGAGCGACCAAGAATTCAATACTTGAAAGTCTGTTAAATGATTTGTGGCAAAAACGTTCCGCTAGCAAAATGTGGGGTCAACTACACAGTCGAATTACTGATCATAGTTATCGAAAAAAATGGCTTTATGATCATGAAAAAATTTTACAAGCGTTACAGGTAAAAGACGCAATGGCAGCACGTCATGCTATGTGGCAACATTTAGAAAATGTTAAACAAACATTAATGGCAGTTTCAGATAGCGAAGATCCAAATTTTGATGGTTATTTATTTGACTCAATTCCGGTTAACATTGTTAATCAATAGGTAATAATAATCAGCATTGTTTATAGATCTTTATTATTTTAGAAAAACAAAATAAAATCGTGAAGGAGATTTATATGGAACAAACGATGCGTTGGTTTGGACCAAATGACCCAGTATCATTAGATGATATTAAACAAGCTGGAGCGACAGGAATTGTTACAGCTTTACACCATATTCCCAATGGAGAAGTTTGGACCATTGAAGAAATTCAAAAACGAAAAAATATTATTGAAGAAAAAGGATTAACATGGTCTGTTGTAGAAAGTATTCCTGTTCATGAAGAGATAAAAAACCACTCAGGAAACGTTTTACAGCATATTGAAAATTACAAACAGTCTATTAGAAATTTAGCAGCTTGTGGCATTGATACTGTTTGTTACAATTTTATGCCCGTTTTGGATTGGACACGTACTGATCTAGCTTATGAGTTGCCTGATGGCTCAAGAGCGTTGCGTTTTGACCAAACTGCGTTTGCTGCATTTGATATCTATATATTACAAAGACCTAATGCAGACAAAGATTACTCAAAAGAGGATATAGCTTCAGCTAAATCTTATTTTGAAAAAATGACACAATCAGAAAAAGATAAGCTTATCGCTAACATTATCGCTGGCTTACCTGGTGCAGAAGAAGGTTATTCTCTTGATCAATTTAGGGCACACCTTGCAACTTATGATGGTATTGATAAAAACAAATTACGTGAAAATTATGCCTATTTTTTAAAAGCGATTGTCCCTGTTGCAGAAGAGGTTGGTGTAGTGTTAACTGTGCATCCTGATGATCCTCCAAGACCTATCTTAGGTTTACCGCGTATAGTTTCAACGATCGAAGATATGCAATGGATTAAAGATACCGTTGATAGTATTCATAATGGTTTTTGTTTTTGTACTGGCTCTTATGGCGTTCGTAACGATAATGATTTGGCAACAATGGCTGAAAAATTTGCTGATCGTGTTCATTTCATTCACTTACGGGCAACAGTTCGAGAAGAAAATCCATTATCTTTTCATGAAGGCGATCATTTAGCTGGTGATGTTGACATGTATGCTGTAATAAAGGTGCTCATTACAGAAGAACAGAGACGTAAAAAAGCAGGAATCAAACGCTCAATCCCTGTTCGTCCAGATCATGGACATCAAATGTTGGATGATCTGAAGAAAAAGACAAATCCAGGTTATTCAGCTATAGGCCGTTTACGAGGTTTAGCCGAAATTCGTGGTGTTGAGTATGCAATTTGTCGGGCATTTTTCAGTGAATTGAATTAATTTTAATCAATTATAATTAATCTAGACACAAATTCTAATAATTTTAATGCCCTTTTAAGGGCTTTTTTTATAAAAATTTTATAAAGTTGTAGAGAAATAATCCTTTTTTGATTGTCATTAATTCGCTTAATATTAGAAGGATATTTAAAATTATTGATTAACATCTTGGTAAGCATTGTGTGGTAATACATAAAATGCTATTAAAGCATAACTATTTTGACATTCTATGTTGTTAAGCGTTATATTGATTTTGATATTTTCTACATCTATATCATTAGGCAGTTTTTTATAAGCAGTTTAAACTTAAGAGGTGTAATATGGGTATCTTAAATAATATTTTTTCAAAAGTATTTCCTAGTGCTCAAGCAGCAGTAGAGCACGCCGTTGATACAGTGAAAGATAAAGTTGAAAATATAACCGGCTCAGTCAAAGATACAGTATCAAATGGTTCAGAACAAGTTAAAGAAAAGGTAGAACAAAGTACATCGGCAGCTAATGTTGATGTTACATCTATTTTAGATGATTTAGCTAAAAAACATCCTGAAGTTCTTAACTGGAAAACATCTATTGTTGATTTATTGAAATTACTAGGCATTGATAGTAGTTTAGATGCACGTAAAAAATTAGCTCATGAGCTAAATTATACAGGCAGCACAGATGATACTGCAGCTATGAATACATGGTTAATCAAAGAAGTTATGAAAAAAATAGCCGAAAAAGGCGGTAATGTAACTCATCTTTTCTCTTAAAAGAGAATATTAAAACAATCAAATCCACCTAATATTTAGGTGGATTTTTTATAAAAGTGGGTATTTATCGATTTTCACATTATTTAAAAATTCAACAAGTTAACTAAACTTTAAAAGCATGTAACTTGTTCATTGCAACGTCTATTCCATCAGACAATAGGATATCTGTACAACGTAAAGATTCATCAATTGCTGTATCAATTAATTCCTGCTCAGGTTTAGATGGCTTGTTTAAGACATAACCAACAACTTTATTTTTATCGCCGGGGTGACCAATACCAATTCTTAAACGATAAAAGTTCAAATTATTCCCAAGTTTATTGGCAATATCCTTTAACCCATTATGACCACCATGACTACCACCTAATTTAAATTTGGCTATACCGGGATTAAGGTCTAACTCATCATGAACAACTAATATTTCTTCTGGTTTTATTTGATAAAATGTCGCCATTGCTTGCACTGCTTTACCACTTAAATTCATAAAGGTAGTTGGAACGAGTAATCGCACATCATTGGCTAAAATATTAACTCGTGATGTATAACCAAAAAACTTAGGCTCATTTTTTAATGGTTGATTATAACGTTCAGCCAATTGCTTAACAAACCACGCTCCTGCGTTATGTCTTGTTGCGGCATATTCATTTCCTGGATTGGCAAGGCCTACAATCAGTTTTATCGTTGTTGTCATAATAATATGTTTATTGTTAAAGATTTTATTGCAAAAAAGCCCCAAAAAGGGGCATTTAAATGATGATAAAATAAATTATTGGTGAAACATTGCTGAAATTGATTCTTCGTTACTAATTCGACGAATTGCTTCAGCAAGCATACCTGATAATGTTAATTGGCGAACATTTTTCAATGCTTTTACTTCAGCCGTTAATGGAATTGTGTCACAAACAACAATTTCATCAATGGCACAGTTTTTAATGTTACTTACTGCTTTACCTGAAAATATCGGGTGGGTAGCATAAGCAAATACTCTTTTTGCACCTCGCGCTTTTAAAGCATCAGCAGCTTTACAAAGTGTTCCAGCAGTATCAATCATATCATCAACTAAGATACAATCTCTATCAGCAACATCACCAATAATATTCATCACTTCTGCTTCATTGGCACGTTGACGACGTTTATCAATAATTGCCATATCAGTATCATTAAGAAGTTTAGCTATCGCTCGAGCACGCACTACACCACCAATATCTGGAGATACCACAATTGGACGTTCAAACTGACGTTGTAGCATATCTTCTAAAATCACAGGGCTACCAAATACATTATCAACAGGCACATCAAAAAAACCTTGAATTTGTTCGGCATGAAGATCGACTGTTAATACCCTATCAACCCCAACGGTTGATAAAAAATCAGCAACAACCTTAGCGGTGATAGGTACACGAGCCGAACGAACTCGGCGATCTTGCCTTGCATAACCAAAATAGGGAATAACCGCAGTAATACGACCAGCAGATGCACGGCGCATTGCATCGATCATAACTAATAATTCCATTAAATTATCGTTAGTAGGAGCACAGGTTGATTGAATAATAAAAACATCTTCACCACGGACATTTTCATTGATTTGGACGTTCACTTCTCCATCACTAAAGCGACTAACAACAATATCACCAAGAGAAGTATAAAGACGATTAGCTATACGTTTTGCTAGTTCGGGTGTGGCATTACCAGCAAAAAGCTTCATATCAGGCACGAGAAATCCTCAAGCATGTAATCATGATTACTTATACGTAATCGGTTAAATCGGGGTAACAATTATATAACCATTTACCTATCATACTCAACCACAATATAAAAATATATCAAAAATATTTGATATCAGATCGCAAATAAAACAACTATTTTTTAATGATTTATTTAGACTGTTACTTTGTATCTGTTAGCGTGATTTACGTTATAATTTCGGGTTTATTGTGAAGAAAAATCTCGACAATATCTGGTTTGTTATGTAGCGGTTATCTTTTTATCCAAGACTAGCCCCTATGTACTTTAGCTGGCGCCATGATTCATAAACCACAACAGCGACAGAGTTAGATAAATTCATGCTACGACTCGTTGCTAGCATAGGAATGCGTATTTTCTTATTTTGAGGTAATACATCAAGTATAGTTTTTGGTAACCCTCGAGTTTCAGGGCCAAACATTAAAAAGTCATTGTGTTTATAATTGACTTCGCTATGTGGCTTTTGCCCTTTGGTAGTTAAGGCATAAAGTTGAGTTTGCAAGTCAATTTGGTTTTGTTCCATAAAGTGGCTAAAATTTTTGTAACGTTTTACATCCACAAATTCTTGATAATCTAGCCCTGCCCGTCTTAACTTTTTGTCATCCCAAAAAAAGCCCATAGGTTCAATAATATGTAAATTAAAGCCAGTATTAGCACAAAGACGAATAATATTACCAGTATTAGCCGGAATTTCTGGCTCGAATAAAACGATGTTTAATACAGCATTTGACACAATTTTTCTCTTTCATTATCTATATTGATGAATGGGTAATACTATCACAATTCTAAGTCCACCCAGGTGGCTTTTTTCAGCTTTAACAGTCCCATGATTGCGTATAATAGCATTGGCTACAATAGCTAGTCCTAATCCTGTTCCGCCAGATTCACGATCGCGAGCTTCGTTTGTGCGATAAAATGGTCTAAAAATTTGTTCAAGTTCACTTTTAGCAACGCCAACTCCATCGTCATCTATTGTAATGGTTATTTTTTGCTGTTGTGCAATAAAATTGATAGCGATCTTTTTATTTGAATAACGAAATGCATTACGTATAACATTTTCAAGTGCACTACATAAAGCAACAGGATAGCATAAAATAGTATGATTGGTTGGAAGATTGGTAACGGTAAACTTTTTACCTATTTGCTCTGCTTCAAAAGCAGCATTATCAAGCACATGTTTAAATAACTGATTAACTTTATTAAATTCACGAATTTCATTATTGTCATATTGCTGTCTTGCCAATGATAATAAATCACCAATCATAGAATCTAACTTTAATGCTTCAGCGTTGATACGCATAACTTCACTGCTTTCGCCTTGTTTTCGGCGCAATAAAGCTGCAGCAAGCTGTAATCGAGTCAAAGGAGTACGTAATTCGTGGGAAATATCAGAAAACAATCTCTGTTGCAGTTCTTGCATTCGTTTTAGTTCCCTCAACATATGGTTAAAACTAGCACCTGTTGCTTTATATTCTGATGAACCTATCTGTTCAAGTTCAGGCCATTCCTGCAAATTCCCTTTCGCTACTTGATCAGCTGCTTTTTTTAACCTTTGAGCAGGTTTTGCAATACTCCAAGATAGCCAAAGTAAAACGGGAGAGCTTGCAAGCATAGTCAAAGTTAATAATAAAAAAGGGTGATCAAAAATAAAGTTAACAAATTGAGATTGAATGTCTGTGGCTTGTTGTAAAATATATAATTGATATTGGGAATTAGAATAATGAACTAAAAAAGGTCCTATAATTTCTTGAGAATCATAAATCTTTTTGGCAGGATCATCAACATTATTAGATTTTTCTCGAAAATTTTTTACTAAATCAATATTTTTAGTTTCAGCTGTAATAATTTGCTCATTAGGTGTAACAATAAATAAAAATTGACCTGGTTTTTGATAACTATCCATCACAACAATAAAACGCATCCACCATCGAAAACTATCTTTAGGTACATGAATAAGCGCATTTTCAATTTGATGAGCAAGTGTATTGCCTATTTGCTTATCTTTATTTGCTAAGTACGTTAAATTTCGAGAATCGAGATTAGGTATAACCCTAATTAACATTAGGAAAAAAGCTACTGTCAGTAAAAAAGTAGTGAAAATTCTAATGGTTAGTCGGTCAAAAAGCCACATATTATCTGATCTTCATTTAAATGTTAGCTTAATTTTGCAATAGATCATCTTGTTTATCTACTACAAATAAATAACCTTTAGCACGTAATGTTTTAATCCAAGGTAAACCATCACTTCGCTCAGGAAGCTTTTTCCTTAAATTAGAAACATGAACATTAATTGAGTTAGCAATAGGGGCAAACTCTTTACCTAAAACAGATTCACTCAACGTTTCACGTGAGATTATTTTACCCGCATTTTCAAGCAATTTAAGTAGCACTTGAAATTCAGTGCCTGTTAAGTCAATATATTTGTTATCAAAATAAACAGATTGTTGTTTTCGATTTACATTCAATTTATCAATAGTATACTGATTTGGTTTATAAGAATCATTATCAACGCTATTATCCCAACGCGCTCTGCGTAAAAGCGCATTAATTCGAGCAATAAGCTCTCTATCATTAAATGGTTTTAGAATGTAATCATCCGCACCTAGTTCAAGTCCAATAACTTTATCATACTCATTATCTTTAGCTGTTAAAAAAATAACAGGGACTGTAAATTTATCCCTAAGTTGAGATAATACACTAAATCCATTCATTTCAGGCATCATAATATCAAGTAAAATAAGATCAATTGTATTGTCAAACTTTTCTAAAGCTTGGGCGCCAGTATTAGCAATTTCAACTTGATATCCTTCTAAGTCGAGTAGTTCTTGTAATAATAAAGTAATCTCTGGATCATCATCAACTACAAGTAATTTGCTGTTCATTACAGTCCTCTTTATTTAATTCACTCTTAATAATTATTTTTATATTAATAACAGATATGATTTTTATTTAAAATTTATTACATCTGTAAAAAATTCTAATAATAAATTATATTTAAGTTTTATGTGCGAAATATTTTTACGTTATTAAAACCTTGATCAATTAAATAAAGTGCTTGTAATTTGCTCATCACACCTCGTTCACAATATAACAAATATTGCTTTGATTGTTCCAAATCCCCAAATTGGGTTGCTAACTTATAAAATGGAATATACTTGATTTCAATATCGTTCAATATTAGTGGATTATCTTCTTGCTCTTCAGGCGCTCGAATATCAATAACAACATGATCTGCATTAAGCGTAGTCACTGTTTCAACCGATGTAATTGTTGTATCAGTTTGTTTTTTTATTTCACGAATATCAATATTTTCGGCATTCTCAACCGCTCTATCTAAAATCGTAAAATCAAAATTCAGCTCTTCAGATTCAATTTTTTCTTTTACGGCTTTAACTGTTGGTTTTTTAGATATAACACCACAGAATTCTGGCATTGTTTTTGCGATATCCTCAGTGCCGATTTGACGAGCAAGATTAATAATCGTTTCTTTATCATGGGTAATAAGTGGGCGCAAGATTAATGTGTCACTGACATTATCAATTAATCGTAAATTAGTTAGCGTTTGACTTGATACTTGCCCCAATGCTTCGCCAGTAACAAGCGCTTCAACGTTGTAGCGTTGAGCAATTTTTGATGCAGCACGAATCATCATTCGTTTTAGAACAACCCCCATTTGCCCATCATCTACCTTTTCAAGAATTTCACCCACAACATCAGAAAAATCAATAGCAATAAAACGGACTTTATGTGAGCTACCAAAACGTTCCCATAAATAGTGAGCCATTTGTTTAACACCAATTTCGTGGGTTTTTCCACCAAGATTAAAAAAGCAATAGTGTACCCGGCTGCCGCGGCGCATTAGCATATAGCTTGATACCCCAGAATCAAAACCGCCTGATATAAGCGATAAAACGTCTTCTTGCGTACCCGTTGGGAAACCACCAATTCCTGCATGTCGGCCTTTGACAAGCAGTAATTTGTCTTTGTCAATTTCAAGGTTGACGGTGATATCAGGGTGAGTCAATTTTACTTTAGCTGACGCAATGTGTTGATTAAGCCCACCACCAACATAACGTTCAACATCAATTGATGTAAATTCATGTTTTCCGCGGCGTTTGACCCGTACACAAAAAGTTTTATTTTCAATTAGTGGTGCATAATAGTCTAATGCTTTTTTAAAAATATCATGCATATCAACAAAAACAATTTCGTCAACAGCTAGAATATGATGTATACCTGGGATGCGCGTTAATAATTCAAGTATCTTTGCTTCACTATTTTTAACTTTTGGGCGAACCTCAATAAAATCCCAATGACGAATCACTGCAACATCTTCAATATGATGTTTTAAAATGTTACGAATATTACTGGTTAGTATTTTAATAAAACGTAAACGAACAGAATCACTTTTAATGGTTATTTCAGGAAAGAGTTTAACAATAAATTTCATAACACTAAGGTGTACCATAAATAAAATGGCGCATATTATACTGGTTTTTATTTAAAAACACACAATTGATTATGAAATAATATAGAAATTATAAAATAAAAAAAATATCAGTTAATTTGCTATTTTTTGAAATAGTGAGTTAAACGATAATGCATAACTTAAAAAAGATATTTCTTTACATATAAACGGTGTGTTATTACTTGTTTAAAAGTATAAATGCTCAAAATATATCAACTATATCTTAAATTTTACTTGCTTGTTGGTTTGTCTTTCGTTAATATTTCGCATCAATAAATTTTGTTGTATAACATATAAAATTGCCAGGTTAAAATGTACGAATTTTTAATTATAAGTTATTTGATTATCGCAATTGTCATCATTGGATTAGTTCTAATACAGCGTGGCAAAGGGGCTGATATGGGCTCGTCTTTTGGAGCCGGTGCATCAGCAACTTTGTTTGGTTCATCAGGAAGTGGTAACTTTTTGACTCGTGCAACAACGTTATTAGGTATTTTGTTTTTTGTAATAAGTGTTTTTTTGTCGAATTTAAGTGGTAAATCTCATACAATTCCGACCAACAAATTTAATATCATTGATAGTAGTGTGCCGGCAATTAATTTGCTAAATGAAAATAATGCAGATTCTGTTAGTCAGCCAGTACAACAAAATTCAACATCTGACATTCCAGAATAATAACGGCGCCGTGGTGGTGAAATTGGTAGACACGCTATCTTGAGGGGGTAGTGCTCTAAGAGCATGCGGGTTCAAGTCCCGCCCACGGCACCAAATCAATAAACAGTAACATTCTTTTAAACCCACCAAAGCACACCAAATCCTATAATAACAAGCTTCAAAGTCTATTTTATTGCCCATTAAGTATCAGTAAGGTACATTTACAACCAAAAATAATGGGGGTATATTTGGGGGTATAATTAAATACCCTATTATTGCGTACCCCCAAAGGTGAAAAATGGCTGTAAAAACTACTCCCTTAACTGACACTCAAATAAAAGCATTAAAAGCCACTAGTAAGGATAAAAAGTATTTTGATGGTGGAGGTCTTTTTTTGTTAGTTAAATCGACAGGGGTTAAATTATGGCGATTTAAATATAAAAAGCCAATATCACATAAAGAGACATTATTATCTTTCGGTAAATACCCAGAAACATCGCTACAACAAGCACGAAAACAACGAGATGAAGCGCGCGAATTAATAAAGCAAGGTATAGATCCACAACATCACAAAGCGGAACAAGAACAACGTAAGCAAGAAGCTTGTAATAATACCTTTTACGCTATAGCTGAGAAATGGTTCAAATTCAAAACAGAACAAGGTTTAGAAGAACAAACACTCAAAAAGGCTTGGCGTTCATTAGAAAACCATGTTTTCCCTTATATAAAAGATATTCCAATAAACCAAGTAACAGCTATCAAAGCAATTAACGCATTACAGCCATTAAATAACAATAATAAATACGAAACAGTAAAAAGAGTTTGTCGGCGAATTAATGAAATGGATCGGCTACACTAATTCATACAACTTTTTTAAGGGGTAAGATAAACTTATCACAACTAAAAAAGGAACAAATATGAATAAG
>NZ_WTEX01000002.1:134964-161005 GCF_009795845.1 Gilliamella sp. Lep-s35 | reverse complement strand
GAGGCACTAAATAATATGACGCCGATTGAATTTAAAACACAAAAACAGGCAGCGTAATTTTCTATGTGAGTTTTGTGCTAAAAATAGGGTATTTATATCAAATCGTCAAAATCATAAAACCTAAATTAGGGCTGCTAGAATTAGCTAAGCAACTCGGTAACGTTCAACAAGCTTGCTAACGGCATTTGTGAGCGATTCCATAAGACGATGAAAACAGAATGTTATGATATTTTATTTCGACGTAAGATTTACACGCAATTGAGTGAAATACAAAACGATATTGAGCAATGGCTTGAGTTTTACAATCGAGAAAGAGCGCATTCTGGAAAATATTGTTATGGGAAGACACCATGGAAAACATGGAATGATGCAAAGGGGTTGGTTAAGGAAAAGCAATTGGAGAATTTATTTTGCTCATCGGACACACATTTTGTTAAAATGAAGGCCGATGAGTAATATGTGTCTGTCAAATTAAGCTTGAGCTACTACAAGCCTTCATAATCCGATTTACTACTGTTTTGCAATCCTTAACCTTTATAACTTTCTTTCTAAAATTTCAAATCGGCATAAATAACGATTTTTATCATCAGGTTGATGGATTTCTTGATGAATAACTTGCCACTGTTCAGGTAAATAATCAGGAAAATAAGTATCACCTTGCAATTTAGCATCAATATGAGTCAAATACAGCCGATCGACTAAAGGTAATGCCTGATGATAAATATTACCACCACCAATAATAAATGCCTCATCAACATTCTGTTTTTGGGCTAACAGTATGGCGGCATCAATTGATTGAACCCAACTTACATTTTGAATTGAATTAAGTTCACTTGGTGCTTGCTTTGAAATAATAATATTATGACGATTTGGTAGTGGACGGCCAATAGACTCAAATGTCTTTCTTCCCATAATAACAGGTTTATTAAGCGTATTTTTTTTAAACCATGCCAAATCTGCAGGTAAATGCCAAGGCATTTGATTATTTAAGCCAATTACACGATTATTAGCCATGGCTACAATAATACTTAATGTCATATTCAATCCTTTACACATACCCTAAAGATTTTATTTGCTGATTAACATTTTCAGGAAAAATAGTTTGACTCCAAAGTCGCTCACTTAAAGAAAGTAACGACTCTTTTTGTCCTGTAACGATCCAATTGGCTAGTTCGGTAGCAACATCAGGATAGATTATTGGCTTTGGCGAAGGTAACTCTAACCAATACTTAACTTTGGTACAATTTAAATGTTCCATAATTGTTGCCATATCAAGAGATCGTAAACATTGAGCATTATAAATTTGCTCAAATTGACCTGAAACGGGTTTAGTAAGAATCTTTTTACCTAGCGTTAATGCTTCAGATATCAATGCAAAACCTGTATTTGAAATAATGCCAGAGCAACTCACTAACGCTTTGGTGAAATTATCACGACCAAGGGGCTGAAAATGAATATTGCCTTGTTGTGATTCTAATTTTATATCAGGATGAAAACAGATAAATTGATGATTTTGAAATTGTTTTAACATCGCAATGATTTCATCCAAGCCTTCAAACGGCAAATAAACCACAAAATTGCCATCTTCTGTTGGTGCATCTTGAAACGAATCAATCATTGGCGGTAGCAACTTATGCCCAAAATGAAACCAGTGCAGACCAATTGGTTTAGTAACCGGAGCATAATATTTCATAATGACATTAGCGACTAATCCATATTCTTTAGGTTTAAGGTATTGACATACAGCTTGGTTGCTTATTCCTAAACACTTACGATGCTGATGATGTGCAGCCCAAGCGCTAACTGGTTCAAAATCACTAATAATGCACTCATACTTTGATAAATCAAGTTCACGTACATCTTTAATCAGCCTGAAAGCGCGAATTCGTTGCACCGTTTTACGAAAATTAATTTTACCATTAAGTGTTGCAAAAGTGACACCGCGATAAGTTTTATAATCACCAAAATCTTGCATATCAAAATAGTCTTTAGGGTCACGACCACTGAAAATATAATCAACATCAGCTCCAGCCTTTTTCAGCGCTTTAGCTAAAGTTCGACAACGACTGACATGGCCATTTCCTGTTCCTTGAACACCAAAGAGGATTTTCATATCTGTATTATTCGTCAATTATTATTGATAAATATCATACCAGAAGACGTCATAATTATCTTATTTTTTTGCGCATTAACTTAAAATTTCGGTGTTTTAATATATTAATAGACAAGTCGACAAATCAATACAATTAAATTAAACTAGTTGTGTTAGGGTGATATTCAAAATTTAAGTAGAACTATTATTTATTTTACAAAAAATAGTGAGATCTCAATATGCCTATCCCACCAAAAAATAAATCAAATTTCTTAATGATTATATTAGTGTCGATACTATTTTGGTTTAGTTATTCTTCATGGCATTTATCCAACTTACTATTATCACCAGCTTTAACTTGTCATTCTGCTCATTCCACATCAGAATTAACAACTAAACACGAATCTATTTCTCAAAAGCAAATTTTGATTTTACCAAAAAAAACAGTTATGTCAGCTTGTTCTTTATTTTGTCAGTGTTTGGCATGCAGTATTTTAGATTCTAATTTCCCTCTAAAATTTTATATTTCGTCTGGCAGTGAACGATATCTGCCTATAAATCCCATTTCACAATATAACGAATTTATTCCAGAGTTAAGACCACCACAAGCTGTTTAATTGATTTATGTAAATAAAAGCAGTAAGTAACACAATATGCAATAACCGAATTATATTGATATTTGTTTTATCAGTATAGCCACTAGGTTATTGTTAAACTTAACTATTTTTGAGGAACATCATGAAACGTCGAAATTTTTTGATAAATATTACCGCAGCTATTGGTGGATTGGTCGCAACTAAGGCTATAGCCAAAATGGGGGACAATAACATGCATGAGACAATGTGTGACACTAATTCTGATAAATGTCAAAAAGGGGATGATATGCACCAACACATGAACATGGGCATGAATAACAATCAAATGCCACAAAAACTCCTACCGACTTCAGCGCTACCACAAGGAATGAGTTTACCAACTTTGGCCAATTTAAAAAATGAAAGCAACCAAAAAGGTGTTTTTGAAGCAACATTGCATCTAAAACCAACCAAAGTTGCCTTAACGCCAGATTTAACCACGGAATTTTGGACCTATAATGGAATGATACCTGGTCCTAAAATCGAAGTATTTGAAGAAGACCATGTCAAAATCACTGTAAAAAATGAACTTAATCAACCAACGACGGTTCATTGGCACGGTTTGCTTATTCCATCTGATCAAGACGGCAACCCACAAAACGAAATTCCAGCTGGAGGCAGTCTAACTTATGAATTTACCATTCCTAAAGGTACTGCTGGCACTTATTGGTATCACCCTCACGGACACAATACAGTAGCCGAACAAGTTTATCGCGGTTTAGCCGGCACATTTATTGTTCGCAGCAAACACGATCCACTTGCATCAATCCCTGAACAACATTGGTTCTTTTCAGACCTAAAACTAACAGACAAAGGTCAAATTGCTGATAACTCAATGCTTGATTGGATGAATGGACGTGAAGGCCAATTTGTATTAATAAACGGCAGTTACCGCCCAAAAATCAAAATAGATTCAGCCACACGTATCCGAGTATGGAATTCGTGTTCAGGTCGATATCTTAATCTTTCTATCCCTAATTGCGATGTCTACTTAGTTGGCACTGATGGTGGACTATTAGCAAAACCTTATTTACTGACCGAACCCTTATTATTAACTCCAGCTGAACGTGCTGAATTAGTCATAATGCCAAAACAAACTGGTACTGTATATTTACAATCAATCGGATATGATCGCAATAAAATGGGCAATGTACCGCCAGAACAAGATATAATACTGGGCGAGTTAACACTGACTAAATCTGATCCAATAACCTTACCAAACACATTAAACCACCTACCTAACATGGGGCCAGCTGTCGCCCATAAATTACTGGAATATACCGAAGTAATGGACATGAAAGAGCCACGTGGTGGTGTGTTATTTTTAATTAATGGTAAACGTCATGATATGTCGCGAATTGATCTAAAAAGCAAAATTCACGATATTGAAGAATGGACAATATTCAATAACTCCCATATGGATCACAACTTCCACATCCATGGAGCACAATTTATTGTACAATCGCACCAGTTAAATGATAAAAAAACTCAGCCTGAGTACATTGCCTTAAAAGACACCATTAATTTGCGACCACACGAAAAACTCACCATCAAAATACAGCAAAACCTTCCTGGGCTTCGCATGTATCACTGTCACATTATTGAACATGAAACAACTGGCATGATGGGGCAATTAATGGTGGAATAGTTTAACATTCTTACCCCTTATCAATGTTCATAACCGACCACGATAAGGGGAATAATTTACTTAGCTTGTGATAAGGTTTGTTGCCACTACTTAGTGGTCAGTTTAAATTTTCTAACACAAAATTACTTTCGTTTCATTATTTAATTGAGCAATTCGCGTAGCATCGGCTTGATGATTAGTGATAAGTGCAGTAATTTGATTCCAATCACAAATTTTATATAAGCTTTTACGACTAAATTTAGTATAATCCCCTAAAATATATTTTTTATCTGCATGCGCAATAATCGCCTTATCAATAAACGCATCGGATGATGAAGGACTCGATGGACCATTTAAATTACTAAAACCATCAGTACCTAAGAAGCAGATATCAACTTGAATTTCACTGATCATCGATAACGCCCAACCACCAAAAACCGATGAGCTTTTATCACGCAATTCACCACCAAATAAAAAAACTTGATTTTTTTTGATGAAATCAATACGTTAGCAACGGGAAATAACTTAACTATTAGATTAAATAAAGAGTATTGAAATTTTCACAAATTCAATTTGTTATTTCATATTTTGTAGCTCTTTTTCAAAAAACAATTTTACTATTTCCTCCCCCCTTTTATTTTTCTATATCCCATTTATCTTATCACTTTACTATTAATTATCATGTTCTGTTTCAAAAAAGGTTAAGTAAAATGGTCAAAAAATATAAAACAAGTTGATAATGAAAATGATAACTATTATCATATGTGTCGTGTAAAATTAATAAAACACAACAAAAGATAATAGGATAAACAATGAAATTAGTTAATCAATTAACCATACTGGGCTTATTAAGTACAGTCCCTTTTGTTACTCTCGCACAAGAAGAAAAAGATGACACTAATATTGAGACAATGAAGGTTGTTGCAACAATTAAGGACAATAATGATCAACGAATAAAAAAATCATCAACTGCAACTAAAATGCCTTTTGATATTAAAGATATTCCGCAAACCATTAATTCTGTTAATCTCGAACAAGAAAAAATATACGGAAAAAATGATCTTAGTGTAATAGTCAACAAAATACCTGGAGTCGATGCGATTTATGATATGCGTGATGAAGGTATAAAAATTCGTGGTTTTTCTGCTAGTTCTGGCGATATCTATCGTGATGGTGTTCGTGCAAGTGGACAGGTTAGGCAAAGCACAGCAAATATCGAACGCATTGAAATATTAAAAGGTCCTGCCTCGGTGCTTTATGGTCGAGGTTCCGGCGGAGGAATCATTAATATGATTAGTAAACAAGCCAATTTTGACTCACCAACAACGTTAAGTTTACGAAGTGGTTCATGGGATAAATATGGCGGTATGCTTGATATCAATCATATTTTACATCACAAACTTGCGATGCGTATGACGATTGATCATCAATCAAATCGTAGTTTTCGCAGAGGAATTAAACAAAGAGATACAATGATTTCGCCAAGTATACTTTATGATAATTTGGATGGATTTAATTGGTTAGTGCAATATACCCATGATAATTTATGGCGTAGACCAGATAGAGCGCCAGCTTATTATGAATTACCTAAAGGTGTATCATTAAAAACGGCATATGCTCACCCTGATGACTATGTAAAAGATAATTTTAAATCATTACGTTCAGTCATGGGGTTTGAATTTAATTATGACTGGTCAATTAAACTGACCAATTTATACCGTAAAGCTAGTCAAAACTTTGATCATATTTATGGTGGTAGTTATTGTGATTTGAATGGTAAACTGAGCAATGGAAAAGCATGCAATTACCAAGGCAAATTGCAATTTAGACGTGCTTGGCAAGAAACCGCCAACATAACTTATAGTAATACAATTGACTTAATGGGTAAATTTAATACTGCAAGCATTGCTCATGATATGTTAGTCGGTATTGAATATAACATAGAAAAACGTCAACCAAGATTAGCTTTGACTAGTGCCTATCCTGAATTGATTGATCCATTTCACCCCCATTGGCATACTAAAAAGCCACATTATAATAAATTAAATACTAAAACTAATCACAAAGCGACATCCCAAGGACTTTATTGGCAAGATTTAATCAGTTTTACAAACCAATGGAAAATGTTAACTGGGTTACGTTACGATAATTATAAATTTGCATCAAATGATAAACTAAAACACCAACACCGATCTTACGATGGCCACTCATTAAGTCCTAGGATAGGGTTAATCTGGCAACCTATAGAGTCACAAAGCATCTATACTTCTTATAGTAAGAATTTTTCTCCTTATGGTGGACGAGGACTTATTACACTTTCTACAGACTCAAAAACAGTCTATGACAATAAACCTCAATATTCACGACAATATGAGGTTGGTATCAAAAGCGATTGGTTAAATGATAAATTTTCTTCGCAAATTGCTGTTTATGATCTTGAATTATACAATGTTCGCTATCAACCTGATTCGGTTAACGATCCTTATAATTGGCAGGTCAGAGGAAGCGATCGCAGTCAAGGTATTGAATTAAGTGTTATTGGCGAGTTGATGCCAAAATGGTATATCAACAGCGGCATTGGCTATCAACAAGCTAAAGTTCATAAAGATAAAAAAGTACCCGCTAATAAAGGAAAATATTTACCTAATACAGCCAAAAATAGTGGTTATTTAAGTGTCCGTTACTTACCTTATGAAAATTGGTTTACAGAATTAGAAATCAATTATAAAGGTTCAATGTATAGTGATGATAAAAATCAACATAAACGTTCGGGATATGCCGTTTGGAATAGTGCGGTTGGTTATCAAGCAAAATCTTATGATATAACGCTATCATTAACCAATTTATTAGGAAAAGAATATTGGCGTTCAAACAGCATGCCAGGCACACCAAGAGCCTTTTTGTTGACGGCAAGTTATAAATTATAACTAAAAATAAAAATAAAAAGAGGGAGTTGCCTCCCTATTACTTTCAGAAATATGATTAACCTTTAGCCGAAAGCTCAATAATTTTCATGGTAACTTCAAATGATTTCAGAAATGATGATAATGGTAAAAATTCAAAGCAAGAATGGAAGTTATGAGCACCAGTAAAGTAATTGGGTGTTGTAAGCCCTCTTGCTGAAAGTGCTGAACCATCTGTTCCACCACGCATTGCAATTGTTTTTGGTTGAATATCAAGAAGTTCAAATGATTGATAAATTAAATCAATACAGCGACGGTCATCACCTAAATAATTAGCGATATTGCTATAAGTATCGGTGATTTTACATTCAATTTTAGCTCTTGGATACTTAAGGCTGATAAGATCGATGACTTTTTGAATATAAGCTTTACGCGATTCATATTTAGCTAAATCAAAATCACGAATACTCATTTTTAATGTTGTTGTGCTTTGATTACCCACAATATCATTAAACCAAAAATAACCTTCTTTACCCTCAGTATGTTCAGGCGTTTCAAAGCTATCAAAACAGTTGATAATATCATTAGCAACCCTAATAGGATTGATTAACACATTTTTAGCCGACATTGGATGAGCCGAAACACCTGCAATATCAATAGTGACAGAACCAGCATTAAACGTCTCATACACAACCTCGCCCAGTTCACAACAATCAATAGTATAAGCAAAATCAGGTTTAAAACGATTTAAATCAAGTTTTTTAGCACCATTTAAGCCGACTTCTTCATCTGGAACAAAAGCCACATAGATATCACCATGAGAACAATTTTGTTGTTGTAACTGATCTAACATAGTCATCACGACAGCAATAGCCGCTTTATTATCTGCACCAAGTACACTAGTACCATCTGTTACAATCAATTCATCATTCAGATATTTATTCAGCTCAGGGTGTTCATCAACTTTAAACCAAATATTCTTCTCTTTATTTAAAAGAATATCTTGCCCAGTAAACGTAACACGTTGCGGATTGATTTTATCTGATAAAGCAACATCGACAGTATCAAGATGAGCAACATAACCAATTTTTGGCGCATTAGGATTATTGCCTGGTAATTTTGCTGTAACAATGCTGTGCTCATCAAGGTGAACATCTTGTAAATTAAGCGCGATCAATTCTTGTTGAAGTTGCTTGGCTAATTTAGTTTGCCCAGGTGTAGAAGGCACATGAGCACAGCCAAAAGCACTTTGGCTTGGTATACTGACATAACGCAAAAAACGCTCAACTAATTGTTCAGTAATATTCATTATATTTTGACTCCTTAATAATCATTAATTACTTACTGGTGGATAAACATAACCACTATCAAAACCAATTGGTAGACCTAAGAACCAAAAGAGCAGCAAGTTTAGTGTTAAAGCGATGAGCAGTGCTATAGTATAAGGAATCATCATTGAACTTAATGTGCCAACTCCCGTGTTTTTACAATATTGCTGACAATAAGCAATAATCAAAGGATAAAAAGCAAACATCGGAGTACTGACATTAACCGCCGAGCTGATACGGTAAGCAGCTTGGGTTAATTCAGGTGAGATACCAACAGACATAAGCATTGGTACAAAAATCGGTGCTAAAATAGCCCACTTAGACGATGCAGAAGTAATTAACACATTTAACATACTTGTTAAAATTATCACCCCAAAGATTGTCACGACTGAAGGCAAATGCAATGCTTTTAAAAACTCAGCCCCACCAATCGCAATTAATGTTCCAATTTGTGAGTGAGAAAAGACATATAAAAATTGTGCACAAAAGAAAGCAAAAACAATAAATGGAATAAGCGATTTAGTAATGTTTTCCATTGCTTTTACAATATCACGGGACGATTTAAAAGTACCAGTAATAAAGCCATGTATTAAGCCAGGAATCGCAAAAAACACAAATAATAATGGCACAATGATTTGCATAATAGGTGCTTTATTACTTGTCATACTTCCATCAGGAGCGCGCAATAAAGAGTCTTCAGGTAATAAAAATAAAACTAAACCAATCGCAATAGCTAAAAAAACAATTGAAGCGACCTTAAATGCGCGGTTTTCAATAGGTGTAATTTCAGGAGAATTAGAAATATTATCTGATGTTAGATCATTATTTATAGGCATGCTTGCCTGTAAACGGGGCTCGACAATTTTATCAGTAACAAACCAGCAAGCAAGTAAAACAAAAAAGGTACCACCAAAGCTCAAAAAGTAATTACAAAGCACATTAACTTGATAAGAAGGATCGATAATTTGTGCGGCACTTTGAGTAAAACCTTGCATAATAGGATCGATAATTGACGGTGTATAACTTGAACTAAAACCACCCGCTAACCCCGCGAACGAAGCAGCAATCCCTGCTAGCGGATGACGGCCTGTTGCATAAAACATCATCGCAGATACAGGCATTAAAATCACATAAGCCGAATCAGCCGCAATATGACAAACCATACTAACAAAAATAACCGATGGTGTGACTAATTTTTTAGGTGTAACAGCCAATAACTTCTTAAGTAGCACATGGATATAACCACTACTTTCAGCAATACCAATACCTAATGTTGCAACGATTGTAATGCCAAGTGGTGGAAAGGTAACAAAATTAGGCACCATTTTAGTAAAAAAAGTGACTAAGTTCTCAGGCGCCAACATATTGACGACAACGAGCTTGTTTTGCGTGACTGGATTAATGTAATTAAAGTCCACAAAAGAAAGTAATAAAGAGGCAACAAAACAGATGACTAAAGCATAGAAAAACAATGTTGTGACATCAGGAATTTTGTTTCCAATTCGTTCAATAGTATTTAAAAAGCCACCTGTTTTTATTGGCGAGGGATTAGTTGTTTGATTCATAATAAAATTAGTGTAAATATTGTTCAGAAAAATAATGTAGCATAGATTGATAATGCAGGCAAACAGCACTTTTGATTCTGTAAATAAGCCCCCATCCTAAATTTTGTGTATTTATCCTGTAACGCTCCCCTAAAATAGTACAGTAAAAGTAGCAAATTTGCTTTGGTAAAAATAACAGAGTACCAAATCGTCTTTATATTAAAATAATAGTTTAGGCAAATATTTTCTGAATCTAGTTTACAACCATAGCTTCTACTGAACTATTTCCCCATTTTTTTGCTTTAGCATTGTCTCTTTTCTTGTAAAAAATATTCAGGATTCTATACCGTTTCAGACTTCAATTAATCTTTAAAATAGATAAAGTGTTTTTTATGATAGGATTTAAACCGAGCAAGACAAGTTGATAAATATTGAATATTGATTGAACACTCTTTTTTTATTTTTGATCTTTTAAGGAGGCAATTTTAAAACAGCTACTGGCATAAATGTAATGCCAGTACCAAATAATTTATTGCTATTTTAGGATGAAATTTTTTGCTGTTAACCAATTTAGGGCATTTTGATATCAAACAGTCTAGGAAAAATTCAACTTTTAAAAAAATTAGGATGTTGATATTAATCGTTTTGGTGATAATTTGTGATGCAACTGTATTCCTGCGCCAATAAATTGCTTGCCTTGATAAATTCGCACTAAGGTTTCAACTTGCGTGGAGCTATCAAGTTCAATGGTTCGTCCTAATAATATGTCTTTACCTTGCGTATCGCTAAGGGTAACTTTTGGGCGATCTTGCAATGGGCTGTCAACGGGCATTAGCAGATCATCTTTAAGTTCGATATTTTGTAGCTGTTCTAAGGTAACCATGTTTTCAATCGGGTAATTGGAAACTTGTAAACGCCTTAAATAAATAACATGTGCTCCGCAACCCAATAATTCACCTAAATCATCAATAATGGTTCGGATGTAGGTGCCTTTTGAGCAGTGTATTTCTAACGTTAATTCGTTTTTTATGGCATCAAATTGGATAAATTGATTTTCGTAAACGGTAATTGGTCTAGCTTCACGTTCAATGACAATACCTTGGCGAGCATATTCGTAAAGTGGTTTTCCTTGATATTTTAAGGCCGAAAACATAGTTGGCACTTGTAAAATATTACCGCGAAAATGTGTTAAAGCTTGGTTGATTTGTGATTCAGTCACTTTAACGGGTTTGGTACATATAATTTGACCATCAGCATCAGATGTGTCGGTGCGTTCACCAAGTTTGGCGATCACTCGATAACGTTTATCCGAATCCAATAAATATTGTGAAAATTTGGTTGCTTCACCAAAACAGATAGGTAACATGCCTGTTGCTAGTGGATCAAGTGCACCTGTGTGCCCTGCCTTTTTAGCATTAAATAACCATTTTACTTTTTGCAATGCATCGTTTGATGTCATGCTTTGTGGTTTGTCTAGTAATAAAACGCCGTGAAGATCACGGCGAGTTTTTTTTATATTCATCATTTATTTTATACTTAAACATATAGTTACCTGAAATTTTTGATGAAATCAGGGCTATTTTTAATATTAATCTTTATGACGTTCATTATCTTGTTTGATAACATCAGCGACCAAACTCGACATTTGCATACCTTTAACGAGCGACTCATCGTAAAAGAATTTTATCTCTGGAATGATTCGCAAACGCATCGCTTTGCCAATTAAAGTGCGAATATAACCTTTAGCGTCATTAAGTACCGCTAAACCTTGTTCAATGACTTGTGGATCGTCGTCATTTAAAAAAGTGACAAATACTTTAGCATAGGCAAGGTCGCGTGAGATATCAACGCCTGAAACGGTTACCATACCAAGACGAGGATCTTTGATTTCTCGTTGTAAGATAATTGCAATTTCTTTTTGTAGTTCATGTCCTACTCGAGATGAACGGTTAAATGCTTTTGCCATATCTATTTTCCTTAAAAAATGAATAAGCAAGGCCTAAACCTTGCTTATAACATGTTGTGTAATAATTAGATAGTACGTTTGATTTCAATGGTTTCAAATACTTCAATCGTATCACCAACACGAACGTCGTTGTAGTTACGCACACCAATACCACATTCGGTTCCGTTACGTACTTCGTTAACATCATCTTTAAAGCGACGTAATGATTCAAGTTCGCCTTCATAGATAACAACGTTATCACGCAGTACACGAATTGGGTTATGACGTTTAACCACACCTTCGGTTACCATACAACCTGCAATTGCACCAAATTTAGGTGATTTAAACACATCACGTACTTGAGCAAGACCAATAATTTCTTGTTTGTATTCTGGTGCAAGCATACCACTCATTGCTTGTTTAACTTCGTCAATTAAGTCATAAATAACAGAATAGTAACGTAGATCTAAGTTTTCTGATTCGATCACTTTACGTGCTGATGCATCGGCACGAACGTTAAAGCCTAAAATAATCGCATTTGATGCAGCAGCCAGTGATGCATCAGTTTCGGTAATACCACCTACGCCCGATCCAATAATTTTTACTTTAACTTCGTCAGTAGATAGTTTAAGTAATGAGTCGGAAATCGCCTCAGTTGAACCTTGAACATCTGCTTTTAAGACAATATTAAGTTCAGAAACATCGCCTTCAGTCATGTTGGTAAACATGTTTTCAAGTTTCGCTTTTTGTTGACGAGCAAGTTTGACATCACGGAATTTACCTTGTCGATAAAGCGCAACTTCACGGGCTTTCTTTTCATCACGTACAACAGTAGCTTCGTCACCTGCAGATGGTACGCCAGATAAGCCAAGGATTTCAACTGGTATTGATGGACCAGCTTCAGTCACTTCTTTACCAAGTTCGTTACGCATTGCACGGATACGACCGTATTCAAATCCACAAAGTACGATATCACCTTTACGCAACGTACCTGATTGAACAAGAACGGTTGCAACTGAACCTCGACCTTTATCAAGGAATGATTCAATCACAACGCCGCTTGCCATACCTGTTTCGTATGCGGTTAATTCAAGGACTTCTGCTTGTAATAAGATCGCCTCTAGTAGCTGATCAATACCCGTACCTGCTTTAGCAGACACATGAACAAACTGGGTATCTCCACCCCAATCTTCTGACATCACGCCATATTGTGCAAGTTCGCCTTTTACACGCTCTGGATCAGCTTCAGGTTTATCAATTTTGTTAACAGCAACAACAATTGGTACATTTGCCGCTTTAGCATGTTGGATTGCTTCTATAGTTTGAGGCATTACACCATCATCAGCAGCAACAACAAGTACTACAATATCCGTTGCTTTAGCACCACGAGCACGCATTGAGGTAAATGCCGCATGCCCAGGAGTATCTAAGAAGGTAATTTCACCGCTTGCCGTTTTAACATGATAAGCACCAATGTGCTGAGTAATACCACCAGCTTCGCCTGAAGCCACTTTTGCTTTACGAATATAGTCAAGTAATGAGGTTTTACCATGGTCAACGTGTCCCATAATGGTAACTACAGGTGCGCGCGAAACTTTTTCAGCGCCTGTATCACGGTCGCTCATGAGTGATTCTTCAAGTTCATTCTCACGGCGTAATACCACTTTATGCCCCATTTCTTCAGCCACTAATTGTGCCGTTTCTTGATCGATAACTTGATTAATGGTTGCCATTGCGCCCATTTTCATCATGGTTTTGATCACTTCAGAGCCTTTTACTGCCATTTTGTTTGCAAGTTCGGCAACAGTGATCGTTTCACCAATTACAACATCACGGTTAACCGCTTGCACTGGTTTGTTAAAGCCTTGCTGTAAGGTACTTTTACCTTTCTTTTTATGACCGCTGCGAGTTGCTGCTCGTGCTTCTTCACGTTCCGCTTTACCTTCAGATAATTTGCTACCTTTTTTCTGTTTAGTCTGTTTACCACTACGACCTCGACCTCGTGCGCTTTCAACTTCACGATCGGTGTCATCTTCAGCGGCTCGGGCATATTTTGAGGTTGTTACATGATAATCTTCTTCTTCGGTAGTCTCGCTTTCATCAGCGTTGTTATACTGCTCCGCTAATTTACGTGCTTCTTCAGCCATACGTTTAGCGTCTTCTTCTAATTTACGACGATTTTCTTCTTCAGCTTTACGTTTAATTTCGTTTGCTTCAGCTTCTAATCGCGCTTTTTCTTCTTGTGCTTTCTTCACTTTTGGATCAACAGATTGTTCTTGTGCTGCTTTTACTTTTTCTGCTTTGGCCTTTTCTTCTTGTGCTCGTTTTTTAGCTTCTGCTTCTTCACGATGTTTTGCCTCTTGCGCGGCTAGTCTTTCTTTTTCTTCTTCCGCTTCTTTTTGGGCTTTTTGCTCTGCTTCAAGGCGAGCCTTTTCTTGTTCAGCGGCAATTTCAGCAGGATCGCGTTTAACGAAAGTTCGTTTTTTACGAACTTCTATTTTAATTTCTTTACTTTTACCACCACCACTCGACACATTCAAAGTTGAATGCGTCTTACGTTGCAATGTTAACTTTGTTGGGCCTTGCTGAGGTTTTAAGTGAGCAAGCAAAGCTTCTTTTTCCTTTTGTGTCACAGTATCAGATGCAGATTTGTTCATACCTGCATCGGCAAACTGTTGCAAAAGAGTTTGCACTGGAGTTTTGATCTCTTTAGCCAGTGTTTCGATTGATACTTTGGTCATGTATTACTTTTCCTCAATTATTCATCTGCAAACCAACAAATATTACGCGCAGCCATAATAAAATCGCCAGCTTGTTCGTTTGTTATACCTTCAATATCCGCTAAATCATCAGTACTTTGTTCTGCTAAATCTTCCAAAGTAATGATGTCATGTTGTACTAATTGATAAGCTAACTCTTGTGTCATACCAGGTAGATTTAGCAAATCTTGAGCGGGTTGTTTTTCGCCGCTATTTGCTAGTGCAAGTGTTGTTAATGCATCTCTTGCTCGAGTTCTTAATGCTTCAACCAGATTTTCATCAAGCTCTTCAATTTCAAGTAATTCATCAACTGGCACATAGGCAAGTTCTTCAAGCGAAGTAAAGCCTTCTTCAACCAATAATTGAGCAAGGTCTTCTTCTATATCCAAATGTTTTACAAAATTATTAATTGCAGCAAAAGATTCAGCATGATGTTTTTCTTGCAAATCTTCGGTGCTCATTACGTTTAATGTCCAACCTGTAAGTTGCGATGCTAAGCGAATGTTTTGACCGTTTCGACCAATGGCTTGTGGTAGTGTGTCAGCATTCACTGCAACATCCATGGTGTGTTTGTCTTCATCAACAACGATTGAAACCACATCGGCTGGCGCCATGGCATTAATAACGTATTGTGCAGGGTTTTCGTCCCATAAAACAATATCAATACGTTCACCACCAAACTCATTTGATACAGCTTGCACACGTGCACCACGCATCCCCACGCAAGCCCCAACAGGATCAATACGGCGGTCGTTACTGTTCACAGCAATTTTAGCACGAGAACCAGGATCGCGAGCCACGCCTTTGATGTCGATCATCTCTTCACCAATTTCAGGCACTTCAATGCGGAATAATTCTTCCATCATTTCTGGGTTTGAACGGCTAAGGCAAAGTTGCGCAGGTTTATTATCTTGTTCAATAAGATATAAAATGCCACGAACACGATCACCAATACGGAAGTTTTCACGCGGTAACATATCATGACGTGACATCATAGCATCAGCATTGTTGCCTAAATCAAGAATCACGCTATCGCGATTGGTCTTTTTAACAATACCTGTCACAATATCACCAATACGATGTCTAAACATGTCAATCACCATGGCACGTTCAGCTTCGCGTACCTTTTGTACAATAACTTGTTTTGCTGTTTGTGTGGTGATACGATCAAAAGCAACGGATTCAATTTGTTCTTCAACATAATCGCCAAGTTTAACAGATGGGTCTTCGTATTGTGCAGCGTCTAATGTCATTTCTTTCGTTGGTTGCGTAACTTCATTAACCACCTGCCAACGGCGAAATGTGTCATAATCGCCAGTTTTATGGTCAATTTTTACGACAACATCAATATCAACTGCGTGTTTCTTTTTGGTGGCCGTTGCTAATGCAGTTTCTAGCGCTTCGAAAATTTTATCGCGCGTAAGCGCTTTTTCGTTTGATACTGCTTCAACAACAGCTAAAATTTCTTTATTCATCCTTTTACATCCGTACTCTATTTAAGGTTAAAATTAGGTACAATATTTGCTTTTTGTATATTACTAAAAGCAAACACTTCATCATTATCATCAACAGTTAATGTGATCATTTCACTGTCGATAGACTTAATTCGTCCTTTCCATTTGCGACGGTTAGCAACAGCAATACGTAGACTCACTGTGACTTCTTCGCCGATAAAACGCTGGTAATGTTCAAGCATAAACAAAGGCCTGTCCATTCCTGGCGATGAAACTTCAAGATTGTAAGCATCTTTGATAGGATCTTCGACATCAAGAACTGCACTGATTTGTCGGCTAACATCAGCACAATCATCAACCGTTATACCATTTTCACTATCAATATAGACTCGTAGTACAGGGTAACGACCACGAATATATTCAACCCCGACTAATTCAAAACCAAGTGCATTAACTGGCTCTTGGATAATATCGGTTAATTGTTTTTCTATATTAGCCAAACAAACCTCCACTGCAGAAAATAAAAAAGGGCATAAAGCCCAACATTTTTTAAACTTACGTTTAAATGATAACACGAAAAAAAACCTCGACATGCGAGGCTTACATTCAAAACTAACTATAATGAAGCCACTTGTTTCGAACTTTCATAAATAAAAAGGGTAGATTGGTTTATGAATGAAAATTTAAGTGGTTGCGGGGGCTGGATTTGAACCAACGACCTTCGGGTTATGAGCCCGACGAGCTACCAAGCTGCTCCACCCCGCGATAGATGAGTGAGAATTATACGGTATTTTGAATAAAATGCAACTGCAAATCACAGTAGTTTTATCAATATGTTTAAAACCACAAAAAATATTACATGTTAATTTTTGCGTGTTTAATAATAAAACAAAGCAAAAGTTGAGTTGATATAAGCACAATAATTTGATTTTTAACGCAACTATTGTGCCCATAACTTATTGCTATCAATTACTTACATAAATTACTTATTAGTTGCCTTTTTCATTGTTTTAACAAAATGGGCTAACTGGTTAAGCATCTGTTCTGGATTATTAAGATTTTGCTCAATAATTTTAACGGTTGCCGATCCACTAATTGCCCCTGCTGCGCCTGATTTAATGGCTTCGGCAACTTGTTCAGGATCTGAAATACCAAATCCTTGAATCGCTGGTGGTGCGCCAAATTCAGTTAATTTTTGTAATAAATGAGTAAGCGGTTTGTTAGCTCGATTTTCAGCACCAGTAACACCTGCTCGTGATACCAAATAGGTATAACCTTTGCCTTGCTTAGCAATACTTTGAATGACTTTATCATCAGCATTTGGTGGACAAATAAAAATCGGTGCTATATTGTATTTTTCGGCGGCCACTGTAAATTCTTGTGCATATTGAGCTGGCAAATCAGCAATCAATACTGAATCAACTCCCGCTTTGGCACACTTGGCATAAAATTCGTCGATACCATTTTTGAAAACTAAATTAGCATAAATAAGTAATCCTATTGGAATATTGGTGTATTGCGCTCTGACATTGGTTAAAATTTCAAAACACTTTTCAACTGTTATTCCTGCTTTAAATGCCCGAATATTGGCATTTTGAATAGTTGGACCATCGGCCATAGGATCTGAAAATGGGATCCCTAGCTCTAGTGCATCAGCGCCAGATTCAATTAAAGTTTGAATGATTTTAAATGACAGTTCTGGCGTTGGATCACCAACTGGAACAAAAGGAACAAAAGCACCTCGTTTTTCGGCTGTTAATGTTGCAAACAGTTTTTGATAACGGCTCATTCTATTTCTCCTTTCGCTTTTAAAATATCATAAACGGTAAAGATATCTTTATCGCCACGCCCTGACAGGTTAACTATTAGTAGCTGTTCTTTAGTTGGATTTTCTTTTATCATTTTCATAGCATAAGCTAATGCGTGTGATGATTCTAACGCAGGAATAATACCTTCATGCCGTGATAACGCTTTAAATGCATCAAGCGCTTCATCATCAGTAATTGAAACATAATCAGCACGACCAATACTATCTAAATACGCATGCTGTGGACCAACTGATGGAAAATCTAACCCTGCCGATATTGAATAAGATTCTTCAATTTGTCCTTCTTCCGTTTGCATCATCGGTGATTTCATACCGAAATAGATGCCAAGCTTACCATGCTTTAACGAAGCGCCATGTTCGCCACTTTCAATCCCATGACCTCCTGGCTCTACACCAATTAATTTGACGGATTTATCATCAATAAAATTAGCAAACATACCAATTGCGTTTGAACCACCACCAACACAGGCAATGACTGCATCGGGCAAACGCCCTTCTTTTTCAAGGATTTGTTGCTTAGCTTCACGGCTGATCATCTGTTGAAATTCACGTACAATTGTTGGAAAAGGATGCGGACCTGCTGCTGTGCCAAGCATATAGTGAGCTTTTTCGTAACTACCAGACCAATCGCGTAGTGCTTCGTTACATGCATCTTTTAACGTTGCTGATCCCGTTTCAACTGGAATGACTGTTGCGCCCATCAATCGCATTCTAAATACGTTAGGAGCTTGACGTTTAACATCTTTTGCACCCATATAAATTCGGCATTTTAAGCCAAGTAGTGCGCAGGCTAAAGCCGAAGCAACACCATGTTGCCCTGCACCTGTTTCGGCTATAATTTCAGTTTTGCCCATTCTTTTAGCAAGCAATGCTTGTCCTAAAACTTGGTTAGTTTTGTGTGCACCACCATGCACTAAATCTTCTCGTTTTAAGTAAAGCTTGGTTTTGGTGCCTGCCGTTAGATTTTTACATAAAGTTAATGCTGTTGGTCTACCAGCATAGTTAACTAATAAATCGTTAAACTCTTTCTGAAAGTTTGGATCGTTGACTGCAGAGATAAAAGCATCTTCAAGTTGTTCAAGCACTGGCATTAATATTTGAGGAACATATTGCCCACCAAATTCGCCAAAGTAAGGATTTAACTTAGACATAACTATTCCTTTTTTTTAAATAAAAATTAAATTTGTTCAAATACAGCTTGGATTTTTTGTTTATCTTTAATTCCTGGGGATATTTCAACACCAGAATTTAGATCAACCCCAATCACATGCGTCGCTAAAGCTGATTTAATATTTTCTGGATTAATACCTCCAGCTAAAATGACATTATTTAGATCTTGATTATCAAGTAGCGACCAATCAAAGCTTTTTCCTGTACCGCCTGCACCATGATCAAAGATATAACGAGACACAAATGAATTGGCATGTTCAGGTACAGCACCATCAATACTTAATGCTTGCCAAATTTGACAAGTTTTGGGTAATTCTTGGCGCAATGTTTCGATATAGTTTGCATCTTCATCTCCATGCAGTTGCACTGCATATAAAGATAACTGTTTTGCTATTTGGCATACGGTTTCAATATCTTCATTTCGAAATACACCAACCCAATTAAGTGGCGCTGCTGCAATAACTGTTCGAGCCTTAATTGGCTGTATATAACGTGCTGAATTTGCGACAAAAATCAAACCACCATAAACTGCACCAGCTTGATAAGCACTAACAGCATCTTCGGGACGTGTTAAACCGCATACTTTATTTTCGCCTAACATCACCTTACGAATTGCCAAAGTTAAGTTTGGTTCAGACATTAACGCACTGCCAATTAAGAATCCATCTGCAAAACGACTCAGTTCCTTAACCTGATTGTGAGTATAAATACCCGATTCACTAATAATAATGCGATCGTTAGGAATTGATTTGGATAAGGCCTTTACCCGATTTAGATCAACTGTCAAATCCCTTAAGTTACGATTATTAATACCGATTACTTTCGCACCCAGTTGGATGGCTCTTTCAACTTCGTTTTCAGTACTAGCTTCTGTCAATATCCCCATATTGAGCTTATGAGCAATGTTACTTAGATGACGATATTCATCATCCGTCAATACAGATAGCATTAATAGTACTGCGTCAGCTTGATAATAACGCGCTAAATAGATCTGATATTCATCAATAATAAAGTCCTTACAAAGCACGGGTTGTGTGATTTCATTACGAACTATGGGTAAAAATTCAAAGCTACCTTGAAAATATTTTTCATCAGTCAATACTGAAACTACTGAAGCATAATCTTTATAAACTTTAGCAATAGCGGCTGGATCAAAATCATCCCGAATCAATCCTTTTGATGGCGACGCTTTTTTACACTCTAAAATAAAAACCGTTTTAGGTTGATTTAACGCTTGATAAAAATTGCGATCACTAGGTATTACTGCTGATTTGAACATTGTAAGTGGATTTGTTTCCTGCTGCTGCGTTAACCAAATCTGTTTATCGTCAATGATCTTTTTTAGTACTGTTGCCATTTCAACATTTTTTACTAATGCTGCAATTGCCATGTTATTCTCCACTTATTATCTTGCTGCTAGTTGTTGTAATAATGCATAAGGTTTACCACTTTGCATCATTTCAATTGCCCGTTGTGCATTTTGTTTTAAATTTGACTCGCCAAATAAGCTCATTAACATCGCAACATTAGCGGCAATTGCTGATTGGTGTGCTGGTTTTCCGTGACCTTGTAAAATGGCAATCAACATATCACGATTCTGCTCAGGTGTACCCCCTTCAATATCTTTTAAGGTAAATGTTGGCAAGCCAAAATCGTCAGGTTTAAGCGTAAAATAACGAATTTCACCATCTTTAACTTCAGCAACGTCAGTTTTACCATGAATAGCAACTTCGTCCATTCCTGCACCATGCACCACATAAGCATGTTTATAATTAAGCATTTTTAATGTTTCAGCAATCGGTTGGATTAAATCTGGATGATACACGCCTAATAAAATACGTTTAGGACGAGATGGATTAATCAATGGCCCTAACACATTAAAAATGGTCCGAGTTTTTAATTGTTGGCGTATTGGTGCTGCATGGCGAAAACCTGAATGATATTGCTGGGCAAATAAAAAGCACACGCCAAGTTCATCTAATGCCTGACGAGATGTTTGTGCTGACATATTTAATTTAATGCCTAAGGCAGAAAGCACATCGGAAGAGCCTGATTTACTTGATACACCACGATTACCATGTTTAGCCACTTTATAACCTAATGCTGCAGCCACAAAAGCACTAGCTGTTGAGATGTTAATGCTATTGGTGCCATCACCCCCAGTACCAACAATATCAGTAAAATCATAATCTGGAGAATCAAAAAGATCGGCATTCTCAAGCAATGCTAAAGCTGCCCCTGCTATTTCATCCGGTTTTTCACCACGAACTTTCATACTAATTATTGCGGTAGCCAATACAGTTGGTTCAATCTTACCTTGAATAATTAAATTAAATAGTATTTTACTTTCCTCTTGTGTAAGGGTTTGCCCTAAATATAATTTATTAACAATAGGTTGAATATTATACTCTTGCTTATCAACAATAGCTTCCTGTTTTGGCTTCTCTTGTTTTTGTGGAGGATTTAGTGCCCATTTAATAGTTTGTTCTAATAATTCTACACCTTGAATGGTTAATATCGATTCTGGATGAAATTGAAAACCACAAACCCGATCCTCATCATTACGAACTGCCATTACAATATTATTGCAAAGCGCATTGATGGTTAGTGTTTTTGGAATATTTTCACCTTTTAAAGAGTGATAACGCGCCACCGGTAGCGGATTTGGTAATCCTTTAAACATCGCTTGCTCATCATGCTCAATTAAAGATGCCTTACCATGCAAAATATCGCCAGCTGGCACAATCGCTCCACCATAGGATTCCACAATAGCTTGATAACCAAGACAGATACCAATAATAGGCAATTTACCTTTTAAACGTTTTAACAGTTCTGGCATGCATCCAGCGTCACTTGGCGCTCCTGGACCTGGTGATAACATTAAAATAGGGTTTTGCATTTGTGACAATTTTTCAATAATTACATTTGCAGGGATAGTATTTCGATAAATCGTCACACAATGCTTACTATTACGTAATTGATCGACCAAGTTATAAGTAAAAGAATCAATATTATCAATAAATAAGATATTAGCCATTAGAATACACCTTCTACATTATGCGCTGCCATGATAGCTCGAATAACTGCACGTGCTTTATTACGTGATTCATCAGATTCTGATTGTGGCTTTGAATCTAGCACCACACCACTACCAGCTTGTACTGTCGCTATGCCATCTTCGACATAGGCACTTCGAATCACAATACAGGTATCAAGATCGCCATTCGCGGTAAAATAGCCAACAGCACCACCATAGCTACCACGTTTAACTTTTTCTGATTCAGCAATTAATTGCATCGCACGAACTTTGGGTGCTCCTGTTAATGTTCCCATATTCATAGTGGCTTGATAAGCATGAAGCGCATCTAAATCACTGCGTAACTGACCAACCACACGCGAAACTAAATGCATCACAAAAGAGTAACGATCCACTTTTAACAAATCTTTGGTATAACGGGTACCGGGTTTACAGATACGCGCTAAATCGTTGCGCGCTAAATCAACTAACATTAAGTGTTCGGCTAGTTCTTTTTTATCGGTGCGCATTTCAAGTTCTAATCGACTATCTAAATCAAAATCAATTTCGCCATTTGTGGTTAATCCACGTGGACGGGTACCGGCAATTGGGTAGATTTCAACTTGATTAGTTGCTTTAGTATACTTAAGTGCACTTTCAGGTGAGGCTCCAAATAACACAAAATCACTATCTTGCATATAAAACATGTAAGGGCTTGGATTATTGGTTTTTAATACCTGATAAGCCGATAACGGCTCAGGACAAGATAATTTAAAACGCCGTGAAGGTACTGCTTGAAAAATTTCCCCCTGCTCTATTGCATCTTGCATTTTTTTGATAACTGTATTGAAATCATCATCACTTTTATTACATGTCACATCGATATTAGCAAGGGACTGAGTATGAATGGCTTTCATTGGGCTATTTAATGTTGCTTGTAAATTAGCTAACCGTTGTGTTAAGCGATCAGTTTCTTTTAAATCAGAAGTGAAAACCGTCGTTTTTAAAATGGATTTATGATCTTTATGATTTATTTCTAATATTGTTTCAGCTAAATAAAAACAGAAATCTTGACAACGCTGCTCAGTAGGTAAATTAGGTAAGTTTTCAAATCCAGCGACAAGGTCGTAACAAAATAGCCCACCAACAAAAATCGCATCTTGACCACATTGTTCAGGGATATTCACAATAGTCAATAATGTGCGTAATGCATCAAAAACTGATATCGACTTTAATCTTGAATCTTCATCTTGCATACTGTCAATAGTAGGAAATACCAATTTAAGTGTTTGTTCATCCACTTGTACATTATCTAACTTGTCTGTAAAAGCCTGTTGTAATAAAGGTAATAGCTTTTCACCATTTGTGGTCAATGCCTTAAAAGTCACTTCATTATTGATTGCCGAAATACGTAATGCACTATCGACAATCATGACACTTTTAATTCCTTGCTTATTATCAATTTCGGCTGATTCAAGCAACAATGTTGCCGGTTTACTATCACATAACTGATAAAACACTTGAGTTGGATCTTGATAATAACCAATAGTTTGGGTTATTTGAGTTAATATTGGCTTATTCATTGTTGGCTCTCTACATTTAAATTTTTATTTAGACTGATTCGTTTAACACCCAGAAACAAAAAAACCACATAAAGCGGATTGTGTAAAAAAGACAATACATCATTACATCACCCGCAAAAGGTAACGCCCCACCAACCAAAGCGAATGAATTGACGAGTAATAAGATGTAAATATTGTGCTTTCATAATTTTTATCGATTAAAAATAAATTTTGTACCATTAAACTAGTTCAGTGATGCAATGTCAAGTGAATATTTTGTGCACAGCAATAAAATTGCTATGGTGAGTGATTGTGATTTTTTATAAAGGACACAACAAAAATGTATGCGTCCTTTTACCAAAATTAACGCAATGGCATTTCCGATTGCACAACTTTAATGTGCTTAAGTTTTGATTCTGATTTCGACAACCTAACATGGTTTGTGATCCACAATTTATGATAAGGTTGGCACTGTGGCCCTAAATAGATCTTATCAAGATAACCTTCTACTTTTTGACCATAATTCACAAACAAACTATTGGCATAATCATAATTAGCTGGTGCTTGAATTTTTTTATCAGCAATATGGGTAATATAAATCATGCGGCATTCATCTTCGTCTTCAAATGCCGCATGTTTAATTAAGCAAGAAATGGGCATTATTGCTAAATTGATTAATTGATCGAGATTGCTAAGTGCTTTCAACTTCTTTTTTCCTTTTAATTTTTTAATGATTTCCCTTATCTTATTTAAATTATTTCGAATTTTTGATATTTTATCTTCTTCACCCAATGAATCTATATAATTATTCCATTCCTCCTCAATCGTCTTAGGTGGACTACCTTGGTGTTCCAAGTAAAAAGAAAATTTATTACGTTTTGCAATACTAATATATTTACTATTAGGATCAAAATAGAGACAACGGAATAATGGTAAAGGCTCTAAAGAACATATATTGTTAGAGTCTCCATCATCTTTATTCTCTTCAGAATCGCTTTTGGCTACTTTCGCTTTTGTATCATAATTTAAAAGAGCGACACTATCAGGATTGATGCTACTTTCAACATTATTGCCAAAAAAAGATTGATTAAACACCAGACTAACACCTGAACCAATAATATTGTTTTCATTACCATATAAACGAAATTGATTTAAACAGTTATGGTTAAAGGTAAAACTAGTTAAAAAACTTTTTATTTCACTATTGGGATCGTTGTTCATACCTAACCAATTGCTGAGTAGTTGATTTTCGGTTGGATCATTCATAAAATCGACAACATTTAAACGAACATGACTATCATTTTTTAAAAGCTCAAATAACACGTTAGGATTGGTATAGTGTGCAACCCGTCGTTCAAATTGTTGCCCTTGTTCGCTTTCTGACTTGCCTAATTTAAAAGTAACAAGCAATTGCTGTTGAATTTCCTCAGTGAATTCTCTTATTTGACAAATAGGCTTGATAACTAAATCATCTCGTTCCTCTCTAGTTTCAAATAAATCGTTTTCTTCAATATTAGATACGGCTAACATGATTTGCGCTATCACAAAATTTTCAAATAATTTATTTATATAACCCACTTTTTGATAATAATCATCAGGTAAAGCTGGTTTTGAATTAGTAGTTTTTTTGTCAAAATAAACAAAATCTCCTAATGCACAATTAGCAACATTAAAAATAACAGGATTGTTACTATTACAGCATTGTAAAAAAGCTTCATAAGCCTTTTTAGGCTCATTTTTTTTATCTTGGTAAATCCTACCTAAATTACATTGCGCTAGAGCATAGGCTTGGGCATTATCCTCTCTTTCAACATTGTTATAATATAATTCTGCCTGCTTTATATCCTTTTTATCAATTAGGTAAATCCGACCTAAATTACATTGAGCTAGAGCATAGGCTCGGGCATTATTCTCTCTTTTAACATTGTTATAATATAATTCTGCCTGCTCAATATTCTTTTTTCCAGTTTGGTAAATTATACCTAAATTACATTGCGCTCCAGCATAGAATTGGGCATTATCCTCTCTTTTAACATTGTTATAATATAATTCTGCCCGCTCAATATCCTTTTTTTCAGTTTGGTAAATTATACCTAAATTACATTGCGCTAGAGCATAGACTTGGGCATTATCCTCTCTTTTAACATTGTTATAATATAATTCTGCCCGCTCAATATC
>NZ_WTEX01000002.1:0-134868 GCF_009795845.1 Gilliamella sp. Lep-s35 | reverse complement strand
AGAGCATAGACTTGGGCATTATCCTCTCTTTTAACATTGTTATAATATAATTCTGCCCGCTCAATATCCTTTTTTTCAGTTTCGTAAATTCGACCTAAATTAAGTTGCGCTCTAGCATAGACTTGGGCATTATCCTCTCTTTTAACATTGTTATAATATAATTCTGCCCGCTCAATATCCTTTTTTTCAGTTTCGTAAATTCGACCTAAATTAAGTTGCGCTCCAGCATAGAATTGGGCATTATCCTCTCTTTTAACATTGTTATAATATAATTCTGCTTGTTCGATATCTTTTTTAACTAAATAATAAATGGTAGCCAATTGAAACTGAGCATCTGTATATTTTTTGATGTCATCTTCCTGGGTTATTTTTTTGAGCCGTTCAATTTGTTGATCAATCGTTATTTTTCCCATTTTAATTCCTATTCTGTTTTATTGTTATATCTAAACTTATTGCCAATAATTGTGACAGTAGCAATAATACACAGTTTAGCGTTAAGTTAAAAATTCACCAATAAGTTATGGTAAAAATCTAAATTTTTTGTTGAAAGTCATCCCAAACTTATTTTCATATCATTTGGAACTAGTTCAAATCATTTTTGAACCTAGCAATATGACCATTATAATTAGATGATCAAAGATCGCTTCAAAGCCCTCTATCTCAGCACCATCAACATAATAATTAGCCTTGCTCTACAAACAATGTCTTCATTAAACAAATAACAAATTTAGTTATTTTTACAATATTATTTGAAATTATAAGCAGGTGAGTATACTGGCAATGTACTTCTATAATATGAATTAAAACTAGTCAAAAAATTCAAGAGCATATAAAATAGCTAACTCATTTTTATTATAAAAAATTATAAGGATTTTTGAACTATGCCAGTATTTTATATCGTCATTGGTGTTATTGTTTTGCTTGCGTTAGTTACTGTCTTAAAGGCAATTACAATTGTTCCCCAAGGTTATCAATATACTATTGAACGTTTTGGTAAATATACCCATACCCTTGAACCTGGTTTAAATATCATTATTCCGTTTATGGATGGTGTTGGTCGTAAAATTAATATGATGGAGCAAGTACTCGATATTCCATCACAAGAAGTCATTTCAAAAGATAATGCTAATGTGCAAATTGATGCGGTGTGTTTTATCCAAGTACAAGAAGCAGCAAGGGCTGCATATCAAGTAAATCAATTAGAGCGTGCTGTCATTAATTTAATGATGACCAATATCCGTACCGTACTTGGTAGCATGGAATTGGATGAAATGTTATCACAACGTGATCACATCAACTCTAAGTTATTAAGTATTGTTGATGATGCCACTAGCCCATGGGGAATTAAAATTACTCGTATTGAAATTCGAGATGTTCGCCCACCAACAGAATTAATTGCTGCAATGAATGCGCAAATGAAAGCTGAACGTAATAAACGTGCTGAAATTCTTGAAGCAGAAGGTGTTCGCCAAGCAGCCATTTTACGTTCCGAAGGTGAAAAGCAATCTGAAATCTTAAAAGCAGAAGGTGAAAGACAATCAGCCTTTTTACAAGCTGAAGCACGTGAACGTGCTGCTGAGGCAGAAGCAAGAGCGACTCAAATGGTATCCGATGCTATTGCTGCAGGTAATATTAATGCGATTAACTACTTTGTTGCCCAAAAATATACTGAAGCACTACAACAAATTGGCTCATCGGATAACAGTAAAGTGATTATGATGCCACTTGATGCGTCAAGTTTAATGGGTAGCATTGGTGGCATTGCGGAATTAATTAAAAATACCAAATAAAAAATCAATTTTTATACTTAAACATAGTGTTTTCCTGAAACTTTTTAACAAAATCTATAAACGCTATGTTTAAGATTTTTACTGAATATATTTTAAAGGTAATTGATAATGACTGATTTTTTTATGGTTTTCTATAGTTCGCCCAATTGGGTATTTATTGCTTTAGGCGGTATTTTGCTGATTATTGAATTACTTGGTACTGGTGGATACGGGCTTTGGAGTGGAATTGCAGCCATTATTGTTGGTTTAATCGCTTGGATTTTACCGCTTTCTTGGCCAATTTTATGGATTTTATTCGCAATTCTAACGCTGGTATCTGCTTACCTTTGGTGGCTTTGGCTCAAAAAGCACGGTAAAGATAAATCAAGTAAAGGCGAAATCAATCAGCCACAACAAGATTTAATTGGTATTAAAACAGTTGTCACCGATGCAATTATTAATGGTTCAGGACGAGTAAAAATCAAAGATGGGACATGGTCAGCTAGATGTGATCAGGATTTAAATATTGGTCAACATGTGATTGTCGAAGCGGTAGATGGAATAATCTTGCATGTAAAACCAATAGATTAATATACAATATTGTTTACAGGGTCTATAAAGACCCTGTAAATATTTTTATAAAATATTTTAGTCAAGATAGTTATTTTCCCCTGTTTTTATTCCACAAAAATTATTACGCCTATTTTTCAGAATTGATACCTTTATCATTAATTAGCAATGATAAAGGTATCTAATATAATATTTAATATATTTTATTTGTTATCTAAAATTTTGCTAACTTTTATCAGATAATTCCGTGATTCTTGCGAAACATGAGAAGTGACTAGTCTTTGATAAACTTGTTGCGGTGTCATCGAGTTTATAATATTGATTGCTTGATTGCGATCATTAGAAAAAATACGTAATACGTTACCTGCGCCACCATTATAAGATACAATCATGGCATATCTTAACGAAATAGGGTTATTAATTCCTGCTAAATATTTTGTCTTTAATAAAGATAAATAAGCAGTACCCATATCAACATTATTACGCGGATCTAGCAAAAACTTTCGGCTAGGTTCACCCGATTTACCTCTTAATTTAAAAATATCACGACCCGCTGTATGCTGTTGAACTTGCATTAATCCAAGCGCATCTGTTCTGCTAACAGCATAAGGGTTAAAGGCTGATTCCACCTCTATAATAGCTAAAATTAATCGTTCATCAATAAAATAACGATTAGATGCCTCGGTGACAAGTGGTAAAAATTTTCTAGCTCGTTGATTAATATGATTTGGCACAAGTTTTATTTCAACATAAGTAATTTTATGCGCACCTGATTCACGCTGCATCAAGTTATTTGCTAGTACATAATCAGCAAAACTACTTGCCCTACCATTCCAACGGATTGGTTGTCGCTCTTGATCAAGAACCTGATTATATAAGAAAGGTTCCTGAGACAAATTCTGACTAATTTTGTCGTGTCGAATAATATCAACCGGTTCAGACATTAATAACGTTGATACAATAGCTTCTTTTAAATTCTCTAGTGGGGTGTCAGATAATGTTTCAAACGTGATAACACCTGAAACAAAATTAATGTGGACACGAGTTTTTAGGTTATCTTCATATTGAACATAATCTTTAGGTCCTGCAATAACGACTTCTTTGGGTCCCCAAATTTGTTCAATGTTATTAGCATATTGGCTAATTAAAATATTGAAAGCGTTGGTATCTTTTATATAATAATCATTATTATGATCGACAGAGTTTTTGCTAGAACAACCAGTCAAAAGACTTATAGTAATCATCAATGTGATGATTTTATGTTTTTTTTTCATTTTGTATTGGTATCTCAATCTTGGGGTTTATATCCGTCAATAACAATATCTTCACCTTCAAATAAAAATTTGACCATTTCAGTTTCAATTTTTTTGCGGTGTTCAGGATTCATCATATTCAATTTATTTTCATTAATTAACATCGTTTGCTTTTTGAGCCACTCCTGCCATGCTTGTTTTGATATTTCATTAAAAATACGTTTGCCAAGCTCCCCAGGATAAAGCTGGAAATCTAAACCATCTGCTTCTTTTTTTAAATAATGACAATAAATAACACGACTCATTTTTATCTCTTTTTTAAGTACAATATGGATTATGCTAATTATACCTGAAAATAATTAGCAATAAGAAGATAATTATTGAATAACTATATAAATAAAAATCACTGTCATGAATGAATATTAAGTTAAAATAATTGCATAATTATTTGCTTTACACCGCAGTTAATTTGCTTAAAATAATATAAAATCATCAATAAAAATAAATAAGGATTAAACAATGCCAGCAAAAATCACTCGTGAACTTTTTGATCAGGTTATTTTACCTGTTTATGCTCCAGCTCAATTTATTCCTGTTAAAGGTCAAGGTAGTCGTGTTTGGGATCAGCATGGTGAGGAATATATTGATTTTGCCGGTGGTATTGCAGTCAATGCACTTGGTCATTGTGATCCACGATTAGTGAAAGCGTTGCAAGAGCAAAGTGAAAAACTGTGGCATGTTAGTAATGTGTTTACTAATGAGCCAGCTTTAAATTTGGCGCAAAAATTGATTGATAATACCTTTGCTGATCGCGCTTTTTTTGCTAATTCTGGGGCTGAAGCAAATGAAGCCGCATTTAAACTAGCTCGATATTATGCTACCCAAAAACACAGTCCTTATAAAACCAAAATTATTGCCTTTTATCAGTCGTTCCATGGTCGTACGTTTTTTACAGTTTCAGTGGGAGGACAAGCAAAATATTCTGATGGTTTTGGTCCAAAACCTGCCGATATTATTCATGTTCCCTTTAATGATCTTGATGCAGTTAAAGCGGTAATCGATGACCATACTTGTGCTGTTGTGTTAGAGCCAGTTCAAGGCGAAGGTGGGTTAACCTCAGCAACGCCTGAATTTTTACAAGGTGTGCGTGAGCTTTGTGATGAATATAAAGCCTTATTGGTATTTGATGAGGTGCAATGCGGAATGGGTAGAACAGGCAGTTTATATACTTATCAACAATATGGTGTCATACCCGATATTTTGACCTCGGCTAAGGCTTTAGGTGGTGGCTTTCCAATTAGTGTAATGTTAACCACCAATGAAATTGCTTCAGTTATGCACCCCGGTGTGCATGGCACCACTTACGGTGGCAATCCTCTTGCTTGTGCTGTCGCTTGTGAGGCTTTTGATATCATTAATTCTGCCGAAGTGCTTGAGGGGGTGCAAAATCGACGTGCTATTTTTATTGAAAAACTAGAAGAAATTAACGATAAATTTAAATTATTTCGCCAATATCGAGGTAAAGGACTGCTGTTAGGTGCTGAACTGCAACCTGAGTTCCATAATAAAGCCCGAGATCTTTTAAATGTTGCCTCTGAATTTAAAGTGATGATTTTAAATGCGGGTCCAAATGTATTGCGTTTTACTCCGTCACTGATAATATCCGAAGACGAAATTAAAGAAGGTATGAAGCGATTAACAAAAGCGGTTGAAAAAGTTGTCAATAGTTGAGTTTTTCTATACAGTAACGACATTTTAATCAATTAAGCACAGTTAATGTGCTTAAAGGATACTTTTTATGACAGATATTCGACCATTAAATTATGCAAAAACACATTTTATTTTAAGTGCTCCTGATATTTCTCATTTACCGAGTGATAGCGGGGTTGAAGTTGCCTTTGCAGGTAGATCTAATGCAGGCAAATCTAGTGCACTGAATACATTGACCAATCAAAAGGCATTAGCAAGAACCAGTAAAACACCAGGGAGAACGCAATTAATCAATTTATTTCAAGTGGAAGAAAATTGTCGCTTAGTTGATTTGCCCGGTTATGGCTATGCACAAGTTCCCGAAGCAATAAAACGCAAATGGCAAAAATCATTAGGTGAATATCTTCAAAAACGCGAAAGCCTAAAAGGTTTGGTTGTATTAATGGATATACGACATCCTTTGAAAGATCTAGATCAGCAGATGATTGAGTGGGCGGTTTCAGTAGATATTCCTGTTATGTTACTACTCACAAAGGCCGATAAATTAGCTTCTGGTGCACAAAAAAAACAAGTTAACATGGTTAAAGAAGCCATTTTACCTTTTCAAGGTGATATTACTGTAGCGCCTTTTTCATCGCCTAAACGTATGGGTTTAGAGCCTTTAAAAAAAAAGTTAGATGAATGGTTTAGCCAACAATGAAGCCTGTAATTGATAATGCTGCTTTTTCATTCCATGCTTTATCGCCCGAGTTAATTTTTGATAGTTTGCTGTCAATCGGTATTCGTATTGATTCAGGTCTTACTGCTTTAAATAGCTATGAAAACCGAGTCTATCAATTCCATGATGAAGATCGCACTCGTTATGTCGCAAAATTTTATCGGCCTTGTCGTTGGAGCAATGAGCAAATTATTGAAGAACATCAGTTCACTAAGCAATTAGTCGATGCTGAGATTCCTGCTGTTTCGCCTTTAACAATTAATAATACCACGCTACATGAACATGAAGGTTACCTATTTGCCCTATTTCCTAGTGTTGGAGGACGACAATACGAAGTAGATAATCTGGAGCAGATGGAATCAGTTGCTATGTTGCTTGGGCGTATTCATCAACTTGGTGCAAAAAAGCCTTTTTTACATCGCCCCACTATCGGGTTAGAGCAATATCTTTATCAGCCCCAAGAGATAATCTTATCGTGTCATTTTATTCCCCAAAAAGTGCAATCGGATCTGAAAACAATTTTAGCGCAATTAATTAAAACCGTTGAGCACTATTGGCATAATGATTGGCAACCTATCCGCCTTCATGCTGATTGCCATGCAGGTAATATTTTATGGCGAGACGGTGCAACATTTGTTGATTTTGATGATGCGCGTAATGGTCCTGCTATCCAAGATTTGTGGATGTTGCTTTATGGCAATCAACAAGAACAACGCTTGCAGTTAGATATGCTAGTTGAAATGTATCAAGAATTTTTTGAGCTGTCGGAATCTTAACAACACTAATAAAACCCTTTTCAAATATGACAATATGAAATAATAAAACAGAATCGTATAACTAAACGTATAACTAAAATAAAAAATGCCCCCAAAATTAGGTATTTTAATCTTGCTAAATTGAAAGGTTAAAAAAATTGATTTTAGAATTTTGACGGTGTAAAAATTTATCTAGGTGAGCGGTATCCGTTAATTATGTTTTAGATTTTTTATACCTCCCCCCCCCATAAAAATAAAATTTTATAAAAAAGTATGCACGGTGTTCACTACTTGCTTGAAGCCTTATTCTAAAAGGGTTTGAGTGGTGTATACTTGAATGTTTACTATTCACAAGTATACACTTTAGGTATTCACTCAATAAAAAACCGCCAATTAGGGCGGTCTTATTTTGGTGGTTCAATTTGAGCTACTAGTTAGGATCTTCGGCTTTAGGTAGCCAATCTTTACACATATCTGGGTTTATTTCTAAATTAGTTTTTACCCCTATATTAGTTCGTTTTTTAATGTATGCCTTTCTATTTTCTTTTACGGCGTAATTTAATGATAAACCGAATCCACTCAAGGACAATGGATTATTAAGCCCTGTATTTCGCACATACTCAATATAAGCATGATATAAATATTTTCGGGGGTTAAAGGGCATTATTCCCATATTGCCAATAAACATACCATTGGGATGATCCAGTACATCAAGATAACTACAAAAATCCACCAAGTGGTCGGATTCGCGTTTAATCGCCGTCGCTTCGTCTGATTGTTGTTGCTGGTGTAATCTTTCTTTAGCTTCTGCTGGACTGGTAAACTCATTTAATAGCAACCTCACAATTGAGGGGAGCTCTTGCTCTATTTTGCTAACCAAGTTTAAATCTCGCTCTTTTTCAGGGATGACCTCGCTAAAGTGAAAGATAACCCTACGCCGTGATATACCGCCGTTACGCTCGTTAAATCTCATTGCCTCGTTATTGATAACCAAAACTACCGCAGGGATTTTACAAGAATAGGGTTGCTTGTGTTTTGGGTCTATTGCGACTTCATCACCGTCAGTAATTGCTTTTAATCCTGCTCCACTGCCCATATAACGCGGCTGGTCGGGTAGTATGACTAATGAGTAACCCACGATTAAAGCTCTATCCCTTGCCTTTTCTAAGGCGTCCATAGTGCCTATTACAGTATTGTTTTTACCTGCTAACATCGTCGCAATTTCAGCAAAAACACTTTTACCGCTGCCGCCTGCGCCTGTAACCTCTAAGAATAATTGCCAGTCATGGCGATTAGCCAATATCATATATAACGCAGCTAAGATATTTTTAGCCTTATCTTGATTGCCTGATGCTCTTTTTAGCCATTTAGCGAAGTTTGGCGCATGAGTATCAAAAGATTCATTTTCTTTGGCAGGGTAGTAATCAATATCATTACTGACTAATAGCCAATCTTGCTTATTGTGAGGTCTAAAGGTTTGGCTTTTTAGCTCATATACGCCATTTTTAAAGCAGATTAAATCTTTCTGAGGTGTTCCCATTATCGGCAGTGATAACCTGAGCGATTCAACCGCTGAGCTAATTCGCATAGGGTTAAAAGGTTCGCCTGATTGAGTGAATAAATCGGCTAGCGTTCGCATTAACACTTTATCGCTTATAGGTTGCCATGCGTTATCTTGATAGTGATAGATTTCATCGGTAGTAAGATTAATCGCAAGGTTATTATCATAATATTGATTGAGCAGTTCGGCGCGTTGGCTTGATGCCATTTGCGATAGGTTCATGCTTGATAACTCGTTTTGCATGTTATGTTTTGTCATGGTGGATAACTCTGGTTTTATGAGGTTTTTATTAAAATGAGCCAAAGTGTTATCGCTTCCAAATTGTTGCCTATAATCATCCCAATCACATTTATAATCTGTATCAGGAACGGAGTAATAACCATTTACCGCTTGAGCTGCCTCTATTGCTTTAGCTAAGCCCGTATTAGGGCTTTGACCAATATCGTTATCACCTGCAATAATGATTTTAGCGGTAGGGTTTAACTCACGAATGTCTTTAGCTACATGAATAAGATTGCCTGCGTCAATAGCGGATATAACAGTAGACTGTTGGCGGAATTCCGCTATCGATATCCCTGTAGCCAAACCCTCACAGATAATAATTTCATTATGTGTGAGCAAATTTGCGCACACCTCGGCAGGTCTACTCAAAATTGAGGTGGCTAAAATAAAAGCCCCTTTTTTGCTTGAGCTTTTCATTAAGTGCTTGCTGCCGTCTAGCTCAATAAATTGACCGCCTGCGTATTCATTATGAAGATTCAGCATAGGCGCAAAAATGCGCCCGTTATCTAACAAGGGTAAATCAAAGGTTAACCCTTTCTTGGTCAGGTAATCTGATTGCCCTAATGTTGCTTTAGATAGCAAATACTCAACCTTTTTACATACGGGATTATCTGGTATGTTATTATTATGCAATTGTTCGGAATCTATATTCCTAAATGCGAGATTTTCCCGTATTTTGTTATTCGGATTAGACAGATTTAAACACTCCGCTACTTTACTCGATGCTTCTTTAGCGTCACAGTAATAATAGTTTTTGATAAGCTCTAAGCCGTCACCACTACCGCACTGGTTACAGATGTAAGTACCTCTACCATTTTGATTATCAAATCTAAATCTATCTTTACCCCCACAGACAGGGCAGGGGCAATGTTTGCCATTACCCACCTCAATACCTAATGATTGAAAGATATAATCCCATTTACCTACAGCTTGGGCTGTAATTTCATTGATTCTCATTACATCCCCTCTTAATGAATTATTGCGTTAGATTCAGCTTTGATATCTTCGGCTAAATCAATAAATAACGTTGCAAGCATTTCTTGCCCGAATTGTGTTAGTGCCATAGGTTTATCATCACTTTCGGCGTACATCTTTTTTAATAGTCCATAGGTACGATTTAACCCCTCACTTTCGCCAAAGTCTTCAATCAAGCATTCTTCAAGACTAACTTTTAACCCTAAAACAATTAAATCTTTATCAATATCAATCTTGATATCCTCATGAATAAACACCTTGGCATCATTTTTATTAATTTGCTCAATTAAAAATAAGCCTGCGATAATCGCCATGGTAGAATCAACGATACTATGATGAATTGCTGTTACTTCTTGCTGATTATCCATGATTTACCCCCTTAATTTGTGTCATGTATCGCCTAACTTCGGGCGGTAGTCGCTTGGTGACATCGGCGAGTAAGTTAGGGATTTCATCCTTGCCAAAAGAAAGTAGCGCTACATATTTGCCATTTTTAAGCCTTAATGCGGTAATAGTGCCGTCATCGTTATGGACAAAATCAAACTCTTTCATTCTTTGCCTCCTTGCGCTCGGTTTCGCTTCTAAATAGCTTTTTAGAATCGTTAATTAAATCTGATACAGCATCAAGGGCGTAGGCGCGTAACTCATCATTAATTGGCATATCCGAATCACAATCCACCATTAAAAGCGTGGTGATAGTGTTGGCTTGTCCTAGTTTTGTATTGATAGTATTTATTGCGTCCAGTGAGATATTAGCCATTATTATTATCCTCTGTTAACCCGTACCCTTGTAACTCATCAAAAGCTTGCTCTACTAAATCAGCGATAACCCACAGTAAATTACTCATATCGGCTTGTTCGATAAAAGGCTCGTCATATCCTGCGCACTTATAGTTAGTATTATCTAAGGCAATTTTAGCCATGCTCCGAACTTGAATAAGTTTTGCTTCGATGTTATTTATTATCTGAAAGTTATTATTGCCCATAGTGATAACCTCCAAAGCTTCTAGTGTCTTCAATAACTGGATATAAGCGAATTCTGGCAATAAAGATAAGGGATGATTTGCCTAGACTTTTTCTAGCTTGTTGTTCTGTAAAAGCTAAAGCCTCAAATACTTTAGCAGTAGTAAGGTCATAGAATTTAAATAGTTTGGTTTCACGATTACTTTTTTCTTTATAATTCGTTTTCAACATACTATTTACCTCCCTTACGGTTTTATGTAGCATCAAGTAGGTTAATTTGATTTGAAGCGAAACAGGCAACATCCCTTAATTGTGCTAGTAAATAGCCAATATCGCGCATATCACTTTTAAGGTTCTGCTCGGAATAACTCTCATTTTCACTAGCCCAAAACATCAGGTTACCAATCGCACCTATTCCATATAGAATAGATTGCTGTAGTTCTTCAAAATGGTTCTCAGCTTGTAGTAAATGGTGTGTTGGAATATCTGCTTGATAGAGATTTAAAATTGCTAATTCTTTAGCGGTTCCGATTGTAAGGATGTAATCTGTACTTTTACGATCTCCACCTCGCTTAGTTGTCCATTTTATTTGTTGTTCATTATTTGTACTTTGATTCCTGAATTCTGATGAATCAAAGATTAAAAAATCATCATTTTTAATAAGTCCATATTCTTTTATTCTTCCCTTTATCCATGTTGAAAAATCATTTCCTACTTTTAAGTAATTATGTAAAGCCTTTGCGCTAACTGTTTGCTGTAATTTGCCGTTTAATTGCGTTTCTGTTACTGGTACTAAATTATTAAAATCTGTCATTGTTTTATTCCTAATCTGTCTATTTATTCCCCATTTGGCTAAATTTAGGCAAAGGGATTCCGTCGGCTCAAAAATGAGCTTTGCTATAAAATCAATTAATTAAGCTGCTTTACTTGGATAAAGTGCTAAAATTTGGCTGATATCCGATTCAGTTAATAAGCTATTTTCATAACTAAGAATCAGATTAACCACCTTTTGAGCATCTTCCTTATTGGCTAGGTAATAGCGATAGTGTGAGCCTATTCCGTCGGTATTAGGTTCATCCATGCGCTTTAATGTGATGCCTAACTTTCTTTCTAGTTCTGAACAGTAATTTCTACCGCTAGAAAGCCTACAGGTGCGCAATATCTCATTTTCGGTAATACCATTGTCACCAGTACACGCAATTAATAGATAAGCTCTCGGCTTTTTAGGTGGCTTTTTATAATCAGATTGGCTATGATTGGAAGCGTCTAAGCTCCAATCTAAGCCCTCGATTATTTCACGATATAGAGGGTTTTGTTTTATCACCATTATGTTACCTCGCGACGTTCTACTCTGCGAGATTCAAGCCAAGAGTAAATCTCATCAGCTCGATAGCCAACACGGCGCAAACCTATTCTGATTCTTTGGGGAAAGGTCTCATCTTTCCGTTCTAGCGTATAAAGGCTAGTGTCACTTTTGAAGTGAAGTAAGGCTTTTACTTCTTTTTTGGATAGGATTTGACTGGTCATTAGTTATATTCTCCTGATGTTTAAAGACAGGTAAAGGATATAACTGTTAATAAAATATATCATTGCACACAAAATTAAATTTTTGCATGCAAAATATTAGTAGCCTATTTTATTGAATTATCTAATAATTTATTACATTGAGAAAAGAAAGAATCAATTTTCCTTTTTCCTAATCCCTTGAATTGTGATTGTTCTGAAATCAAATCAGATAACTCCCCTTGAGTCCATTTTTTAGGGCTAGATTCTTTCAAAATTTTCAATATTGAAGCAAGTAATAATTGTGAATATTTATAGTCAATACTATCATCATTTCCCATTAAAGACTGTTCAAACTCTAATAAATGCTTGGTCGTAATAACCAACTCATGATCCTCTGGTAAATTATCTGCAGGATAATCTTCTGGGCTATTCTCAAACCGCTCTCTAAGACTTAAAATATTTCCATCTTCATCGAGAAGAAAGCTACCATCAATCCCAAATCGTTCAACTACAGTATGCTGTTTTAATGAAGAAATAAGATTTTCAATCCAAGCTCTTTCTGTTCCTACCAAAGGAAAATCATAAATATCCTTATCTAAATAAAATGATTTACCAATAGTTCCTTTTGTAACTAAAACTAGCTCTTCCATATAAAAATCAAATGTGAATTTGTCTTTATATTTTAAATATTCTTGATATATATCTGGCTGTTCATTTTCATATTTTTCTTGTAGATTAGAAAGCAGATGTTTATATCGATCCTTTAAATATTCCATCTCTAATTTTTTATATTCTTCTGTATTTCTTGAATGTTCATTTCTAAGCTCTTTGGGAGCATGAAACATTCCAAATATCATTCTATCGAAATCACTTTGTAGCTGCCTATGCTCCCCGTATTTACAAGCAATTACTTTTACTCCATAAGGAAATTTAACCGATAAAACTATTTTCTTATCTAAAACCCACTCTAAAATATCAATAACTGTAACTGATTCCCCAAATAATCTAGTTAATCGTTCAGCAGCCTCTGATAAGGTCACATATCTTTTTAATGTCAGTAATTTAGAATGATTCATACGCCCCTCACGCCCCTAATAGATATTTGCGCCAGTTCGCTAGGGTTGCGAATGTTCGGGGATCAGCCTAGACGCAAATAATACAGTAATATACAGTTAGGTACATTATAGCACTGTGTTTATATACATGGAATAGGGTGATTGGTTACTTTTGGTTTTCTAGATAGGATAAAAGTTTATTTAAGCTATCATTTAGTATGATGTTTATATTTTGTTCAGATATACCTAAATTAATACAATTCGTTGAATATTTATCTTTATTTTTTTCTATATCATTAGCCGCTATCTTTAACCCATTTATAATGCTATTGCCATAAATCATCTTTGCATTTAATAAGGCAGATTGAGGTATACTTCCCCAACAATGGAGCATAAATAAAATATCAATGATATCTTTATAGGGTGGTTGTGTGGCTCTGTCGGCATTAGCTAAAAGCTTAGTGTAGAAACAGCTCTCTTTATCTAAATATGGTATAGGAAATAATTTATCTTGTTTTCCTGTTAACTGATATTTTTCAAAGCTAACAATTTCAAGTTTTATGGGCTTTGGATTTTCTTTAATAAACGCACGTACAGCATAACGGTCAAAAGATATCTCTCTAATATATTGAAATTCTCTTTTCACCAACAATCCTAAACTATCTGATGTTACTGTATTTCTTACTGCTCTGTAGGATTCAATAGTAGGGCACAATAAATCTATATCAATTGATTCCCTAAACTCATTTAATTCTAATGCTATTCGAGTTCCGCCACCAAAATAAATATTGTTGTCAACTAAAAAATCGACATTAAAATTATTTAATAAATGGTCTATTATTTGATGATGAGTTAACTTATATGACATAAACTAAACGCACGTAGGTAGGAAATAGCCATTTCCATACTCTTTAATAAGTTTATGGATTAATTTCTTTTCGTTGGCAGCAAGCTTTACATCTTTAATAAAGCACCATCTTCTTTCATAAATTTTGAAAGCTTCGTCTTCTGGAATTGTTTGCCCTTGATAGTCCCACAAAATTTTATTTAACGCAGGATATCTATTTACTTGGATATTTTGCATTTATTGCCTCGTTAAAATAAAAATCGCATTTAAATAAATTGACGGTGACCATTTAATAGATATGCAGGTTCTAATAATACCCTGTATTTAAAAGTATATAACTGAATATATATGAATACAACTTAATTATGTTAAAATTACAGAATTAAAATAACATTTTAGGGTAAATAAATGAGAGCATTTGCAAAAAATAGCAATAAATATTTAAGCCGTCGCGCTGCTTCAAAGCATAAAGCACGTTTATCAGCAAAATAATAAGACCCTATCGGGCTTTTTTAAATTCACCCCCCATAAAAAAGACTATAATTATAAGCTGTCTTCATAATAAAGATAACCGCCTGTCTTATTTTATCATCCAAATTTGGATCATCTTTATCTTTTATTAGTTGCTGTTCGTTAAGTATGTTTTCGGTGCGTACCTTACTGCGTACCAATTCATCAGATTGCATATTAACGAAACTAAAGATATATAACTATAGTTAGTACGTATTTATTAAGTAAGTTCTTGGAGTGCGCTAACTTGTTAACTGGCTTTTATGATTAAATTGGTATCCATTTATTAAATACTTTTCACTGGATACCTGAGTGGATACCTATATAATTACTAGTGATTATATATTAAATGGATTTTCGGATATTTAAATTCTATAGGAAGTGGCTCAATTTGAGCGTCTAAAACTTGAGCAGGTAACAAGTTTATGCTCTTTGCTTGTCAGGCGGTTAAATCCTTTGATGGTGGCGATACTAGTTCTATGCGCATTGATTTGGATTTGGCTGTAATGCTACTTCCCATAGATTGATGATCTAATATCTGCTTTTCAGAATAACCATGATTAGCAAGCATCAATTTAGCAATACTCGCGTTAAACTCGCCTTTTAAGCCTTTATTAATTAACTCGACTTCTTGGCGTGCTTTAATAAGTTCTACCATATCCTTAAATTCTTCGCTTGAACTCGCATAATTGTATAAACTCGACCTTGAACAGTTAGCATATAAAGCCAGTCCAGCCATAGAGGGAATGATTTCGCCATTTTTGATATTGGAATGGCAACACATTTTCAAACAAAAAAATTAAGGGGTAAGTGTTTTTTAAATTCAACGGGAGGCAAGTAGCCTAACGAAGAATGTAATCGTTTATGATTATACCAATAGGCATTCGATAATGGCAGTTTAATTTGGCTTAATGCCGACATAACAAGCTCTGCTGTTTTATGTTGGCCAACATGGTAACCGACAATCTGCCTATCGGATAAGTTCACTAAAACACATAAATAGTTCCAACGTTGCTTAACTTGAATATACGTTAAATCCGCAACAACAATTTGTTTTTTATCACCAACATCAAATTGTCGTTGCAGGTGATTTTCTGTGGCGGTTTCATTCACTTCCGTAGTGTGAGATTGATAACGTTTAACGGTGTATTTTGATACCAGCAATAAAGCTTTCATCACCCGAGCAATGTAACGGCGTGACACGCAAATATTCTCTTAAACTATTGTTTTCTCTCTTTTGAGTTGCTAAATATTTGCTGATTATGCCACATCTCAACTCAAAGTTCATGCCACACTTTCAGCTTGTGGGTAGATGAGTTTTGTCGATTTTCAATTGATACGCTGATTATCACACAGTTTATCTTAATTGTAGAAATTCCTCGATTTGTTTACAGTAATTTGAGAAAATACTGTAAACAAATCGGCGTTTTCCTACAATTAACGCATTAAAATTAATAGACTAAAAATTATTTTTTAAATTTAATTTGCGAAGGATATGCCCAGCTTTGTAACTCCTGTGAAGGAAATCCTCCGGGATCTTTGCCACCATTAATAAGTAGAGCGTGATAGTAAATTTCAGCCATTTCTTCAATATAAGCGGCTTTTAATACAGCTTCATAAGGTGATTATGCCACATCGCAATTCAAAGTCCGTATCACGCTTTTGGCTTTCCCATTCGTTTGCGGGCAGGCTGGTTTGGTGAATTTTTGATTAATACGATGGCTATGACACGTATTAACAAATAGGTGTTCGCTGGTGCCTTGAAATTCACGCCCGTTATCGGAATAAATACATGTAATGGTATAAGGACACTGGGCTAACACATCGTTTTGTAAAAATTGTGCCGAGCTAAATTGGGATTTATCAGGGTAAATACCGGCATAAAGCTCACGTGAAAAATCATCAATGCCAACAAATAAATATTCTCTAGTTTGTTGTTTCGTTTCATTTTTAAGTAAAGGTAAACGTTTGGTATCAACGTGTAGCATTTCACCCGGATAGGTTTTGTTATAGCGTTTAGCTTGCCGTCTTAATTTATCTTCAATCGATTTTTCGACTTTAACCAGACGTTTAATTCCATAACTGATGGTTTTATAACGGTCATTCTTACTGGCCAAAGGCACAAACAGCTTTAATCGGGCTTTCTTTAGTACGTTATAAATGGTAGGCCGACTGACCATAAAGCGTTTTGCCAAATCAGTGACCGTTATTTTTTCTTTATGATATAAGCGCCATATTTCTTGTCTGTGATAAGGCGTTAGTTTTGTTTTTTTGTGTATATTCATTACAGTATTTTCTCAAATTACTGTAAACAACGCTAGGAATTTCTACACTTTTTTATAATACCGTTAAACCACATAAAGCGATTTTTGGAAAACACCTTATGAGTTTTTAGAGGATTATTTTAACCATGAAGTGTAAACAACTCGGCGTTTTCCTACACCTGATGTATTTTTGAGTAGTTGCCCAAGAGCTTAATTTTGAGCCCACAGCAGCAAAACTACTGGCAGATGTTACCATGAATGGTACCGCAGTAAGCTATAAAAATATTTGTAATGGTTATTTTAATAATTGACATACATCAAATTATTTTCAATGAAATATCAAAACGATGATCTAGTTCACAAATTTATTTTTTATTTATTGATTCTGAAACGATAACCAGTAGAATGCAAATTGATCAACAAATGGCCAAGTAGATCGATATTTAACTTTATTGGCTGTTTTTTGATCAAAAATTTAATTTAAATTTAATTGGAGGTTTATATGTTTTTTTCAAAAAAAACAATCGAACAACGTTTGCGTGATACTGAAGCTAAAAGAAAAAATGTTCCTAATGCGAAAGCAATGGAAGAACTTGCTGCGCAATATCTTGACGAAGTTAACGGCGGTTGGTGGAGAGCATATGCTCGCTGGAGACGTTCTTTTTAAGATATAGATATTATTTTTAGTGTAATTCTAAGGCTACGTTAAACAGCCTTAGAATTAAATCGAACTTAAGAGGAGCAATTATGTCAAATTCTATTAAAGTAGATATATTAGAAGTTATTTTGAAAATAACTGAATGTTGTAATATTGCGTGTCGTTATTGTTATTTTTTTAGAGGTGGAAATATAGACTTCGATGAAAGACCTAATGTTATTAAAAAAGATACTATTCATGCTTTAGCTAGTTTCCTAAAAGAGGCAATTTTAGCAAATGAAATAAAATTACTAAGATTAGATTTTCACGGCGGTGAGCCGTTAATGATGGGGAAAAAACGCTTTGTAGAAATGGTAGAACTATTTGATACTGAACTCTCTCAACTAGTGGATTTAGAATATGTACTACAAAGCAATGGAACTCTTATTGATGACGAATGGGTAGAGATTTTTTCAAAATATAATGTCGCAGCTTCAGTTAGCTTAGATGGAGATCAAGCTATTCATGATGCAAATAGAATCGATAAAAAAGGAAGAGGAACTTACGTCAGAGCTACTGAAGGTTTGAAAAAACTTATTTGTGCAGCAAGAAGTAATAAAGTTGTGTTTCCTGGCATAATTAGTGTCATTAATGACAGCAGTGATACAAAGATAACATTCAAACATTTTCTTGATGATTTAGAAAGTCCCTTTATTTCTTTTGTTGAGCTTGACTTAACAATTGATGAATTAAATCAAGAGACAGTAGAGAAAATAAGTAATAATTTACTTGCTGTTTATAATGAATGGGAAAGAATTAATACGCCTACTATAGTTCATGATATATCGGTACGAAATTTTAACGATATTTTAAAACAATTAGTTTTAAGTGGTACTGAGGCAGATAAAAAAGAGAAAAGAAAATATGTATCCTTAACAATACGTTCAGATGGCTCTCTAAATCCAGATGATATTTTACGCAATATTTATCCGTATTTATTTACTAATGAATATAATATTAAAAATAATACATTATCTGATTATCTCTCTGACGAAAAATTAAAAGATCTTTATAGAAAATTATTTACCTTACCCGAGAAATGTAATGAATGTGGTGTGAAAAAAATATGTAGAAATGGGTGGGGATTCGGTTCGATACCACATCGATATAGCAAAGAAAACGATATGAATAATGTAAATGCTTTATGTGGCGTATATCATGAGATATCACTGAGGCTATGCGACTTAGTAATTCAACAAGGTAAAAGTTATGATTCAATTAAACATAATCTCTTTTAATAACTTTTTTTTATTATTTTGAAAATTACAGAATGAGTGAATCTAATAGATCTCTGTTTCGAGAAGATGCAATTAACAATAATCAGGTAAGATTTTGTGGACAGATCTTACTTACTAGACCTTATAGCATCCGTGCACTTACTTTTTTATTTTCACTCTTATTCATTTCTTTTTTTATATTTTTTATTTTTTTTAGTTATAGTCGAAAAATTCATGTTAATGGTACTTTGCTTCCAGTTGATGGGATAATAAGAATCTTGCCATCAGAATCTGGTATTATTGATGAGGTTTTAGTGCAGGAAGCACAAGCTATAAAACAGGGAGATTCATTATTTATCTTAAAAAACTCAAAATTTCTTCCGATTCAGGCTGATATAGAAAAATTTTTATTGCAACGAAAGGCAAGCTTAATAGACGATCATCAAATTTTACTTAAACAGTATTCAGTAAAAACACAATCAGCAATACAATCAAAAAATAATCTTGAAGAAGAGAGACAGTTATTAGAATCTCAAATAGTTGCACAAAAGGAACGGGTAAGTATTGCAACTAATTTAGTTCAAAAATATAGAAATCTAATCAATTCCAAAAGTATTTCACTTCTGGAGTATGAACAACGTAAGTCAGATTTATTGGATCAGCAATCAATACTTTTTGATTTACAACGAAAGTTAACATCGATTAATCGAGATATAAATAATTCAGATATTGAGTTATTGCAATTACCTTTGCAAGAGAAAAGAGATTATGCAAGATATACACAAGAGCTAAATGCCATTGAAAAAGAAATTGCTGAAAATAACGCACAAAAATTTATTATAATTTCAGCTCCAAAAGATGGAACAATCAGTACAATTATGGTTTCAAAAGGTCAAAGTATTGAGGAAAATAGTCTGATAGCAACTATCTTACCGAAAGATTATACGCTTGAAGCAAATTTATTTATTCCCTCTAATTCTTTAGGATTTATTAAGTTAGGAATGCCCGTATTACTTAGATATCAAGCCTACCCTTATCAAAAATTTGGGCAACATAAAGGTACCATTACAGAAATAAGTAGTAATGCTGTACAAATAAATGAATTAAAATCGTTAGGAATATATTCTCAACAATTTAATAATGAAAAGGATGCTTATTATCGGGTAAAAGTTAAGTTAGAAAAACAAAATATACTAGTTTATGGTCAATATTATCCGCTAAAAATTGGAATGTCTCTTGAGGCAAATATAGTGTTAGAAGATAGAAAAATTTATGAGTGGATACTTGAATCACTATTTAGCATCAACGGCGACTTATGATGAAAGAAAAATTAGATCTTCAGTTTAAATACAGAAATCGATTGCCAATGCATTTACAAAATGAAGGTTCTGAATGCGGATTAGCATGTTTGACAATGATTGTAAATTATTGGGGTTTTAATTTAACTTTAATGGAGATGAGAAATAAGCACTCTTTTTCTTTGAGAGGTGCTTCACTAAAAAATATTATTCATATCGCAAATGAATTAAAATTTAGCAGTCGCCCACTTAGATTAGAATTGGATCAATTAAAAAACTTGAAGTGTCCTTGTATTCTTCATTGGGATCTTAATCATTTTGTTGTTTTAAAGAAGGTCAGAGGTCATTCAGTTTTTATTCATGACCCAGCAGTAGGAAAAGTTAAATTAAAAATTGATGAGGTATCTCACCATTTCACAGGTGTGGCAATAGAATTTACTCCTACCACAGAATTTTTACCCGAGAAAAAGTCACCTAAAATTTCTTTTAAATCTGTTATGGGTAATGTAATAGGTTTAAAAAAAGGATTATTCCAGTTGCTTGTATTAGGGATAATGATTCAAGTTTGTACACTTATATCTCCTTTGTATTTGCGGTGGATTGTTGACGATGTTATAGCCGTTTCAAATAGAGGTTTATTGACTGTATTGGGTATAGGATTTACTTTGCTTGTTTTACTGCGGATATCAGTTGAAGCAGTGAGATCTTGGTTTACTGCAGTATTCTCTACACAACTTAGCTATCAATGGAGAGGGAATGTTTTTAGCCATATTCTAAATTTGCCTTTAGAATGGTTTCAACGTAGACATCTCGCTGATATTGTATCTAGATTTCATTCAATTCAAGAAATACAGGATGGATTAACAACTAAGGTTGTCGCTAGTATAGTTGACGGTCTTTTAGTTATTACGACTTTTGCAATGATGTGTTCATATAATTTTACACTTGCTATGATTTCTGTTTTTTCAATTTTTCTTTATGTAATTTTACGATGGTTTACATTTAGTCAACAACGAAATATAACGTCCCAACATATAATAAGTAGAGCTAATCAAGAAAGTCACTTTCTAGAATCCATTAGAGGTATGCAAAGCATTCGCTTATATAATCATCATAAAGAACGCTATATAAATTGGATGAATTTATCTGCTAAAGAATTTAATGCACATCTACGATTAGAGAAGTTTAATATTTCTTTTCAATTTGCAAACACCTTAATTTTTAGTTTGGATCGAATCATAGTTATCTGGATCGCCGCTTCATTAATTCTAGATAATTTATTTTCTATTGGTATGCTTTTCGCTTTTATGAGCTATAAAGAACAACTGTCCGATAAAATAGTATCTTTAATAGATAAAATTTGTGATATTTCAATGTTAAAACTACATGTTGAGCGTTTAGCTGATATTGTTTTTAGCCCTGTGGAACGTAATGAAACAGGCGCACGAACAGTTGATAAAAGATTAATTTCTGATTTTACCATTGAACTAAAAAATATATCCTTTCGTTATTCAGACAATGACCCCTTTGTTTTGAAAAATATAAATTTAACTATACCTATGGGGCAGTGTCTAGCTATAACAGGTCCATCTGGGTGCGGAAAAACAACACTCTTAAAGATAGTTTTAGGTCTTTTGAAGCCAACCGAAGGGCAAATATTTATTGGTGAAACTCCTCTTTCTAATTTAGATATAAACTATTATAGAGGTTTAATAGGAACAGTAATGCAAGATGATCATTTATTTGCAGGAACAATAGCAGATAATATTTGTTTTTTTGATTCTGAACCTGAACAAGAAAAAATAGAACACTACGCCTTAAAGGCCGCAATTCATGAGGAAATAGTTAAAATGCCAATGAAATATAACACGATTATAGGTGATATAGGCACGGGATTATCAGGTGGCCAGAAGCAAAGAGTTTTATTCGCTAGAGCACTTTATAGAGAACCTAAAATTCTAGCGTTAGATGAAGCAACTAGCCATTTAGATATTGCAAATGAAAAAATAGTAAACACTTCTATAATAGGTTATCATTTTACTAAACTTGTTGTTGCACATAGAGCAGAAACTATTAATATGGCAGATAGAGTGGTATTATTAGACAATGGTTTGATCGTCGAAGACTCCTTAAACACTTGTGTTAAATAAGATTAAATCAAAAAATGCACTTGAGCGATACTTATACAATGAGAAAATTTATTATGAATAAAAGGCTATTATCTTTAATCATATTATTAATAAGTAACTTTGCACAGGGTAATGAAACCGTTTGGGATCTGACTTTTGATAACAAATATAATTTACCCATTGTAATAATAAACCTCGAAGGTGAAAAAATTGCATTAACATTAGATACTGGCACCAAAGAAGCCTTACACCTACCAATAAATTTAATTGATAAAATTCCAAATAAATCTGAAAATTTACAAAAAATAAAAAGTATTGATTTATCTGGTAATGTTTCAGAGGTTAGATCATTTATTATCAATAATTTAAAATTAAATTCCTTTATTTTTAAACGTGTGGGAGTCGTAGAATATAACAGTTGGGGATTAAGATTTTCTAGTGATAATTCTAATAATAACGAAAATGAAAATATAGAAAACCCAGTAATTGGACTAGGTTTGTTTGATGGTTATGTGTTAACTATTAATTATCCTGAAAGTAAAATAATAGTATCGGATGAAACGGATATTTCTGCTGACTTAGATAAAAAATGGATTCCAATTCCCTTTCATCTCAATGATGAAGGTTTAGCCATTGAGATGTCTGATGGCATAAAAGATTATAAAATGATTTTAGATAGTGGGGCCTCCATGTCAGTGATAAAAAAGCAATCCCTGTCCTTTAAAACGATTAAAATAAATGATGATGAAAGTGATTATAAATTTGTTTCACTTAAAGTAAATAATGTTGCTAATGATAATATCAAAGCTGTTATATTGGACTCCCTTCCTGCTGAGTTCCAGTCTGATGGATTGATTGGGTTTGATTTTCTTAGTAAAAATATAGTTAAAATTGATTTCAAAAATAAGAGACTCTGGATTCAAACAGTAGTAAAAAAATAATTTTATAGCGAACTTTAACATATTTAATTGAATTTTCGTATTTGATACCTACTAATAAATAGTTTCATGAACATCCAAAAATTAGAGTAAACATATTTAGCTGTAGAAATTCCTCGATTTGTTTACAGTAATTTGAGAAAATACTGTAAACAAATCGGCGTTTTCCTACAATTAACGCATTAAAATTGTAAATACCCCATTTTTAGCACAAAACTCACATAGAAAATTACGCTGCCTGTTTTAGTGTTTTAAATTCAATCGGCGTCATATTATTTAGTGCCTCATGCGGTCTTTCTGTATTATAAATGGTTAGCCATTCTTCAGTCATTCTCCTTGCTTGCTCTAGGTTGTTAAAAAGATATAAATCTAACACCTCGGTTCGATAAGTTCGGTTAAATCGTTCAATATAACCGTTTTGATATGGGCTACCAGGCTCAATATAATCAATAGTAATACCATGTAATTTTGCCCAATTAGTAAACGTTTTTCCAGTAAATTCTGGCCCATTATCGACCCGTATTTTTAACGGATAACCATGGTATTGAGCCAGTTTATCCAGATAACGAATGATTCTACCTGCAGGTAAACTAACCGCAATATCAATGCCTAATGCTTCTCGGTTAAAGTCATCAATGACGTTGAATGTTCTAAAACGGCGTTGATTTTGGCTACTATCACTCATAAAATCCATTGACCAACATTCACCTTGTTTATTAGGAACCGATAACTTTTTAGGGGTTCGGGGTGGAATACGCTGTTTACGATTCCATTGATAACCGAGCTTTCTAATGCGATGAAAACATTTAGGAAAACCCCAACGTAAATGTCTTTCTGCGATATTGCTCAATATCGCAATAATCATCGAGTCATCCGGCAACTTAGGTTGATAATAATAAGCACTGCGACTTAATCCCATTATTGCGCAACTCATTGCAATTGTAATTGCATGTGTTGCTTGTCGCTTTTCCGCCCACGTTTTACGTTCCTGCGTGGGCATTACAGCTTTTTTATAATTTCTTCCTGAAGTTGGGATTTTAAACTTAACTCAGCAAACATCTGTTTAAGTTTGCGATTTTCTGCCTCAAGCTCTTTTAAGCGTTTGATATCTGAGCTTTCCATTCCGCCATATTTTTCTCGCCACTTATAAAAAGTCGAGTTGCCCATGCCATATTTACGGCACAGTTCTTTAACCGGAATACCCGCTTCAGCTTCTTTTAATATCGATACAATTTGGTGTTCAGTTATTTTTTCATGTTTAAATCCTCTTTTACTTTTATTATGGAGAATTTTCTACTTTTTTGCTGTGCTATTTTAGGGGGGAGTTACAAAATTAATAGACTAAAAATTATTTTTTAAATTTAATTTGCGAAGGATATGCCCAGCTTTGTAACTCCTGTGAAGGAAATCCTCCGGGATCTTTGCCACCATTAATAAGTAGAGCGTGATAGTAAATTTCAGCCATTTCTTCAATATAAGCGGCTTTTAATACAGCTTCATAAGGGTCTTTATCTACAGCAATCGCACCATGTTTTTCCATCAAAATTGCATCAGCTCGTTTTATGGGTTCTATAACGCTATTTGAAAGATCTGGAGTTCCTGGTCGTCCATAGGGTGCAACAGGAATCACACCATCTTTTAAATTAAGAATTGCACATTCATAAACAACCGCTGGAATAGGTCTGGCTAATACGGCAAATGAAGTTGCAAAAATAGAATGAGTATGCGAAATAGCAAAAATATCTGGGCGAGCTTTATAAATCTCAAGATGCATTAAACATTCACTCGTTGGTCTCAATCCAGAATCTGCTTCAATAACATTTGCATCAAGATCCATCACAACAATATCCCGAATTGTTAACAACTTTTTATCAATTGTTGTTGGCGTAACAAGTACATACCCTGTTTCTTTATCACGAACACTAGAATTACCGGCTTTATGTTTACAAAGCCCCCACTCACTCGATTTTTTAGCCATATCCACAACATATTGTTTTTGTATCTCTAACATTTTCAACTCCTATTTTCACAAGATATTTCATTGATAATTGGCAAATAATTCCCAGATTTCATTGCTATTTTTGGCATTTCGTATGCGAGTTGCGCCGTCATTTAATTCTAATAATTCATTTAATTGGGCAAGTGCTTTAAGATGTTTTTGTGGATTATTTGTTGCTAAAACAACAATTAAATCAGCCTTCATATAACCACAAATATTGATTTTTTCAGATAACTTAAGTAGAGACATAGAAACTTTATTCACACCATCATCAATACCTGCATGAGCAATAATTAAGCCATTAACCAACATAATATAAGGTTGTTCGAATTGGATTTTATTAATCATTCTTTCAAGATAATAACTTTCTATGGCTTGGTTATTTAACAGAGGTTGAGCAGCTAATGCCAATGCTTCTTGCCATGCTATATCAACCTTTTCTGTAATATTGATGTGTTCTTTTTGCATTAAGTCAGCTAATGAGGGAACTTCCTGTTGTGTTATTCGCACTGGGTTATCATTTACTTCATCGTTATAAAGATATGCAGTTAATTCCTTTTGTAAGGCTTTTTGATCTTTGATATTGGTGTATTTTTCAATAATTAACATAAGTTCTTCTACTTGAATTATGCTCTGATCAATACCTTGTAAAGCACCAATCACTTGATTTCGAAAAGCATTTTTATGGGAATTATTAAGTAACGAATTGACAATAAATAACAATTTATCGGTAGATAAATATGAAGTAGAAAAAACAATATCGTAATAGTGATTATATTTTTCAAATTCACGTTTAGACATGGCATCAGAAAAATGTAATTCAGGAAGTAATACTTGTAAAGTTAAGTAAAGATAAGTTGAAACAGTTGCACTATTCTCACAAACAAAAATAGCTATCTTTTTAGTTTTAATTTGATTGATCAAACCTTCTCGAGTTAACCAACCACCAAATAATACAGTAATAAAAGCGACTTCTTCATCAGGCATATTACAATGTAAAATTTTTTCAAAAGGATTAATTGCTTTTCGAACCATTTCATGTAAATGACCAAACTCCTGTAATACGATGCTATATACACTATTAATATTGGTAATGTGATAACGAATACGATAATAAGCGGGTTTCCAATGCTGATATATACGTTCAATCAGTTCGCTTTTATCTTGAAAAGCGATACAACTAATCTGTTCAAAATTATTAATAACTTCAACGACACTTTCTAACAATACCGCATCTAAATGAAAATATTTATCAGATATTGTTTGTATATTGGAACTTTGAACTAATACCATTAAAAAAATTTGTTCATTCAGATCTGTAATACCGAATTTTTCGATCAACTTTTTCAATAATTGAAAATCACGACTATTGGCTGCTTCAGCATAATTTTCAGGTAACCGTTTAATTTTTTTATCTGTTTCTATTCGCTGTAGTATAAAACAAATAAAATAAGTCAACTCTTGCAACTGCTCATCAGTAAAAACAATTTTTAATTTTCTTTCTATTTCACTAAAAACCTGTCCTACTTGTTCTAAATGCCCTTGGGTAATAATCTCATTTTCTCTAAAAATCTTATCAGCTATTGGCATACTGATAATTTTACGAATTAATTTTAGTAACAAATAACGTTTGTCGATTTCATCACCGATGATACGATATCCATTCTCACGGTCATAGTTGATTTGTAAATGATATTGAACAATCATTGCTTGTACTTTTTTAATATCATTTATAACTGTATTTTGGCTGACAGTAAGAGACGAAGAAAGATGTATTAATGACAACCTTTCTGTTCTAATTAACAAGAAAAACAGAAGCAAATGAATACGTTCATCTTCTGAATAAATATAACGTCCAATAGCAAGAGATACAGGTTCATCCCTAAATGTTTCGATCACTAATTTTGGAACACTAAATTTACCAGTCTTAAATCGTCTAATTAACCCAAGATTAGATGATTCAAGGAAATCATTAATTTTCTTAACGGTGTAACTAAGCTGTTTACGGGTTAGCCCAAATTCAGATTGAAGTTCAACTCCACTAATGTTTGGATTATGAATTAATGCTTTTAATACAGCATGAACCCGCTTATCGACAACCATATAACAATTACCTTATTGTTCGTTGTCTGATGGTAATTAACATTACCATCAGATTTACTGCAAATTATGTTCAACGAATACTTTAACTTTCATTTATTTATTATTTTTTCTACTACATCTTGTATGACTTCTTTGCGTAGTTCACGTGCATAAAAGAAATAACCCACACACCAATAAACAGTAAAAATCAATGGTACAAAATAGCCTTGCAAACATTGCCAAATAAATGAAAAAGCATAGGTAAAAACAGGTGCATCGATAGAACTATTTGAAATTAACTGATTAGATGGAATGTCAATAGCTTTAGTAGCTAATCCCAAATCGGTAATAATCGGTGCAAATTGAGTTCCAACAAATAAAAAGAATGGCACTCCAATAATGGCCAAAATTACCATCCTCAATGTGTTTCCTTTAGTTAGGATATAAGCAGGAACAATAAGAGCAACATTAATAATACCAGCAAAAGGCAGAATTTTGTTACCAGGTAAAATAACAGCCCAAATTAAGGTAAAAGGAATAGCAACTATTACTGTAAACCAAATCTCGCTTGAACCACCCATAAATGGCCAATCCAAACCAACAAATAATTTACGCCCAGCAAATCGTTTATTCATATAATCACTAATCGCTTCAGAAATTGGCGATAGTGCTTGCATAAATAACTTAGAGATCATTGGAAATAACATAAGTGCAGTAGCAGCTTGCACACCAAGCATTAAGATAGCGGCAACATCATAACCTGCAATAATTCCAAAAGTCACACCTAATAAAAACCCAATAACATGATTTTCAGCAAATACGCCAATCTTTGAGCGTAATGTTGCTGCATCCATTGGTTTATTTAAAATAGGTATTTTGCGTAGTAATAGATCAAAAGGATAATAAATTGCACTAAAAAATAGCATTCTATGAGTACAAGTTACACCTGGAATACCTGTTAATTTTTCAATTCGATGTTGATTAATATCACCGGAATTAAGTTCTAGTATGATCTGCAAAGTAGCAATAATAAAAGCAACAGCTAAAGCCATAACAGAACCTAAAATTGGAGTAGTTACAGCAACAACAATAAAAGCTGTAAAAATTTTCCCCCACACATTCCATAAGTCAGCGTTAAAAGTATCGGTCTTTTTTAAGACTAGCATTAAAATATTAACTCCTACTTGCAAAGGAAACATAAGAAAAGCATACGGCCATGCCCAAGATACATTTGCCATAGTAGTCCAGCCACCATCAACAATGCTAAGTTCAATACCTGTTCGTTCCATCATAGTCTGCGCTGCTGAACCAATAGCGCCAACCATAAATCCAATTAGCATGCTCATACCGACAAATGCAACACCTAAAGTAATGGCAGCGGAAGCCCCATCTCTAAATTTCATGCGTACAATTAAACCAGCAATTAACATAATGAAGGGTACAAAAACAGGGGCACCTAAATTCAAAATATAATTTATAATTGTTCCTAAAAATTCCATATTCGTACTCCTATTTACAGGCATCGATAATTTTTTGTAGTTCCGCTTCCATATTTATCCCTGTTAAAAATGCAATACCATTGATAACAGGAATAGGATACTGTTTTTCAATTTTAGTTATCGCTATATAAGCAGCACTATTTTTAATGTGAGTATCAACAGATTTAAGATCAACAACTTCCACCTTTATCTCATCAAGATTGCGTTCTTTTAGTAAACGAGTAACCTTACTAGCCACAGTTTGTGATGTAGCCACTCCACTGCCACATGCAACAATAACTTTTTTCATAATGCCTCCTTATAAATTGATATTGGATGTCAATAGTGTAAAAATTTCATGTTCGGTTTCTGCGTGATAAAGTGCCTCTAAAAAATGTGAATTCACAAAACAGGTCATCAACTTTTGCAATAAATCAATATGCCCATTTTTTTGATTAAACCCGAGTAAAAAGACAAAATTAGCGCTTAATACATTGTCATTATTTGCCATTTCACACCATGGAATCGTACCTTTAGCTCGAGCAAAATAGATAAAGGGTCTAATAACATGCTCAACATCAGTATGGGGCATTGCAACTACATAAGGTTCTGTTGGTAGTGCGGTTGGGAATAATGATTCTCTTTGTTTAATTGCATCTAAAAAGGAATGATTCACATAACCACCACTTTTTAAAATAGGAAACGTAAAATCAAAAAATTGATTCGTATTTTGAAAGTTTTTATCTAAAAGGATCAAATTTTCAAAAAACATTTGGTCGTTAGATTCATTTCCCATTTCGTCCTCCATCATGATGTGATTTGCAAATTTATAAAAATAATACTCATTTGCTATTGCTTTAATTAAATCAGCGCTAATTCGATAGCGTTAATTTTAGAAAACTAAGGTAAAAGAAACGAATGGATTTGATACCAAATAATATCCATGATATTGCTCATCATAGGGATAATAATGTTTTAGCTTCTTTTTTAACGTTACAGCTAAAAAATGGAAAATTCGCTATGATGAATGGAAGAAATAATTTAAATTTGAAAGTAATGAAGGTTGATTATAGCTATGTGTTATTATTAGTTAGTTCGAAAATCATCCTTGATAAGAATTTAATTTGGTAAAAGCTTTGTGTTGATTGGATGTAAGAATATACATAAAAATTAACGCCCTATCACAGATAAAAAATAGGGCGCTTATATCATAGAAAATAGCTGTCACCTTTAACAGGTAAATAGACAAAACTCAAGATACAGTCCAAAATCCTGTCACATTAACTTTGTTCTGCTGTAACACTGCACGAATCGGCATTTGATTAACATCGTTATCTTTTTCGGCTTGTTCTAACACATGCAATTTACTTTCACCAACTAAATGTAGATAGATATTTTTACTATTTAAAATTGTTGGTAGTGTTAATGTAATACGATCAAGTGGTGCTGTTAATGGTGTCATGCCAATAACTTTTTGACCAGATTTCATATCTAAACCCGCAGCCAAATTAGCAGCGCCAGGAAATAATGAGGCGGTATGACCATCTTCGCCCATGCCTAAAATGACTACATCAAATGGCATTGGAATTTTATCCAACATTTTATTAGTTATTTCTGCACCATCAAATGGATTATTACAACTGTTTTTTAAACCGACAAAATTAGCCAATTTAGCATTATTTTGTAATAGATAAGTGTTCACTAACTTTTCGTTACTAGCATCATCAGTATCATCAACCCATCTATCATCCACCAACGTAATAAAAACTCTACTCCATGCTATATTTTGTTGACTAAGTGAAACAAACAGTGGAATAGGTGTTCTACCACCAGAAACCGCAATTGAAGCATGTCCTTTTTGTACAATGGCTTGTTTTAATTCATTGACGATATGTGAGGTTAAATCTTCGATCAATAATTGACTATTTTGATATTTATTTAACATAAACATAGTTATTTTTCCTTTATTCAAATTCGTGCCATGAATGCCCATCTTTAGTGATTAAGGCAACGGATGCAACTGGTCCCCAAGTTCCGGCTTGATAAGTTTTTGGTGGTTCGTGTTCTGTTTCCCAAGCGCTAATAATTGTATCAACCCATTTCCATGCAGCTTCGACCTCATCACGATGAACAAATAATGCTTGGCGTCCCTTCATAACTTCAAGCAATAAACGCTCATAGGCGTCAGCACTTTGTTGGTGAAAAGTTTCGCTGAAACTTAAATCAAGTTTTGTTGTTTGTAGATTATGAGTGCTATCTAATCCTGGTACTTTATTTAAAATTTCAATATCCATTCCTTCATCAGGTTGTAACCGGATCGTCAATTTGTTTTGTGGTAGTTCTGGATAAAATTCACTAAATAAATTAAGCGGTAATGGTTTGAAATAAACAACGACTTCAGAACATTTACTTGGTAAGCGCTTACCTGTACGTAAGTAAAACGGAACACCTGCCCAACGCCAGTTATCAATGTCAACACGAATCGCAATAAATGTTTCAGTATTACTTTTTTGATTCGCACCATCTTCTTCTAAATAGCCCGGCACTTTAATGCCATTAACAAATCCTGCTGTATATTGCCCTCGAACTACTTTTTCACGAATATTAGTTTTATCAATTGGCCTTAGGGCATTAAGTACGGCTATCTTTTCACTACGTATGCTATCATCTTCAAGGTTAGCTGGTGGTGACATGGCAATCATAGTTAAGATTTGCAATAAATGATTTTGCACCATGTCACGCATTTGACCGGCTTTATCAAAATATCCCCAACGACCTTCAATACCTACTTGTTCGGCTACCGTAATTTCAACATGATCAATAGAATTACGATCCCAAAATGACGCAAACACGGTATTAGCAAAACGTAAGGCTAATAGGTTTAATACTGATTCTTTACCTAGGTAATGATCAATACGATAAACTTGTGATTCGTTAAAGAACTTAGCCACTGAATCATTGATTTCACGAGATGACTTGAGATCTGTTCCAAGTGGTTTTTCCATCACAATACGGTTTTGCGATTGATTTAATCCTGCAGCAGCTAAACCTTGACAAATAGTCCCAAAAGTTCCTGGATGCATTGCAAAGTAAAAAATCGCAGGGTGATTTGAATCAAGTTTATTTTTTAATCCTTCAAAACCTACGCTATCATTGACATCTAATTTATGAAAATCTAATCGTTGAGAGAATCGTTGCCAAATATTATCGTCTAGCGGTTCTGGCATAAATGAAGTTAACGCATCTTTTGCTATCTCACAATAAGCAGCATGATCCCAATCAGCGCGTCCTACACCTAAAATCTTAGTTTTTTCAGGCAGTTTTCCATATTTTTCTAATTGATATAAAGACGGTAATAATTTACGTCTTGTCAAATCCCCTTTAGCACCAAAAATAACTAAATTGCAAGCTGGGATGTCAGACATGGTTCTCTCCTAGGATGGTATAATGTAATTATTCTATTATGTTCGATAGTTGGTGTATACCCTGTTAATAGGATAAATCATAGTAATAGGCATTATCCTTTATTTACTCTAAAACAAAAAGGCCACCTCAGGGTGACCTTTTGTTTGAAACAAATAATTGGATAATTTTCCAATAAATAAATTATGCTCGTACAAAATCCATATGAACTAATTTTGGTTTAAATGCATGACGTTGTACTGCTTGCACTTTTACTTTAACTGCTTTGCCGTCAACTTCAATAGTTAACACTTCAGAATAAAATTCTGGTTTTTCTTGCATATTAAAAACTTGGTTGTGATCAAGCACAACAGAGACTGCAGGTTCAGTTCCACCATAAATAATGGCTGGGAATTTACCAGCGTGACGCAGGCGGCGGCTCGCACCCTTACCATGCTCTTTTCTAACTTCAGCTTTGAATGTAAACATATTAATTTCTCTTAATTATTAAAAATAGAAACCAATTACAGGCGACCCAGTAATTGGCTATCAAACTAGTACTTTAAAAAGCGTTGGAGATTATAAAGTGTTATGCTCGTAAACGCAATCAATTAATCGTATTACAAGCCTGTGTAAATATTGATTGCATAATATAATTCGAACCGAATATTTAAATTAGCTCTATTTTAAAACCATAAGTTGATTTTTTATTCGGTAATAACTTTAATGGTTTTGTGATACAACCTGCTTCGACACAAACCATAGATTTATACTCATCATCACCAAAATCTGCCATTGATTTAGCTTTATTTATCCATGGATTCCAAGTAACAACATCACTTACATTAGTATTGGTTAATTGGATTGTTCGGTTGCCATCAGTTATTGTTATTCGATTACTTGCATTGGTATAAATTCGATCGACCTCTTGATTAAATATCAATTGACCTACAGTCGTTGGTTTGTTTTCAGCAGCAAGCCGTTCTTGATAAGCTTCACCTAAACCTTTGACTACAACACGATCAATATTATCAACTCCAAAATAGGTATGTAGAGCACTCGTTACATCAAAGTCTGCTGAGCAGCTTAAAGAAACTTCACAAGTTTTACCTAGATGAAGATTTAATGATGCCGAGAAAGGTTTGTTACAATAAGACTCTGTCTGCGGATTATTAGTGAGTGATAAAACAAGATCAACGCCATTTTCGTCTTCTTCACAAGAATCTAATTTCCATTCAACAAGACGCGCAAAACCATGAGATGGATTACCTAACTGACCAAACCAAGGCCAACAAACGGGCACTCCGCCTCGAATAGCTACTGTTTTTTTAAAATTAGTTTTGTTACTCAGCCAAACAACTGGTGTTTGTTCAGTAGAGGGGTGCCAAAATAATAAGTGTGCACCTTGTAATGCAACGGCAGCACAACAAGTGCTATGATTAATAACTAAAATTGGCAGTTCACCATAAATTGATTGTTTAACTGATGGGCTTAGGGATACACCTGATAAGCTACTATCTAAAATCTCTTTATATATACTCATACATACTCCTAAATAGCAAATTTGATTGATAATTAATATAGAAATTTATTAAGAATTGTACGCTTTTTAAGTTAATAATAAAAACACAATAGATGCCAAGAGCTTTTTTTTATAAATTGGAGTAAAATGCTACATTATAAAAAAATAAATCAACATACTGTCTGGTTATTTTTGTTAAAAAGTTTCAGGAAAGACCCTCGTTTATGTATAAAATCCCAATGAGTTTGTATATTCATATGCCATGGTGCGTACAAAAATGTCCCTATTGTGATTTTAATTCGCATACTGTAAAAAAAACACCAGATTATCAAGCTTATATAGCGAATTTAATTAAAGATCTACAGCAAGATGCTATTTTCTGTTCAAATCGTTCAATTCATTCAATCTTTATTGGTGGTGGTACACCTAGTCTATTTTCTGCCGAGTTGATTGATAAATTATTATCAAATATAAATAAGATAATACCGATAAATAAAGATGCTGAAATCACGATTGAAGCTAATCCAAACTCTGTTGATATAGAAAGATTTAATGGTTATCAACAAGCTGGCATAAACCGAATATCAATTGGTGTGCAAAGTTTTCAAGCCGATAAACTTGTTAAATTGGGACGGATACACGATCCCAAAGAAGCAATCACAGCCGGAAAACTAGCCAAAACATTAAATTTAAGAAGTTTTAATTTAGATTTAATGCATGGTTTGCCGAATCAAAGTATTGATGATGCCATATATGACCTAAAACAAGCCATTGCTATTGCACCACCGCATTTATCTTGGTATCAATTAACCATTGAGCCCAATACGCTATTTGGTTCAAAACCACCTGTTTTACCTGATGATGATAAACTTTGGGAAATTTATCAACAAGGTCATCAATTATTAACTCAGCATGGTTACCAGCAGTATGAAACCTCGGCTTATGCTAAAGAAGGTTCGCAATGCCAACATAATTTAAATTATTGGCGATTTGGCGACTATTTAGGCATCGGATGTGGTGCTCATGGTAAATTAACGCAACCTGACGGAAAAATTATTCGAACTATAAAAACTCGTCACCCAAAAGGGTATTTAGAAGGGCGTTATTTAGATAAATGTTATGATGTCTCAAAAGAAGAGTTACCTTTTGAGTTTTTTATGAATCGCTTTAGACTTTTTGAACCAACACCTAAACATGAATTTGAACAACGGACTTATTTACCTTTACACTCAGTTGAAAAACAGTTAGCAACTGCTATTGAAAAAAATTATTTAATTGAAAATAAAGAAAGTTGGCAAATAACAGATCATGGTAAACTATTTTTGAATTCGTTATTAGAGGTATTTCTATAGATAATTATTTTAAATATTTTAACTTAATTCAAATGATATTATTATTTACATTTATTTAACATGATAAATACAAACTATTTAATTAATCATTCAGATATCTTTACAGACTTTCTTCATAAAAAAGTACATACTATGTTTCGACAATGTATTATTTCATTGTTTTCCTATTCCTTATGTTTTCCCAATAACTTTGTTATTGGGTTTTTTTTGCCTTAAAATTTTAAATTGAGATAGAATTTACTTTCTTTTCAAGATAACTCGCAAATCATCACCCACCATAGCAATCGATTCAAATTGAAATTGTGGTGCTAATGAAAGCTTTTGCAGATTTGGCAATATACACATATCTAACGCATTATGACCAAGTAATTTTGGGGCATAATAAACAATCAATTCATCTACTAAATTTTGCTCTATCAATGCTCCTGCAAGATGAGCACCAGCTTCAACCCAAACCGAATTTATTTGTTTTTCAGCTAATAGTGCAAACAATTTAGATAAATCTATTTTTTTACAACTAGATGGCTCTATAATTAATTTGGTGTTTTGCTTTGCAATAAAGCTATTTTTTTTTCGTACTACCCATGTATCACCTGGCTGATTGAAAATATTTTCGCTACCCATTAACCGATCTTGACTGTCAATAATGACACGAATAGGTTGTCGGATTTTTTCTGGTAGGTAGATTTTTTTTATTTCATCAGGTAACTGATGATATCTAACTGTTAAACTTGCATTATCAGCTTGCACAGTCGCACGAGTACTTAAAATACAACTTGCTTGTGCTCTAAATTGTTGTACATCTTGCCTTGCCACGCTTGAGGTTATCCATTTGCTTTCACCTGATGCCATGGCAACTTTACCATCAAGAGACGTAGCGAGTTTAAGTTGTACATATGGCAAACCCGTCCGCATACGTTTTAAAAAGCCTTTATTAATCGCTTCGGCTTGCTCAGTTAAAACGCCAATGGTGACATCTATTCCGGCTTCTTTTAAGCGTTTAATACCATTACCTGCAACATTAGGGTTAGGATCTTGCATCGCAATAACTACGCGCGTAACACCGGCTTTAATAAGCGCATCAGCACATGGCGGCGTTCGACCAAAATGGCTACACGGTTCTAGCGTTACATAAGCTGTTGCATTTTTAGCATTATCACCAGCCATTTGTAGTGCATGAACTTCGGCATGAGGCTCACCGGCTTTTTGGTGGTATCCCTGACCAATAATTTGATTGTTTTTTACAATCACACAACCAACGTTAGGATTAGGAGATGTGGTAAAACGACCAAGCTTTGCTAGCTCAATCGCTTGTTGCATGTAAAAATGATCGTTATTGTGTATCATGTCATTTGGGTGATTATTTTTGTTGTAACTTGGCAATTTCATTACTAAATTGTTCAATATCATCAAAACTAAAATAGACTGAAGCAAAACGGATATAGGCAATTTTGTCTAGGTTTTTGAGTTCTTCAATTACATAGTCGCCAATTAATTTTGCAGGGACTTCTCGTTCACCAGTTGCTCTAAGTTTTGATTTTATACGCGTAATAGCATCTTCAATAGCATCAAAACTTACAGGGCGTTTTTCAAGAGCCCTTTTCATACCATTGCGTAATTTATCTTCATTAAATGGTTCACGAACTTTATTGCTTTTAATGACATTAGGCATAATTAATTCAGCAATTTCAAATGTAGTAAATCTTTCATTACATTCAACACATTGGCGACGACGACGGACTTGATATCCTTCACCGACAAGACGTGAATCGATCACCTTTGTATCATCTGCATTACAAAACGGACAGTACATAACAATATCCTTATAATGACATAATTAGGATTACAATAGCTGAAATTTTTAATTTAAACAAGATTGATTCGTATTTTCTATTTTTAGATAAGGTATAAGAAGTGCCAAAGTGTTGACACTTTTTGTGTTGAAAAAATTTTTTGAACACTGACTAAGTGTTGTACTCGAAAGGGTTTTATATGGTTTAACGGTATGATAATCGTTAATAAATTGCTTAAATTTGTGCTTTCTAATTTTTGTATTTTGAAATATTTGTTTAAATTCGATACAGCATTTTAGTTTTGGATATCTCGCCTACTTTATTACTGTAGGCGTGATAAACAAAGTGATAAATAAAATAGTTATTTTATTGAAAACTGATACATTAATTTTTAAATGAATGAATTGGTGCAGGAATTCGTCCACCACGATTAATAAAATCACATGAACTAAATTTATTTATTGGCATAACTGGTGCATGACCAAGTAGCCCTCCAAATTCAATATTGTCGCCAACGTTTAATCCTATAGCAGGAATTATGCGAACAGCAGTTGTTTTATGATTAATTACACCTATTGCTGCTTCGTCAGCGATAATCGCAGAAATAGTTTCAGCAGGTGTGTCACCTGGAATTGCTATCATATCAAGGCCAACCGAGCAAACACAGGTCATTGCCTCAAGTTTTTCAAGATTAAGTGCGCCATTATTTACTGCATCAATCATTCCTGCATCTTCAGAAACAGGAATAAATGCACCACTTAATCCACCAACATGACCGCAGGCCATTACGCCACCTTTTTTTACGGCATCATTGAGCATCGCTAGTGCAGCTGTAGTGCCATGGGTACCAACGGTTTGTAATCCCATTTCTTCGAGTATATGAGCAACCGAATCACCAATTGCAGGAGTTGGTGCTAATGATAAATCAACGATACCAAATTTAACGCCTAAACGTTCAGAAGCTTCTTTACCAACCAACTGTCCCATACGAGTGATTTTAAACGCTGTTTTTTTGATCGTTTCAGCAACAACATCAAATGGTTCCCCTTTAACTTTTTCAAGCGCACGTTTAACAACGCCAGGACCACTTACGCCGACATTAATCACACAATCGGCTTCGCCTACTCCATGAAAAGCACCAGCCATAAAAGGATTATCTTCAACTGCGTTGGCAAATACCACTAATTTAGCACACGCCATACTGCTGTTATCTGCCGTTAACTTTGCGGCTTCTTTGATGATTTTTCCCATCTGTTTTACTGCATCCATATTGATCCCAGTTTGTGTAGAACCAACATTGACCGATGAGCAAACACGTTCTGTTTGTGCAAGTGCTTGTGGAATTGATTTTATTAAAATCTCATCACCTTTATGGTAACCCTTTTGTACTAATGCCGAAAAACCACCAATAAAGTTGACACCAACCGCTTTGGCAGCTTCATCAAGTGTTTTGGCAAACTCAACATAATCTTTGTCATCACTTGCACCAGCGATTAACGAAATAGGGGTAACTGAAATACGTTTGTTAATAATTGGAATGCCAAATTCAGCTGCGATTTCATCACCAATTTTAACAAGGTTTTTGGCAAGATGAGTAATTTTGTTATAAATTTTTTGACGAGCTTTTTTTCCATCACTGTCAATGCAATCAAGCAATGAAATACCCATAGTTATTGTGCGAATATCGAGTTTTTCTTCCTCGATCATTGTAATGGTTTCGAGGATTTGCTTAGTTTCCATTGGTATTATCCTTATTAAAAAGTATAAAAATTAGATTATAAACGATGCATGGCTTCAAAAATTTCTTCTCGCTGTAGATTCACTTTTACTTTAAGGTTATCGCCTGTTTGAATAAGTGCTGTTTTTGCTTCATCAAATGAAATATTAACTTTGGATAAATCAAGTAACATAATCATTGTGAAATATTCATCCATGATAGTTTGGCTGACATCTAAAATATTAATGTCTAATTCATATAATTTCTGGCTAATACCTGCAATAATGCCGGTTTGATCCTTACCGATAACCGTTAGAATGGTTTTCATAACACCCCCTTGAATAAAAACTGGACAATTTAATAAGATTTATTGAGCTAACTATAATAGCATCTTCAAAAATTATCGAGTAAATTTTATCACTGCCAACATTAAAACAATTCTCTCTTTTTTTAAAATGATTTTTTAGCTCTAGCCGTTTTACCGATTACACGAATTTTATATAAGCCTATCTTTGGATGTTAAAGCAGATGTAATGCGTGTTTCACTATTTTGCTTTTATTATTTGTTTTTATTTTAGTTGCCTAGTTTTGTAAAAAATATTCAGGACTCTATACCGTTTCAATTTTAAATTCAGTGGCTAAAAACTTATTTCATAAGTTAAAACACAATGGATATCAGCATAAACTAAACATTATTGTTCAAGCTAAATTGATTATGCCTTTGATGGAATGATTAAGAACGTTTCAATTCTGCTGTAGTGTGCTGGTGCGCCAGTACATTTTTAATTGTGCAAAGAAATAGCTATTTAAAGACTGATTAAAATTAGCTTCTAAGTTAGTTAATGCCTACTTACTTAACTCAATGATAAAAAGCGAATAGTCAACTTTTACCCAACCACTCGTTTTCAAACTGGGCAACAAATTGAACTAAAAAGTGATGTCGCTGTTCAGCCATTTTTTTAGCAGCCGGTGTATTTATCATATCTTTAAGTAAAAAAAGTTTTTCGTAAAAGTGATTAATGACAGTATTAGGTTGTTTATAGCTCTGTTCTGTCATTGACGTTCTTGGTGGGATTGATGGATCGTGCATTACATTATGTTTATTTCCACCATAATAGAAAGTTCGCCCAATACCAATTGCCCCTAAGGCATCTAAACGGTCGGCGTCTTGCACAATTTGGCCTTCAAGCGATAACGTTTTCTTATTGGTAAGATTTTTTCGGTATGACATGTTTTCGATAATAGCAAAAATCAGCTCAATGTCGTTATCAGTCAAAGCTAGCGATATTAGATACTGACGTAGTTCAATCATAGCTTGGTTAACATCGTCAACCACTTTGTCATCAATAATATCATGTAAATAAGCACTTACAATCACAATAAAACAGTTAGCCTTGGGTTCATGTTGCAAAATTTGCTCAGCCAATCTCACCACTCGTTCAATATGCGCCATATCATGACCGGTAAAATCATCGGCAAGTTTTTGCTTTACAAAAGATTGGATATTCAAAACCATTTTTTGCTGTTGCTGAGTTAATTGCGTATTTGGTAATTTATTCATCTTATTTCGGTCCAAAAATAGTTAGTAAATACTTTACTAAACATAGTAACTCAATCCCCATTTAGGATGAATAACTCATCTTAGCTATTTGCATATTATTGTGATAGGGTTTTTATCGTTTTGATAGCATTTATTTATAGTTTCCTTTCTTGTCGTTTTAGGCTGATATCTCTATATTATATAAATAAACAAACTGTTAACTATTTATATTAAAAATGTCAAGAATCTGAAAACATAAATCAAAAGAAATTTAATGAGGCTATTTTTTATACATTCATGATTGTTTTAACGAGATTGGGCAGGTAAAATGCGCAGATAAAAATATTATTAAAGCAAATATTGGAGTTGATTAAGTGAAAATATCAGCGCGTAAAGTTTTGCCTTGGCAGTTCATAGAATACTTCACTCGCTATCGTCAATTTTTAGCTTTACTATTTGGCCTATCTATCTTTTTTATTGCACTTGTTGTGTGTTGGCACTTACTTAAGGAAATCAACCTTAACGAGTTAAAATATGCTATAAATCACCTGCCAGCACATGCAATTGTATTTTCAAGCCTATGTGCGATAGGCAGCTACTTAATGTTAATTTGTTACGAATGGTCGGCTGCCCGTTATGCCGGTGTTAAATTAAAACCTTCAACAATTATTAGTGGTGGAATTTGTGCTTCGGCCATTGGTAATGCAATCGGGCTATCGGCATTATCTGGTGGTGCGGTACGTTGTCGTCTTTACTTTAAACAAGGTTTAACCACCATCGACGTGGCTAGAATGTCGTTTTTTGTGACATTATCATTAGGCTTTTCATTACCATTATTTGCTGCAATCGCCGCTCTTATTCACCCCCATCAAACCATGTTAGCGCTTCATATAACAAAAAGTGGGGTATGGTTAACAGCAGGCAGCGTATTTAGCATCTATGCTTTATTACTCGCTTTTTTATATTGCCACCGATTGCCACAAGAGCCAAATAAAGACACCCGATTATTTAAATTATTTCGATGGACTATTCGTTTACCTAACATGCGTTTAGCAAGCTGCCAACTTGTTATTACATTATTTGATGCTATTTTAGCCGGCGCTATACTCTACTTTTTGTTGCCTATACAACCTAATTTCTTCACTTTTATTATGATTTATATCCTCGCATTAGTTGCAGGAGTATTAAGTCATGTGCCTGGTGGTGTAGGTGTATTTGAAGCCATTATGTTAGCGGCATTATCATCAGAAATTGGAACCGCATCATTAACAGTTGCCCTACTTATTTACCGTATTATTTATATTTTACTGCCTCTTATTCCTGCCACTATTTTATTACTCGCAAACGAAGGAAAAACCTTTTTAGTAGCGCCACAAGCTAAACAAACCGAAACAGGCATTGCCGCTACTTTTATGGCTGTGACAGTATTTTTTACCGGTGTTGTGATGATGTTTTCAAGTGTCTTACCTGAGTTTAATCATCAACTAGTCAGTACTTTTATACCCAAAAAAGTGATTAATATTGCGCACCTAAGTGCTAGCTTAATTGGTATTTTATGTTTATTACTTGCAATGGGGCTTCGCCGTCGATTGTTTTCAGCTTGGGGCGTGTCAGTCATATTATTACTGATCGGTAGTGTGCTTTCATTACTACGAGGATTACACTGGATAGAAGCAGGCATATTATTATTGGTTACCCTCTTATTAATCCATTTTAGACATGCTTTTTATCGAAAAAGTCGCTTGATTATCATACCGTTTTCTTTTCATTTTTTTGCTATTTGTTTTTGCATGATTGCCCTTTTTGTCTGGGTAATATTATTCATCTATCAAGATGTTCCTTATAGCCACTCATTATGGTGGCAATTTGAGTTAGATAGCAAAGTTCCTCGTGCGCTACGAGCAGCGTTAGGGAGCTTTATTTTATTAAGTTGCGTGATGCTATTTTGGATTTTCCGCCCTGCATTACCTATTTTAAACACACCAAGCGACGAACAGCTTAACAAAGCCTACAAAATTATTTTAGGTTCAAAACAGCCTGAAGGTGGGCTTGCTATGAGTGGTGATAAATCATTACTTTTCAATGCCAACCAAAGCGCATTTATTATGTACGCAAGACGTAGACGAAGCATGGTAGCGCTTTATGATCCAATAGGCGATAACGCCGAAAAAGCTGATTTGATTTGGTCGTTTCGTGATTTATGTGACGAACATCACCTGCGCCCTGTGTTTTATCAAGTCAAAGCAGCCAATCTGCCTTTTTATATGGATATTGGTTTGCGCACAGTTAAACTTGGTGAAGAAGCATTAGTTAACTTAAAAATATTTGATTTAACATCAAAAACTTATAAAGATCTTCGCTATACATGGAATCGTGGTCAACGCGATGGTCTTTCTTTAAAATTCTACCCACCAAAAACCGCACCACTTGATGAGTTAAAAGCGGTATCTGATGCTTGGCTTAAAAACAAAAATTCAAACGAAAAAGGCTTTTCGTTAGGGGCGTTTTCTAAACAATATTTAGATAATTTTACAATCGCAGCTATTGAATATGAAGGTCGAATTATTGCTTTTGTTAATTTGTTAGAAACAGAGCAAAATTATTCAGCCAGTATCGACTTAATGCGCGTTGTGCAAGATATACCCAAATTAACAATGGAATTTTTGATGGTCGGTTTGATTTTACACTATCAAGAAAAAGGCTTTAAATACTTTAGTTTAGGAATGGTACCACTTGCCGGAATGCAACGTCGTCGTGGTGCACCAATGATTCAAAGACTTGGAGCATTAGTGTTTCGTCGAGGTGGGCGTTTTTATAATTTCCAAGGATTACGGCGCTTTAAAGAGAAGTTTGCAACACATTGGGAACCCCGTTATATGGCCGTTCCAGCAGGGCTTGATCCTTTAGTTGCGATCATTGACACAACCATGCTCATTTCAGGTGGAATAACAGGACTAAAAAAAAGTAAGAAACCATAATATGAAAAAACTTTTACGCTATATTTTATTGCTAATAATCATAATACTCATAACATTACTGGCCTTTATTGGTTGGAATTGGGTAAAAAATCAAAGCAGCGCATCAGTAAAAACGATAACAATTAGCAATGATTTTTCACTAATATCAGCAACTCCTAAACAAACAGCTGAAGCCGCAGCGATAATTATTGCTACTAATGAAAATCATTTTACCGAACAAACTCTTTTAGAGTTATCTAAAAAAATGGGAGCAAAGCTAGTTCAATTTGAACTAAAACCACAAGCAAGTTGTGCCGAACAACAAAACCGATTTAACCAAGCAGTAAAAATATTAGGTGAGTCTGATTTTGCTGTTGCAGGAATGCGCGAGGGCGCTACTTTTGCTTATCGATGGTTGGCCGAGCAACAACGTGACGATGCAAAAGCGTTATCAATAGAATTTATATTAGATCATAAAGATTGTGATGATCCATTGCCAACTCAAGCAAACCATGGAATATGGCAAGTAATTTGGAATAATCCACCTGAAGAAGAAGTTGCAGTCTTTCCGCGGCAACAAAAGAAGATCGCTGTCACCACATCAATTGGCGAATATCAAGCATCACCAGTTGAACTATTAAGCCTGCATCTTGCATCAGTTCTATTTGGCAAACATGAGCAGCTACCTGTTATTGAATTACCTGCAACCACCAAAGAAGTGCATCCAAATACGGTGACGCTTTATTATTCAGGTGATGGTGGTTGGCGCGATTTAGATAAAGTATCAGCCGAATACATGGCTTCAAACGGTTACTCTGTTGTGGGTGTTGATGCATTAAAATTATTTTGGCAACATCGTTCAGTTGAGCGTAGCGCCAAAGATCTCAGCTATTTGATGCAACAATATCGTGAAAAGTGGGGAACAACTCGTTTTGTACTTACAGGCTATTCATTTGGAGGTGACATTTTACCGTCACTTTATAACCGGTTATCAATGACAGATCAAAATAGCATTCAAGCCATTGTGATGATCGCCTTTTCAAAAGATGCTAATTTTGAAATCGAAATCAGTGGTTGGCTTGGTCAATCAGGTACTGAAATGAAAACAGGTCCAGAAATCAGCAAAATCCCAGCTAGCAAACTATTTTGCATTTATGGTGAAGAAGAAAAAGACGAAACCGGATGTTTACAACCTGAAATGAAAGGTGAAGCATTCAAATTACCGGGGGGACATCATTTTGATGAAAATTACCAACACCTTGGGCAAATTATTATGAATGCAATCGATAAAAGGGCGCAATAATTAACTAACCATCTCAAATATAAAAACCGTTTTCAAACCCAAAGCTATCATGTGTCTTTGGGCTTTTTATAAGTATTAGTTTCTTTTTATGCGAATTTTACCTTCTGACAATAATACACCGCAGAGTGTAAAGAATGTGCCTATAGCTGCAATCCAAGTAAAAGGCTCATTCAAAATAACTACAGCCGCAATAATGGTAAGAATCGGCACTAAATATAAATAAATACTAATCTTAACTGCACCCACTAATTTAACAGCATAATTCCAAGAAGCAAAACAAATTGCTGAAGCACCAATACCCAAAAATAGCATGTTGAGCAAATTGATAGGAGAAGTAAAACGAGATAAATTCCATTCAAAATCAAAGAAAGACAACACAGGAAACATCAATATCAAACCATAAAAAAAGAATCGTCTTGTTAACAAAATCGTATTGTAACCATAATTACTACTTTTTTTTGTTAAAATCGAATAGCACGCCCAAAACAAACAAGCCAACATAGTGAGCAAATCGCCAAGAGGATTGAGCGAAAGTACAAACTGCCCATTAAAACTAATTAGGCCAACACCTACAACGGCAAATAAACAACCAATATAAAAACGCTTAGGTGGTGTTTCGACTTTTAAAAAAAATATTGATAATATGGCAGTAAATATTGGCGCTAAAGTGGTAATGATGCCAACGTTAGACGCTGTTGTGTAGGTTAATGCAATATTCTCACATAAAAAGTAACAAGTGACACCACAAAGCCCTGCACATAAAAACATAAATTCTTGCTTAATACCCTGCCAAGAAAAAAAATGTGGTGATAAGATCCAAAGAACAATATAACCCAAACTAAATCGAAAAAATAAAATTTCAATTGGCTTAAAATCGGTTAATAAAATTTTAGTCGCAATAAAGGTTGTTCCCCAAATAAACACTGTCATCAGTGCAATAAGATGCCCTTGTGTTCTTTTTGAAAATAACATGAAAATTCTCTCTGCTAGCTTATTAACTATTTGGTAACCAAAGCTTGTTGCTGCTTAATCGGTTGGAATTAAACGGGTTATTTATGTTTTAAATCGCAATACGATAATATGTATGTTTGTGATATCTACTGATATTATAGAGCTTTCCAATATGATTAAAGCATTTAAAAAAACTACTTGTGTAGATGCTTATCAATGATAGCGTTTAATACTCAAATAATCATTAAAACACCGGATAATTTTAATTGATAATAGTTAGTACAGAAGTTTAAGTCAATAATAACTTAACTTATGGCAATTAAGATTAAGTTGCTTGTGATTTTTATACACCATGTTTGGTGTACTTTAAATAGATAATACCGCTTTTTTATGATCGAATTATTTTTTATTTTGGGGTTGTACTATTTTATAGGTAGTTACAATAATAAACTGTTGCTTGACAGCAACACTAAATCGAGTAAGGATATTGTTAGATTTTCTTTATTTTAATGTTGTTATTATGAATGAAAAACGCTTATCTTACCTTATATCTCCGCTTGATTTTAGTGATGATCAAATAAATATTACTTATCTAAAACAGCAGCTTGAAGCCTTTCAACAATGGTCTATGGTGCAATTTAAGCAACAGGTTGATATTGATGTGCTAGTGCATTTACGTAGTCAATTTATTGATCAGCTACTTGAGCGATTATGGCGCTTTTACCAAATTCCTAAACATGTTTCCTCTTTTTTTAAACGCAATCGCATTGCATTGGTAGCGGTTGGTGGTTATGGTCGGGCTGAATTGCATCCATTATCAGATATCGATATTTTGATTCTTAGCGATTATCCATTAACCAAAGAAATTGAAAAACAGATTGGCAATTTGGTTCGTTTGTTATGGGACTTGCATTTAGATATAGGGCATAGTGTTAGAACATTAAGACTTTGCTTACAAGAAGCAAAAAATGATATATCAATTATGACCAATTTGATTGAATCAAGACTTATTTCTGGCAATCAATTACTATTAGATGAACTACACAAGCAAATTTTTAGCGATAAAATCTGGCCATCTCGAGAATTTTATAAAGCTAAAATTCAAGAACAACAAGAACGCCACAAGCAATATCATAGCACCTCTTATAATTTAGAGCCTGATTTAAAAAATAGCCCAGGTGGGTTGCGAGACATGCAGATCATTCAATGGATAGCAATCCGCCATTTTGGTGGCGAGTTTTTACAAAAAATAGCAGATTTCAACTATTTAACTCCTGAAGATATTGAAGACTTCAAAACGTGTCGTAAATTTTTATGGCGAATGCGTTTTGCGCTTCATTGTGTGATAACACGTTATGATAATCGTCTACTATTTGATCGTCAGTTAAGCATTGCCAATATGTTAGGCTATCAAGGAGAAGGTAATGCGCCTGTTGAAAAGATGATGCACGACTATTATCGCGTTGCTCACAATATTACCGAACTTAATCAAATGTTATTACAGCTATTTTATGAATCTATTCTTGAGCATAATTCAAAAAATAAACCTTATGATATTGATGAACATTTTCAAATTCGTGACAAACTCATTGATGTCAAAGATGATGAGATTTTTAAAAAAGATCCTGTTATGATTATGCAGCTTTTTTATACAATGTTGCTTAATCCGCAAATTACGGGGCTTTATTCAAATACTATTAGGCAGCTACGTTCTGCAAGAAAAAAATTGAATACTTTGCTATGCGAAGATCCTAAAGCTCGACAAATCTTTATGATGATCATCAAACATCCAGATGCAATAAAGAAAGCTATTTTACCAATGCACCAATATGGCATATTGGCCGTATATATTCCAGAATGGAAACATATTGCAGGAATGATGCAATTTGATCTTTTTCATGCCTATACGGTTGATGAACATACTATTCGATTGCTAATTGAATTAGATAATCTAAAAACAGATGATGGTAAACAAAAACATCCTAATAGTTCAACCGTATTTACTAAATTATCCAAACCAGAACTTCTAATTATCACCGGATTATTTCATGATATTGGTAAAGGTCGACATGGTGATCATTCCGAAATAGGCGCAAAGCTAGTTGAAAAATTTTGCCAATTACACCAGCTAGATGCCAAAGATACCGATTTAATTATTTGGTTAGTGCGTTATCACTTACTTATGTCTGTAACTGCGCAAAATCGCGATTTGCAAGATCCTGCCGTAATTCGAGAATTCATTCAACTAGTAAAAAGTAAGCGTCGTTTACAATATTTACTTTGTTTAACTATTGCCGATGTTTGTGCAACTAATGAAACACTTTGGAATAGTTGGAAGCAAAGCCTAATGCGTGAGCTTTATTTTACCGCAATGCGATCTTTTGATTCAGGTATTCACCAAATTCCAGAGCAACGAAATATCGCAAGACAACATAAACAAGAAGCATTAGCCATGTTACTAAAGCAAAATTATGATGAATGGCAAATCAAGAATTTTTGGCAAAACTATCGCGTTGACTACTTTCTGCGTTATACAACCGAACAAATTGTTGTACATGCCCAAAATTTATTACACCATGATTTAACTCAAACCTTAGTGTTAATTAATCCAAACCCATATCATGGTGGTAGCGAAATTTTTATTTATTCACCAGACAGGCCCTATCTATTTGCAACTGTCTGTAATATATTAAGTATGCATAATTTAACTATTCACGATGCCCTTATCATTACAAATAAAAAAGGATTTGCCCTTGATACATTTATTGTACTTGAACCAAATGGACAAACAGTGCAAGAAGATCGTCATCAAGACATTATAAAAGCGCTTGAAAAGGCACTGCAACGCCCTATTTATCAAGGTGTATCAATCAAACCACCAAAGAAAAAGTTGCAATCTTTTTGTGTACCAACGCAAGTTAATTTTTTATCTTCTTTTAATGAAAGACAAACGTATATGGAACTTATTGCATTAGATAGACCCGGATTACTAGCTTGTGTCGGTGAGATATTTGCTAATTTAGATTTATCACTGCGTAGTGCTAAAATTGCCACAATTGGTGAACATATTGAAGATTTATTTATCCTAACTAGTAAATATAATAATGCATTAGATGATATGACCTGTAATCAATTACGAGAATCAATAATAAATGCCATCGATGCAATGAGCTAATTATGTATAGGAAAATATCGAGTTGTTAAAATCACATTTTGTTAGGAGTACCAAACGTTAAAAAGCGGGTGTTGGCAAAGTTCATTATATGAATAAAAAAAGGACACAAACCGTGTCCTTTTTAGTATTGTTTGATATTAGTTAAAACTAAAGTGTTTTTAACCAAGCTTTAACATCGTTACCCAAACTTTTATGGCGCATTGCATATTGAACAAAAGTTTGTACATAACCTAATTTATTACCACAGTCATGACTACGGCCTTTTATGCAATAAGCATCAACAGGATCTTCTTCAAGTAACATGGCAATGGCATCAGTTAACTGAATTTCACCACCTGCGCCTAATGGCGTTTTAGCAAGTAAAGGCCAAATTTTTTCAGATAACACATAACGCCCAACAATAGATTGATTTGATGGTGCTTCGTCAACCGGTGGTTTTTCAACAACGCTATACATTTGTGTAACATTCCCGGCAGATAATGATTCACCATGGCAGTCAACAATACCATAAGAAGAAACTAACTCTTTTGGCACTGGCTCTACCATGATTTGGCTATGTTTGGTTTCATGATAATTATTGATCATGGCAGCTAAGTTATCTTTAGCCAAATCACTATCGTATTCGTCAATAATCACATCAGGTAAAACTACAGCAAAAGGTTCATTACCAACCAAAGGGTAAGCACATAATACTGCATGACCAAGCCCTTTTGCTAAACCTTGGCGAACACTTGTTATTGTGACATTTTTAGGCAAAATACCTTGTACTTCTTGCAATAACTGACGTTTAACACGCGCTTCTAGCATTGCTTCTAATTCAAAACTGGTGTCAAAGTGGTTTTCAATCGAGTTTTTTGATGAGTGAGTGACAAAAATAATTTCGGTTATGCCGGCGGCAATACATTCTTTAACCACATATTGAATTAGTGGTTTATCAACAACAGGAAGCATCTCTTTAGGAATGGCTTTAGTTGCAGGTAGCATACGCGTGCCTAAGCCAGCAACGGGAATAACCGCTTTTTTTACTTTTCCGTTTAAAGATGGTTCAAAAATAGATGTCATTTTTTTTCCTTCACATAAATTAACTAATTGTGTCACTATGGGGGACTTCATTACAACGCCCATTAACAAATGTATTTTTAACTCGAACTGATTTTAGCATATAAGGGATCCAAATACCTGCATGAATAACTGCTTTCGCGACGTTTTCTATCGTATCACCATTCATATTGAAAGATAATATACTATTGCAAAAAAATGAATTTAATAGAACAAATGCAATATTAATAATCTCAAAAGCAATAAAAATTGTCGGAAATTTATAATTTTTAGTAAAAAACAGATAAGTTAAATAGCCATTTACTATAAAAAATAAACTATTGCCTATTATTTCAAACAGAAAAATCCAAGCAAAATTAGGCGTGTAATCTTCTGAATTGGGATCAGTAAGTTGTGACCATAATCCACTAAAAACAATGGAATTTAAACCATCTAAAATGTGAACAGCAAGTAATACAAATGTCAAAATGAGACCTATAGCAACAATAATTAGCCATCCACCTAACCCTTTTAGCTCTTTTTGTTCTGCCATTTGTTTTATCCCCTTATTATTCTTAATCAATTAAATTGTATTAATAATTTTTAAAAACTTTAACAAAATACCACATTCTTAACGAATAAATCAATAATAGTATAGATAACTTGCTCTCTTTACAATACAACTTATTTTACTATAAATTTAGCCCCTGTTAAATTTGTGTATTTACCTATTTTTTGAACGACTCTAATTAATAAAAACAAGGTAAATATAAAATAGACAAACAAAAACTAAGAAAATGGCAACAGGACTGGATAAAAGCATAAAAATGTAGAAAGACTTAGGAAAACAAGCATTCTATCTGAGTATTTTTAGCCAATTCAGCGCTTACTCAAAAGATTTTTTATTTCAAAAAAGCGCTTTTGCTATCTAATCACAAAAGCGCAGCTTTATTGGTTTAACACTCATCTTATGCTAGGGTGGCTTTCTATTATTAGGATTAATGGCTAAAAACTAAGGTGTAACACAAATCACATATAGAGAAGCAGGATAATCATAGCCGCCTATATCACCAAAGCGTGGCCACACAGTGAGCTGGTACCTGTGGTCATCACTTTCGTCACTCGTCCAGTGAAACCCTTCTCTAAATCCTGCGCCATAAACTGAGAGTACCCCCCACTCTGCAATAAACCCAGCGCCTATTCGACGCTGATAATGATTACCATTTGAGGACGGCATAGCGCCAACAGCGCCTTTACACCAAGGTCCTGAGTTAAAATTGAAACAAACTGCGTTAGTGGCATCTTTTACTTTAATAAGTCGATAACCCAAACTACGGCACCAACTTACTTGATTAGGAAGAGTTTCGAGTTTATTAGGCCCTCCACTGACAAACCATTTCTGCAAAACAAATCCATATTTTACAACTTCACTACCTGAACTATCCCTACCCACTAGCTCAAATGTCTGTGGTAAATTTGGCACAGTAATTTTACCTGGATCTGTTGACTGTTTCTGACTATTATTTGCTATTGGCCCGGTTAACTTAACACGTGCTACAACTTTTCCTTTATCGGCAGGAGTAGTCATCCACCACTCATCAGCAACGACACTCGTCACTGTTGCTGTTATTCCCTCATGTGTGACAGGTTCCCATATTAATCCCCCCTCATATCCGTCTATCAATAAATCAAAATATAACCCATCAGCACCCGTTGTCGGAAAATTTTGACTGTATAACATCGGGTTAATTTGAACTAAGAATCCCTTATATGGATTCCATATTTCAGCTGGACCGGCCAGATAGTCGCCATCGTGAAAATCGTCAAGAACCCCACCACCAAATCGTAGACTCGGCCTTGCGTAATTGATAACTGGCGACGGAATCATTATTGCATCACTACGATTACCCGATCGTTCAATTTTACTTATTGATGCCTGTAAATTCCATGAAGACGACAATAATAATGCTAATACTAGCACGGCTTTTTGAGATAATTTCTGCAATAATGCCGATAATAATTTAAGTGATAACTTCGAGAATATAAACGAGGAAAGCGTAAAAAATTGCCTAAGGGCGTTATTTGATAAATTTAAGAGATAGGTTTGCCAGTGTTGGTGTTTGGTGTTTGGTGTTTAAAATTATACAACATAATATTCCGCCTGTCAATTAATTATTTGTTTTATTTGATTTTTTATTAGTTCACTAGTGAACTGAATTGGTTTTGATTATAACTATAAAAAAAATACTTGGCTAGTTTTTGCGTTTTTTTAGGATTGCTAATAACCTTCTGATTTATCAAAAGGATTATTTCAGGTATATGCTAGGTGATGTATTTAATAAAAATTCGATAGGTTTGAATATTGGCAATTTTCCATAATTAAAGGTGCAATTCGTAAATTTAACGAACCGCACCCAACAAGTAAAAATATAAAATACAAAACATTTTTACTCTAAAAATAGTTAAAAAACGGATATTTTGCTAGACATAGATAACCTTAGTTACATTTTATCACTCACTTTTTCGGCAGTATGTGAAATGGCTTTTCCGCCCGATTCGACATCTTGACCAACACCTTTAACGGTGTTACATCCAACAACTAGAGCCGTCATTGCTATACCTAATATTAACATTAACATTTTATGGAACATAAAAATACACTCCTTTATTAACATGATTGTTTTAGTGCAGCAAATGCTTCTGCCACACGTTCGATATTATGGTGATTTAAACCCGCCACACACATCCTTCCACTGCCCACCAAATAAACAGCAAAATTATCTTTTAATTGTGTGACTTGCTCTTTACTAAAACCAGTATAACTAAACATACCTCGCTGTTTAACTAGGTAATCAAAATTACGATTAGGTATAGCAGTTTTTAGTAGGTCGACAAGTATTGTTCGCATTGTCACAATACGGTTTTTCATCGCATCAACCTCTTTAAACCATTGTTCTTTAAGGACTGGATTATTTAGTATATAACTAACTAAATGGGCGCCATAAGCCGATGGGCTAGAATAATTACGGCGAACTGTTGCTTGCAATTGCCCTAATACGCGGTTGGCAGTATTATTGTTATCACACAAAACCGATAACCCACCAACACGTTCACCATAAAGTGAAAATGTTTTCGAAAACGAGTTACTAATTAAGCCACATAATCCCACATTTGCTACCTTTCGAATGGCATAAGCGTCATCATCAATGCTTTCGCCAAAACCTTGATAAGCAATATCCATAAAAGGAATTAGATTGCGTTCTTTTAATACTTCAATCACTTTATCCCATTGAGCATGAGTTAAATCAGCACCAGTTGGGTTGTGACAACAAGGGTGAAGTAATATGATGCTTTTAGCAGGCAATTGATTTAATGTTTCAAGCATTGCGTCAAATTTTACGCCACATGTTTGTTCATCAAAATAAGGATATTGGTTAACTTTAAAACCCGCACCACTAAAGATAGCGATATGATTATCCCAAGTTGGATCACTTACCCATACTTGAGAGTGTGGAAAATAGCGAAATAAAAAATCAGCGCCCACTTTAAGTGCGCCCGATCCGCCTAGTGTCTGTATTGTTGCGATACGTTTATCTTTATAAGCAGGGTGCTGTTCGCCAAATAATAAAGATTGGATCGCTTGGCAATAGGATGGTAATCCATTCATAGGCAAATAGAGCTGTGCCTCTTGATTGTGATGATAAATATAATCGCGAGCCGTTTTTATACATTCTAATTGAGGAACTACGCTGTTTTCATCATAATAATAACCAATGCTTAAATTAGTCTTATTTTCTCGATTATCATTAATAAATTCAGCGACTAACGATAAAATCGGGTCGCCTGCATATGGCTCTACTTTTTCAAACATATTTACAATCCAATTGATATAAGAATAACAATAAATAATTGTAGATTATTGCACCAACTCTATTGGCGATCAATCATTAAATAATAGTTTAATAGCAAATAATTAAGTTGATTTTTGGTTGGAAAATTGCCGTTTTTTAATAAGAGGAATAAAGAACAAAATAACCCAAAAAGTCATGTTTTTATATTAATTTTATACTGAAACACATAGTTACCTGAAACTTTTTGACAGAAATTAGCACCCATTGGTGCTAATCTGATAAGCAAATTTATTTAGCGGCAATAACTTCGATTTCGACTTTGGCATCTTTGGGAATTCGAGCTACTTGTACGCAAGAACGTGCAGGGAAAGATGCATTATTTTCAATAAAAAAGGCTTCGTATACTGCATTTACCGTAGCAAAGTCATTGATATCAGCTAAGAAAATAGTCGTTTTAACGATATTACTTACTTGATAGCCAGCCGCAGTGATGATCGCTTTAACATTCGCTAAACTCTGTTTGGCTTGCTCTTTAACACAAGTTGGCATTTCACCAGTTGTTGGATCTAATGGAATTTGTCCTGAGGCAAATAACATATTACCTAAATCTACTGCTTGAACATAAGGCCCAATAGCTGCTGGCGCTTTATCAGTACTAATTACTTTTGCCATGTCCGATTTTCTCCTTTTTAATCTATTGCATTATTTAGTTATCAATATGGTGAATATATTTGGTTTTTGTTTTATGTTCTCATTTCATCAGGAACACAATTTAGTGTCAAGCCAACGCAAAATTATGATCGTGGGACTTATTGAAATTTTCTGCTATCATAAACATAATTTTTTTATTCATTGAGAGTTAATATGTTCGAGAATTTAACCGACCGTTTATCACAAACATTTCGTAATATCAGTGGTCGTGGGCGACTATCTGAAGATAATATTAAAGACGCATTGCGCGATGTGCGTATGGCCTTACTTGAAGCTGATGTTGCCTTGCCTGTCGTTCGTGAATTTATTAATCAAGTTAAAGAAAAATCTGTTGGATTAGATGTCAGCAAAAGCTTAACACCTGGGCAAGAGTTTATCAAAATCGTTCAAGCGGAACTCACTGCCGCAATGGGCGAAGTTAATAGCTCGCTCAATCTTGCTACTCAACCACCTGCAGTTATGTTAATGGCGGGCTTACAAGGCGCAGGTAAAACAACCAGTGTTGCTAAATTAGCCAAATTTTTAAAAGAAAAGCAAAAAAAGAAAGTGTTGGTTGTTTCTGCCGATGTTTATCGCCCTGCTGCAATTAAACAACTTGAAACCTTAGCTAAAGCGATTGATGTTGAGTTTTTTCCATCTGATATTAACGAAAAGCCTATCAATATCGTTAATAAAGCGATTTCACATGCAAAATTGCAGTTTTTTGATGTGCTTATTGTCGATACTGCAGGTCGTTTGCATGTCGATAGCGACATGATGGATGAGATCAAGACGCTTCATCAAGCCATTAATCCAATCGAAACACTATTTGTGGTTGATGCAATGACAGGGCAAGATGCCGCCAATACCGCTAAAGCGTTTAACGATGCATTACCTCTTACTGGTGTAATTTTAACTAAAGTTGATGGCGATGCTCGTGGGGGAGCAGCATTATCTATTCGTCATATTACCGGCAAGCCAATTAAATTCCTTGGAATGGGCGAAAAAACGGATGCTTTAGAACCGTTCTTTCCTGATCGCATTGCTTCACGTATTTTAGGTATGGGAGACGTGCTTTCGTTGATCGAGGATCTACAGCATAATGTCGATCGCGAAAAAGCCGAGAAAATTGCCAAAAAACTAAAAAAAGGCGATAAGTTCGATTTTAATGACTTTCAAGACCAACTCAAGCAGATGCGTAATATGGGCGGAATGGGTGCTTTGCTAGCTAAATTACCCGGCGTTGGTCAGCTTCCTGATCATATCAAAGCTCAGATGGATGATAAAATTACCATCAAAATGGAAGCTATCATTGGTTCGATGACATTAAAAGAACGTGCTAACCCTGAAATCATTAAGGGATCACGTAAACGCCGTATTGCTAACGGTTCAGGCACACAAGTACAAGATGTTAATAAGCTATTAAAACAGTTTGAAGATATGCAAAAAATGATGAAAAAAATGAAAGGCGGTGGCATGATGAAAATGATGCGCCAAATGAAAGGAATAATGGGGGGAGGTATGGGATTCCCTCATCGTTAAAGTGTCATAAATTTAAATTTTCAATAGCGATAACTATTGCAATCTTTATATCAACTTTTCAAACAATATCGCACTGATAAACAGTGCGATATTGCTTTTAATCGCTTAATTTTTTTGCTGCGTTTCACTATCTGATTTAATCGGTTTAATCTTTACTGGATAGCTCATCGTAAGTACTGTGCCTATCGATGAAACGATAATAAACATAATAGCTAACCATTGATTAAAAGTTAACTGTTCGTGCAAAACCACTAATCCAAAAAGCGCGGCACAAACAGGTGATAAACTCATTAGTGTACTGAATGTTTGTGCAGATAATCTTGGTAGTGCAATCATGTCTAAGCCATAAGGGATTGCCGATGCTAATAATGAAACGACAAAAACAAGCGGAAGTAGTTCCAACGAAAACATTGTGCTACCACTTTGCCAAATACCAATGGGAAATAAAAAGCAGGCAGCAATAACCGATCCAACTGCTACGCTTGATGTCCCATAAATAGTGCTAGCTTTGCGTCCAAATAAAATGTAACACGCCCAACCACTTCCCGCTAACAACGCAAATAAAATCCCAATAGGATCTAAATTATCTGAAACTTGATAAAGCGGCAAAAGCATAGACAAACCAATAATCGCAATACCTAGCCAAATAAAATCAAGGAGTTTTCGTGATGAGCACATTGCCACCATAATAGGCCCTGTAAGTTCAATAGCAACAGCAACCCCCAATGGCACTCGTGCAATTGCGTTATAAAATGCTAAATTCATGCCACCAATTGAAATACCATACAAAAAAACGTATTTCAATGCCTGTTTTGTCATTGTTTTACGCCATGGTTTGAATATAAAAATCAATATAATGGATGAAAAAAACAATCGCCAAGCCGTCATTCCATCAGGCCCTAATACAGGAAACAGATATTTAGCAATTGATGCACTGCCTTGTACTGAAATCATCGAAATAAAAATTAATAAAACAGGCAAAGTCCTTTTAAGCATAAATAATTACCTTATTTGAAGTGATTGTATATAAAACTAATGACAAGAAGTTTCAGGAAACTTATGTATTTGAGCATAAAAATATCTGTTCAACTGATTTATTTATAAATTGATTAATTAGTTTTCCCTTTTTACTGACAATAAGGCTAGATCTTGTAATGCTTTTTTATAAGGTGAATCAGGTAAAATAGCAATAGAATCAAACGCTTTTTGTGCTTCTTTTTGAGCTGTTTGCAATGTAAAATCTAGCGATCCACATTCGTCCATGATTTGTAAAATACGATCTAACAAGTTACGTCCATTACCTTGTTCTATTGCTTGACGAATTAATTTTGCATCTTGAGTATTTTTTGTATGATGCATGGCGTGTAAAAGTGGTAAGGTTGGTTTACCTTCGTTAAGATCATCACCTAAATTTTTACCCAGTTTTTGATTGCTATCGGCGCTATAATCAAGCAGATCATCAATAATTTGAAAGGCTGTTCCTAAGTATTTTCCATATTCTTGTAAAGCTAACTCTTGTGCTTGATTAGCGCCAGCTAATACTGCAGCCGAATGCGAAGTTGCTTCAAATAAACGGGCTGTTTTACGATAAATGACTTCTAAATATTGTTCTTTGGTAATGTTGGGATCGTTACAATTGATGAGTTGTTGAACTTCACCTTCGGCAATAACATTGGTTGCTGCCGACATGATAGTTAAGACTTTAAACGATTCTGTGCGTACCATCATTTGAAATGAACGTGTATAAATATAATCACCAACCAGTACGCTTGCCGCATTACCAAAAAGCGCATTTGCTGTTGATTTGCCACGACGCAAATCAGATTCATCAACAACATCATCATGTAACAATGTAGCTGTATGAATAAATTCGATGAAAGCAGCAGTAATAATGTGCTTATCACCTTGATAATTTAGCGCTTTAGCAATTAACAATGCAATAACCGGACGAATACGTTTTCCACCACTACTAATAATGTAATTGCCTAATTGATTAATTAAAGCCACATCAGAATTGAGTTCTGATTGTATAGTCTGATTGACTTTGATTAGATCTTCTTTAACAAGATCGAGTATTTGATTCATTGATGGAGTATTCATCAGCCTAACCACTACAAATAATAGATATTTGTTTCTATTATCTGATAAATATCTTTATGCAACAAGGTGTCATCTATCATATTTTAAAAAACACTACAAATGATACTCATTTTCATTTAAGATGTATACCCTAAGTTGAAAATGATAATTGTTATGAAGATTAACTTTGATATAGACATCGATCATACCAAGGCTCCGCAAAGCCCGGCTAAAAAAAAACAAGAAAACACCTATCTATGCACATCGGCTTCTGTGCTGTCACATCTTGTGTTATTGGTAATGCTATTTAGTTCTGCTTTACTTGCCCAAAATATCGCGGTTGATGAGGGTGATAATTCCATTAAAGCGGTTATGGTTGATCTATCATTATTAGCGGCACCTGAACAATCCCTAGTAGAAAATACGCCAGGCATACAAGGCGCAGAAGACAGCTCAATTATTGATAATCAACAAATAGAAGAAATCCCAACCCAGCCAGAAGTGGTAAAAGAAGAAACACCCGATCCCATTATCGAAAAAGTTATTGATAAACCAACTCTTGATTCTGACAAGAAAATTGAAATCAAAAAAGAACCAAAACCAAAGAAAAAGCGCCGGCCTGTTCAAAAAGCCTCGCACAGACAAATGAGGCAAGAAGTAAATAGCCAAAATATAGCCAATAGTTCTGTTGCTCCTAAGATTTCTGACAATCGTCAATATTCAGCAAATCCGTCACCGATAAAGCGAAATCAACCTGAATATCCACGCCGAGCACTTGATATGCGCATAGAAGGTTATGTTGTAGCACAGTTTGATGTGAATAGTAATGGACGAGTTGAAAATATTCGTATTATTGAAGCAATCCCCAATAACATATTTAATCGCTCAGTAATCAGTGCTATGAAAACTTGGAAATATCAACCCATTGCCGCCAAAGACATGAAAATAAAAATTATCTTCAATCGTGATAAATCGATTCGTTTAGAATAACAATTAAATGATAAATAGTTAGGCATTAGCTGTTTGATGGTTAGCTAACTAGTAAGCCATAACCTTAAGCAAAGCGATTATGGCAAACCATTAATAATTTACTTATTTTTTCCCATTAGCTTTTCAATTTCGTGCGGTTCTTTAGGAACACCGCTGGTTAGAACTTCATTGCCTGATTGTGTAATTAAAATATTATCTTCAATCCGAATACCGATACCTTTATATTGCTCTGGCACATCGGCATCTTGATTAATATATAACCCTGGTTCTACTGTTAAAACCATACCTGGCTCTAATATTCTAGCTCGATTACTACCAACATCATGCACATCAATTCCTAACCAATGCCCTAAACCATGCATATAAAATTCAGTGTATGCTTTATTGGCAATTAACATATCAATATCGCCCTGCATAATGCCTAATTTAACTAAGCCTTCGACCATTGTTCTAATAACGTGCTGATTGACTTCCATAATAGAAGTACCCGGCTTAAATAATTTAATTGCTTGATATTGCGAGGCTAAAACGATGTCATAAATTTCACGTTGAGCTTGGCTAAATTGACCATTAACAGGAAATGTGCGAGTAATATCTCCCGCATAGTATTGATATTCACAACCTGCATCAATCAAGACTAAATCGCCCGCTTTTAACTGTTTATTATTATTTTCATAATGCAATATACAACCATTATTTCCACCGCCAACAATCGTGTTATAAGAGGGAGATCGAGCCCCATGCCAAGCAAATTCGTGTAAAATTTCGGCTTCTAGCTGGTACTCAAACATAGTTGGCTGACATTTTTGCATAGTGCGAACATGTGCTTTAGCACTAATTTGACAAGCTTGGCGTAAAATAGCCATTTCAAAGTCAGATTTAAACATGCGCATTTCATGAACTAGCGGTCGCCAATCAATCATGCAATTGGGTGCGGAAAGATTCAATTTATTACCTTTTCGCAACGTTTCCATCGCATTATCAACAATGTTATCAGCATAATCATATTGTTGATCAGCATGATAGATTGCTGTTTTACCATTCAATATATCAGGCAATATGGTAGCAATTTCATCAAATGCATAGGCTTCATCAACAAAAATAGCATCTAGCGCTGCTTGTTGTCCTAAGCGGTAACCAGTCCAAGTTTCGGCTAACGGATCTTTTTTGCGATTAAATAACACAAATTTAGTTGAATTATCTTGTTGTTTAACAATAATAAAAACTGCTTCTGGCTCAGCAAAAAGCGTAAAATACCAAAAATCACTATTTTGTCGATAGGGGTAATTTGTGTCATTACTGCGTGTCATTTCAGGGGCTGCAAAAAAAAGTGCAACGCTATTTGCCGTCATTTGGTCTAATAGTTTTTCCCGTCGTGTCAATAGTTCTGTTTTGATATTGCTGTTTATCATAGTTATGGCCTTATTTTATGGGATGTAATTATTAACATTAATTAATGAATCGTTGTAGCTATATCGGGCTCGTTAAACTCATCAAAACAGAGCATAGCAGTTATACGAACATACTCTTTAATTTCTTCAAATGCAAAACCAAGTTCTTGTTGATCTTCACTTTCATCATAACCCAATTTAACAATTTGGCGTAGATCATAGATTGCTTCACCAACATCACCTTTAAGGTGATTTATTTTTGGCTGTGCAAGTCCAATACCAAGCAAAAAGTGATTCACCCAGCCAACCAAATCATCAATTTGCGTAAACAAGTCATGATGACTAAGCAACAGCTCAAATTCAAAATTTTCATTAAAAAATTGTTGTTTTGTTAATTGATAAAGCTTTTTTATTTGCTCATCTAATCGCTCATCAATCTCTTGTCCATTATTCAACATATCTTTAACTAAGGAACGCCAACTTTCGTCATGATTACCACCGGCTAAAATTCCAGAAAGAAAACCATGAAACTCAGCAGCGGTAATACCGAATTTATTTTGAATTAGTTGACGATTAAATTCGTCGTAATTAATAGCATCAGACATAAACTCCACCTTAATTTTGTCATATCACTAAAAATGCACTCTGCACTTTCTTTGATTATTAGTATATAATCCGTATCCAATTGCAAATAATAAACAGGTTACTGTGCTTTATAAAGGAATTATTTTGAACATTGTTAGGTTAATTGCCAAATTACCTCTGCAACAATTAAGTCTATTATGTTTTTCAGGATTAGTGTTTTTGCTAGCATCCTGTAGTTCATTTTTACCTAATAAAGGTGTCATTATCCTTGATGTACAGGATAAAATACAGACCAATGTAACCAGTCAAGATTTACCTAAATCATATAAAATAGGTAATGGCGAACAAGAATTACAGCGATTTGAAACTTTCTGTAAAGAAGAAATTCACGCCTCACAACTTGATGGTAGTGAAGAAATTGTGTTTGAAAACATCAAACATGGAATCCATGGACAGGTAGAATTTAAAAAATGTAGTGATAAAATCACTCGCATCTACCGATATTAATAAAATGGTATTAATAAAAGATAGCTATCTTTATAAATTAAAGCTAATAAGATTGAGTTAATATAAAAGATATATGAAAAATCTTACTAGCCTTTCAGACAGTTTTTATTTATATTGGTCGCTAGAATGAAAATATTTTTGGGAGTAACAATAATATGTACAAACAAGATGTAACCATTACTGCATCTAATGGTCTTCATACTCGCCCTGCAGCACAATTTGTGAAAGAAGCCAAAAACTTTAATGCAGAAATTACTGTCACATCTAATGGTAAAAGTGCTAGTGCTAAAAGCCTATTTAAATTACAAACATTAGGTTTAACACAAGGTACAACCATTACCATCGCAGCCGAAGGTGAAGATGAAAAAGAAGCAGTTGATCATTTAGTAAAATTAATTCCTAAATTGGAATAATAACTCCCGATTAGCTATGAAAGGTTTTAAAATTGAATAAGGATTAAATGTTATGGTATCAGGTATACTTGTTTCCCCCGGCATCGCGTTTGCGAAAGCGTTATTACTAAAAGAAGAACCAATTGTTATTAACAATAGACAAGTTGTTGATAATAAAATTGACTCTGAAATCGAACGTTTTAAGGCAGCTCGAGAAAAATCAAGTGAACAGTTACACGCAATTATGGAGCGTGCAAAATCAACATTAGGCGAAGATAAAGCAGCCATTTTTGAAGGACATATTATGCTTCTTGAAGATGAAGATCTTGAACAAGAAGTGATTTCTCGTATTCAAAGCAAACATTCAAGTGCAGACGCTGCGGTTCAATCTGTTTTTGAAACTCAAGCTAAAGAATTAGAAAACTTAGATGATGAATATTTAAAAGAGCGTGCTGCCGATATTCGTGATATCGGTAAACGATTGCTTAAAAATATTTTAGGTATCGAAATTGTTGATTTGAGTGCAATAAGCCAACCATGTGTTTTAGTTGCCACTGACTTAACACCATCAGAAACAGCGCAATTAAACTTAGAGATGGTATTAGGTTTTATTACTGATGCAGGTGGTCGTACTTCGCACACATCAATTATGGCTCGCTCTTTAGAAATCCCAGCTATTGTCGGCACATCTAATGCCACTCAAAAGATCAAGCATGGTGATTTTATTATTTTAGATGCAATAAATAATGCCATTTATATTAATCCAGATCACAGCACTCAAGAAAAACTAAAACAAGTTCAGACAAAATACATTGCCGATAAAGAAGAATTGGCAAAATTAAAAGATTTACCTGCCGTCACACTTGATGGTCATCAAGTAGAAATTTGTAGTAACATCGGTACTGTTCGTGATATTGCTGGAGCTGAGCGTAATGGCTACGAAGGGGTTGGGCTTTATCGTACTGAATTTTTATTTATGGATCGTGAAGCATACCCAAATGAAGAAGAACAATTCAAAGCCTACAAAGAAGTTGCTGAAGCAGCTAATGGCCTATCAATTATTGTTCGAACCATGGATATTGGTGGTGATAAAGATGTACCTTATATGCACCTACCAAAAGAAGAAAATCCATTCTTAGGTTGGCGAGCTATTCGCATATGCTTAGATCGCAAAGAAATATTACACGCACAACTACGTGCAATATTACGAGCATCAGCATTTGGTAAACTTCGCATCATGTTCCCTATGATTATTTCTGTTGAAGAAATTCGCACCTTAAAATCTGAAATTAATATTCTTAAAGAACAATTAAGTGCCGAAGGTAAAGCATTTGACAAAAATATTGAAATCGGCGTTATGATCGAAACACCAGCAGCAGCTGTAATTGCGCATCATTTAGCTAAAGAGGTGGATTTCTTTAGTATTGGTACTAACGATTTAACACAATATACTTTAGCTGTTGACCGTGGCAATGAACTAATTTCTCACCTTTATAATCCGTTTTCACCTTCAGTGTTGGCACTGATTAAAAAAGTTATTGATGCTTCTCACCAAGAAGGTAAATGGACTGGCATGTGTGGTGAACTTGCTGGTGATGAAAGAGCTACTATCTTATTACTTGGTATGGGACTTGATGAATTTAGTATGAGTGCAGTATCTATTCCAAAAATTAAAAAATTAATTCGTAATACAAATTATGCAGAAGCGAAAAAATTTGCAGATACTGTACTTGAAAAAGCAACATCCAAAGAAATCATCGAGTTAATTGAAAATTATACTGCTGAAAAGCAAGTTTGTTAGGAGACAATAATGGGTCTATTCGATAAAATTAAGCAATTTGTATCTGATGATAATAAAAACAGCATCGAGATTATTGCCCCCCTAAGTGGCGAAATTGTCAAAATCGAAGATGTTCCAGATGTAGTTTTTGCTGAAAAAATTGTTGGTGATGGCGTTGCAATTAAACCATCTGGCAATAAAATTGTTGCACCATTAAATGGTAAAATTGGTAAAATTTTTGAAACGAACCACGCTTTTGCTATTGAATCAGACGAAGGAATCGAACTTTTTGTTCACTTTGGTATTGATACCGTAGAACTAAAAGGTGAAGGTTTTACTCGAATTGCAGAAGAAGGCCAACAAGTAAAAGTAGGCGATACAATCATTGAGATTGACCTGCCACTACTTGAAAGCAAAGCAAAATCAGTATTAACACCAGTGGTTATTTCTAATATGGAAACAGTTGTAGAACTAACCAAACTATCGGGGACAGTTGAGGCTGGTAAAACTCCAATAATGCGAATTAAAAAGTAACTCCATAAATATAAAAAAACCTTCGGCCAAGGCTGAAGGTTTTATTTTATCCTCTTATAATAACCGATTAACTAAAACAATCTAACGCCACTTTTTATATTGGTTGATCAAATTGTTGGTCGATTCATCATGAGAACTCACAGGCTTATCATCAGCTAATTCAGGTAGAATTCGCCCAGCTAATTGCTTACCAAGCTCCACCCCCCATTGATCAAAACTAAAGATATTTAAAATAACCCCTTGAGTAAAAATTTTATGCTCATACATCGCAACCAATGCGCCAAGTGTATAAGGAGTGATCTTCTTTACTAATATCGAATTAGTTGGCTTATTACCCTCAAAAACTTTAAATGGCACAATAGATTTGACCTGGTCAAGTATCTTACCTGCGGCAATAAACTCTTGCTCGACTTGCACTTTTGTTTTACCAAATGCTAATGCCTCGGTTTGAGCAAAAAAGTTAGAAAGCAACTTAGGATGATGGTCTCCTACAGGGTTATGGCTAATTGCTGGGGCAATAAAGTCACAAGGAATGAGCTTAGTTCCTTGATGAATTAATTGATAAAACGCATGTTGACCATTTGTTCCTGGCTCACCCCAAATAATTGGACCTGTAGTATAAGGCGTTTTATTTCCATTGCGATCAACACTCTTACCGTTCGACTCCATATTTCCTTGTTGGAAATAAGCTGCAAAACGATGCATATACTGATCATAAGGCAAAATTGCCTCGGTTTCAGCACCGCAAAAATTGTTATACCAAATACCAATTAACGCAAGCAAAGTTGGAATATTTTTATCGATCGGCGCATTTTGGAAGTGCTTATCCATTGCATGGCCACCAGCCAAAAATTGCTTAAAGTTATCAAATCCGATAGATAACACAATCGATAATCCTATCGCAGACCATGACGAATAACGTCCACCAACCCAATCCCAAAACTCAAACATATTGGCAGTATCAATACCAAATTTTTCAACCTCTTTGGCATTGGTTGATAATGCAACAAAATGCAACGCAACCGCTTTATCATCCTTAGCAGCATCAAGTAACCATGCTCGTGCTGTTTGTGCATTTGTCATAGTTTCTTGAGTGGTAAAAGTTTTGGATGCAACCAAAAATAAAGTGGTTTCAGGATTTAAACCTTTAAGCGCTTCAACAATATGTGTACCATCTACATTTGATACGAAATGCATGTTCAAGTGGTTTTTGTAAGGTCGTAGTGCTTCGGTAATCATTACCGGTCCTAGATCTGAACCACCAATACCGATGTTCACCACATCAGTAATTTTTTTACCGGTATAGCCTTTCCACTCACCATTGATCACTTTTTTACTGAATGATTCCATCTTGGCTAAAACCGCATTAACATCATCCATCACATTTTTACCGTCAACATAAATTGGCGTGTTTGATATGTTGCGTAACGCCACATGCAACACTGATCGATCTTCAGTGCGGTTAATCTTTTCGCCACTGTACATAGCCTGTATTGCGCCAGTCAGATCACATTCTTCAGCAAGTTTATAAAGCAATGTTAGCGTTTCTTGTGTGACACGGTTTTTTGATAAATCAACCAAAAACTCATCTTCAAAAGGAATACTGAGCTTTTCAACACGTTGCGGCTCTTCTTTTAAGATCTGAGCAATGGTTTTGGTGTGATTTTTTTCATAGCTAGCTTGAAGCGATTTCCAAGATGTGGTGGTAGTTGGATCAATTGACTTTAACATAATTTATTCCTTAAATAATATTATATTCATTTCATAATATAACTAAGCCTAAAATGATGCAAGTTAATGATCTTATCAGTAAAAATAAGTTTAATAGGAAATAATAGACGCTATGTTTTTTAATCAAAGAACATAAAATACGGCATTAAATTAAAATAGAACTTACCCTAAATTTTGTATCTATCAATTAAAGTTTAGCTGCAACTAAAAACTATTACCGTTATTAAAATATCTTTCTTATCGGCAATATCATATTTTATGATCTGAAAATAATGGATTAGCTGTAATGGATAATACCTTAACTAGATAAATTATTTTTACATTGTTATTTCATCTAATGACAAACTAAAGCTAGGAAGAAAAACATCTAAAAAATAGTCCATTTCAGGACTACTACGTTCAGATAAAGTTTTCTTTAAACGTTGTTCTGCTAATTTAAATTCATTATTACCAGCACTCAATTCTTCAATCGTTTTAAGATAGGCACATAATGCATCAGCCTGTTTTACGATACTTTTTTCTGCTTCGTTATAAAAATCATCATCAATTAGTGTTCTAAAATCTTCCTGTAGATCTTTTGGAAGCATATTAATGAGCTTGTGTTGGGCTATTTTTTCAATTTTTTTATATTCAACGGTAATTTGTGGGTTGTAGTATTTTGTCGGTGTTGGTAAATCGCCCGTGATAACCTCTGAAACATCATGGTACATTGCTAATAATGCAATTCGTTCGGGGTTTACATTGCCATTAAATTTTTTATTTTTAATTATAGCCAAAGCATGTGCAACAAAAGCAACTTGTAAACTATGTTCTGATACATTTTCTGTTCTTACATTACGCATTAAAGGCCAACGGTTAATAAGTTTTAATCGCGATAAATGAGCAAAAAAATGACTATTATTCATGTTATTATCTCTTTAATATAAAATAAAAACGCCCCCAAAAATAGGAGCGTTTATAATATATAATGATATTTTTATGGCGTTACGCTAAAATAAGCTGCTTAGTACCCAATGCAAGTGGTACAGTTTGTTCTTCTGTAAATGTCACATATTCCCACGCACTTTGTTTAGCTAACAATGCTTGTAATAATTGATTATTTAATGCATGGCCCGATTTATAACAAACAACTTCGCCAATCATATTATGGCCGCTCATATATAAATCACCAATAGTATCAAGCATTTTGTGACGTACAAATTCATCCTCAAAACGCAGTCCATCTTCATTAAGTACTTTATAATCATCAACGACAATGGCACAATCTAAACTACCACCTAAGCATAAACCTTTAGATTGCAATGCTTCAATATCGCGCATAAAACCAAACGTTCTAGCTCGACTAATTTGACGAATAAATGATTCAGATGAAAAATCCAATTGATAGCGCTGTGAACTACTATCAATAGCAGGATGATGGAAATCAATAGTAAAATCTAATCTAAAACCACTATAAGGCCTTACTTCAGCCCATTTATCACCATTTTCAACTCGAACTGTTTCCTTTATGCGTAAAAATTTTTTAAGTGCATTTTGTTCAGCAATGCCTGCATCAAGTAATAAATAAACAAAGGGGCTAGCACTACCATCCATAATTGGAATTTCAGGAGCATTAACTTCAATGATAATATTGTCAATGCCAAGTCCTGCTAAGGCAGAATTAATATGTTCGACAGTTGAAATTCGAACATTATCTTCGTTTACTAAACAAGTACAAAGCATCGTATCACGTACCGATTTTGCATCTACAGGAAAATCAACACATGGATTTAGATCAGTACGACGATAAATAATACCTGTATTTTCAGGCGCAGGGCGTAATGTCAAAGTAACTTTCTTGCCGGTATGTAAACCAACTCCAGTTGCTTGAATAGTCTTTTTTAATGTTCTTTGTTTCATTTTGCACCTAATTTTTATATATACCTATCGATTTTGACAATAAAAAATCAAATAAGTTCATTTTAATTTGCTTGCTTACGAATGAAAGCAGGAATATCTAAAATCTCACGATTATCAAGAGGAGAAACCGTTGGCTCATTAACAACTTTAGCTAATTTCTCTTCTGATTGTCCTAACTCATTATTTTGGCCAAATAATGCATTGTTTGGTGGAATTGTTTTAGGCATTTTAACTTCTGGACGTTTATCTATACCGATGCCGGTCGCAACCACTGTTACTCGTATTTCATCAGACATATCAGGATCAAAAGTTGTACCAACAACAACTGTCGCATTGTCAGAAGCAAACGCACGAACCGTACTACCAACAGTTTCAAACTCTTCTAAGCCAAGATCTAATCCTGCTGTTACATTTACCAATACGCCTCGGGCGCCCGATAAATCGATATCTTCAAGTAAAGGACTGGAAATTGCCATTTCAGCGGCTTCTTCTGCACGATTATCACCACTAGCTCGTCCAGACCCCATCATTGCATATCCCATTTCAGACATCACGGTTCTTACGTCAGCAAAGTCGACATTGATATGACCAGGTTTAGTAATAAGCTCAGCTATACCTTGTACTGCACCTTTTAAAACACCATTAGCTGCCGCAAAAGCATCAAGTAATTTAACACCGCGACCTAATACTTTTAATAATTTGTCATTTGGAATAGTTATTAGTGAATCAACATGCTTTGCTAATTCAGCAATGCCTTGTTCAGCAAAGGCCATACGCTTTTTACCTTCAAAACCAAAAGGCTTAGTAACAACAGCAACAGTTAGAATACCTAACTCTTTTGCTATTTCAGCAACGACTGGGGCAGCACCTGTTCCAGTTCCCCCCCCCATTCCTGCGGCAATAAAGACCATATCCGCACCTTCAATAGCACTACGGATGACCTCACGATCTTCTTCAGCTGAGTTCCTACCAACTTCTGGGTTAGCACCTGCGCCAAGCCCTTTAGTTACATTAGTACCAATTTGAATAGTTTGACCTACCTTAATTCTTTTTAATGCCTGCGCATCTGTATTTGCCGCAAAAAATTCAACACCTTCAATATGCTCGGCAATCATATGCTCGACGGCATTACCACCGCCACCACCGACACCAATAACTTTAATGACTGCTGCTGGTTCATCATCTGCAACCATAGGCTCAAACATAACTTATCTCCAAATTTACGATCTTGAAACATTGTACAGATAATCATCTACAATGTCCACGAAGTTCTTGAAATATATTAGCTAAAATTCTTTTTTAAACCAACCGGTCAATCGTTTAGCTATCCCTTTTAATGATGATTTATTACTATCTTTAGTATCATCATTTAATAAACTCTGTTTTCCATAATGTAATAACCCTATGGTTGTTGAACAATATGGTTTTTGTACATAATCAGTTAACCCTGATATATTTAGTGGTTGCCCAATACGAACTTGATTTTGAAAAACTTTTTCAGCACACTCAACCATTCCTTTGATTTGAGCAGCTCCGCCTGTTAACACAATTCCTGCGGCTAACTGATATTTGACATTCTGTTTTTTAAGCTCTTCTTGCAATGTAAGTAACTCTTTTTTTACCAACAAAAGCAATTCCGAATAGCGAGGCTCAATTACATCAACAAGGGTTTGCCGTTGCAATGAACGAGAAGGCCTACCGCCAACACTTGGTACATCAATAACTTCATCTTTACCAATTAATGAACCAACAGCGCATCCATAACGAATTTTAATATTTTCAGCATCCATCGGTGGTGCACCAAATGCATAGGCAATATCACTAGTAACCACATTACCTGCATATGGAATTACAACAGAATGACGTAAAGCACCACCAGTATAAACTGTCACATCCATTGTGCCACCGCCCATATCAATAACGCAGACACCTAATTCTTTTTCATCATCGGTTAAAACAGCATAACTAGAAGCTAACCCTGAAAAAATAAGTTGGTCAACTTTCAATCCACAACGTTCAACCGCTTTAACAATATTCCTAGCCATATCATTATGACAGGTGACTAAATGAACTTTGGCTTTCATTCTTACGCCAGATAAGCCGATAGGATTTTTAATTCCTTCTTGCAAATCAATAGAGTATTCTTGTGCAATAACGTGCAAAATACGATGCTCATCTAAAATTCTGACTGATTTTGCAGTATGAACAACATTATCAACGTCTTCCGCTGTTACTTCTTCATCCGCTATTGGCACCATACCTATTTCATTTTGACAACGAATATGTTTACCTGAAAGACTTAAATATACTGAAGATATTTGACAATCCGCCATTAGTTCAGCTTGTTCAATTGCTCGTTGGATCGATTTTACAACAGCCTCTAGATCGTTAACCCCTCCTTTATCAACCCCTTTTGATGGACAGTGTCCTACTCCAATAATATTAATAATACCATCGGGAAGAACCTCGCCAACAAGAGCAAGTACTTTAGAGGTACCAACTTCTAGTCCAACAACCAATTTTTTTTCTGTTGCTTTCATACTTCAGCCTTCATTTATTCCTTACTGCACCATTTTTGCTTTTTGCACTGAAATACCATTTTCGTAACGTAAATCAGCGACCATTATTCTTTCGTTTTCTGGCAACCTTGATTGAATTTCAGGAAATAATTTAATAAATTGTTGATATCGCTGTTCAATATTTTCATTGCCTAACAATAACTTTATTTCCTGATTTTCAATACAAAAACCAGATACGCACCGCTCTACCATTAATTGCCATGCATTTCGCTCATCAGTTATAGCCGCTTTAATTTGTAATGCTAACTGATTATTCGCTAGTTTTTTGGAAAGACCCTCTAATTTATAATAAGTCTCTAACGCTGATTTTGCTTTTCCCTCAGGTCCATATAGCCTTGGCAATTGTAATTTAGTAATACGGTCAAGTGGTACACTAAAAATATTGCCATTTTCATCAAGTAAAAATAGATCATTCCAATAAATTGCTGGTCTATACTCTTCCACATAAACAATTAACCTATTAGGCCACTGTTTACGCACACTTGTTTGCTTAACCCATGGAAATCGCATCACTTCTTGTTGGATATCATTCACATCTTGTCCAATATAAGTGTTAGGTAACCCTAATCCAAGAATAGCCTCACGAAGATCATTCTCAGTTGTATAAGTATAATCACCACTTAACGTTAATTGTGACAATACCATTTGTTCGGGATCATCCATCCAATTTTTGAAGCTTTGTACAACCCAAATACAAATAAAAATAATCATAATAAAAAACAAAAATCCTATTAATTGTTCAGTATTACGAAAGATAAGCAACCGCCTTCTATTTTTATCTTCTCGTCTATGCGCTGCCTGCCTAACTTGCTTCATAAAATAAGGTCAACTATAGTGTTGCCAAATTTAAGATTTTGGCCACAAGTTCATTAAATGACCAACCATATTGTTTGGCTGCCATTGGCACTAAACTATGATCTGTCATACCTGGCGCTGTATTAACTTCAAGCAAATACGGATTTTGATTAGCATCAAACATAATATCTACCCGTCCCCAACCTCTGCATCCCACAGCTTTATAAGCCTCTAATGCTAATTTACGAATCTCTTGCTCTTTATTATCTGACAATCCACTAGGGCAAAAGTATTGTGTTGAGTTTGATAAATACTTTGCATCATAATCATAAAATTCAGTAGTGGGTTGAATGCGAATTGTAGGTAAAACTTCTTCGCCTACAATTGCAACTGTAAATTCTGGACCTGCTAAAAATGACTCAACCATTACAATGCTATCATATTTGAAAGCTACATTAATAGCAGACTGTAATTCAGATGCTTCATTAACTCTGGTCATACCAACACTTGAACCTTCATGACTTGGTTTTACAAACAATGGTAAACCAAGTTGTTTAACAATAGCATCTGTATCAATTGATTGTGATTTGTCTATTATAACATAATCAGCAACAGGTAAATTAAGTGATTTCCAAACTAATTTAGTTTTTAACTTATCCATCGTTAACGCAGATGATAAAACATCACTACCTGTATAAGGGATATTTTGATAAGTCAAAATTGCTTGAATAATACCATCTTCGCCACCTCGCCCATGCAAAATAACAAAAGCTTTTGTATAACCTTGTTCTTTCAAATTGGTAACAAGAAGCTCTTTTGTATCAATAAGATGAGCATCAATACCATTTGCCAACAATCCTGCATGCACTGCTTTACCTGACTTAAGTGATACTTCTCGCTCAGCAGAAGTACCACCGTACAATACAGCAACTTTATCAACCATTTTTATAAATCCTCTTTTGAAAATAATTGAGTTTGGGCTAATTGGCGCGCAATACGACCAACACTACCGGCTCCTTGTGTAATTAACAAATCACCACCTTGTAATATTTCTTGCATAATTTCTGGCAATAAATTTAAATCAGAAACATAAATTGGATCAACTTTGCCTCGATTACGTATTGAACGGCACAAAGAGCGGCTGTCTGCACCAGCAATAGGTTGTTCCCCTGCTGAATAAACATCTAACATTACAAGTGCATCAACTTGAGAAAGTACTTGTGCGAAATCATCAAATAGATCGCGAGTACGTGTATATCGATGGGGTTGAAATAACATTACAAGCCGTCGATCTGGCCAACCATTTTTTGCAGCCTGAATTGTTGCATTAACCTCACTAGGATGATGACCATAATCATCAACCACCATAATATCACCACCATCAACATGAGGAAAAACACCTAATAAATCAAAACGTCGACTAGTACCAGCAAATTTAGCCAATGCATTGATAATTGATTCATCATCAATGCCATCTTCAGTTGCCGCAATAATTGCAGCTACCGAATTTAAGGCGTTATGTTTACCGGGTGCATTTAGTTCAATCTGCAAATCTGGGCAGTTTGGGCGACAAACGGTGTAATAACTGACTCCTTGTTTCTGACGATAATTTTTAATGACAACATCAGCATCTTCACTAAACCCATAAGTAATTATTTTACGTCCTACAATCGGTAATAATTCACGATTAATAGAATCGTCGTAACACATAATAGCTAAGCCATAAAATGGAAGATTACGTAAAAATGAAATAAATGTTTGTTTAAGATTATCAACACTTCCTTGATATGTATCCATATGGTCTGGCTCGATATTTGTTACAATAGAGACCATTGGTTGCAAATGAAGAAATGATGCATCGCTTTCATCTGCTTCAGCAATAAAATAACGACTATTACCTAATCTAGCATGTGTTCCTGCCGCCTTAACTAAGCCACCATTGACAAATGTTGGATCAAGTTTTGCTTCGGCATAAATAGCAGTAACCATTGCGGTAGTGGTAGTTTTTCCATGTGTACCAGCAATAGCTATTCCATAACGAAAACGCATTAGTTCAGCCAACATTTCAGCACGTTGAATCACAGGGATACGCGCTTCACGTGCTGCAATTACTTCAACGTTATCTTGTGAAATAGCCGAAGATATAACAACAACACTAGAGTTAAGCACGTTTTCAGCAGCATGACCAATAACAATTTTTGCACCTAATGTTTCAAGATGTTGAGTGACCGCATTTTCAGCGATGTCTGAACCACTGATTTTGTAACCTTCATTAGTTAGAACTTCAGCGATTCCCCCCATACCGGCGCCACCAATCCCCACAAAGTGGATATGATTGACTCGTTTCATTTGAGGAATAATTGCTCTTAACTCCGCTAACTCCCTTGTATTCACTATTGGACTCCTAAATTCTTCTTTTTATTGTGTAGTGTAATGCCTTATATCATCATGGCTTATTTGTATCGCAATTATTTTTCTTAGCTTACACAAATTATTGCTCCAACTACATAAGATTTATATCTAAATTCTACTATTTTATCACTGACTCAAGGTTTTTAGCTACTTTTTCAGTGGAATTTACAATAGATAGGCTTTTAGCTTTAATTGCCATTTCAAGTAACTTATTGCGATGCAAATTTAATAACAAATTTGATAGTGATTCAACGTTAAAATCTGGTTGCTCTATAATATGGGCAGCGCCTATATCCGCTAATGATTTTGCATTCCAAAACTGCTGGCGATCTTTATGCATAAATGGCACAAAAATAGCGCCAATACCAACGACCTCAATTTCACTAACAGTTAATGCACCACTGCGACAAATCACAACATCAGCCCAATTGTATGCATCTGCAATATCAGATATAAATTCCGTCACTTTATTATTGGTCATATCACAATTTTGATAAGACTGAGTTACCGAATCTAACATTCCTTTACCTGTTTGATGCCATACCTCATATTTATCGGACAATTTTGCCATCACTTGAGGTACAATATCATTAATAATTTTAGCTCCTTGGCTTCCCCCCATGACCAACACTCTAATTGATCCATTACGATTTTTAAATCTTTCTTCAGGTTTTGCAACCGTTAAAAGATCACTTCGTACAGGGTTACCAACTACTTCAGCCTTAGAAAAAGCGGTAGGAAATGCCTGCAAAACTTTAGTTGCAATTTTAGCTAGCCACTTGTTGGTTAAACCGGCTATACCATTTTGTTCATGCACTACAACCGGTATACCAAGTGTTTTGGCTGCAATCCCCCCTGGGCCTGAAACATATCCTCCCATGCCTAGAACAACATCGGGGCGATAAGTTTTTAAAATTTTTCTAGCTTGCAAAACTGCTTTTAAAATTTTATAAGGCGCTTTTAATAATGCCATCACACCTTTGCCTCGTAACCCTGATATTTCGATAAAATCAATATCAATACCATTTTCAGGAACTAAGTGTGCTTCCATTCGATCGGCAGTCCCTAACCATCTTACTTGCCAACCTTGCTTCATTAAATATTGCGCCACAGCAATACCAGGAAAAACATGCCCCCCAGTTCCACCTGCCATAACTAATAACTTTTTCATTATTTTATTAACCTTATTCGTGCTTGCGCTTGTTGTTGTCTAAATTCAAAATCTATTCTGAGCAGTATTGCAACTGCAATACTCATCACAATAAGGCTTGAACCACCATAACTGATAAATGGTAATGTTAATCCTTTAGTTGGTAACATACCGGATGTAACTCCGACGTTAACAAACGTTTGAAAACCAAACCATATACCTATTTCACAGGCTAAATAACCTGAAAACAGTGAGCCTTCATTCAACGCTCGATAACCAATTGCTAGCGCTTTAAATGTCAAAAAGAAAAGTAATGACAATAAAGCAACTACCCCTATATATCCATATTCTTCAGAAATAATCGAAAAAATAAAATCAGTATGACATTCAGGTAGGTAACCTAATTTTAAGATAGAATTCCCCATACCTTGCCCAGTAATACCGCCACTACCAATTGCCATTAATGATGCAACTAGTTGATAACCAGAACCTGTTGCATCTTGCCAAGGGTCAAGAAAAGTTAACAGCCTTGTTAAACGGTATGCTTCGTATAAAATCAAACAAATTACAACACCAACCCCCGTTAACAAAATAGCAATAAATTGCCACAATTGTGCACCAGCAATAAATAAAATACCGATAGTTACCATAAATAAGACGATAACTGTACCTAAATCAGGTTGTTTAAGTAACAAAACTGAGAGTATGGCCATAACAACCATTGGTTTAAAAAAGCCCCAAAAGCCATTTTTTACTTCTTCACATTTACGTGATAAATAACCGGCTAAAAATAAAAATAAAGCTAACTTTGAAAGCTCTGCAGGCTGAAAATTAAACACACCTAGAGGTATCCAACGAGATGCTCCGTTAATTGAAGCACCAATACCAAGTACAACAACTAACATAATAATAGCAACAATCAGTAATATTGAGCTAAACTGTTGCCAACGCTGCATCGGAATATACAATGTAATAAACATTAAAAATAACGATAGTCCTAACTGAATGAGCTCTCGTTGTGTATAAAAAAAAGGGTTACTTTCATTAAATGACATCGAAGCTGATGTCACCATAATCAAACCAAATATCATTAAACCTAGCACAGTCCAAAGTAGTTGGTTATCAAATGGTACATGTGGGTTAACTTGTTTTTTTAACCAAAAAAATGTCATTTTTTACCTCTTTGAGCATATTTTTTGGCTAATTTTGCAAATTGATTTCCTCGTTCAATATAATTTTTAAATTGATCTAAACTTGCACAAGCAGGAGAAAGTAATACTACATCATTTGATATTGCTTTTTGAGCAATGATTTGCATCGATTCAGCCATTGTTTCAGTTATTGTTGTTATATTAGGAGCTAATTTACCAAGCAAATAACGATCTCGCCCAAAACAGAAAACCTCAAGATTGTTATTTTGTAAGTAAGGTAATAGAGGAGAAAAATCAGCTGATTTGCCATCTCCCCCTAATAATAAGTATAGTTTACCGTGGCAAATCACACTTTTTAGCGCTGCTTGAGTACTACCTACATTGGTCGCTTTAGAATCATTAATCCACTTTACCCCGTTTTGCTCAAAAACAAGTTCAAAACGATGTGGCAAACCTTGAAACGAAGCAATTGTTGCTAAGCTTGATTGTCGTGGAATATTTAATTTATCAGCAATTGCTAAAGCTGCCAATGCATTAAGATAATTATGGCACCCAATTAGTTTTATTACTTTAGTTTCTAATACGCTTTGTTCTTGTGCAATTAGGTGTTCATAATAGATATCTAAATGATAATCACCTTTATTCACACCAAATGAAACACAGTTGCTTTGTTTATCAGTTGGAATAGTTAATTTATCATCATGGTTAATTACACAATATTTTGCATTATGATAAATACGTTGCTTAGCCTCGACATATTGCATTAAACCAAGAGGATACCGATCCATATGATCTTCTGAAATATTTAAAATTGTTGCAACAGTTGCTTGCAAATTATATGTTGTTTCTAGCTGGAAACTTGATAATTCAAGAACATATACATCGTATTCCTGCTTTAAAAGGGATAATGCAGGTTCGCCTATATTTCCGCCAACCCCAACTTTAATACCAGATGATTTGATTATATCACCAACCAACGTTGTCACCGTTGTTTTACCATTAGCTCCTGTGATCGCAACAATTTTTTTATTTGGTTGCAGATTAACTTCACGACAAAAAAGTTCTATATCACCAATAATTTCGATACCTTTTTCAGCTGCTTTTTTCAATTCTGGAGTTGATAATGCAATGCCTGGGCTAGTGATAATTAAATCAGCTTTTAACAACCAATCAATATTTAAGTCACCTAAATGATAATTAACACGATTATCTAATTGCTCTAATCCTTGTGGCTTTAAACGAGTATCAATTACCTTGGGGATAACGTTTTGATCAAGAAAATAATCAACACAAGAAAGACCTGTAATACCTAATCCAATAATTACAACATTTTTGCCCTGATAGCTAACCATGATTCAATCCTGATCTATGTTTAAATTAACGTAATTTTAGAGTTAATAATCCAATTAAAACTAACATTAATGAAATAATCCAAAAACGCACAATAACTCTAGGCTCTGGCCAACCTTTTAATTCATAGTGATGATGAATCGGTGCCATTTTAAATATCCGTTTACCTCGTAATTTATATGAACCTACTTGTAGAATCACAGATAAAGTTTCGATAACAAAAATTCCACCCATAATTAGTAATAAAAATTCTTGTCGTAATAAAACAGCAATAATTCCAAACACACCACCCAAAGCTAATGAGCCAACATCCCCCATAAAAACCATAGCAGGATAGGTGTTAAACCATAAAAAACCAAGTCCTGCGCCAATAATTGCGGTACAGACAATCATTAATTCGCCACTGAATTTGATATAAGGAATATGTAGGTAATCAGCAAAATTAACATTTCCTGTTGCCCAAGAGACAAGGGCAAAACCAGCAGCAACAAAAACAGTTGGCATAATGGCAAGCCCATCAAGCCCATCGGTTAAATTAACAGCATTTCCAGCCCCAACAATCACAATGTAACTAAGTAGAATAAATAATAATCCTAATTGAGGCATAACATCTTTAAAAAATGGTAAAACAAGTACGGTTACCGAGCTATCTTTTCCGTAAACATAAAGACCAAAAGCAACAATTAACGCAATAACCGATTGCCAAAAATACTTCCATTTTGCAATAAGGCCTGCACTATTTTTGCGGATTACCTTTAAATAATCATCAATAAAGCCAATAATGCCATAACCAATTAAAACAAATAAGGTTACCCAAACATAAGGATTACGAAGGTTTGCCCATAAAAGTACCGATAATACGATAGATGCTAAAATAAGCACTCCTCCCATAGTGGGAGTTCCCTTTTTACTTAAATGTGATTCTGGTCCATCATGACGGATGACTTGCCCAATTTGCAATTTTTGCAATCTATCAATAACTTTCTGACCAAAAAATAAAGAAATTGCTAAAGAAGTTAATAACCCTAAAATAGCTCTTACAGTTAAATAAGAGATAACATTAAAAAAGGTAAAATGTTTCACTAAATATTCTGATATCCACACCAACATAATTTTAATCCTAACGCTTTATTGCTTAATTTGAATTTTTTCGATGATTTCTTCCATTTTTGCACTACGAGAACCTTTAACTAGCATAGTTAAAGTTGGGTGTTGACGTAATAACGTTAACAGAAAATTTGCTGCATCTTGTTTGTTATTAAAATGGTGCCCCTCACCACTATACTGACTAATAAATTGACTTAATTTGCCAATACTTACTACACAATCAAGCTTTTCATCGCGAGCAAGTTCGCCTATTTGTCGATGATATTTTTCAGATTCAGGCCCTAGTTCCCCCATATCGCCAACGACCAAAACTCGATAGCCTGGCTGTTTTGCCAACACTTTTATTGCTGCCGACATTGAGCCAACATTAGCATTATAAGAATCATCCCAAATTAATTGGGTTTGATTTAATCTTATTGGGAATAATCGACCTTTTACTGGTTTTAAAGTGGCTAAACCTTGCTGTATCTGATTAAATGTTGCACCAACAGAGAGTGCTAAAGCTGATGCTGCGATAGCATTTGAAACATTATGCTCACCAATTAAAGGTAATATAATAGGGCATTCACCGTTTGGTGTATGTAATGTAAAAGTTGTATTTTCAGCATATTGAATGTTACTTGCGTAAAAATCGGCCGACAAGTTTGCCAACGAAAATGTCCAAACAATCTTATTTGTTAACTGAGTAGACCATTTATCAGAACAACTATCCAAATTAATGATAGCAATACCATCTTTAGATAAACCTTCAAAAATCTCACCTTTAGCCACTGCCACGCCATCAAGTGAACCAAAACCTTCTATATGTGCTTCAGCAATATTATTAATTAAAGCACTATCAGGTTTTACAATATTTGTAGTATAAGCAATTTCACCGATATGATTTGCACCTAATTCTATTACAGCAAACTGATCTTGTTTAGTTAATCTCAACATTGTCAATGGCACGCCAATATCATTATTGAAATTACCTTGTGTATAGAGGGTTTGCCCGCAATTTTGTAAAATGGCAGCAGTCATTTCTTTAACTGATGTTTTACCTGATGAGCCTGTAAGTGCCACAATTTTTGCAGCACTTTGTTGGCGGACAAAATTCGCAATTTTCCCTAAAGCTAGGCGAGTATCTTTGACAACAATCTGCGGTATTGTTTTATCAAGTTTATGATCTACGATCACAGCTATAGCACCATCTTTAATAGACTGCACTGCAAAAGCATGTCCATCAAAATGATTACCAACAAGTGCAATAAATAAAGATTGTTTAGTAATCATTCGAGAATCGGTACAAATAGCGTCAATAACACTATTTTCGTCTTGAATATAATAAGAGTTACCATTCACTATTTCTTTTATTTGTTTAATTTTTACTGGAATCATGATTGATTCTCTACTCCTAGAAGTTTTTTCACTGTTTCTTGATCTGAATAGTGATATTTGATTTTACCAACTATTTGGTAGTCCTCATGTCCTTTACCTGCAATTAAAATTACATCATTTGGTTCTGCTTGATTCAATGTTTGTTTAATAGCTTCAACCCTATCGGTAATGATTTGTATGTTGCCAGTACGATGTAAACCTTGTTGAATATCATCAATGATCTTCATTTCATCTTCAGTGCGTGGATTATCATTAGTCAAAACAATTTTATCAGCAAATTGTTCAGCTACCTTTGCCATCAAAGGTCTTTTACCTGTATCCCTATCACCACCACAACCAAAAATCACCCATAGCGTTCCTTGGCAATGAATTCGGCTTGCTTGCAACGCTTTTTGTAAAGCATCTGGGGTATGAGCATAATCAACAATAACTGTTGGATTATCTTTTACATGTAAAACTTCCATTCGTCCACAAATGGGAGTCAAAAAAGAGGCCATATTCACTACAGAAAAAAATGGATAGTTCAATGTTAAAAGTGTCGCTATAGCCAATAACAAATTAGAAACATTAAATTCACCTAATAACCGGCTGTTGACAATAGCATTTCCCCAACTTGAATCTATATGAATTTTAGCACCTTTATCATGATATTCGATCATCGAAACTCCAACATAAGGCTTGTTTAAAGACTTCAACTGGCGCAATGATTTAGGCTGACATGATACAGCTGTTACATCTCGTAGTTTATCAATCCATCGTTTACCATATTTGTCATCATAATTAACAATTGATTTACCTGAACTTAAAACTTGTTTTTCTTTTTCATCAGAACTAAATAACGACCATTTTGCTTTTGCATATTTACTCATTGTCTTATGGTAATCAAGATGATCGCGACTCAAATTGGTAAATACGGTAGCTGCACAATTTAGCCCTTTAACCCGATCCATGGCAAGTCCATGTGAGGAAATTTCCATCGTTACAACTTTGACCTGTTTCTCTACAAATTCAGCTAATAAAGTTTGCACATCTACTGCCGATAACGTTGTATTAACTGATGGCTCAAGTTCATTATAAATTCCATTACCAATAGTTCCCATTAGTGCTGTTTTTTTATTTAACAATGTTGTGCATTGAGCAATAAGCTGACTAACGGTTGTTTTTCCATTGGTTCCTGTTACCCCAATAACAGATAATTTTTTTGATGGAGAATGATAAAACTCATTAGCAATCACAGATAGGCGTTGTGAAAGCTGAAAAACACTAATTTGTGGGATTACTGATTTATTATCGTGCTCAAGATACTTAATTGTTAAATTACTTGATTTTCGATTTGTTTCAACTATAACAGCAACCGCACCAGATGAAATGGCTTGAGGAATAAATTCTCGTCCATCAACCGTATGTCCTTTGATAGCAACAAACACATCACCTTTTTCTACTTTACGACTATCAATGCGTAAATGATTAAGCGGAAAGTCCTCTAATTTTAGTTGATTACTTCCGCCTAACAATTCAAACAATCTCTTAAAAGTGCTTATAGCTATCATTTCCTACCTATTAATAAATAATCATTTGACCATCAACTTGACGATCGGGTTTTACATTCATTGTTCTTAATACTCCGCCCATAATACGGCTAAAGACGGGGGCTGAAACCGAACCACCATAATATTGACCCGCTTTAGGATTATCAATCACAACTACAAGGGAGTATTTTGGTCCTGTTGCTGGTGCAATACCTGCGGTATACGCTAAATATTGATTAACATATCTGCCACCAGCTAATTTTTTAGCTGTTCCTGTTTTAACACCTACGCTATACCCAGGAACTGATGCTTTGGTACCCCCCCCTGTTACAGCTACCGCTTCCATCAATTGCACAACTGTTTTAGCTACTTTTTCTGAAACCACACGTTCACCTTTAACAGGTTTGTTGACTTTTAAAATAGAAACAGGTCGATAGATACCATAACTACCAATGGTCGCATAAGCTCTTGCCAATTGTAATGGAGTCACACTTAACCCATATCCAAAAGCAAATGTTGCTCGTTCAATATCCGCCCATTTTCTGGTTCTATCTGCTGCAATAGAACCGCTCACTTCCCCACCTAGGCCAAGCCCTGTTGGTTGCCCCAATCCAAACCGGCTATAGAACTCTACCAGATCACCCTGCTGCATTTGCAAAGCGAGCTTACTTACGCCAACATTACTTGATTTTTCTAAGATACCAGCCAAATTTAATGTTTTTTGATATGACACATCTTTAATTTCATAGCGATTAACATAAAACGGTCTAGTATCAATAATAGTATTTAAGTTAGCAATTTTTTTTTCTAAAGCAGCCATTACAACTAGCGGTTTAACCGTAGAGCCTGGTTCAAACGCATCAGTAACAGCTCTATTTCTCAATAAATTATAATCAATTGATGAACGGTTATTAGGATTATAAGATGGGCTAGTTGCCATCGCTAAAATCTCACCAGTATGTACATCAATCAATACCGCTGTTCCACTGTCTGCTTTGTTAAATTTAACTGCTTGACTAAGTTCACTATATACAAGTGATTGTAAACGCTCGTCTATACTTAATATTAAGTCTGATGCCTTTTCGCTTTCTGTACGTTGCAATTCCTCAATTACACGACCTACTCGATCTCGGCGAACTATTCTTTGCCCTGCTTCACCAATTAACCACTGATTAAAGCTTTTTTCGATCCCCTCAGAACCTTTTTCTGTTCCATTTTCATCTATTTCTGTTAAACCAATTAATTGAGCAATATTTTCTGCTGCTGGATAGTAACGTTTAGATGTTTTTGCAAATGATATTCCTGGTAATTTTAGTTTTTTTAAATAATCAGATATCGTTGGTGTTACTTGCCTAGATAAATAAACAAATCGCATCGATGAGTTAGTTAATTTTTGTTTTAATATTGGCATTGGAATATTTAATGTTTTAGCTAATCCCTGCCACCGAATATCATCCGCTTTAACCCCTCCTTTTTTTACAACGATTTTGGGATCTGCCCAAACATCAAACATCGGTACACTTACGGCTAACGCACGCCCATTACGATCAGTAATCATTGCTCTTGGTGCATCCATTTCTTGGTGACGAAGTGAGCGTTTATTACCTTCAGCAATAAGCTTTTCAGGCTCAATAATTTGTAACAATGCCATTCGAACAATAAGGCAAATAATCGCAAAAATAATTAAACCATATATAATATAAAAACGATTGGGTGTAAAAAACTGCTTTTTACTATTCAACTTATTGGCTTTAGTTGTTTTTGTAGCCTTTTTTACTTTATTGTTTTTATATTTAGTGACGGGTTTCATTATTTACTCTTTATCACAATAACTGTTTCATTTTGCGGTATGACATAAGACATACCTAATTGATTCTTAGCTCTTTCTTCCACTCGTTTGGGATCGGCTAAGACATTTTCTTCAATAACTAGATTTCGCCATTCACTTTCTAATACATCTTGTTCTAATAAAAGTTGCTCACGCTCAAAGAGCTGCTTACGAACCTGTTGAGTTGTTATTAATACCGCACCAGCAGAAATAACAATCATTACAAGTAATAATAATGAAAGTTTTTGATGACCAAATAAATCACTAATAATTAAGCCACATAAACTTCTACTTGGCCTTTTTTGAATCTCTTTATCAATATAGGTGTTATCTCGAAAAGTATCATTGTATTGGTTGCTATCCATTTTTTCTTTCTGCTACCCTTAATATTGCGCTTCGAGAACGCGGGTTATTTTTAATTTCAATAGCACTTGGTTTAATTTTTCCAAGGGATTTTAATTTAGCATCACCATATTGTTTAATTTGTTGTTCTGTCAAAGGTAGTCGAGCTGGTAAATTAGGGCCTTTACTTTGCTTGCTAATAAATTGCTTTACAATTCTATCCTCTAAGGAATGAAAGCTAATAACTGCAAGTCTTCCATGATGAGCAAGTACAGATAAACTACTATTTAATGCTTGCTGAATCTCTTCCAATTCACTATTAATATAAATACGGATAGCCTGAAAACTACGTGTAGCAGGGTGCTTATTTTTATCTTTTCTTGGTGTTGCTTTTTCAATTAAATTAGCCAACTCTAAAGTACGGGTGATTGGCGAAACTTTATTTTGCTCCACGATCGATCGAGCAATACGTTTGGCAAATTTTTCTTCACCAAATGTTTTTAACACCCATGAAATATCATCTTCATCACTGCTAAGTAACCATTCGCTTGCTGTTAAACCTTTATGGTTATTCATGCGCATATCAAGTGGCCCATCTCGCATAAATGAAAACCCTCTTTCAGGATCATCAAGTTGTGGGGATGAAACACCAAGATCTAACAAAAGTCCATCAATCTTACCTAATAGTTCAAAATTATTAATATATTGGTAAATATTTGAAAACTCGCCCCTAATAAAAGTAAATCGAGGATCTGTTATTTGTAAAGCAACTTGCTCAGCACGCTCATCACGATCAATCGCAATTAATCGACCTTGTGGACCAAGTTGTTCAAGTATTAAACGAGAATGACCGCCTCGCCCAAAGGTACCATCAACATAAATACCCTCTTTTTTTATATTTAGTGCGTTTACAGCTTCGTTTAATAAAACAGTTTTGTGTTGGTAATCCATCAATCTTTTACTCTTATTAAATAGTTAAATTTTTTAAATTATCTGATAAGTTTTCAATATCCGTTGGTAATGCGGCAATATCGTCTTTAATTTGTTGATACCAAATTACCTCATCCCAAATTTCGAATTTATTAGATTGACCAACAAACATTGTATTTTTTTCTAATTTAGCATAAGTACGTAACGTAGGTGGTAATAAAATTCGACCTGAATTATCCATTAAACACTCAGTTGCATAACCCAATAATAGCCTCTTAATTCTACGTTCAGCTTCTACAATCGTTGATAATGTCGCAAGTTGCTGCTCTATACATTTCCATTCAGATAAAGAGTAGAGAGTTAAGCAAGGATGGTATAAACCAATTGTGCAAACCATACCTTCAGATAAAGATTCACGGTAGCGAGTAGGAATAGCTAACCGCCCTTTATTATCTAGATTGATTGAAATTGCACCACTGAACATAAAAGTATCATTATTTATAAATTTTCTGTTATTTTTAAATTCTAAAAATCAAAATGTTAGTTAAAAACTTATTTTTACCACTTACCCCCACTTTTTACCACAATTTTTCACAAAATAATAGGTCGTTAATTAATTATTTACAATAGATTGATTTTATTATCAAAATAAAATAATTCTACACTGATACCTAAGGTTTGCCGTTACTTAAAAATCAAACGAAGCAGTAGACTAGAGAATATTCACTAATTTTTATCTATCTGATTTTTATTGTCTTTATACATAAACGTAGTGCACTTCTGAACCTTTTTAACAAAAACTCTACTGTTTTGATTTATTTAGATAAACTGTGTGATAACCAGCGTATCAATCAAAAATCGACAAAAATCACCTGCTCACAAACAAATGGAAAATGGAAAACCGAAAACGTAATATGAACTTTAAATTGAAATGTGGCATAATCAACAAATATTTAGTGATAAAAAAGACAACAAAAACTTAAATGTTTTATTAATTTTTATAATACCGTTAAACTGCACAAAATGATTTCAAGGAAAACGCTTTATACGTTTTTAGAGGATCAGTCAGCCTGGATCGGCCACACTAAATCATACAACTTTTTTAAGGGGTAAGGTAAACTTATCACAACTAAAAAAGGAACAAATATGAATAAGATTAAACGCAAAAGACGAACATTCACAGATGATTTTAAACAGCAAATGGTCAGTCTTTATCAACATGGTAAATCACGTAGTGAAATCGTTGCAGAATATGATTTGACACCATCAGCATTGGACCGTTGGATAACGCAAGCAAGCCAAAGCGGCTCATTTAAAACAAAAGATAATCGCAGTCCACAAGAACAAGAGTTAATCGCGTTGCGCAAAGAGCTTAAACAACTCCGTATGGAAAACGATATCCTAAAGCAAGCAGCACTGATAATAGGGCGAAAATCGCTATCCTAAAAGCAAATCGACATCGTTATAGCATAACAAAACTATGTCAATATTTAGGATTATCAAGATATTATGCTTATTATCAGTGTAAATTGAATAGACAAAAATCAGTAGGGCTTTATGCCGATAAAATCGTGACACTATTTAATCGTAGCTATCAGTCTTATGGCACAAGGCGAATTCGTTTTGATTTACAGAAAGAGAATATTTGGGTGTCACGCCGTTACATTGCTCGGGTGATGAAAGCCTTATTGTTAATATCAAAATACACCGTTAAACGCTATCAATCTCACACTACGGAAGTGAATGAAACCGCTGCATGACAATGCGGTAGCGGAAGCGACATTTAAAACAATTAAAACGGAATTTGTAAAAGGCCAACGTTTTAACTCAACGGCTGAGTTACAACGAGCTTTTTCGGCTTATGCTTATTGGTATAATCATAAACGATTACATTCTTCGCTAGGCTACTTGCCTCCCGTTGAATTTAAAAAACACTTACCCTTTAATTGTTTTGTTTGAAAATGTGTTGCCATTCCACTATTGTCTTTATGTTTGTAACAGCATGGGGCGTTGCAACGCTTAATCCAAGCATTTTAGGTTTGATTGAGTCACTTGGCGGTCCAATTTTAGCAATATTATTGTTTTTGATGCCAATGTATGCCATTCATAAATTACCTGTTTTGGCAAAATATTGTGGCAAGTTAAGTAATATTTTTATTGTTGTGATGGGTGTTGTTGCGATTTCAGCAGCTATCTATAATTTATTGTAAAATTTGCTTAATTGACTATAGATAATTTATTCGTTTTTGATCGGCAAAATTGGTTAGTATATGTCGATGAGTGGTGTTTTATTAATAAAATAGATTATAAGTAAATTTATAAAGATATAATTAGGCTAGCACGATTTATTTGTGCAGCCTCAAAAAGGAAAAAATATGAGTTCGGTATTTGAAATATTTAAAATTGGTATTGGACCTTCAAGTTCGCATACAGTAGGACCAATGAGAGCAGGGAAAGCATTTATAGATCAACTTATTAGTAACGAAATAATGCCGTCAGTAACAAAAATTGTGGCGGATGTTTATGGTTCTTTGTCGTTAACTGGTAAAGGCCATCAAACTGATATTGCTATCATTATGGGGTTAGCTGGTGAAATGCCTGATATTGTTAATATTGATAATATCCCTGTTTTTATCGAGAAATTGAGCCAAACTGGCCGCTTACCTATTTATAATAATCGTTATGAAATCGATTTTCCTTTGGATAGTTGTATGATGTTTCATTCAAAATTTTTACCGTTACACGAAAACGGTATGACGCTAAGTGCCTATAATGGAAATACATTATTATTTCAAAAAACATATTACTCTGTCGGAGGAGGCAAAATTGTTGAAGAGGAAAAATTTGGTCAACAAGAGCAAGATTCTGTAAAACTTCCTTATCCATTCGCTTCAGCTGAGCAATTATTAAAACATTGTGAAGATCACTCATTATCAATTTCTAGTATTATGATGAAAAATGAGCTGCAACTGCACTCTTATGAAGAGATTGATGCGTATTTTTCTCGTGTTGGGCAGACTATTTTAGAGTGTATTAAGCGTGGAATGAATACCGAAGGGTTATTACCTGGGCCTCTTAAAGTTCCTCGTCGTGCGTTTTCATTATATCGTCAATTGTCTACTACTAAAGATAAAATTATTAGTGATCCAATGGTTATTATTGATTGGGTAAATATGTTTGCACTTGCCGTAAGTGAAGAAAATGCCGCGGGTGGACGTGTGGTGACAGCACCAACAAATGGGGCATGTGGCATTATTCCTGCAGTACTTGCTTATTATGATAAATTTATCAACGAAGTAACACCTGATATTTACATTCGATTCTTTTTGACATGTGGTGCTATTGGGCAACTTTACCAAATTAATGCATCGATTTCTGGTGCAGAAGTTGGTTGTCAAGGCGAGGTTGGCGTTGCTTGTTCTATGGCTGCAGCTGGACTTGCTGAACTTTTAGGTGGGAATCCTGAGCAAGTTTGTATGGCTGCTGAAATTGCGATGGAGCATAACTTAGGATTGACTTGTGATCCTGTTGCTGGTCAAGTGCAGGTACCTTGTATTGAGCGTAATGCGATTGCTGCAGTAAAATCAATCAATGCAACAAGAATGGCTTTAAGACGAATCACAGCCGCCAAAGTATCGTTAGACAAAGTAATTAAAACGATGTATGAAACAGGTAAAGATATGAATGCCAAATATCGAGAAACATCGCGTGGTGGACTTGCAATTACTGTTCATTGTAATTAGCTTTCGTTATTTGTTGTATTGTCTTGGCCGATTTTGTAATCGGCCAAGACTTAAATAGTTTTAATCAGCGGTAGTTAATTATAAGTGTACTTGGTTGATTTGATTTAATGCTTCCAGCGCATAGTATTGACTTCAGAACGCAGAAAATCATTTTCTGTTAGCACATTTACTTTTTCTGTTTTTATTGTTTTTTGTCTTCTTTTTCGTTTTGGTTGTTCTATCGATGTGTTGTGAATAAGTTCATTATAAGCAAGTAAATTATTAAACTGATCAAGCTCATCTAATCCACGCAGAACAGAAATTAATGTTTGTAATCTAGGAATGTAATTGATTCACCTTACTCAATTCGTTTGATTGTTGCAATCCCAATTTCAGCTTTTCTAGCAAGTTCTTGCTGAGATAAGTTCTTTTCAATTCTAGCCATTTTTATTCTGCGACATAACATGGCAATTATGTCGATATTTTCATTCATGATATATCCTTTGTAGGATATGCCATGTGACAGGCATATCTTTTCTCGCGATTAATATACTGTTATTAAATTAATGGTTGTTCTTCTTGCGCTTTGATTTGCTTTTTTTCTAGACTATCTAAAATCTTTTTATGGATGCCATTAAAACCACCGTTGCTCATAATTAAGATAGCATCTGTTGGTTTAGCTGATTTTGTGATCATTTCAACCAGTAAATCAATATCACCCGTCCAGTGAGCAGGTTGAATACAAGCATCAACGACATCGGCAACTAACCAAGGCAATTGTTCTGGTTGAAAGATAAATATTTCGTCAGCACGGCCAAGTGATGGAGCAAGCTCATCTTTAGATACACCTAATTTCATAGTGTTTGAACGCGGTTCGAGAACAGCTAATATACGACGATTTGCTCCAGTTTTGCTACGTAATGCTTCTAATGTTGCTAAAATTGCTGTTGGGTGATGAGCAAAGTCGTCATAGATTTCGATATTATTAACTTCCCCATAGAGTTCTAAGCGTCTTTTGGCATTGACAAATGAGCCTAATGCTAAACAAGCATCCGCAGGAGCAATTCCTACGTTATGAGCAGCTGCGATTGCCATTAAAGCATTATGCATATTATGTTCGCCTACTAATGAATATTCTACTTCGCCTACTTTTTGATTTTTATAGTAAACAGCAAAATGGCTTGCATCGTTATTGATGCGGTGTGCTAACCAACCTGTTTCTGATTCAGTAAATGTTTGTTCACTCCAACAACCTTTTGCCAATACCGGTTTTAAATTTATATCTTCTTGCGGAGAAATAATAAGCCCTTTGCTTGGCACTAAACGAACTAAATGATGGAATTGTTTTTGGATTGAACTGAGATCATCAAAAATATCAGCATGATCAAATTCCAAATTATTCATGATAAGTGTTTTAGGGCAGTAGTGCATGAATTTTGAACGTTTATCAAAAAATGAGCAGTCATATTCGTCAGCTTCAATAACAAAAAAGTTGCCTTCGCCTAATCTTGCTGAAACTTCAAAATTACCCGGTACTCCACCAATCACAAAGCCTTGTTTATAGCCTTGTTTTTCTAAAATCCAATTGACCATTCCTGCAGTTGTGGTTTTACCATGAGTACCTGCAACCGCAATAACCCAGCGGTTGCATAGCACATTATCATGTAGCCATTGGGGTGCTGAAATATAAGGAATATTATTATCTAAAATATATTCAACACAAGGATTTCCTCTTGATAAGGCATTGCCGATAATGACTAAATCAGGTGTAGACGTCAGTTGTGATGGATCATACCCTTCAATAATATCAATATGCTCTTTTTGTAAAAGCGTACTCATTGGTGGGTAAACATTTTTATCAGATCCAGTTACTTTATGACCTAAAGAACGGGCGATTAATGCAATCCCTGCCATAAATGTGCCACAAATTCCAAGAATATGAATATGCATTTTTAGTCCTTAATACGTAGTATAATTTTTATATTGGTAATGTTGGATAACTATTGTCAATTTAGCTAGTAATTAGGTGTAAATTTAACGTAATTATGTAATTATAATCCATTCCACTTGCTTATGCGATAGGCCATAGATGTTTAATCATTAATTGCGGAGCTTGATTGCCACGAAATTCATCGACATCTAAGTGATAAACCACTTTTACATTTTTTATTGAGTGATCTGGCCATAGCTGTCGATTCACATTGAAAAAAACGCCTTCGATGAGTGGGCCTCCATTTAAAGGTTCTAGTAGTAGTTTCAGATGCTTATCAGCAAATAATCGCTGTTGATGAATAATAAACTCACCATCAAAAATTGGCGTATAAAACCCTTCTCCCCATGGCCCTGATTCTTTTAACTGTTTGGCAATTGCATAAGTAAAATCTTGAGTATCTATTTCACCATCAGTTTCAATGATAGGATCTAGTAATTCGGGATGTAATCGTGTGTTTAAAAGGGCCTCAAAGCTATTTCTAAAACGCGCTAAATCTTCTTCTCGTATGGTTAATCCAACTGCCATTGCGTGACCACCAAAACTTACTATTAAATCAGGGTGTTGATGATTTAATTCATCCATAAGATCACGCAAATGAACTCCCTTAATTGAGCGCCCAGAACCTTTTAAAAAACCGTCTTGAGTGGAAGCAAAAGATATAACAGGCCGATGATATTTATCTTTTAAACGTGAAGATAAAATACCAATAATACCTTGATGCCACTCAGGGTGATGAAAAACCAGTAAGCTAGGAATTGATATGTTTTGTTTTTCAATTTCATCAATAAATAATAAAGCTTCTTGATGCATCGTTTGCTCAATCAATTTTCTATCGCTATTGAGGTTATCAAGATCGGTTGCTTTGCTGATTGCTAAATCATAATTATCACAAAGCAACAATTCGACACCTAATGTCATATTATCCATTCTGCCAGCAGCATTTAATCTAGGTGCAATATAAAAAGCTAAATCTGTTGAAGTAACACTAGCAGGCTCCTTTTTGGCTACATGTAATAAGGCTTTGATTCCTTCGCTACAATAGCCTGCTCTAATTCTATTCACGCCTTGGTATACTAAAATACGATTATTGTGATCTAGTTTAACTACGTCAGCAATCGTACCTAGTGCCACTAAATCGAGTAAATTTGTTACATTATATTCGGTCAAATTATTATCAGTGAACCAATTTTCTTTACGTAATTTTGCACGTAAAGCAAGCATAAAATAAAAAGCTACACCCACTCCTGCTAAATGCTTAGATGGAAAATCGCAATTGGGTAAATTAGGATTAATTATCGCATCTGCATTGGGTAATTGTTCTGGACATAAATGGTGATCAGTAATAATAACAAATAAGTTTGATTGTTTAGCAAAATCAACAGCTTCAATGGCAGAAATACCATTATCAACAGTAATAATAAGCTGTGCATTTTGTAAAATAGCTTTTTTTACAATTGAAACGCTTAATCCATAACCATCTTCAAAGCGATCAGGTATGATATAATCAACAAACTGGCACCCCATATTTTTAAGTGCTTTGATGATTAAAGCCGTACTTGTTGCTCCATCTGTATCAAAATCACCAACAATTATGATTTTTTCATTATTCTTCATCGCTAAATAAAGAATTTCAACGGCTTTTTTTATACCATCTAGTTTATCGTAATTACATAAATTACGTGTAGCGTAGTCAAGCTCTTGCATACTAGTAACGCCACGTAAAGCATAAATTCGTTGTAACAATAATGGGATATCATCAGAAAACTTTGGATGCAATCCTGATAATTTACGATGTTTTAATTTATTTTTTTTCATATTTTATATGCTAGCGTATTGGCACTAGCATGTATTTTGTCGTTATATTTCAATTTTCAACAAGTGATAAGTTACTAATTGTTATTTAGTTATTTTTATCTAAAATTCCAATTAATTTATCAGCAGGTACAAAGCCAGAAACCAACTGCCCGTTAGGTAAAATAATTGCAGGTGTACCATTAATTCCAAGTCTTTTACCAACATTAAATTGTTGTGTTACATAAGGAACCATACTATTAGCAGGAGTAATAGTATTGCCTTTATACGCATTTTCAAATGCTGCCTTTCGGTTAGTCATACTCCAAATAGATTGCATATTTTTACCCACATCACTATCAGCACCAGCCCTAGGAAATGCAAAATAGTGCACTGAAATACCTGCTTCTAAATATTTATCGATATTTTCGTGTAGTAGTTTACAGTAATGACAAGTATAATCAGTAAAGACTGAAATGATATATTTTTCATTTTTGGCTTTGTAAACGATAGCATCGTTTTCAATTGATTTTATTAACTTAAGATTGTAGCTATTAGCGATATTTTCAGGTTTATCACTTTGAAAATTATAAATAGGGCCTTGAGTTAAGTATTTACCATCATTTGTGACATAAAAAACCCCATCAGGTGTGTCAACACTTTTTAGACCGTTTACAGGGCTATTTGTAATTTTAATATCTTTATCACTGTAGCCTAATTTAGCCATTGTATTAATAATATCGGTATTATTAGCTAGTACGGTAGTTGATATTAACGCTAAACCTAAACCTAAAACTAATTTTTTCATTTAATTATCCTTATTTTTTCGAGCATTATGCTCGAGGATGATGTTTGCTATGTAACTGTTTTAATCTTTCTGTTGCTACATGTGTATAAATTTGTGTTGTTGATAGACTACTGTGTCCAAGCAACATTTGCACAACACGCAAATCCGCCCCATGATTAAGTAAATGGGTTGCGAAAGCGTGCCGAACAACATGCGGTGAAAGAGCTTCAACATTAATGCCAGTCAATATGGCATAGTATTTTATTCTATGCCAAAAGGTTTGTCGTGTCATTTTTTTGCCTAATCGACTCGGAAATAGTACATCAATAGCGCTATTTTTTAAAAGATCGTTTCGGGCATATTTTAAATAATATTCAAGCCAATAAACAGCTTCTTCACCTAGTGGTACTAAACGTTCTTTATTCCCTTTTCCAATAACTCTTATAACTCCTTGTCGTAAGCTAATATCACTCATTTCTAAGTTTACTAGCTCTGACACGCGTAAACCTGTTGCATAAAGCACTTCTAACATGGCTTTATCTCTAAGTTCGATAGGATCTTCTATACTAGGAGATTCAAGTAGAGCACTAACTTGTGATTCAGTTAAATCTTTAGGCAACTTTTTAGGTAGTTTGGGTGATGACAATACTGCTGATGGATCATCGGTTCGGTAATTTTCTTGATATAAATACTGAAAAAATCGTTTGGTTGCACTAAGTAAGCGTGCTGAACTACTTGCTTTATATCCATCCTCTACTCGTTGCATTAAAAATTTTTGTAAATCAATCGTTTGAGCTATTAAAAGTGTAGTATTTTGTTGTTGTAAGGATTGGTTTAATGCTAACAAATCAAGTTTATAAGATTCAATAGTATTTTCTGCAAGATTTCTTTCTAACCATAATGAATCTAAAAACTGTTCTATTAGCATTTTGCTTTGGGCGGTTGTGTTTTGACTAACCATCAAAATTATCTCTACATTACTATTATTTTTTTATATTATATACTAGCTGTCAATAAGTTACTTGTAGCAATTGCTCACGTTGTTTACTGTTATTCGAGAAACGACTGTAATAAATATCCATAAAAAACAAAACTAACACCCTATCACAAACAAGCGATAGGGCGCTTATATCATAAAGAAAAAATAACGGTCACTGATTTGGCAAAACGTTTTATGGTCAGTCTTCCTACCATTTATAACATGCTTAAAGAAACCCCGATTGAAGCTTTTGTCCTTTAAGTAGTCAGAACAAATGTGATAAAACCATCAGTTATAGAATTAAACGTTGGTTAAAGTAAAAAAATCCATTGAAGATAAATTAAAACAGCAATTTAGATAATATTTGATTTTTTTGATTTTTTTACATAAACACGGTGCTTTCCTGAAACTTTTTAACAACAATAACGCAGTCTTTGCTGTTTGTTAGATATTAGATAAATGTTTATTTAGATAAACTGCATAAAGCAACTTTTGGTAAAACACCTTATGCGTTTTTAGCGAATTAATTTAATCATGAAGTGTAACCTATCGGCGTTTTCCTACGGCTAAATTAACACACTTGTAAAAAATGGATTATACCGATTAAAAACAGGCAAAACGCAATTGAGTCAGCTTATTATATAATTTGGTAACAGGGCTAACTGTCACCTTTAACTGGAAAATTTATAAAATTTAAAATTGGGATTGTAAAATCAATTAACGTTGATCATCGACAGTTACACCTGCAGGTGGGGTAAATTTAAATTTATTTAGATCGACTTTACCTAGTTTTTGATGAGACAAGTCATAAAAGCTACGCTGACCATCTTCTTCAATTATCGTAAAATTTGAGATCATTCCAGTTGGTAAAACCGAAATCACAAAGTCTTGATTAGAACCATCAGTCGCTTTAAGTGTAAATGAGTTTTGCTTACGTGTAACATGATAAGCATCCCAAATGGAATTGTGGCTATCAGTAATAAGTAACATTAATCGGTTATCAACCGCTTTTTTCAAGTCCATCACGCTAACTTGTTGAACTGCTGGTGTGTATACCCACATATTCTTCCCATCAGAAATAATTGAGGTTTCATCAGGTTCATTCATCGTCCAATTAAAATAGTAAGGTCTACTCACCCATAAATCACCTTTGCCATCTTGTACTTGCTGATTATCAGCCGTTTTCACATCTTGCGAAAACCTAGCATAAAACCCGTCAATTTTATCTAAACGTTGTTGTAATAATTCTTTATCGCTTGCCCACGCTGATAAACTAACTAATACTCCGATTAACAGTAAAAACTTTTTCATAATCAATCCTTAGGTATTTATTCTACAAAAATATGTTAAATATATGTTGATTAGTTTATAAGGTCAAAATATTACCGTTTTTATTTTAGTCGCGAAAGATATTTTCTTTTCTTTTTTCACTTAATGAATAACAAGTATATAATAGATTTTATTTTATAAATGCGGATAAATACCTGCCATGCCGAGTATGTCTTTTGATTTTTCTACTGATGAATTTAAACCATTAGCAGCTAGAATGCGCCCACGTAATCTAGCTGAATATATAGGTCAATCTCATCTATTGGGGAAAGATAAACCGCTACCCAAAGCCATTGAAGCTGGAAATTTACACTCAATGATCCTTTGGGGTCCGCCAGGCACGGGCAAAACAACGTTGGCTGAAATTATTGCTCATCATGCTAATGCTAAAGTTGAACGAGTTTCTGCCGTTACATCTGGCATAAAAGATATTCGTGAAGCAATTGAACGTGCTAAAATTAATCAGCAAGCAGGGATGCGCACTATATTATTTGTTGACGAAGTTCATCGTTTTAATAAAAGTCAACAAGATGCGTTTTTGCCTTATGTCGAAAACGGTACTGTTACGTTTATTGGAGCAACAACTGAAAATCCATCATTTGAATTAAATTCTGCGTTATTATCTCGTGCAAGAGTTTATTTGCTCAAATCATTAACCAACCATGACATTGAGCAAATTTTACAACAGGCAATGGACGATCCTAACCGTGGTTATGGTAATAAAAACATCAATCTACCCGAAGAAACAAAAAAACAAATTGCTGAATTTGTCGGTGGTGATGCAAGGCGAGCACTCAACACACTTGAACTATTAATTGACATGTCAGATGGGCATGAACTTACACCTGATTTACTCAAAGAAGTTATGGGGGAACGTAGTGCGAGATTCGATAATCAAGGCGATCGTTTTTACAATTTAATTTCTGCGGTACATAAATCAATACGTGGTTCCGCACCTGATGCCGCTCTTTATTGGTATGCCAGAATTATCTCTGCTGGGGGGGATCCGCTTTATGTTGCACGTCGATTATTAGCCATTGCCTCGGAAGATGTTGGTAATGCCGATCCTAGAGCTATGCAAGTCGCGCTTGCCGCATGGGACTGCTTTACAAGAGTTGGTCCTGCTGAAGGTGAACGTGCGATTGCACAAGCAATCATCTATCTTGCTTGTGCACCAAAAAGTAATGCAGTTTACCTTGCATTTAAACAAGCAATGACTGATGCCGAATCAAAACCTGATTACGATGTTCCTGAGCATTTACGCAACGCTCCAACAAGCTTAATGAAAAACTTAGGTTATGGCGCTGAGTATCGTTACGCCCATGATGAACCCAATGCTTTCGCGGCAGGTGAAAATTACTTTCCGCCAGAAATGGCTGATACAAAATATTATCACCCAACAACTCGTGGTGCAGAAAAAAATTATGCTGAAAAATTATCTTGGATAGAAGAACAAAATCGTACTAGCGCTATTCAACGTTATAAATCTAAAAAATAGAGACTGCTGTTATTTTTTATAAAAATATTTTTTAAAGGATCTACTCTAATAAAACACCAGTTTGATACGATTTAACTTGCTCCTCACTAAAACACATAAATAGTTCCAACGTTGCTTAACTTGAATATACGTTAAATCCGCAACAACAATTTGTTTTTTATCACCGACATCAAATTGTCGTTGCAGGTGATTTTCTGTGGCGGTTTCATTCACTTCCGTAGTGTGAGATTGATAACGTTTAACGGTGTATTTTGATACCAGCAATAAAGCTTTCATCACCCGAGCAATGTAACGGCGTGACACCCAAATATTCTCTTTCTGTAAATCAAAACGAATTCGCCTTGTGCCATAAGGCTGATAGCTACGATTAAATAGCGTCACGATTTTATTAGCATAAAGCCCTAGTGATTTTTGTCTATTCAATTTACACTAATAATAAGCATAATATCTTGATAATCCTAAATATTGACATAGTTTTGTTATGCTATAACGATGTCGATTTGCTTTTAGGATAGCGATTTTCGCCCTATTATCAGTGCTGCTTGCTTTATGATATCGTTTTCCATACGGAGTTGTTTAAGCGCTTTGCGCAACGCGATTAACTCTTGTTCTTGTGGACTGCGATTATCTTTTGTTTTAAATGAGCCGCTTTGGCTTGCTTGCGTTATCCAACGGTCCAATGCTGATGGTGTCAATTCCTATTTTGCAACGATTTCACTACGTGATTTACCATGTTGATAAAGACTGACCATTTGCTGTTTAAAATCATCTGTGAATGTTCGTCTTTTGCGTTTAATCTTATTCATATTTGTTCCTTTTTTAGTGGTGATAAGTTTACCTTACCCCTTAAAAAAGTTGTATGAATTAGTGTGGCCGATCCAAAATCATATTTTGTTGATTGAGCCAAATTATATTACTAAAAATAATAAAAGCAGACCAATTATTACAATAATCAATCGTTAATAACTATTATTAAATTTAAAAATTAACACTTTTTTTATTATTCACTTTGTGTAAAGCTAGTGCACAATATAGAAAAATCAGTACAGAGGATATTTAATGACCAAACATTATGATTATATCGCCATTGGTGGTGGTAGTGGAGGGATTGCATCAGTTAATCGAGCGGCATCTTATGGTAAAAAGTGTGCAATTATTGAGGCAAAATTATTAGGTGGTACATGTGTTAACGTTGGTTGTGTTCCCAAAAAAGTGATGTGGTATGGGGCACAAATAGCCGAAGCGATTAATCATTATGGACCTGATTATGGTTTTGATACGACTATTAATCAATTTAGTTGGGATAAATTAATTGCTAGCCGAAGCGCTTATATTGATCGAATTCACCAATCTTATGATCGCGTATTGACTAATAATAATGTTGATGTGATTCAAGGCTATGCTAAATTTGTTGATGCTCATACTGTTGAAGTTAATGGTCAGCAGTATAGTGCCGATCACATATTGATCGCTGTTGGTGGTAAACCAACCATTCCTAATATTCCTGGTGCAGAATATGGCATTACATCGGATGGTTTTTTTGCGCTAAACGCATTACCTAAACGGGTTGCAGTTGTTGGGGCTGGCTATATTGCTTGTGAAATTGCTAGCGTATTGCATGCGCTTGGCGCGCAAACGCACCAATTTATTCGTCATGCCACACCATTGCGCACTTTTGACCCATTAATTATTGAAACTTTAATGGAAGTCATTAAAACAGAAGGGCAACAACTTCACACTTTTGCCATTCCAAAATCTGTTACTAAAAATAGTGATGAATCGTTAACTTTAACACTAGAAAATGGCGAAAGTCACACAGTAGATTGCCTTATTTGGGCGATAGGGCGTCAGCCAGCAACTGATGATATGAACTTAGATGCCGCAGGTATTCACGTTGATAATAAAGGCTTTGTTGTTGTAGATAAATACCAAAACACCAATGTGCCGGGTATTTATTCTGTTGGTGATGACACAGGGGCTATGGCATTAACGCCCGTTGCTGTTGCAGCCGGTCGCCGCTTATCAGAAAGGCTTTTTAACAATAAGCCTGATGAACATTTAGATTATAGCAATATTCCAACAGTGGTATTTACCCACCCTGCTATTGGAACAGTGGGCTTAACTGAACCAGAAGCTATACAGCAATTTGGTAAACAAAATGTCAAAGTTTATACCTCTACTTTTACTGCTATGTACACCGCAGTAACAACGCACCGCCAGCCTTGTAGAATGAAATTAGTCTGTGTCGGGGATAACGAAAAAATTGTTGGCATTCATGGTATTGGTTATGGCATGGACGAAATGTTACAAGGCTTTGCGGTAGCACTAAAAATGGGTGCAACGAAAAAAGACTTTGATAATACCGTTGCTATTCACCCAACAGCTGCTGAAGAATTTGTTACTATGCGTTAATTTAATCATGATTGCAAAAATAAAAAGCAGGCAATTGTCCTGCTTTTTTATTTTTTATTGATTAATTGGTCGATTGATTACGCCAACCATTTTTGGCTAATGGATAAAAACCGACCGCTACTGCAATTAATGCCACAAAAGAGATGTAAATACCTGCTCCCAAATAACTATACTTTCCTAATAAATGTTCAGGACTTAATAGATAAAGTGTTAACGTTGGCGTAATGGCACTAAATAACGCATAAGCTAAATTATAAGAAAACGACAGACCTGAATAGCGGATTGCTGGTGGAAACGTTCTTGTTCCAATTATTGGTGTCATAGCGACAGAACCAATAAAAAGCCCAAATACAGCCCAAATCAAATAAAGTTTGGTGATAGACATATCAGGCGATAAAGAACTATAAAAACACAAACTAGAAATAGCAAGCCCACCCCAACAAATAACTACGGTTTTTGTAGAGCCAAGTTTATCATCTAACCAACCAAAAATAATACAACCTAATGTTAAAGTTAAAGCTGCAATACAACCACCGATCCGCCAATCAAGGTTAGCAAAATGATACATATTGCCAACTATACGCCCCGGCGTAATTAAAATTCCCACCATAATTGCTGTGGACAATGACCATGTTAACAATGCAACAATCAGGCAAGCGGTTTTGTGTTTTTGTAGTACAGTAACAACAGGGATGTTTTTTTCAATCGCTTTGCGAGCGGCTAATTCCTTAAAAATAGGTGTTTCTGATAAAAAACGACGCAAATAAACTGAAATCACCCCAAAAATACCGCCAATAATAAACGGAATACGCCATGCATAATCTAAGATATTTTGCTTAGTAAAGCATAGATCAATAATAATGGTGACAATAAAACCAAGTAAAATACCGCCTGTAATCCCAGATGTTAATGTGCCGACACCAAGTCCATAACGTTGCTTTGGTACATGCTCGGCAATAAATACCCAAGCTCCTGGCATTTCTCCACCAATGGCGGCACCTTGCAACATGCGCATAACTAAAAGCAATAGCGGTGCAAAAATGCCGATCATTTCATAAGTGGGTAAAATCCCGATGATAAACGTCGGTAATGCCATCATTGCGACACTTAGGGTAAACATCTTTTTACGTCCCACTTTATCACCAAAATGCGCCATAATAATACCTCCCACAGGGCGAACTAAATAACCAGCAGCAAAAATACCCCAAGCAAAAAGATCTAACGTTAAAGGAGATAATGTATGAGGCAAAAATAGTGGTTTAACGATGGTATCAATATAAAGTGCGTAAATAACAAAATCATAAAATTCGAGCGTACCGCCTAAAGACGATAACACTAATGTTTTTAAATCCTTACTATTTAATGGCCGTGCATTGGGTTGCCATTGTACATTGTTTTGAAACTGATTCATGAACTAACCTTATTCTTATTGTTAAATTGAGATAGAAAATCAATAAAATGTATCTTTTTGACTGACCTTATAAAGAGTCACCATTTTGCCACAAAAAAAGTCTTTTTTTCATCATAAAAAAATTTAATGAATAACATTAAACTGCATATTTGATTTATCATCTTAAATTATTTATATTTTATTGGATAATCTATCTTATCATTTATCATGTGGTTAATCCAAAAGGAGCATTTAATGACAAATCAAAAAGTACAACGTTGCAGTTGGGTTACAAACGATCCACTCTATATTGCTTATCATGATAACGAATGGGGCACGCCTCAATATGATAGCCTTAAGTTATTTGAAAAAATCTGCTTGGAAGGGCAGCAAGCGGGATTATCTTGGATTACGGTACTGAAAAAACGAAACGAGTATCGCCGTTGTTTTTTTGATTTTAATCCTGAAAAAATTGTCCAACTAACTGCACAAGATATTGAATTACTTATGCAGAACAAAGGATTAATACGCAATCGATTAAAGCTCAATAGTATAATCAAAAATGCCCAAGCTTATTTATTGATGCAAAAAAATCATGAAGACTTTTCTCAATTTATTTGGTCTTTTGTTGATGGTAAACCGATCATTCACCATTACAAAGACAAAAGCGAACTTCCAGTTAGCACTGAAATATCCGACAAAATGTCAAAAGCACTTAAAAAGAAAGGCTTTAGTTTTGTTGGTTCCACCATTTGTTATGCATTTATGCAATCTATGGGGTTAGTCAATGACCATTTTGAAGATTGTTTTAAAAAAGAAATTAAGCTATTTAGGTAGGCAAGAGAGGTTAAAAACCTCTCTTTTTCGATAAAAGTTAACTTATTTAACGCGTGATACGTATTCACCGGAACGCGTATCCACTTTAAGGATTTCACCAATTTGTACAAATAGCGGCACACGAACAACAGCACCTGTTGATAATGTTGCAGGTTTGCCACCAGTGCCAGCTGTGTCACCTTTTAAGCCAGGATCGGTTTCGATCACTTCAAGTTCAACAAAATTTGGTGGTGTGACCGCAATTGGTTGGCCGTTCCATAATGTTAAAATACACTCAGCTTGATCAACTAGCCATTTTGCATTGTCACCAACGGCTTTTGCGTCAGCAGAAAGTTGCTCAAATGTGTCGTTGTTCATAAAGTGCCAAAACTCACCGTCGGTATAAAGATAAGTTAGATTCATATCAACCACGTCAGCAGCTTCAACAGATTCGCCAGATTTGAATGTTTTGTCGACAGTTTTGCCTGAAAGTAATTTTTTAATTTTTACTCGGTTAATAGATTGCCCTTTACCCGGCTTGTAAAATTCATTTTCAACAATAACGCATGGTTCGCCATCTTGCATTATTTTAAGACCGGCTTTAAACTCATTTGTACTATAAGACGCCATAAAAGCTCCAACTAAAATTCTGAATTACAAAAATGACCCATATTATACAGCAAAAAATTGAACTACCAAATAATAAAGATAAATGGATTGTTGATCTTGCTAATGTTGTGACAGATATCAAAGTTTTATATTCTTATTTAGGATTGAATACTGACACAATTTCGAGCCCGATGTTGCAGGCAAGAAAGCGGTTTCCACTTCGTGTACCGATGGCGTTTATTTGCCGAATGAAAAAGGGTGATAACGCTGATCCGCTTTTGTTACAGGTGCTTTGTCATGAAGAGGAGCTGTTAAATGTAAAGGGCTATAGTCATGATCCCTTGCAAGAGCAGGATAATGCCATTCCGGGATTGCTGCATAAATACCATAACCGTGCGTTATTAATCACAAAGACGGGGTGTGCAATTAATTGTCGTTACTGTTTTCGGCGGCATTTTCCTTATCATGATAATCAAGGCAGTAAGCAGAATCTTACTGTGGCACTTGAATATATCGCTAACCATCCTGAACTTGATGAAATTATCCTTTCAGGGGGGGATCCGTTAATGGCTAAAGATCATGAAATGGCGTTTTTGATAAGCGAGTTAGAAAAAATCCCTCACGTTAAACGGTTGCGCATTCATACGCGTTTAGCAGTAGTGATTCCGTCGCGTATTACCTTTGCATTATGTCAGTTGTTTGCTAAAAGTCGCTTGCAATGTGTGGTGATTACTCACATTAATCACCCAAACGAGATTGATGATGATGTTGCTCAAGCGGTTTCGTTATTAAAACAGCATGGCGTGACGGTGCTTAATCAGAGTGTTTTGTTAAAAAACGTGAATGATAATGTCGATGTGTTGGCAACGTTAAGTAATCGACTTTTTGATGTTGGTATTTTACCTTATTACATTCATTTATTAGATAAAGTACAAGGTGCAGCTCATTTTTGGGTTGATGATGAGTCCGCTAAAGTTATTATGAAACAACTTGCCGAGAAAGTATCAGGCTATTTAGTACCTAAATTAGCGCGCGAAATCGGTGGCGAGAAAAGTAAACAAGTACTTACTTTTTGGAATTAGTTAATTATGTTTTACGTTATAAATTATTATGTTATAAGTTATTTGCTCTATTTTATTTTATCGCATGGTAATTAGATATTAATGGGATTTATCTGTAAAAATCTCATTGACGAAAAACAAAATTGGCACTATAATTCCGACCTCTTTAATTAATGCTGTGGAGTTTTTACTCTACGCCTTGTTGATAAATTAGATTTGGATATAAATCGTCATGAAACGCACATTTCAACCATCAGTATTAAAACGCAATAGAACTCACGGTTTCCGTGCTCGTATGGCAACTAAAAATGGTCGTCAAGTTCTTGCTCGCCGTCGTGCTAAAGGCCGTGTTCGTTTAACTGTTGCTAGCTAATTTAAAGTTGGGTGATTAAGCTCACTTTTTCTCGGGAGTTGCGCTTGTTAACTCCCTCTGATTTTAATCATGTCTTTCAAGAGTCTGTTCGAGTAGGCTCTCCTTTTCTTACTTTAGTTACACGAAAAAACACCTTAGATCATCCTCGATTAGGGTTTGCTATCGCTAAAAAACAGGTAAAACGAGCTCACGAACGTAATCGTATTAAGCGGCTTGCTAAAGAGTACTTTCGGCATCATCAACATCAGTTTCCTAATATTGATTTTATTCTGATGGCTAAAGAGCCGGTTATAGATTTAGATAATCAACAAATTGTAGAAACACTTAATCAATTATGCCAACGAATCATCGCCAAGCAAAAGGATTAAATAAATTTATATTGATTATCAAATTGCATGTTTGTGCATGTAAGGATATGATAGTTAATGTTTTTGTATTTTTTATTCGTGTTTATCAACGTGTTATTAGTCCTTTATTAGGTCCTAAATGTCGCTTTACACCGACATGTTCGCAATATGCAATAATTGCATTAAGACGCTTTGGATTAATAAAAGGTGGTTGGCTAACAGCGAAACGTGTATTAAAATGTCACCCTTTACATGAAGGAGGAGAAGATCTTGTTCCTCCCAAAACTAAAACCAATAGAGAAAAACACTAATGGGATCGCAACGTAATATTTTAGTCATTGTTTTACTTTTTATATCTTTTTTTATTTGGAAAGCGTGGGAAGAAGACCATGCACCAAAACCACCTATCGCTAATCAGTTGGCGCAATCAGCCAGTGATGATTCTATCGATGGTTCAACACAAGGTAAAACAATCACCGTGAAATCTGACGTATTGTCACTCACTATTAATACTTATGGCGGTGATGTCCAAGCTGCTCAATTATTAAAATATGAGCAAAAACTTCACTCAGGTACACCTTTTCAATTATTAACCTCTCGCCCTGATTTTATTTATATTGCGGAAAGTGGTTTAACGGGTAAAGACGGTCCTGATAATGCGATGCAAGGCTCAAAACGTCCCATCTATCAAGCTACACAAGCCGAATATGTTTTAGCTGATGGCCAAGATGAATTACGAGTACCATTAACTTATCAAGTTAATGGTGTTACTTATACTAAATATTATGTGTTGCATCGTGGTAATTATGCGGTTGATGTTCAATATGATATTAATAACCAAAGTGGCGTTCCGATTGAGATTGCAATGTACGGTCAACTAAAACAAACCATTAAATTACCTGAGGATATCCCAACCGAAGGTGGTGGTGGTTTAGGTCAAAGTGCATTCCGTGGTACGGCTTACTCTAGTTCTAGTACTAACTATAGTAAATATAGTTTTGATGATATTAAAGATAAAGCATTAGCTGTTGAAACCCAAACTGGTTGGATTGCGATGTTGCAGCACTATTTTGCATCGGCATGGGTGCCAGCTCAGGATAAAAATACTTTATTTTATTCCCGTACATCGGTTAAAAACACCCAAGCAGCTATTGGCTTCAAAGGTGAACCCACCGTTATTCAACCTGGACATACAGAAACGATTGGTGCAAAATTGTGGTTGGGCCCAGAAATTCAAAGCCAATTAAAAGAGACAGCTAACCACCTAGATTTAGTTGTTGACTATGGTTGGTTATGGTTTTTGTCGCAACCTTTATTCTACTTACTGAAGTTTATCCATAGTTTTATTGGTAACTGGGGTTTTGCAATTATAGTTATTACATTTATTGTACGTGGTGTTTTGTTCCCATTAACACGTGCCCAATATCGTTCTATGGCTAAGATGAAACTATTACAACCTCGAGTACAAGCCTTGAAAGAGCGTTATGGTGATGATCGACAAAAAATGAGTGTAGAAACAATGGCGCTTTACAAACAAGAAAAAGTGAACCCATTAGGTGGGTGTTTGCCATTGCTTATTCAAATGCCAATTTTCTTGTCTTTGTTCTATATGTTAGGTAATACGGTTGAGCTGCGTCATGCGCCATTTGCACTTTGGATTCATGACTTATCAGCGCAAGATCCATATTATATCCTACCATTATTGATGGGTGGGACCATGTTCTTAATTCAGAAGATGTCACCAACACCAGCCACTGATCCATTACAACAAAAATTGATGACTTACATGCCATTAATCTTTACGGTATTTTTCTTGTGGTTTCCATCAGGCTTGGTTTTATATTATATTGTTAGTAATTTATTCACAATTGCTCAGCAGCGCATTATCTACTGGGAACTTGAGAAAAAAGGACTTCACGAAAAGAAAAAGAAATAATATAAATAAAGGAGGGGTAAAATCCTCCTTTTTCATTTTGGGTGGTTATAATGAATATACAGCAACAATTTAATTTAATAGGTAGTGAAATAGGTTATTGGTTTGTGAGTGCTAATGGTCGGTTATGGTTACCAAATGGCGAAGTGCCTGTAGGTTGCGCTAAGGAGTTAGGTTTTACAAATCAACGTGCTCAACCAATTGGTGAATGGAATGGACAGACTGCGTGGTTGATTTGTCATGATATGAAAAATGCTATGAGCTCAATTCGTTCATTACTTGATAGCAGTGATCTATCTTTATTTAATATGGCTGGTCGAGCTGTGCAACTTTCTGAATTTTATCGTTCCCATAAATATTGTGGATATTGCGGGCATGAAATGTATATTAGTAGCACAGAATGGTGTTGTATGTGTGCTCACTGCAAAGAGCGTTATTACCCACAAATTTCGCCATCAATTATTGTGGCAATTCGCCATCAAAATAAAATTTTGTTAGCCAAGCATGTTAGGCATAATAAAGATAATTTATATACTGTTTTAGCAGGGTTTACTGAAATTGGTGAAACCATGGAAACAGCTGTTGAGCGTGAAGTTTTTGAAGAGTCGAAGCTTAAAATTAAAAATGTCCGTTATATTGGCTCCCAGCCTTGGCCTTTCCCAAATTCACTAATGATGGCTTATTTAGCTGATTATGATAGTGGTGAAATAATAGTAGATAAAAACGAGCTTGTTGAGGCAAATTGGTACCATTATACACAGTTGCCTAAAATTCCTGAATATGGCACTATTGCAAGACGTTTAATAGAAGAGACGATTGCTTTGTGTCGTGAATATGATGAATTAGGGCAAAATTAACCATATTCACTTTACTATCAATAGGCGTTAGGTTTATTGATACTCAATAGTACGAGTTAGCTCAACTGTTCCTGACTCAACCCCTGTTTTGACACAAATGGCTTTAGTCCAATCTTGATTTTCATTGTAGTTGTCGTAAGTACAGGTTTCAGTTAATTCAACTTCTTGTTCATTTTGGTTATTAATAATGATCTCACCATTTGAGGTTAACTTATATGTTTTGGTAATGGTCTTTTCTACTTGGTTATTTGTATTATAAATGATCTCTTTTTGTTGAGCTAAAATTGGAAACTTTGTTTTATCATCAACTGGAACATAGGCATTATATGAGACAAGTTCTACACGGTTATTTTCATATATAATCTGGTTGTTAAAAATAACATTATTCCCAGCAAAATGAGTTAAAGTTGTTTCAACTAAATGTCCTTGCTCATCAAACTCAGAATTAGCGACAATATCACCGTCACTATCTTGCATTGTAAGGATATTTTTTTTTGTATCAAAAGTAATATTATATTTCTCTCGATTATTACCGTAAATATACTTAGCCGAATCATAATTCACTTCGCCATAAAGACCATCTAAATCATAATTAGCAACATAGCCTTGTATATTGTAGTTGATGATTTTATTTGACCCACTTCCCATTATTTTTTGTTGTTTAATTAATTTATTATTTGGTAATAGCTCTGGTTCAGTATGAAAAAGATAACTATTAATAACTGCTGTTGGTAATTGAGCAAATGATTGTTCTGATATTTTTTTATCAGGTATTTTCTTATCGTCACAACCAGTAATTAATAATACACTGCTAATGACACATATGGATAAAATATTCTTTTTCATAAAACTGATTCCCACTTATCCTATTGTTTAAAAATATTTATAATAAAACGTAAAATTGAGTAATTATTTATGTTCACACCAAGTGGCCAGCGCTTCACAATGCCAATATCTCATCATGTTGCACCAAATTGAACGCCATTTATGTACAGTATCACTGTGTAAACTAAGTATTGTTGCTATTTGTGAATTATTTTTATCCAAAACAAGCAGATCGATAAATTGTAACCATAATTCAGGTTTAGGAATACGATTTAAGCTAGTATTGCCTACAATATTAAAACTATTTCTACAGCGTTTACAGCGATAGCAAGTACGAGTTCCAATTTTGGCGGTTTCGTTAGAATCACAATGTATACAGGTTGGGTTTTGTTCATTTAGTAAAGTTGTGACTTTTGCTTTTATCGTTTTATATTGTTCTGCTAAGATTGGAATTAATGTGGCTTGTTTTTGTTGTGTATACCACTTATGTAATAATGGGTAATAAGTTTGAAGATAATTGATAATCGCACGTTCTCGGCGCATTACTTTTTCGAATGAAATTTCAAGATTTCTAGCAATATTGGTATAGCTAATATTTTTTATACGGCTAGTAAATATTGTTTCCAACCAATTAAATGGTATTAAGCGATTGAATGGCGTATTAGTTGAAGCGGTAAAATATTTATGGCAGTTTTTGCAATGATATGTTTTAGTTGGTTTTGAACGAATGATATAAAATTCTATTTTTTTGCAAAAAGGGCAAGATTCTGCATGTTGCAATATTATTTTTTGTAGTTCATGACGAAAAGCTTTAAATTCATCATGTAATTCATTTGGTATCAGCTCATCAATCATTTTTTATTTCCTTATTACTTATCTGATTAAATATTATCATTTTTTTACATAAACATATAGCATTCCTGAAACTTTTTTACATTTTATGTAAAGTAAAATCACTAACCTCTTATAAATGCTAACTTATTTTTAAGTATTAATTTTGTATTGTCGATACAAAAACAAAAAGGATACATACGGCTAAATAATATGAGCTATAATACAATTTTTATATGCATGATATGTTAGAGCGGTAACTAAAATGCTCCTTCCAATTTAGAAAGAGCAGTAATTACTTGTGTTGAATAAATATTATTCTTATTGGTGTAACCATTCAGCCACTTGTTTGGCAAAATAGGTTAAAATACCATCAGCGCCTGCACGTTTAAAACAGAGCAAAGACTCCATAATAGCCGATTTTTCATCTAACCAACCATTTTCAATTGCTGCTGTTAACATGGCATATTCGCCAGAAACTTGATAAGCAAAAGTAGGAACAGCAAAGGTTTCCTTTACTTTTTGCACAATATCAAGATAAGGCATGCCGGGCTTAACCATGACCATATCAGCGCCTTCACTTAAATCTTGATAGATTTCTTGTAATGCTTCATTACTATTTGCAGGATCGAGCTGGTAGGTTTTTTTGTTTCCACCTTTTATATTTTGGGCTGAACCAACGGCATCACGAAATGGACCATAAAAACAAGATGCATATTTAGCTGAATAAGCCATAATTTGTGTATTAGTAAAGCCATGTTTTTCGAGTTCATTACGTATTGCGCCAATGCGTCCATCCATCATATCGCTTGGGGCAATAATATCGACACCTGCTTGGGCTTGTATTAACGCCTGTTTAACTAACGTTTCAACCGAGATATCATTTTGTACATAACCTTGTTCATCAATAATACCATCTTGTCCATGCGTGGTATAAGGATCTAGCGCAACATCAGTTAGTACTCCTAGCTCTGGAAATTCTTTTTTTAGTGCTCGAACAGCTTTTGGTACTAATCCATTCTCGTTATATGCTTCTTGCGCTAATAAAGATTTTTTTGATGCTTCAATAGCGGGAAATAGAGAAAGAACCGGAATTCCTAATTTGGCTACTTGCTCTGCTTCTTTTAATAGAATATCAATACTCATTCGATTAACGTTTGGCATTGAAGTTACAGGTTCTGTAACATTATTACCTTCAATAATAAAAACTGGATAAATTAAATCGTTTACCGTTAAACTATGTTCAGCAAGCATACGCCGACTAAATTCATGAGTACGATTACGACGTAAGCGGCGATGGGGATATAGTCCAGTTATTAATGATGGCATAAAAAACTCCTAATTATTTTTATAGATTTTATTTATTATCTGATGCTATATGTTGATTAGCAAATTAATTTGCTTTGTTACAATAATTCTATTTTTTACTTTACAAGATATATTGATTAGAGGTAAAATTGCGCACTAATTTATTCCCTTGTGATATTAAACAAATTTGAGGTGAGAGGCACATGCCAGTAATTAAAGTACGTGAAAATGAACCTTTTGATGTAGCATTACGTCGTTTTAAGCGTTCTTGCGAAAAAGCAGGAATTTTAGCGGAAGTTCGTAATCGTGAATTTTACGAAAAACCAACCACAGTTCGTAAACGCGCAAAAGCAGCTGCGGTTAAGCGTCATGCTAAAAAATTAGAAAGAGAAAACGCTCGTCGTACTCGTCTATATTAATATTTTCGAGATTATTTATACTGAAAATTAGAATTGATATTAAAAATCAATTTATTACCTTTTTAATATAAAGAATTCTAACAAGCCGTATTTTTAATACGGCTTGTTGTCTTTCTATAACACCATAATTGGTTAAAATTTTATCATGAAAGGTCTTATTCCTCGCGATTTCATCTTAGATCTAATTGCTCGAACTAACATTCTTGATGTGATTAGTAAACGGGTTAAAATGAAAAAAAAAGGGAATAATTATTTTGGTTGTTGCCCTTTTCATGATGAGAAAACAGCCTCTTTTTCGCTTAATGAAAAAAAACAGATCTATTACTGTTTTGGCTGTGGCGCATCGGGATCTGTTGTTAATTTTTTAATGCAATATGAGCACCTATCTTTTCCTGAAGCAATTGAAGAATTGGCTAGTATGCAGGGGATTCGGATCCCTTATGTCGACAACGAAAACAATCAAATCGATCAATCAAAACATATTGCGTCTCGAAATGTTCGTCGTGATTTGTATGCTTTAATGGATAAAATCACAGCTTTTTATCAGCAACAATTAACATTGCCAACATCCATTAATGCTCAAAAATATCTTAAGCAACGAGGACTTAACGACGAAATTATACAACGCTACAAAATTGGATTTTCGCCTAATGATTGGCGATTAACTTTACAAAATGTAGTTAAAACAAAAGCCGAAGAAGAACTTTATGAACAAGCTGGCATGTTAGTTACCAATGATAGTGGTAATCAATATGACCGCTTTCGTGGGCGAATTATGTTTCCTATTCGTGATAGACAAGGAAATGTTATAGCATTTGGTGGTCGAACTATCATTAATGATCCGGCAAAATATATGAATTCCCCAGAAACGCCGATTTTTCATAAAGGCTTTCAACTTTACGGATTTTATGAAACGCTAGAAGTTAATCGTAATCCTCAGCAATTGATCGTTGTTGAAGGTTATATGGATGTGGTGTCACTTGCCCAATATGGTATTGATTATGCTGTAGCTGCTTTAGGTACGGCAACATCTGAAGAGCATATTAAATTATTGTTTAGAGCAACCGATTCGGTAATATTTTGTTATGACGGTGATAACGCAGGGCGAAGTGCAGCCTGGCGAGCACTTAATGTGTTATTGCCTTGTTTAATCGATGGTAAAAAAATTGCTTTTGCATTTTTGCCTCAAGATGAAGATCCAGATAGTCTTGTGCGTAAAATTGGTAAAGAGGGGTTTGAAAATTATTTAAGTGAAGCCTCAAATTTATCAAAATTTTTATTTGATGAGATTTTAAAACAGGTCGACTTAAAAACACCCGAAGGAAAAGCTAAATTGAGCTCGCTAGCTTTACCGTTACTTGATCAAATTAAGGCAAAAACCTTTAGATTAAATTTATTACAACAACTTGGTAATTATTTAGGTTTACTTGATGTCTCTCAACTAGAACAATTAATGCTTGAAAATCGATCTAAAGGTGATGATAAGGCAAATGAAAAAGCGCCTGTATCACAAATGAAACTAACTACGATGCGTATTTTGATCGGTTTATTACTTCAATACCCTAATCTTGCTGAGCAAGTTTCTGATATAAATGTGATTCGTCAAGTTAAAATGGCAGGTATAGAGATCTTTATTGAATTACTTGAATTATGCCAACGTCACCCTAATATAACAACAGCACAAATATTAACAGAGTTTATAGATAGACCGTTTTATAAACAATTAATTCGTTTATCAACATGGGAGTGTCATTATCAAGATGAGCAAATAGATGCAACATTTTCACATACTTTAAGAGAGTTGTATGATAATATACTCGCCCAAAGGCAAGATGAACTGATCGCAAAAGAGAGAGTCTCCGGCTTAAGTACCGCAGAGAAAAAAGAATTAGCGACTTTAATACTTGCTTTATCAAAAAAAGACTAAATATATAGTGTAGATGTAGATTCCTAATATTATTCTATATCTATAATATAGATGACCAAATAACTAAAGTGGATACCTTTTATGGAGCAAAATTCTCAGTCACAGTTAAAACTCCTGATCATCCGAGGTAAGGAGCTAGGATACTTGACCTATGCTGATGTTAACGATCACTTACCGGAAGAGATTATTGATTCAGATCAGATTGAAGATATTATCCAAATGATCAATGATATGGGGATTCAAGTTCTTGAAGAAGCCCCCGATTCTGATGAGTTATTACTTTCAGATAATGTCCCTGATGAAGAAGCCGTTGAGGCAGCTACAGCATTAGTATTATCTAATGTTGAGTCAGAAATCGGTAGAACAACCGATCCTGTTCGTATGTATATGCGCGAAATGGGTGCGGTTGAACTATTAACACGTGAAGGCGAAATTGATATTGCTAAACGTATTGAAGATGGCATTAATCAAGTGCAAACTTCAGTATCAGAATATCCTGAGGCTATTACTTATCTTTTAGAGCAATATAATTTAATTGAAAGTGGACAAGTTCGCTTATCTGATTTGATCACTGGTTTTGTTGATCCAAATGCGGAAGAAGTTGCTGAGGAATTGCCGGAAGATTTAGAGGTTAGCGGCGCTGAAATTGAAATTGATGATAGTGATGATGAAAGTGACGATGAAGAAAGTGATTCTTCAACTACTGATGACGATGTTTCTATCGATCCTGAAGTTGCAAAAGCTAAATTTGCCGAATTAAAAGAGCAACATGATAAAACGTCTGATGCGATCAAAAAATATGGCCGTGCTCATAAAAAAGCACAAAAAGAGATCGAAAATCTATCAGAGATCTTTAAACAATTTCGTTTAGTTGCTAAACAATTTGATATTCTTGTCAATAACATGAGAAGCATGATGGAGCGTGTTAGAACTCATGAACGTGCAATTATGAAGATCTGTGTTGAGCAATGTAAAATGCCGAAAAAGCAATTTATGACGTATTTTACTGGTAACGAAAATAACATGGATTGGTTTAAGAAAGCGTTAACTTCAAAAAATGCATTTGCAGCTAATTTAACAGATTTTGATAATGAAATAGAAGCTCAGGTTAATTTGTTACAACAAATAGAAGTCGAAACAAATCTTTCTATTGAGCAAATTAAAGATATTAATCGACGCATGTCTATTGGTGAAGCTAAAGCACGTCGAGCCAAAAAAGAAATGGTTGAGGCTAACTTACGGCTTGTTATTTCAATTGCAAAAAAATATACCAATCGTGGATTACAATTCTTAGATCTTATCCAAGAAGGTAATATTGGCTTGATGAAAGCAGTTGATAAATTTGAATATCGTCGTGGTTATAAATTCTCAACTTATGCAACTTGGTGGATAAGACAAGCGATTACGCGTTCTATAGCTGACCAAGCAAGGACAATTCGTATTCCTGTGCATATGATTGAAACAATTAATAAGTTAAATCGTATTTCTCGTCAAATGTTACAGGAAATTGGTCGTGAACCAACACCTGAAGAGTTATCTGAACGCATGCAAATGCCTGAAGATAAAATTCGCAAGGTACTTAAAATAGCTAAAGAACCAATTTCAATGGAAACGCCAGTTGGTGATGATGAAGATTCACATTTAGGTGACTTTATTGAAGATACTGCGCTTGAGCAACCGCTAGATGCGGCGACTTCTGAAAGCTTACGCAGTGCTACACGTGATATTTTATCAGGATTAACACCAAGAGAAGCAAAAGTGTTACGCATGCGATTTGGTATTGATATGAATACTGACCACACATTGGAAGAAGTAGGTAAACAATTTGATGTAACTCGTGAACGTATTCGTCAAATTGAGGCTAAGGCGCTGAGAAAATTACGTCATCCAAGCCGTTCTGATGTGCTTCGTAGCTTTTTAGAATAAATTTTATTTTTTGTATATCGCCACTTTTGTGGCGATTTTTTTATTCTTGTTAATCAAAGATATTAAAAAACATGAATATACTACAACGTTTTAAGATCGACTCATTCTTGTTGGTACTCATTTGTGTTGTCATTACAGCTAGTCTGTTTCCTTGTAAAGGGCAAACTAAAGTCATTTTTGAATATTTCACCACATTTGCTATTGGCTTATTATTTTTTATGCACGGAGCAAAGCTTTCTTTTCAAGCAATTGTCACAGGTATAAAAAATTGGCGATTACATTTGTTAATATTTACAACTACATTTGTAATATTCCCCGTTTTAGGCATGATGATGCAGTTATTAGTGCCCACATTTTTATCACATGATATTTATTTAGGTTTTGTTTATCTTTGTGTTTTACCAGCAACAGTGCAGTCTGCAATAGCATTTACTTCAATAGCTAAAGGTAATGTGGCAGCAGCTATTTGCAGTGCTTCAGCATCAACGTTATTGGGGGTGTTTATTACTCCGCTTTTAGTTGGATTGTTAATACATACTCAAACCTTGGCATCAATGAACATAATTGATGCCATTACCTCTATTATGCTAAAACTAATGTTGCCTTTTGTTGTTGGGCATTTATCTAGACGCTTTATTGGTAAATGGATAGATAAGTATAAAAATATTATTTCTAAAACAGATCGTTTGTCGATTTTGTTAGTGGTTTATGTCGCTTTTAGTGATGCGGTTGTTAATGGTATATGGTCGCAAGTTGGTTTGTTATCACTTCTAGAAATTATTTTTTATTCTATTATGTTATTAACAGTTGTTTTATTAATAACAACTTATGGCTCAAGATTACTTGGTTTTAATAAAGAAGATGAAATCACAATTGTATTCTGTGGTTCAAAAAAGAGCCTAGCAAGTGGTATTCCTATGGCGAGTGTTATCTTTCCTATGTCGGTAATGGGGATAATGATCTTACCTTTAATGATCTTTCATCAAGTACAATTAATGGTTTGTGCTGTGTTAGCTGCGCATTACGCAAAACGAAAAATGTAAAATTTGTTTTGCTCATTATCTCATTCTCAAGGATAATAGAAGCGCTATTAACAACAGAAAGATATATTATGTTTCATCTATTTGCTGAATTAGAATTTTCTACCGTCATATTATTAGTTATGGCGCTATTTTTTGTCCTTTTTTATGAAGCAATTAATGGATTTCACGACACAGCTAATGCTGTTGCAACTGTAATCTATACAAGAGCCTTAAAAGAGCAAATCGCTGTTTTTATGGCGGGCATGTTTAACTTCTTTGGTGTGCTACTTGGTGGATTGAGTGTTGCTTATGCTATTGTTCATCTATTGCCTACTGATTTATTACTTAATGTAAGTTCAGCTCATGGGCTTGCTATGGTCTTTTCCATTTTATTCGCTGCAATTATTTGGAATTTAGGTACTTGGTATGTTGGTATTCCAGCATCAAGCTCGCATACATTAATTGGTTCAATTATTGGAGTAGCACTGGCTAACGCATTTATAATGGATACCTCAATAATTGATGCACTTAATATTCCTAAAATGATTCAAATCTTCTTATCATTGATTATTTCTCCTATGGTAGGTCTTGTGATTGCAGGGTTGATGATTTTTTTATTACGAAAATATTGGACTCGTAAAAGTCAAAGCAAAAAAAGTAGTAAAAAACGCGAACGCATCTTTATGACACCAGAGCAACGTGAAAAACTCTATGGTAAAAAGAAACCTCCTTTTTGGATTCGAATAATGCTTATTATTTCTGCTGCAGGTGTGAGTTTTTCACATGGTGCTAATGACGGTCAAAAAGGTATTGGTTTATTAATGTTAGTATTAATGGGGATTGCACCGGCAGGTTTTATCGTTAATATGAACGCTTCGACTTATGATATAACTAACACACGTAACGCAATTCACGCAATTGAAGAATACTTTGTGGCGCATAATGATGATCTAACAGAGGTAATTGGTAAACAGCCTATATTAGATACTAGTATTGCTATAAATGACTTAAATAAATATCATTGTGATTATTCACATTCGTTTATCACCCTAGGTATTGCTAACCATTTATTTAATAAAATAAATGATTATGAGTCATTAACGGTTGAACAGCGTTCACAAGCCAGGCGTATATTACTGTGTTTATCTGATACGGTATCACATGTGGCTAAACAACCTAATGTATCGTCAGAAGACAAGCAATATTTAAAATCTTTAAATAATGATCTACTTAAAACTGTTGAGTATGCGCCAATTTGGATTATCATTGCAGTAGCTTCGGCATTGGCTGTCGGAACAATGATAGGATGGCGTCGTGTAGCTATTACTATTGGTGAAAAAATTGGTAAAAAAGGAATGACTTATGCGCAAGGGGTATCAGCGCAAATAACAACAGCTTTATCAATTGGGGTTGCAAGTTATACTGGAATGCCTGTATCAACAACTCAAGTACTTTCTTCATCAGTTGCTGGTACAATGATTGTTGATGGTGGTGGCGTTCAAAGTAAAACCATTAAAAATATTGCATTAACATGGGTTTTAACACTTCCAATTTCGATTTTGTTATCTGGATCACTTTTTTGGCTTGCTCAAAAATTGATTTAGTAGTAAAAGTAGAGTACTGGTTTAATTTACTTGAGCGTTAAAAATAGGAAGGAGAAAAGTATCATGGCTTATAAACATATATTAGTCGCAGTGGATTTATCACCTGAAAGTGAAGTACTTGTCGAAAAAGCTGTTTCTATGGCCAGACCATATAATGCTCAAATATCACTGATTCATGTTGGTATTAATTATTCAGATCTTTATACTGGTTTAGTTGATATTAATATGAATGATATGAAAGATCGTATTACCGAAGAAGCTCATCTTGCATTAAATAAATTAGCGGATGATGCAGGTTATCCTATAGCTCATACTCTTTCCGGGAATGGTGAATTTGACCAAGTATTAATCGAAGCAATTCATGAATATGGCGCTGATCTTGTCGTGTGTGGTCATCATCAGGACTTTTGGAGTAAGTTAATGTCTTCTGCTCGTCAACTTATCAATAATACACATATTGATACATTAATTGTTCCGCTAAAAGATGAAGAACCAGCGAAAGAACCTGCTAAATGAAGTATTAAATATCAACCCGTTTAATTAGCGGGTTTTTTTATAGATATTAGATAGTTTTTTGTAAAAAACTTTCAGGTAACTATGTGTTTCAGTATATTTTTATGTACTACTTTTTGTTTATGCATATAGTCGTTTATCGAAATATACTCCAATTTTAACTTAGTTTAATAAGGGGATTTAATGTGAATATAGCTTTGGTTACTGGCGCATCTTCTGGATTTGGGCAAGCTATTTGCCGTAAGCTTATAGCAGATGGTTATAAAGTTGTAGGCGTAGCTAGACGTGCAGATAAACTACAAAACCTTGCAGATGACTTAGGTGCTAATTTCTTTTCATTACCATTAGATATAACTAAAAAAGATGCAGTAAATACTATTGTATTGCAACTACCAAATGAATTTAAGCCGATAGATATTTTAATAAATAATGCAGGTCTAGCATTAGGTTTAGAACCTGCTTATGAAGCAGATTATAACGATTGGGAAACAATGATTGAAACTAACATTATTGGGCTAGTAAATCTAACTCGACAAATTTTACCAGAAATGGTTGAGCGCAATTTTGGTTATATTATTAATCTTGGATCGGTGGCTGGTACTTATGCTTATAAAGGCGGAAATGTTTATGGTGCATCTAAAGCTTTTGTTAAACAATTTAGTGCTAATTTGCGTACCGATTTGTTAGGAAAAAAGGTTAGAGTCACTAATATCGAACCGGGATTATGTGGTGGTACAGAGTTTTCAAATGTTCGCTTTCATGGCGATAACCAGAAAGCCGCACAGGTTTATCAAGGTGTTGAATTTATTACTCCTGAAGATATAGCTAATACTGTCTCTTGGTTAATTAATACACCAAATCATTTTAATGTTAACTCAATTGAAATAATGCCTGTTGCACAAGCATCAGCAGGATTATCTGTCTGTAAAGAAGTTAACGAATAATATACCTATTGGCATTGATTGTTGCATTTTGATTTTTACTAAAAATTAAAAAAAATTGCTTAGTAAACAAAATAGACTTGCACTTATGCTAATGGGTTGCTATTCTTTCTTCTTGTGATTTTGATTGAGGTTTATGGCAATGACATTTTCTGAAGTAACGAAAACATTTGCAACGAGCTTGCCTGGTACTGATAGTTATGTAAAGTTAAGAAAGGCAATGAGAGCATTAATTCAAGAAGATCCAAAAAATGCATCGGTTTATTTTTTGATTTTTGGATTTGCTCGTACATATGTTATGTTATATGAAGATCAAGAAGTATCGCCGCAATTTGCCGAAGATAATCAAAAGCTAATGTTATCGTATCTTAATATTTTAGATGAAGCATTAAAAAAACAAGATGAAAAGTGCTTATATCAAGCATTGAATAAAGTTGTTAATGAATACGAAAATAGCAAAAAGTTTTTTTAAAATTACAGCCTGACATGAAAATGTCGGGCTGTTTTGTTTTTAGTTTAATTAAATATTTCTTAGGAAAAATCATGATAATTTTAGTTAGTATGACAGGAATTATTAACACCTTAGGTACTATTATGCGATCTAGGGCGGGTTGATTTTTTCAATAAATATTAAAAACCCGCCTAAGACAAGGCGGGTTTTTTTGTTATATCCAAAAATTTTATATAAAAAGTAAATGTAGCTAAAAAATAAAATTACAACTAACGTTATACCGCTAAAAGGTTTTCTTAATACCTATCGACATAACAAGGTCGAATAAACTGTATTTTGAATCGTAATGGGCATAAATTAAAATAATAAGTAAGGTGTGATATGAAAGTTTTAAAATTTGGAGGAACATCTGTTGCTAACGCAGAACGCTTTTTGCGAGTTGCAGAAATTATTGAAAATAATGCTAAACAAGAGCAAACCGCCACTGTTTTATCGGCACCTGCTAAAATTACCAACCATTTAGTAGCCATGGTTGAAAAAACGATTGCTGGGCAAGATATCAAAAGTAACATTTATGATGCTGAAAAAATATTTGCAGATCTATTAGCAGGTCTTGCAAAAGCTCAACCTAATTTTGCTTATGAAGAGATGAAGCATTTTGCTCTTAATGAATTAAATCATGTTAAGCAATTACTTGAAGGTATCCGTTTACTCGGTCAATGTCCTGATAGTATCAATGCATCAATTATTTGCCGTGGAGAAAAGCTATCAATTGCTATTATGCAAGAACTTCTCAAAGCAAGAGGGCATATGATCACGGTAATAGATCCTGTTGCTATGCTTATTGCAGAAGGTGATTATTTAGAATCGACTGTTGATATACCACAGTCGACTCATCGAATTTCTGAAATGCACATTCCACAAGACAATTTTATACTAATGCCTGGTTTTACCGCCGGTAATGAAAAAGGTGAATTAGTTGTGCTTGGGCGAAATGGTTCTGATTATTCTGCAGCCGTATTAGCAGCTTGTTTAAGAGCAAATAGCTGTGAAATATGGACCGATGTTGATGGCGTTTATACTTGTGATCCCCGTATTGTGCCAGATGCCAAATTACTAAAAACAATGTCTTATCAAGAAGCGATGGAACTTTCATATTTTGGTGCCAAAGTCCTTCATCCAAGAACTATTTTACCTATTGCCCAATTTCAGATTCCTTGTTTAATTAAAAATACCAATAATCCTGATGCGCCAGGAACACTTATTGGTGCCAATGTTGTTGACTCAACCACACCTGTAAAAGGGATCACTAATTTAAATAATATGGCAATGATCAATGTATCAGGCCCAGGATTAAAAGGTATGGTTGGTATGTCGGCACGTGTTTTTTCTGCGATGTCTTATGCTGGCATTTCAGTTGTACTTATTACTCAATCATCATCTGAATACAGCATTAGTTTTTGTGTGCCACAAACAGAACTTTATCGTGCAGAAGAAGCTTTAAGTGATGAGTTTTATTTAGAATTAAAAGATGGATTACTTGAACCGATCGAGGTAATTGAAAGGCTTGCTATTATCTCTGTAGTGGGCGATGGCATGCGTACCTTACGTGGTTTATCAGCTAATTTCTTTACAGCATTAGCCAGAGCTAATATTAATATTATTGCTATAGCACAAGGTTCATCTGAACGCTCAATTTCAGTTGTAGTTGATAATGATGTTGCTGTAATGGGCGTTCGTGTTGCGCATCAAATGTTATTTGGTACTGATAAAATGCTTGATGTCTTTGTTATTGGTGTCGGTGGGGTTGGTGGTGCGCTTGTCGACCAAATCGGACGTCAACAAAAATGGCTTAAAAACAAACAGATTGATTTGCGAGTATGTGGTTTGTTTAACTCTAAACACAGCATAACCAATAGAGACGGTATTGATCTTAGTAATTGGCGTGATCAAATCAAACAAAGTGATACTAAATATTCATTAGATAGTATTATTGAGTTTGCCAAATCTAATCGATTACTTAATCCGATTCTCGTTGATTGCACTTCTAGTAGCGAAGTATCTGACAAATACGCTGATTTCTTAGCTAATGGCTTTCATGTCGTTACACCAAATAAAAAAGCAAATACCAGCTCAATGGCCTACTATTTACGCTTACGTCAAGAAGCTGCAAAAAGTAAGCGTAAATTCCAATATGATACCAATGTAGGGGCTGGGTTACCGGTAATTGAAAATCTTCAAAATCTACTTAATGCAGGTGATGAGTTAATCAAGTTTTCGGGAATTCTATCAGGATCGCTTTCTTTTATATTTGGTAAACTTGACGAAGGCATGTCACTATCTGAAGCAACTAAATTGGCTAAAGAGAAAGGTTTTACTGAACCTGATCCTCGAGACGATCTATCTGGAACCGATGTAGCTAGAAAGTTACTTATTTTAGCTAGAGAATCAGGTTTACAATTAGAATTGGATCAGATCAATGTCGAATCGGTTTTACCTGCTGAATATGCACAAGGTAGCATTGATGAGTTTATGGCTAAATTACCGCAGCTAGATGCAGAATTTAAAGTAAAATCTGAACAAGCAGCAAAAGAAGGTAAAGTACTACGTTATGTGGGTAGCATAGAAAACCATCAATGTAGTGTTAGAATTGAAGCTGTCGATAGCGAAGATCCTCTTTATAAAATTAAAAATGGTGAAAATGCCTTAGCTTTTTATACTCGTTATTACCAACCTATTCCACTTGTATTACGTGGTTATGGTGCTGGTAATGATGTTACTGCAGCAGGTGTTTTTGCTGATATTTTACGTACAACATCAGGTAAAATTGGAGGTTAAATGAGTTATAAATCTTTAACTGTTTATGCGCCTGCATCAATGGCTAATATTAGCGTTGGTTTTGATATATTGGGCGCAGCAATTAGCCCGATTAGTGGCGCTATGCTTGGTGACTGTATTACGGTTGAATCTGCTAACGAATTTTCTCTTACTTGCAAAGGTCAATTTGTCAAAAAGCTACCACGTGATCCAAAATGTAACATTGTATTTCAATGTTGGCAGCGATTTTGTCAAGCAATGGGTAAAACTTTACCTGTTAGTATGACTCTTGAAAAAAATATGCCAATTGGCTCTGGTTTAGGTTCAAGTGCGTGCTCAGTAGTTGGTGCATTAGTTGCATTAAATGAGTTTTTTGATAAACCTTTTAATGAATTTGAAATGTTATCCATGATGGGAGAACTTGAAGGTCGTATTTCGGGCAGTGTGCATTATGATAATGTTGCGCCATGCTATTTAGGTGGGATGCAACTTATTCTTAATGAGATGGGTATTATTAGTGAGTCGATTCCGCATTTTGATGATTGGTATTGGGTGATGGCTTATCCAGGAATAAAGGTATCAACGGCTGAAGCACGTGCAATTTTACCTGCTCAATATCAAAGGTCTGATTGTGTAGCACATGGTCGCTATGTGGGGGGATTTTTGCATGCTTGTTATACCAAACAACCTAAGCTGGCTGCCACAATGCTTTTTGATAATATTGCTGAGCCTTATCGTAAACAATTATTACCTAATTTTGATGAAACTCAAAAACGGGTTAAGCAACTTGGTGCTTTGTCATCGGGGATTTCAGGTTCAGGGCCAACAATGTTTGTGATTGCCGATAAACTTGAAACAGCTCAGCAAATTGAATTATTACTTAAAAAATATTATTTGCAAAATGATGAAGGTTTTACTCATATTTGTAAAATTGATACTCAAGGTGCAAGAGTTATTTAGTTTTTTTATTATAAAGATAGGTCTAAATCTAGAAAAAACTCCAATTTTTATTGATTAGATTGATATCAGTAAAAGTACAGAAGTAAAGCATAAAGATAACCGGAAAATATTATGAAATTATATAACTTAAAAGATCATTCCCAGCAAGTTAGCTTTGCACAAGCAGTTCAACAAGGATTAGGAAGAGGACAAGGTTTATTCTTTCCTCAACAATTACCTAAATTTTCATCATCCGAAATTGAGTCGTTATTAAAACTTGATTTCATTACACGAAGTGCCAAAATCTTATCTGCTTTTATTGGTGATGAGATTAGCTGTGATGATATGCATAGACTTGTTAAAAATGCATTTCAATTCCCTGCTCCAGTAACTTCTGTGGAAGCAGACATTGGTTCATTAGAACTATATCATGGACCAACATTAGCATTTAAAGATTTTGGTGGACGCTTTATGGCGCAAGCTTTAGTGCAAGTTGCTGCTGACAAAAAAATTACTATTTTGACTGCTACTTCTGGCGATACTGGTGCGGCTGTTGCTCATGCGTTTTATCATTTACCAAATATTCGCGTCGTGATTTTATACCCAGAAGGTAAAATTAGTCCATTACAAGAAAAGTTATTTTGTACTTTAGGTGATAATATACATACAATTGCTATTCAAAGTGACTTTGATGCGTGTCAAGCCTTAGTTAAAAAAGCATTTGATGATGAAGATTTGAAAAAAACAATCGGTTTAAACTCCGCTAACTCAATTAATATTAGCCGATTATTAGCACAAATCTGTTACTATTTTGAAGCTTTTGCACAACTCACATCAACCCAACGTGAACAGCTGGTTATCTCTGTACCGAGTGGCAATTTTGGTGACTTAACAGCAGGTCTACTTGCGAAAACAATGGGACTACCTATTAAACGCTTTATTGCCGCAACGAATGCCAATGATACCGTGCCTCGTTATTTAGAAACCGGTAAGTGGGAACCTCACACAACCATTGCAACATTATCGAATGCAATGGATGTAAGCCAACCAAATAACTGGCCCCGTATCGAAGAGATTTATAAGCGTGAGGGATGGGATCTTAAATCACTCGGTCATGCTACTGTTTCGGATGAAGTTGCTAAGCAAACTGTTTGTGAACTTGATCAAAAAGGTTACTTATCTGAACCTCATGGTGCAATTGCTTATCGAGCACTGCGTGATCAGTTACAAGAGGGTGAATATGGACTATTTTTAGGTACGGCACATCCTGCTAAATTTAAAGAAGTGGTTGAAGATATTTTAGGTAAATCAGTTTCATTGCCTAAAGAATTAGCAGAGCGAGCTGATATGACGTTACTTTCTCATTATATGCCTGATGATTTTGCTAAATTAAGGGATTTTTTAATTAATTTATATGTATAGATCCCTCGCATTTATTACCGTAATTTAATAAATTACGGTAATATGCAGAAACAATATGAGTTGTTTCTGCATATTATACCGTTAATCCCCCCCATAAAGCGATTTCAAGAAGAAAGCCTTATGCGTTTTTATAGGATTATTTTAATCATCAAGTGTACACAACTCGGCTTTTTCCTAAAAATTAGTTAATAAAATTTTTATAAAATTCCGATTCAAAACGCATAATTGCACTATTTTTAGGACCAGTTTGACGATCCGCATGGTAACCCGATAATAACTGAACAAAAGCCATATATTTACCATCAGATTTTTGTATAAATCCAGCTAAATTATAGCATCCTTGAATATAACCTGTTTTAGCACGTATCGAATCCTTAAAAGGTGCTTGGTTAAAGCTCTTGCGATTTTGTAAAGTTCCATCAACCCCTGCAATTGGTAGCTTTTCAATAATTTTTAATTGTTTGTCATGGGCGGCAATATATTGTAAAACTTCCATTAATTTATCAGCACTCACCAAGTTTAAACGAGATAAACCTGAACCATCAGCAATAACTAAGTTTTCAAGATCAATCCCCGCTTTTTTGCGTAAAATTTGTTTAACGGCATCACCACCATTACGCCATGTACCTTGGACATTATAATAATGCGCTCCTAAAGTTCTAAAAATAATATCCGCATACAAATTATTAGATTTTTTGAGCATCACTGTTAATAAATCAGAAAGTGGCGCTGATTGGTTCGAAGCTAATAAAGTTAACGTTGAGTTACTTTTTTGATTAATTTCAAAGAGCGATCCTGTATAAGTTATCTTTTGTAATTTAAGTTCATTTTTTAAAATAGTAGAAAAATACTCAACACCATCAATCACCGCAAATTTTAACGGTATTTTATCTGAACTTGCAGCAACACAGCCTGATAGATAATATCGATTTTTATATGAATAATTAACATCTAATTCACAATACCTATCATTGATGTCTTTACTATTTTTCGCGATAGTTTTTACACTCCCGATAACCACAACAGGAATATTAGAAGGTCCGGAAATAGAAGCTTTTTCGCCTACTTTCCCAGGTGTCACAGTTGCGTAAAAACAATTATCATCAATAATTGCTGCCGATGGAGAGGCATTATAACAAGCTGTTAAATTATTCCATGACCACCCTTGAGCTTTGTCATGGCTTGTAAAAATTGAAGTATCTAAAATCACATTTCCTACAATTTTTTCAATACCTTTTTGACGTAAAGTCGCAATCATATTTTTTAATTGAGCTCGAGTAAACGTTGGATCACCACTTAATTGAATAATTAAATCACCATTTAACTGTTTTTTACTTATTGAACCATTGGTTTGTATGCGCGTTATAAATCGAAAATCACTGCCTAGCTCAAGTTGAGCGGCTAAAGCAGTTATGAGCTTTTGAGTACTTGCTGGTTGTTTAAATTGATCACTTTTATATTTTGCTATTGTCTTAGGTTTAGTCCCCACCGATTGAACCAAAATGGATAAATCACTTCCTTTAGGTAAAGAAGATAGATAAGGTTCTACTGGTTGTGCATTTAATAATCCAGAAAAAAAAGAGAAAAGGAAAAAAATAATTACCTTGAATTTTATCATGAATATTGGCTCAAAATGTTATTAAATAAAAACAGTTAAATATGAGTTGCAAATATAACTTTTTTTGATTTAGCTAGCAATATATACTCAAGCACTTTTATAATTATGTACGATTGAAAAATGCAACATAACAAAAAGCAAAATTAACCCCATATAACTTTTGAAACTAGGTAATATAATTATGATTCAACATTCATTAGGTTTTCCAATAGAAACGATGTTGGTATTTATTGGACTAGCCTTGGCTGCAATTATTATTGATTTATACGCCCATCATAGCGATAAATCTATCAGTTTAAACAATGCTATTATCTGGTCAGTATTTTGGGTAATAGTTGCATTAGCATTTGCTCTATTTTTGTACATCCATCATGGCCGAGAGGTAGCAAGTTTATTTATTACAGGCTACGTTCTTGAAAAAGCTTTATCAGTCGATAATTTGTTTGTAATTATGGCGATTTTTTCATGGTTTTCAGTACCAAATAATTATCGCCATCGATTACTTTATTGGGGAGTTATTGGTGCTATTATATTTCGTGCCATATTTGTTATCCTTGGTACAGGATTGCTATATTTAGGTCCTTGGATGGAATTTGTGTTTTCAATTTTGGTTGCTTGCACAGGAGTAATGATGTTGAGAAATCAAGACAATGAACAAAATATAAAAGATTACTCAAATCACTTTGCTTTCCGCATCGCCAAACGTATTTTTCCATCTTATCCAAAAATTGTTGGCCATCGTTTTTTATTATCACAAAAGCAACTTGATGCAGAACTTACAAAACCTGAAAATAGTAATTTAGTTGGTAAAATACCTAAAAGTTTTTTTTATGCTACACCACTATTTTTATGTATTGTTGTCATTGAACTTAGTGATGTCATGTTTGCATTTGATTCAGTTCCTGCTGTGATCGCTGTTAGTCAAGAACCGTTAATCGTTTATAGTGCCATGATTTTTGCCATTTTAGGCCTTAGAACAATGTATTTTATTTTACAAGCAATGAAGCAATATTTAGTTCACATTGGTAAAGCGGTTACCTGCTTACTTTTTTTTATTGCAGGAAAATTAGCGTTAAATGCAAGTCATCACCTATTTGGATATGGTATTAATATAGATGCAACTACAAGTCTTTATATCATTTTAGGTATACTAACTTTAGGCATTATTGCTAGTATTATTTGGCCAGAAAAAGATCAAAATTAATGTTATATAAATCATAGGCAGGTCCCCCTGCCATTTATTAGAGTTAAGTACGTTTTAAAGAGCGAATATAATAACTGATCCCTAAAATAATAAACCAAATAGGTGTAGCCACTAGCGCTTGACGAGTATCAGCCTCAAAACTAAGTAACACAATCATAAAAGCAAAAAAAACTAAACAAACATAACTCATCAAAATTCCACCTGGCATTTTAAATTGAGATTGCTGATGCAAATTATCTTTTTTACGACGATAAGCAATATAAGAAATAAGAATCATCGACCAAATGAACATAAATAAAATAGCTGAAATTGTAGTGACTATGGTGAAGGCTTCCATGACATTAGGTACTAAGTAAATCAATACAACGCCGCCAAATAAACAACTACACGAAAATAATAAACCATTTGCTGGCACCGAACGACTGGATAACTTACCAAAGGGTTCTGGAGCATCTTGTTTTTTAGCCAGTCCAAATAGCATTCTACTTGTTGAGTAGATACCACTATTAGCTGAAGATGCTGCAGATGTTAGTACGACAAAATTAATGATGCTTGCTGCAGCAGGCAGACCAATTAAGGTAAATAACTCAACAAAAGGACTTTTGTTTGGCGAAATTAATTCCCACGGTGTTACACTCATAATAATGATTAAAGCAAAAACATAGAAAAAAATAATACGCGCAGGCACAGAATTAATGGCTCGTGGTAAATTTTTGTTCGGATCGACTGTTTCTGCTGCTGTTGTACCAACTAATTCAATTCCCACAAAAGCAAAAATCGCAATTTGAAAGCCTGCAAAAAAGCCCATAGCACCATGAGGGAAAAATCCACCGTATTCCCATAGATTGGAAAATGCAGCGGTGGTATTAGTTTGCTCGGAATGAAACGCAGTTAAAATCAGTACAAGTCCAATACCAATCAAGGCTAAAATTGCAATAATTTTAATCATTGAAAACCAAAACTCTGTTTCACCAAACATTTTTACTGTTAATAAGTTTAAAGTTAATAGCAAAACAACCGTTAACAGCATTGGTATCCATGACTGTAACTCGGGAAACCAATGTTGAGCATATCCAGCAATGGCAACAACGTCTGCAATCCCTGTTACAACCCAACAAAACCAATAAGTCCAACCAGTAAAAAATCCAGCCCAAGAACCTAAAAGATCATTAGAAAAATCACTAAATGATTTATAATTTAGATTAGAGAGAAGGATTTCACCCATCGCACGCATAACAAAAAACAAGATGAAACCAATAATCATATAGACAAAAATAATAGAAGGCCCTGCAAGGCTGATAGTCTTTCCTGAGCCCATGAATAAGCCGGTACCAATTGCGCCACTAATTGCGATTAATTGAATATGGCGATTAGAAAGGTTACGCTTTAGATCATGTTTTGAGGATGTAATGCTCATCGCTATTATTTCCTTTTATTTTCATAATTTTTAGGATGATAGGACTATAAAGTCTATAGCATAATATCGCAAGCCTAATTGTTATGAAAAATTTTTATAACTACATTATATTTATTGGTAGTTTCTTATAATAGAATTGTGTAGCATAAATAATAGTATTTTTTAACTTATTATGATTATTTACTCAAATGAAACAAAACATTCGTTATTATCGTTTTTATTTTTTATGCATTTTATTTATTTTATTTCTTCTAATCATTATCCTAAAAAATACCAATAAACCAACTGCTCAGGGTCAACAATATAAAGATGGACAACTATCTTTACCACTAAATATCAGTCATCCTCAATTAAATATCCCTGTCAATGTATCAGACTATATTATCCAAGTTGAAAAAATTAAATCGTCATCTCCTGCTTTGTATCGTAAAAATGAACATATATATAAAGCTATAAATGAATGGATTAATCGTTCTTTAAAAACTGATGAATTTGATAAAGTTGGACTTAATAGTTATGAAATGGTTGGACAAGATGGATACGGTAATGTACATTTAACGGGTTATTACACGCCAATAATCAAAGCAAGACATCAACCAACAGCAGAATTTAAATATCCTATCTACAAAATGCCCACTAGTAGTGGAGAGCAATTACCCAATCGTGAGCAAATTTATAATGGTGCATTAGCAGGAAAGGATCTTGAAATCGCTTATAGTAACTCTTTAATGGATAACTTTATTATGGAAGTGCAAGGTAGTGCTTATATTGATTTTGAAGATGGTTCACCTTTAGTCTTTTTTTGCTATGGAGGTAAAAATAATCATGGTTATTCAAGTATAGGAAGATTATTAGTTGAGCAAGGTGAAATAACAAAAGAAAACATGTCCATACAATCAATTAAAGATTGGGCAGAAAATCAAAACGAAGAACAACTTAAATCTTTATTAATTCAAAACCGTTCATTTGTTTTTTTCAAACCACAATATAATGCCGAGGTCATAGGTGCTGCTGAAGTACCTTTAGTGGCAAACGCATCGGTTGCTTCAGATAAATCGATCATTCCTATAGGAGCTGTAGTATTAGTTGATGTACCACTTCTTGATGATGATGGCCAATATCGAGGTAGACGAGAAACTCGACTTATGGTTGCTCTTGATGTTGGTGGAGCTATAAAAGGTCAACATTTTGACCTTTATTTAGGAGTTGGTGATAAACCAGGAAAATTAGCGGGATACTATAACCATTATGGACGTGCATGGGTACTAAAACCTTAAGCAACTAACATCGACGCCATTAAAAGAACCTGTTAGAATAAGGTAATATAAGCTTGAATTAAGGATAACTCATGAGATTATGTGACAGAGATATCGAAGCATATTTACAAAATGGTAAATTAAAAATAACACCACAACCCGCAGCAAGTTGTATCAATGGTGCAACGGTTGATGTTAGATTGGGCAATCAATTTCGAACTTTTCGGGAACATACCACACCCTATATAGATTTAAGTGGACCTAAAGAAGAAGTATCAGCAGTGCTAGAACGAGTAATGAGCGAGGAAATAGTCTTACCGGAAGGTGATGCTTTTTATTTGCACCCTGGTGAATTAGCATTAGCGGTAACATTAGAATCAGTCACTATTCCTGATGATTTGGTTGGTTGGTTAGATGGCCGTTCATCGCTTGCCAGACTAGGGCTTATGGTTCACGTTACAGCTCATCGTATCGATCCTGGTTGGCAGGGACAGATTGTGTTAGAATTTTACAATTCAGGAAAAATTCCATTAGCACTTAGACCTGGCATGACAATCGGAGCACTCAGTTTTGAAACACTAACAGGATCTGCTGCAAGACCATATAATCGAAGGCAAGATGCAAAATATAAAGACCAACATGGAGCAGTTGCCAGTCGTATTGATAAAGACTAAGCATTTTATATGCCTTAATAAAGGAACTTTAATATGATCAAAAAAATATTGATTATTCTATTTGCCTTAATTCTAGCTATTTTAATTAGCATTTTTTCACTTATTATTTTTGTAGATCCTAACAACTTTCGCGGATTTATTTCAGATACAGTGAAAGATAAAACAGGTTATGAATTATCTATTGATGGTAATTTGCGTTGGCATATATGGCCACAAGTGAGTATTTTAACCGATTCAGTAAAACTATCTGAGACTGATGCAGCTAAACCTATTTTAACAGCAGATAATATGAGACTTGATGTTGAGTTATTGCCTCTTTTCTCAAAAAAATTATCAGTTAAAAATATATTTATAAGATCAGCAACCATCAATATTACTGATGAAAGTAAAGGAACTATTACAACAAATGGAGCTAAAACACCATCTAATTCTACTAATGAATCAACTAACTCGAAAGATTCAAAAAAATCATCTAATTGGCAATTTAGTTTAAATAAATTTGAAGTTGTTGATAGTACAGTGGTGTTCAAACATAAAAACGATTTAATTAATTTTAGAAATATTAATCTGATAATAGAACAAAATAATAATAAAAATATTTCCATTGATTTAAGTGGTAATATAGATAAAAACCAACAAAATTTATCGTATATAGCACGTGCTAATGTCGATCTAAATCAATTTCCGGAACAAGCAATAATTGACTTAAAAAAGTTTGATTTCACATATAAAGGCATTGCTAACTCGGCCAAAGAACTTAAAGGCAATATAAATGGCGTATTTAACTATCAACAGGCCCCAAGGTCGTTAAAAAGCCAAAATTTATCTTTTTCAGTTAATGAAAATTATTTTACTGGCTATATCAATGCTGATTTAGCCAGTAAACCATATATAGATTTTCAGGTAAATTCAGATAAAATTGATCTTTATTCATTTTTAAAAATAGATGAAAAATCAAATGAAAATGCGCCGACTCAACAAACATCACCGGTGGTATCAAATATCACAAAAACCAATAATGAATTAAGTTTTTTAAATACTTTTGATGCTAAAGCTAAGTTAAGTATTAAACAGTTCAATGCTAACAAAATAAGATTAAATAATATTGATGTTGATATTACTAATAATGACGGTATTGCAATATTTAAAAATATTAGTTTTGATTTTGCCAAAGGTCGTATAGTTGCAACGGGTTTAGCAAATGGCAAACAAAAAAATACCCTAATGAAGCTTAATACTAAAATAACTAATATTGATTTAAATTCATTTTTTCACCAAATAGATATAGCACATGATCTTGAAGGTTTATTTAACGCTACAGGGGATTTAGAAAGTAATAGTCTAGTTGGTTCAGCACTTTTAGCTAGCTTAAAAGGGAATCTTGCTATTGTTGTGACGAATGCAAGACTCAATAATTTAAATATTCAAAGCATCATCCAAAATGCAGCAGCTAAATATTCTAAAGAAGCCATAACACCAGAAAATCAAAAAAAATATACCGAATTTCATAAAATTACGGTTAATGGCTATTTGAAGCAAGGTAACTTGGAGTTTTCAACATTAAATGCTAATTCTGAAACACTTGATGTTATTAATGGTTCAGGGCAAGTTGGAATATTAAAACGGGACTTGGATATTAATTTGAACTTGAAAATGTTAGGTGGTTGGAACGCTAAAAATGAAACGATTGCAAAACTACAAAAGTTGACAATACCACTACGTATTTATGGCCAATTTACTAAACTTCATTACCAAATTGATATGAGTAAATTACTTACCGATGTTATAAGTGATAAATTACAAGAACGTTTAGAAAAACTCCGTGACAAATTAGATAATCATAATTCTAAAGAACATTCAAAATCTAAATCAAAAGCAGCCGATATCTTAGGTGGGTTGCTAAGAAAATAGTAATAAAAACGTGAGTTAAACTCATCAATCTGAGATCAACTTTGGTTGATCTTTTTTTTAAGCTCAACATTATGTTAATAGCCAATTTAGCTAAATATGCTATACTTGCAAAGTTCAACATTAGGTATATGGAGAATCGCAAGAAATGATGGAAACAATCCGAACAGCAGCAAATAGTATTGTTGTTAAGATTATTTTTGCAATAATTATTGTATGTTTTATTTTTACTGGCGTCGGATTTTTAGGCTTTGGTGGTAGTAAAAATAGTGTACGAGATCAACAACAATACATTGCAAAAGTTGATGGTGAAGGTATTAGCCGAGCAGGATTTGAAGCACAAGCTAAAGCAGAAATAGAAAAATCTGGTGGCAGTAGTTATTTTATTAAACAGATACGCCGTAAGGTATTATCTCATCAAATTGATAATTATTTAGCTTATAAATTTTCACAAGAGATTGGTATAGCTATTAGTCATGATCAGATTGAAAATTTTATTAAGAAACAAAGTATTTTTTTCAAAAATGGACAATTTGATAATCAAACATATTTAGAAACTTTGGCTGAGAATGGCTTGACTTCAGATAGTTATGCTGAAGTTATAAAAACGGTATTACAGCAACAACAGCTTGTTAATTCCTTAACAAATAGTAATTTTGTTTTGCCAATTGATTCTGAAATATCTTTACTTAAAAATCAGACAAGAAAAGTATACGCTACTTCGGTTAATACTTCTGTAAGTGATATTGATGAGTCAACTATCACGTTCGATGATGAACAAAAATATTATAACGAACATTTAAAAGCGTTTTTTAAAAATGAGCGCGTAAAAGTTAAATATATTTTGACTTCTGAAGATACAATAAGAAAAACAATTGATGTTCCAGAAAGCGAGCTTAGAAACGAGTATGATAAAAATATTAAAGCTTATTCATATCCAGCTAAAAAAGCTTATAGTGTAATTTTTGTTACCGATAAAGAACAAGCTAATAATATTGCAAAAAATCTTTCTTCTGCTAAGACTAGTTTTGAAAATATTGTTAAAACAGTGAATCAAAATCAAAGTATTTCTCCATATGGTAAAAATGGTTCATTGGGATGGTTTGCTGATGATGATTCTTTACCTCAAGTATTTAAAGATGCTAAGTTGAAAAAGATAGGACAAATTTCGTCACCAATCAATATTGATAACGGTTATGCAATAGTGAAATTAGATGGTATCCAACCTAAGAAGGTTATGGATTTTAATTACATAAGGTATCAAATTCATTCAGAACTCTTTAACCAAAAACTTAAGCAAGCATTAGAAAATGAAGAAAGTAAAATTAGAACTGCATTGAGTCAATCGCCTAATAGCATTGAAGAGCTTGCTAGCAAAGTTGGATTGGAAGTAAATACTTCAGATTGGATTACTTTCGATGATAAGTTTTCAATTGCCTCTTATCCTGAAGTGAGAGATGTAATATTTAGTGAAGAAATGATTATTGATGGTAAAACGACGGGTAACATTTCTGATTTAATACCTGTTGATAGAAATTATGGGAAATATGATTTTGTTGTACAAACAATTGATTATCGTCCTGAAGGAATAGCATCATTTGATGAAGTTAAAGATGACATCCATAAAAAACTTGTTACCGAAATGACTCAGAATAAATTCAAATCTAGTGTTGATAATATATTGACGGAATTGAACGAAACAGGAAAAGCTAAAAATGTGCAGTTTGCAAAGAATTATACTTTGAATCGAAATTCAACCGAACTTAATAAACAAGTTATTGATATGGTTTTTAATTTAAATCCTTCAGTAGAGAATAAACCTGTTTACGGTGTAGAATTTTTGGATGATAAAAATGCTTACATTGTTGTGCTAACTAAGGTAGACACACCGAAAGACTATAATGATATTTCTTCTGAATTGTTACCTAAATTCATTAATAATACGCATTATTATCTTGCAGCAGATATACGCTCTAAGGTTAAGATAGAAATTATGCCTGATGCTAATTTGTGATTGAGTTCTCAAAATAGTAGCAATAATTGAAAAAAAGAAAAGTCACTTAGGTGACTTTTCCCATTTTTATAATTCATAAAATTTTTTTATCTGATTAAGTGAGATAGTTATTACGCAAATTTACTTGCGTAACTATTTTTAGAGGTTAATCAAATGAAAATATTTTCACTATTATTTATTCTGTTATCTAGTTTCATTTTTCCAAATATAAGTTTTGCTGATTCGACTCCTATAACATCTTCACCAATTAAGAAGGAACAGAAGCAAATTGCTCAGGTAAATATTAATACCGCAACAGCAGAAGAATTATCAAAAGTATTGACTGGAATTGGGGCAAATAAAGCTCAGAAAATTATCGAATATCGGGAAAAATTTGGGCCTTTTGTTTCTGTTGAGCAGTTAAAAGAAGTTTCAGGAATTGGTCAAGCAACACTAGATAAAAATGCTGGTAAAATAATTTTATAATTGACCTAATCCCAAATTTTATGTGCTTACCCGTTAAAGGTGACAGTTGATTCTGTCACCAAATTCTATAATAAACCAACTTATTGCACTTTTCTAGTTTTGGAGCGGCATAGTCCATTTTTCTAAAGTTTGTTGTATTGCTAAATAGATGATTTTTTAACTGAGGTTATCGGTTGGAAAAATTTTGCGTTTCTTGATGGCGTGGCGTATAACGCTGTTTAAAGGTTAAAGGCTCTATCGCTATTTTCAGCTTTTTGATAACCAAACGGCATAGAATCCTGAATATTTTTTACAAAAATAACCTGAAAAGCGGATAATTGTGCAAATATTACATAATAAGTACACAACTATAGAAATAATTATTTTTTTATAATTTTGTGAAATTACTCATATTTTTTCAAAATAATTCGTTTAGAATGAGAATCAATTATATTTTAACTTTAAAATTATTTAGGAGAAAAATATGAAAGCTGCTGTTATCAAACAAGAATGTGATGGACAAGTCGAAATTAAAGATATTCCAGTTCGTCCTTTAGAAGCCGGGGAAGCGCTTGTTGATGTTGAATATTGTGGCCTTTGCCATACCGATCTCCATGTTGCTGCTGGCGATTTTGGTAAAAAGCCAGGGCGCGTTATTGGTCACGAAGGCGTAGGGATTGTGACCAAAATCGCTCCTGATGTAAAAAGTCTGAAAATCGGAGATCGAGTTAGTATTGCTTGGTTTCATGCCGGGTGTGGTACTTGTGAGTATTGTATTTCAGGCAATGAAACATTTTGCCGAAGCGCTTTAAACTCTGGTTATACTGTCGATGGTGGTATGGCAGAACAGTGTATTGTTAAGGCTGATTATGCAGTTAAAGTGCCAGAAGGGCTCGATCCTGCACAAGCAACTAGTGTCACTTGCGCTGGAGTGACTACCTATAAAGGCATTAAAGTGGCGGATACTAAACCAGGACAATGGCTTGCTGTTTTTGGTATTGGTGGATTAGGAACACTCGCAATTGAATACGGTAAAAAAGTGTTTAACAATAAAGTAGTTGCAATCAGTAATAGTGATAGCCAATTAGAATTATGTAAAACCTTAGGCGCTGATTTAGTTGTTAATCCTAAAAAAGTTGAAGATGTTGGTGCTTATATTAAAAAGCATACTGATGGTGGCGTTCATGGCGCTGTTGTAACTTCTGTGACTAAAACAGCGTTCAATCAAGCTATCAATTCAGTGCGACCTTTAGGGCGTGTGGTTGCATTAGGTCTACCTTCTGAAAATATGGATTTGAGCATTCCTAAAACAGTATTAGATGGTATTCAAGTTTTAGGTTCACTGGTGGGGACTCGTGAAGATTTGGCTGAAGCATTTCGTTTTAGTGCAGAAGGTAAAGTTGTACCAATAGTTGAAAAAAGACCATTGGAAGATATCAACAACATGATCGATGAAATGAAAGCAGGTAAAATTCGGGGCCGTATGGTGGTTGATATGAAAATGAAGAAAAATAAATAAGTTGTAGTAAAACATCATGTTGTTTACACTTCATGTATAATAGCTCAAACTTAATCTGACAGACACATATTACTCATCGGCTTTCATTTTAACAAAATGCGTGTCCGATGAGCAAAATAAATTCT